>JAXMHA010000009.1:0-116585 GCA_046347015.1 Lysobacterales bacterium | reverse complement strand
CGCCCCCAGACCAGCTCGCGCTGGCCGTGGCCGTGGCCTTGCACTTCGGCGCTCGGCGAATGCGTGCGCAGGTATTCGGCGGGCAGGTGGAATGTCTCGCCGGAATCGAACGCGATTTCGAGCACGTGCGAAGCGCGATGCAGCGTGATGTTCGTCGGGGTCGGCGCGCTCATGCGGCTCGCGGGATGTCGAGCGCAGCAGGTTTGTCAGTGCAGCGTGTCGCTCGCCGGCGCCCGCGCGAGCAGGGGATCGCCCGGTGAACCCGCCACCTTCCACAACGCGTCGAGATACCCCGTGCCGAAGCCGATCGAGCCGATGCTCTCGAACTCGTAGTAGCCGGCGTCGGGATACCACTGTGCGTTCGGGTCGAGTTCGCGCAGCTCGAGGCCGCCGCCGTCGACGCCGGACAACTGCCCGATGTAGCTGATCTCACCCTCGTCGTCCTCGACGACGTTGACCGAAATCAACGGTCCGAGCGCTGCCGCCGATTGCGCGATCGCCGCCCAGTCGTCGAGGTGGAACCCGGCCGGCACGAGCAGGCTTTCGCCACGCAGCGCCAGTGCGCGGTCGACGAAACGGCGCGACGGATCAACCTCGACCGCCGTGATGTCGGCAATCGCGACCACGAGGTGACCGTCGAAGCGGATCGTGTCGCCGATCTCGGCGATCAGGCAGAACTCGCGCGACAGCGCAACGACGTATCCGAGCACCGAGCCCGGCTGCACGCGGGCGCGCTCGATGCGCAGCGGCGCGCGCTGCTCGAGCGCCGATCGCAACTCGGCGCGGACGCCGCGTGCGCGGAAGGGAACGACCTGGGTCATGCCGCAATGTTCCAGTCTTTTGGCCGCCGGTGCAAGCGCGGCGCCACGCGCGGTCCGGCCGGGTTTCCCATCGACCGAGTCGCGGGTGCGCCGCGGCGCAATCAAAGGATGTAGCGCGACAGGTCCTCGTTCTTCGCGAGGTCGCCGAGATGCTGGTCGACGTAGCCGGCATCGATGCGAAAGCCCTGCCCACCCGAGTCCGAAGCCTGGAACGAGATTTCGTCCAGCACGCGCTCCAGGACCGTCGACAGGCGCCGGGCACCGATGTTCTCGGTGCGCTCGTTGACGGCGAACGCGATTTCGGCAAGTCGCTCGACGCCGTCGGGCGTGAACTCGACCGTCACGCGTTCGGTCCCGAGCAGTTCGCGGTACTGCTTCGTCAACGCGTTGTGCGGCTCGGTCAGGATGCGCTTGAAGTCGCCCGCGGTCAGCGCCGACAACTCGACCCGGATCGGGAAGCGCCCCTGCAGTTCCGGGATCAGGTCCGATGGCCGCGAAACGTGGAACGCGCCCGACGCGATGAACAGGATGTGGTCGGTGCGCACCGTGCCGTACTTGGTCGACACGGCCGAGCCCTCGACCAGCGGCAACAGGTCGCGTTGCACGCCCTCGCGGCTGACGCCGGCGCCGCTCCATTCGCCGCGCTGCGCGACCTTGTCGATCTCGTCGATGAAGACGATGCCGTTCTCTTCGCAACTGATGATGGCCTGCTGCTTGATCTCGTCGTCGTTGACGAGCTTGCCCGCCTCCTCCTCGACCAGCAACGGACGCGCCTGCGCGACCCGGAGCTTGCGCGATTGCGTGCGCTGCCCGGCGAGCGACTGGAACATGCCGCGCAACTGCTGCGTCATTTCCTCCATGCCGGGCGGCGCCATGATCTCGACGCCGACGTTCATCGCGACCTCGATCTCGATCTCGCGATCGTCGAGCGCGCCCTCGCGGAGTTGCTTGCGCAATTTCTGCCGGGTGCCGTCGTCGGCGGGTTCGGCCGGCGGCTCGTTGGCGAAGCCGACACCGCGCCGGCGCGGCAACAGCGCGTCGAGGATGCGGTCCTCGGCGCGATCTTCCGCCTGCGAGCGCACGTGCGACTTGGCCTGCTCGCGCGTCATCTTCACCGCAGTCTCGACGAGATCACGGATGATCTGTTCGACGTCCTTGCCGACGTAACCGACCTCGGTGTACTTGGTCGCCTCGACCTTGATGAACGGCGCGTTCGCAAGCGCCGCCAGGCGACGCGCGATCTCGGTCTTGCCGACGCCGGTCGGCCCGATCATCAGGATGTTCTTCGGCACGATCTCGGCGCGCAGCGCCGGCTCGAGCTGCATGCGCCGCCAGCGGTTGCGCAGAGCGATCGCGACCGCGCGCTTGGCCGCGTCCTGGCCGATGATGTAGCGGTCGAGCTCGTTGACGATTTCGCGGGGAGTCAGTTCGGACATGGGTCGGGTGGGATTTGTGCGTCAAGTTGCGAGTTGTGAACCGGGAGCCGGAGACCGGAAATCGGAGGCCTGGAGCCCGAAGCCGGGGCCGGGAATCGTGAGCGCGGAATGCCGGACTTTGCGACCGATGACCCTTCCGCTCACAACTCCTCGATCGTGACGTTGTGGTTCGTGTAAATGCAGATGTCGCCCGCGATCGCGAGCGCCTGCTCGACGATTCCGCGCGGTTCGAGCTGCGTGTTCGCGAGCAGCGCCTTGGCCGCCGCGAGCGCGAACGGCCCGCCCGACCCGATCGCGATCAGGCCATCCTCGGGCTCGAGCACGTCGCCGTTGCCGGACACGATCAGCGACGTCGTGCGGTCGGCGACCGCGAGCAGGGCCTCGAGCCGCCCGAGCCGGCGTTCGGTGCGCCAGTCCTTCGCCAGTTCGACCGCGGCGCGGGTCAGGTTGCCGCCATGCTTGTCGAGCTTCTGCTCGAATAGCTCGAACAACGTGAAGGCGTCGGCCGTCGCACCGGCAAAGCCAGCCAGCACGTCGCCCTTGCCGAGGCGGCGCACCTTCTTCGCGTTGGCCTTCATCACCGTCTGGCCGAGCGTGACCTGACCGTCGCCACCGATGACGACGTGCTCGCTGCGGCGGACGGAAACGATCGTGGTGGCGTGGAAAGATTCCATCATCGAAGAAACGCCATCGTGGGTTCAGCCACATGGGGGAGCGTCGCGGGAAACCCAAGCCCCCGCAAGGCACCGCGGCAGCCGGAATCAGGGCTTGGCAGCCCCATCCTTGTCCGGTTTCCGCCGCGCCCGCGGGTGCGCGGCGTCGTAGACCTTGGCGAGGTGCTGGAAGTCGAGGTGCGTATAGATCTGCGTCGTCGCGATGTCAGCGTGGCCGAGGAGCTCCTGCACCGCGCGCAGGTCGCCCGATGATTCCAGCAGGTGGCTGGCACACGAATGGCGCAGCAGATGCGGATAGATGCGCTTCCACACGCCCTGCCCGCGCGCGCGCCGGCGCAGGCGCGCGCGCACCGCATTCGGCGTCAGCGGCTTGCCGCGCGGACCGCGCACCAGCGGATCGTCGGAACCGGGACCCGTCGCATCACGCAACGCCGCGAGCGCCGCGAGCGCACGGCTGCCGACCGGCACGATGCGCGTCTTGCGGCCCTTGCCGGTCACGCGCAACAAGCCGCCAGCCGCGTCGAGATCGCGCCAGCGCACGTCGCAGAGTTCCGCGACACGCAGGCCGCTCGAGTACAGCAATTCGAACAACGCGCGGTCGGCCGTCGCGTCGGGATCGCCATCGGGAAAATCCAGCAGCGCGCCGACTTCGTCGACATCGAGCACATCGGGCAACTTCTGGCGCACTTTCGGCGAGCGCACGCCGGCGGCCGGATTCGCCGCGACGAGGCCGTGCCGCGCCTGCCACGCGAAGAAGCTCCGCCACGCCGAGAGGCGCGCGCGCAAGGTCGCCGGCGACAGGCCGTGCTGATGTTCGCGCGCGACCATCGCCTGCACCTGCTCGGTCGCGAGTTCGCTCCAGTCGCGCAAGTCGAGTGCCTCGGCGCCGGCGAGCAGCAGCGCCAGCGCATGCGCGTAGTGGTCGGTGGTGCTCGGTGAACAGCCGCGTTCGACGCGCAGGTGCGCGAGGTAGCGTTCGATCGCGTCGGCCAGCGCGGCCATCTCAGTCGGGCGGAAAGCGCCCGAACGCGGCGGACACCGCTTCGCCGATCAGCTTCAGGAACACCGTGCCCATGCCGGGATGGAAGCGGTTCGGATCGCCGCTGCCGATCGCGAGCATGCCGGCTCCGGCGAGCGGCAACAGCACCGCCGATCGCACGTCGCCCGCGCGTTCGCCGAACAACACGTCCAGCTTGTCCGGCTGCAGGCGGCCACACAACGGGTCGGCGCGCTCGAGGAACTCGCCGAATGCCGGCAGCGCAGCGGCGCCGCGCGGCTCGCACAGCAGCCACTCGGCTTCCGGCAGCCCCCCACCGTCGCGGAACAGCACGAGGCGCACGAGATCGGTGTCGAAGTCCTCGGTCAGCGATGCCGCCACCGCGGTCGCGCTCGCCGCCGCCGAATCCGCGCGCATCAGCGCCAGCGTCATCGTGTGCACGCGCACCATCAACATCTGGTTGTCGTGCGCGATCTCGATCAGTTCGCGCAGCCGGCGCGCAAGGTCGCGGTTCTTGTCGCGCAGGACTTCGAGCTGGTAGCTCGCGAGCGACGCCGCCGGGCCGTTCTCGCGCGGAATCGACAGCTCGAGCGCGAGATCGGGGAACTCCGCCAGGAAATTCGTGTGGCGGCGCAGGTACTCCGCGACATCCATCGCCGTCAATCCATCCTTGATGTCGAGTTCGCTCATTGATTCCTCCCGTTCCCGCCGCCGGCATTGTCGCGCCGCCATCGTGCGCATCGACACCCGCAGTGTGCGGCAAGAACCCTCACCGGTTCCAGTCGCCATCGCACACGAACACCGCGGGCCCGGTCATCCGCAGCGTCGAGCCCGGCCCCGGCCAGTGGATCGCAAGCACGCCGCCCGGCAGCGCCACGTCGACGTCGGCGTCGACTTCGCCACGCCGGCGCAGTACCGCGACGGCCGCGCACGCGCCGCTGCCGCACGCCAGCGTTTCGCCCGCGCCGCGTTCGTGGACGCGCAACCGGATCGCGTTCCCGGCAACACGCTCGGCGAATCCGATATTGGCGCCCGCCGGGAACATCGCCGCACTGCCCAGCGCCGGGCCGAGCGACGCGACCGGCGCGGCCGCCGCGTCGGTGACCGCAACGATCGCGTGCGGGTTGCCCATCGACACGACGCCGAGCGTCCAGTTCGACCCCTCGGCTTCGTGCGTGAACCGCACACTGTCCTCGCCACGCGGAATCGCGGCCGGGTCGATCGGCACCGCAGCCGGATTGAAGTCGGGCTCGCCCATGTCGGCGGTGACGCGGCCGTCGCCTTGCAGTTCGATCGCGACCGGTCCGGACGGGCCCGCGAGGCTGAATCGTCGAGAAGTGACGGCGCCATCGCGCTCGAGCCAGCGCGCGATGCAACGCACGCCGTTGCCGCACTGACCGGCCGTGCTGCCGTCGGCGTTGTGCACGCGATAGGCAACCGCACACGCGGGATCGCGCGTCGGCAGGATCGTCAGCAACTGGTCGAAGCCGACGCCGAAATGCCGGTCCGCGAAGCGGCGGATGGCGTCCGTGTCGAGGTCGAACGGCACGCGGCGGCAATCGACGATCGCGAAGTCGTTGCCGAGCCCGTGCATCTTGCTGAAGCGCAGGCCCAAGCGCGCGTCACCCGGAAGGCGGCGACGGCGCGGGCGTGGTCGGTCCGGACGGCGCCTGGGCCGGCGGCGTCGGCTTGACCAGCGGACCCTTGTTGCCGCAGGCGGCGAGGACCGTCACCAGCGCCGCGGCGAGGGCGGCAATCCGCAAGGTGCGACACATGGGCGTTGCCGTCAGGAAAACTCGCGGAAGTATAGCCGCGCGAGCCCACCGGGGCGGTATCCTCGCGGCGTGACGCTCGGTCCGTACCTCGCCGTGCTGTACGCCGTCGCCGCCGTGCTGGCGCTGGCTGCGCTCGGCCATGCCATCGCCGCGCGGCGCCACTGGCGAGCGCGCCGACCCGCCGCGGCGCTGCACCGCACGTTGTGGTGTGCCGTCGCGTTCGCGATCGCGGTGCTGGCCGCATTGCTCGCGACCAGCCTCGTCGGGTACCGCCGGTTGACCGCGGAAGCGCCGGTCGCAAGCGTGGCGACCCATCGCATCGGCGGGCACCGCTACGACGTCACCGTAACGCCAAGCGGCGGAACGGCGCGCTCATTCGTGCTGGAAGGCGACGAGTGGCAGCTCGACGCCCGCGTCATCAAGTGGAAGCCGTTCGCGATCGCCCTCGGCGCACCGCCGGTGTACCGGCTCGACCGCATCAGTGGCCGCTGGCGCGACATCGAAACCGAGCGCACCGCGCCCCGCAGCGCGTTCGCGCTGTCACGGAACGGCGGCCTCGGCCGTTTCGACCTCGCGCGGATCTGCCCGCATTGGCTGTGCGCGGTCGATGCCGACTACGGCAGCGCCGCATACCTGCCGATGGTCGACGGCGGCGCCTTCGACGTGACGCTCGCCGCGACCGGCGGGCTCGTCGCGCGGCCGGCCGATGCGGCGACCGCGGCGTCAATCGCCGACACGCCGAACTGACGCCGCGTCAGCGCGGCAGCACGGCCTCGGCTGCGCAAGGTGCCTCGACCGCGTCGGGAGGCAGCGCCGAACCCGCTTGCCAGCCGGATGCAGCCAGTCGCTCCAGCAATCCCGCAACACGCGGCCGGTTCGCCTTGCCGTGCACGGGCAGCACCAGCGTGTCGCCGGGGCGCGCCCAGCCGAGCAGGTGCCGCACGGCGGCGAACTCGTCGAGTTCGGTTGCGATGCGTGATCCTTCGACACCGCGGCGGACCAGTTCGGCGCGAAGGATTGACGGGATCTCGCCTTCGGCACGGCCGCGCA
This sequence comes from Lysobacterales bacterium, assembly GCA_046347015.1. Taxonomy (GTDB): domain Bacteria; phylum Pseudomonadota; class Gammaproteobacteria; order Xanthomonadales; family Rhodanobacteraceae; genus Dokdonella_A. The sequence goes on along the minus strand of JAXMHA010000009.1, from coordinate 109,832 downwards.
GGTAGCCCTGGATGTCTTTCAGCACGATGCGGGCGGGCGCGAATTCCGCCGCAGCGGCGGCCAGCTCGCGGATCTCGGTATCGTCGCGATTGCCGGCCTGGCCCAGCAGCAGCCCGAAGCGCCGCGCACCATCGCGCAGCACGAGCCGCAACAAGCCACGCAGGCCGTCCGGGTTGTGCGCGTAGTCGACGAACACCTCGATGCCTGCGAACGCGTAGTGTTCGAGGCGGCCCGGATTGTCGGCGCGCGCTGCGCCGAACGACGTGAGCACGCTGCGCAGCACGTCGACACCGATGCCGAGCGCGTGCGCGGCCAGTGCGGCGGCGGCGAGATTGGCGACGTTGTAGTGCGCCGCCCCGCCGAACGTGAGCGGCATCGCGTCGATCGCACCGAGGTCGTCCGCGTGCTCGCCGTGTTCGAGCACGAGGCGCCCGGCACGCACGCCGCAGGTCGCACTGCCGCCGTCGCGCGCCGTGGCCAGCAGCGGCACATCGGCATCGGCGGAGAACCATGCCAGTCGCGGCAGCCGGCTCCCGCTGCCGGGCGGAATTCGCCCATCGCGATGGCAGCGGGCGAGCAGCGCGTCGTCGGCGTTCAACACCAGCGTGCCGTTCGCGTCGAGCGCCCGCGCCACCGTCAGCTTCACGGCGGCGAGGTCATCGAGGTTGTCGATTCCGTACTCGCCGAAGTGGTCGTCGCTGACGTTGGTGACGACGGCGACGTCCGCACGCGGCACCGCAAGCCCGCGCCGCAGGATGCCGCCACGCGCCGTTTCGAGCACGGCCGCGTCGATGTCCGGTCGACGCAGCGCGAGCCGCGCGCCGGCCGGTCCGGAGTAATCGCCCGTCGCGACTTGTTCCGCACCGATGCAAACGCCATCGGTGCAGGTGTGGACGACGCGGAGGCCGCTCGCACGCAGGATCGCGGCGAGTACGCGGGTCGTCGTCGTCTTGCCGTTCGAACCCGTCACCAGCGCGATCGGCACGTTGCCGAGCGCCGCCCAGTCGAGGGCGGCGGCGTTCGGCAATTCCGCCAGCGGAATCGTCCGTGCGCGACGCCCGCTGCCGAGCGTCAGCTCTTCGTCGTCGAGCAAGACGTCGACGCCATGTCCTTCCGCGGCACGGACCAGCGCCACGAGCGCCGGGTCGCGCTCGCCTGCAGCAAACGCGCGCAGGGTCCGCAACGCGGCGGCTTCGTCCCAAGCCGCGGCGTGGCCCGGAGCCTGCGGCCAGCCGATGTCGGCGTGCGTACCGTCATCACCGGACCACAGCGACGCGAGCAACGCCCACTCGTTCACCTCGGTCGCGGCGAGAAGCTGGTCGATTGGCGCCGACAACGCGAGCGATGCGCCGCCGGCGTGCCGACGCTCGACCGCCGCGCCATCCGGCCAGCCGAGCGCCGCGCGCATGCGCCCGACGCGAGCACGCCAGCCAGCGATCAGGGCGTCGTCGACCGCGATGCCAACGGTTTCGAGCACCGCCCCGGGGCCGGCGAAGAACAGGTTGCTGCCGGTGAGGCGTCGCGAATCGTCGAACGGCGGGACGGCGTCGGACGCGTTCAGTCTTCGACCTCCCGCGACAGGTGGATGCCGCGTTCGTCGCGCACGACGCCGCCGAGCGCGGCGTAGCTGCGCTCGTCGAACGCCGGTGGTTCCGCTGGCGCCGCGACCGGCGTCGGTGGCGGGGCCGCTGGCGCCTCCGGCGCGCCCTCGGGGCGGAAGCGGATGATCTGCTTCCACGAGCGCACCAGCGCGTCGGCGAACACCAGCAGCAGGTCACCGGCGCGGGCCATCTTCAGCGCGGCGTCGATCGCCTCCTGCTCGTCCGGAATGATCGAGATCGCATCCTTCGGCACGCCCGCCGCCTGCAGCGCGTTCGACATGATGCGGGGCACTTCGTCGCCGTCACGGCCGCGCAGGCTGTCGTCGCGGCGGCAGACATAGTGGTCGAAGCGGTTCGCGACCGCGTTGGCGATCGCGACGAGGTCGTCGTCGCGGCGGTCGCCGGGGCCGGCCAGCACCACGATGCGCCGTCCCGCAACATCGAGGCGTTGCGCGAGGTCCGCCATCGCCGCGACGGCGTGCGCGTTGTGGCCGTAGTCGAACAGCACCTTGAACGGGTGTTCGTCGTAGACGTTCATGCGGCCCGGCGCCTGGAAGAACGTCGAGTCGAAGGTGCGGAGGCCCTGCCGGATCGCGTCCAGCTTGATCCCGAGCGAGAACGCGATCGCCGCGGCGAACATCGCGTTCTGCACGTTGTGCAGTGCGCGGCCTTCGAGCGTTGCCGGAATCAGGTGCGTCCACAGTAGTGGGATGTGGCTGCCCTTGTCGTACAGCGTGATCATCTGGCCGTTGACGCCGGCTTCGAGCGCACACGCGCGGCCGCCCGCGCGCACATGCTCGCGCACGAGCTGGTGCGAGGAGTTCATCGTCACGTAGCAGATGACCTTGGCCTCGGTGTAACCGGACATCTTCAGCACGTTCGGGTCGTCGGCGTTCAGCACCGCGCAGTCCTGCGCGACCTCGATGACGATGCGCTTGACTTCGGCGAGCTGCTCGACGGTGTCGATGCCCTTCATGCCGAGGTGGTCGGATTCGACGTTCAGCACCGCGCCGACGTTGACCGTGCGCACGCCCATGCCGGCGCGCAGCAGGCCGCCGCGCGCGGTTTCCAGCACCGCGATGTCGATGTGCGGATCGGCCAGCACCATGCGCGCCGACACCGGTCCGGTCATGTCGCCTTCGACCGTGCGCTGGCCATCGATGTAGACACCGTCCGTGGTGGTCAGGCCCGGCGTGAAGCCGGCCATCTTCGCGATGTGCGCGAGCATCCGCGCGGTCGTCGTCTTGCCGTTGGTACCGGTGATCGCGGCGATCGGCACCCGCGATGGCGTGCCGGGCGGGAACAGCATGTCGACGACCGGTCCCGCGACATCGCGCGGCGTGCCTTCGCTCGGCGCGACGTGCATGCGGAAACCCGGCGCGGCGTTGACTTCGCAAATGCCGCCGCCGACGGTCTTGTAGCTTTCGGCGATGTTCGGCGACAGGAAGTCGACGCCGCCGACGTCGAGGCCGATCGCGCGGATCGCGCGCACCGCCATGTCGCGGTTGTCCGGGTGGATGATGTCGGTGACGTCGGTCGCGGTGCCGCCGGTCGACAGGTTCGCGGTCGAACGCAGGTAAACCGCCTCGCCCTCCTTCGGCACCGACTCCGCGGTGAGTCCCGCGCGCTGCAGCAGCGTTTGTGCTTCGCGATCGAGTTCGAGGCGGGTCAGCACCTTCTCGTGCCCGACGCCGCGCCGCGGGTCCTGGTTCACGATGTCGACCAGTTCGATGATGGTGTGCGTGCCGTCGCCAGTGACGTGCCCCGGCGTGCGCCGCGTCGCCGCGACCAGTTCGCCATTGACGACCAGCAGCCGATGGTCGTCGCCGGTGACGAAGGTCTCGATGATCACCGAGCGCGAGTGCTCGCGCGCGGCGGCGAAGCCGGCGCGTACTTCGTCGTCGGTGGTGAGGTGGATCGAAATGCCGCGGCCGTGGTTGCCGTTGTACGGCTTGGTGACGACGGGGAAGCCGATGCGCCGCGCCGCGCGCACCGCTGCGTCCGCGTTCTGCACCAGTTCCTGCTTCGGCACCGGCAGCCCGAGCGCTTCGAGGATCTTGTTGGTTTCCTCCTTGTCGCTCGCAAGTTCCACCGCGATGTGCGGCGTGCGGCCGGTAACCGTGGCCTGGATGCGCTGCTGGTACTTGCCGTGGCCGAGCTGCACCAGCGATTGCTCGTTCATGCGCAGCCACGGGATGCCGCGCTCGTCGGCCGCGCGCACCAGCGATGCGGTCGAAGGCCCGAGCGCGCGCCGCTGCGCGTAGCGGATGAAGGTGTCGCGCGCCTCCGGCCACTGCCAACCATCGGGAACGGTGCCGGCTTCGCGTAACGTGTCCGGCAGCAGCGAGTTCAGCAGCGTCAGCGCGAGGTCGCCGGCCGCGATGCCTTCCTCGCGCTGCTCGTATTCGTACACGACGGAGTAGACGCCGGGGCGTCCCGCGCCGCGCGTCTTGCCAAACGTGACGTCCTCGCCGGCGACGTTCTGCAGTTCGATTGCCGTGTGTTCCAGCACGTGTCCGAGCCACGTGCCGTCGCCCTCGCGCATCCGGCGGATGAAGCCGCCCGGCTCGCGGTACGAACAACCGTGTTCGGCGAGACCCGGCAGCGCGGCGACGAGACCGTCGATGAACGCATCGCCGAGCTTCGCGGTCGGCCAGCGCTCGAGTTCGCCGAGGTCAAGCTCGAGCCGGATCACCGGGAAGTGCGCGTACAGCGACGGGCCGACGAACACCGAGCGGTCGAGTATGCGCATGGCGAAACTCCCCCTTCAGACGGTCGTCGCCGCGCGTGTGCGCCTTGCGCGACCAAACGGAAACCTCAATGAGTGTCTTTCGCCGGTGCCAGCTTGCCGGCCGAAGCGCGGCGGGTATGCAGGTTGAACGTCGCGCCGGCGACGAGGATGTGGACCTTGAGGCCGAGCAGGCACACCGGATCGTCCTCGCCGGCCTGGTCCATCGACGAGAACTGCAGTTCGCTCGCATCGACCACCGTCACCGCGCCGCTGCCCTCGACCTCGAGTACGTTGTCGGGCCGGATGAACGCGGCCGTGTCCTCGTCGAGCCCGATGCCGACCGCGAACGGGTTGTACGCCAGCGCCGCGAGCAGCCGGCCGAGCCGGTCGCGCTGACGGAAATGCTGGTCGATGACGAAACGGTTCGTCAGCCCGAGGCCCGGCGCGAGCCGCACGCTGCCGGCCGTCGGCGAACCACCTTCGGTGCCGAACGCGATCATGTGTTCGGACAGGATGCTGGCGCCGGCGCTGGTACCTCCGACCGGGATACCCTGCGCGTTGCGTTCGCGCACCAGTTTCGCGATCGGCGTGCCGCCGAGCCGGGTCGCGATCCGCAACTGGTTGCCGCCGGTGAAGAAGATGCCGCTGGCTTCACGGATGCGGTCGAGGCGGCCGGGTTCGGTCGCGTCGCGGCGGGTATCGAAATCGAGCGTCGTGACGCGCGCCGCGCCGAGTTCGGCGAAGACGTGCTCGTAGCGCTCGCCGGTATCGGCCCGCTGGCTCGCGGTCGGGATCACGACGATGTCGGCGTCGGCGCCACCGCACAACGCGACGAACCGCGACAGGATGCGCGCGTCGTGGTCCTTGTCCTCGGCGCCACCGATCGGAACGATCCAGCCGCGCTCTTCACCGTCGCGGACTTTCGCTGGACACATGCAGCTGCCGACCCCGCTGGCCGTGGAAAGAACCTATTCGTACACGGACGGACGGTTGGCTGCAAGCCAATGGCGGGCCGGGGCCACCCAAGGGCACTGGGAAGGCGGGTCGAGAAGTCGACCGTGACGGCGAGTGGAACCCGCCGACGTGCGTTCGCGTGGCGGGGCTGCGAGGACCTTCACGGGTCAGCGACGCTGCCCGTTACGGACAGCGTCGCGACGACTGCATCGATACAATGTTCAGGTCTGGGGGACGCCCGTGATATACGCCTTGCGGATCAACTGGCCGCACTGGACCGAATCCCAGCTGACGGAGGTGTCTTCGGTCTCGTTAGCACGGGGGTTCACGTCACGGCCAACGATGCCGTAGAGATCCTTGTACTTCGAAATCCACGCGTAGAACCCACGAACGCCGGCGTTGCTGTAGGCGTTGTCGTTGTCGGTCTCGACCCAGTGGCCGATCGAGTAGTTCCAATGGGCCGGAATCGGCGAGTTGAGCACCGTACCGCTGGAACAACCCATTTGCCCTGCGCAGACTTGGAACGTTCCCAACAACGAGTACATCTGCAAGTCGTCGGACATGATGGCGCGCAGGAAATCGGCATACAAACCTAGCGTCGATCTGACTCCACCCGGCAGCAGGGGTTGCGCGTAGGAACGGACGACAGACGTCCCCAACACATCGTTGATCTCCGCCTTCAAGTCGGCATCGTAGTACGCGCCAAGATCGATCGGGTTCACTGCGGCGGATGTTGGCAAGCCCGGATAGTTGCTCGCGTGCGCCTCGAAATGGCCGCCGTTGTAAGCGAACTTGCCGATGGCGTCGGAACTGCGGTAACCGTTGTCCCCGTAGGCAAGACAGTCATCGACTGTGTTGATGTCATCCGCGCTGCACGTAGTCAGCGAATGATAGCCGCTTTCCAGCGTCAGGAACTGGATGTCGTAGCCCCGCAGATCGCCGCCACGGCGCTCCGCGACATACGCGGCGTAGATCCACTTCGAGGCCGACGCAATGGCCATTTCCTTGTCTTGACCCGGGTCAGTTTCGTCGGTTGGCGCGGTTTCGCCGACCGCCATGGCGCTGGCATCGCCGATTTCCCACCAGAATGGCCAGATGTCAATGCAGGCCTGCGCGCCGTTCGCGGTGTCACGCGCTGCCTGCTCCGGGTCATCCGAGTGCGCTGGGCCACTCACCGTCATCGCCAGCAGCAGCGTGCCGGCGTACAGGATGTTCCGCTTCATGGCGATCCCCTCCGTTGGCCGCCCGGTCGCCCGCGGCCGCCCCGTGCGGCCGCACCTCCCGGGCGAACAGGTGTAGCGTTTACCACACACCGCCCCCCCCAAGTTGCAGTGCAGCAATCACGGGAACCACAGGCACGCCAGCCGGACTTGATTCCGGAATCACTCGGCGCGCATCATCGAAGCGTGCTTCCTGCATCACGCGCCCCGGGCCTACCGTGACGACACGCCCACTTGCCCATCACCCTCGGCGCCGGCCCCTCGCGACGTACCTCGCGGCCGCGCTGGCAATTGCCGGACTTCCGCACGAAGCGCATGCGGCCGTCTTGCCGGTGACCAGTTGTGCCGACGACGGCAGCCCCGGCACGTTGCGCAAGGTCGTCGCTTCCGCCCATGACGGCGACACGATTGACCTGACGCAGCTCACGTGCAGCACGATCACGCTCCGGCTCGGCGGGATCGACATGCACAGCACCAGCGGCCTGACTTTCAACGGTCCGGGGCAGGATCGGCTGACGATCTCGGGGGGCGGCGTATCGCCGGTACTGCATGCGGATTTCTACAGCTATGCATTGACGTTGCGCGACATGACGTTGGCACATGGCTACGCAGGCTGGAACCTGCCCAATTTCTACTACGCGTCCGGCTGCCTGACCGCGGCATCCGCCGACATCGTCCTCGAACGAGTCACGATCACTGACTGCAAGACCACCTCTACGCATTCCTACGACCGCGGAGGCGCGGTCGTAGGCGGGTTCCTCAGCCTCATCGACAGCACGGTCAGTCACTCGTCGATTCGCTACGATCATTTTGCCGTGCAAGGCGGTGGCATCTGGGCAAATGGAGCCTCACTGATTCACAGCACCGTCAGCGACAACGCCGTGATCGGCGACGGTACTGCAAGTGCCAACGTCGCCAGCGGCGGCGGGCTTTTCGTTGGCGGCATTCTGGTGATGGTCGACAGCACCGTCAGCGGCAATCTGGTGCAGGCACCGAGTGGATATGACACCGCCGGGGATCAAGCCACCGGCGGCGGCGGCATCTACTCCGCTGGCGGGCCTCTCGTCCTCATCAACAGCACGGTGTCCGGCAACAGCGTAGAGGCCACCAACCCCGGCGAGGACGGCGTGGGCGGTGGCATCTTCTCGCGCAGTATCGCGACGATCGTCGGCTCGACGATCAGTGGCAACACCGCGGACGGTGACGGTGGCGGGATCTACAAGCGGCCGTTTGGGCTGGTATTCGACAACCAATCGACACTGACGATCCAGAACAGCACGATTACCGGCAACAGTGCCGGCGGCACCGGCGGCGGCGTGCTGAGCCAGCGGCCGGCGTGGATCGCCAACAGCACGATCGCCGGCAACCAGAGCGCGCTCGGCGGTGCGCTGATGTTCACCCGCACCGGCGGCTATCCCGACGCCGGCGTGCTCGATCTCGAAAGCACGATCATCGCCGGCAATACCGCCGGGCCGACGCCCACTTATGCGCTCGACCTCGCCACCGACGACGTGTTGGCGGTCACGGGGTCGCACAGTCTGGTCATGGATGCGGCCGCTGGCATCGTGCTGCCGCCCGACACGTTGCAAACGGATCCTCTGCTGCTGCCGCTGGCCGACAACGGCGGGCTGGTGTGGACGATGGCGCTGGCACCCGGCAGCCCGGCCATCGACGCTGGTTCGAACCCGCTCGGCTTGCAGGCCGATGCCCGCGGCAGTCCGTGGCTGCGAACGTTCAGCACTGTGCCGGACATCGGTGCGTATGAGGTACAGCCGCCGCCGGACCCCATATTCGCCAACGGGTTCGACCCGTGAACGCCCGTGCGCTGCCGTTGGCGATTGCCGTCGCGCTTGGGATTGCCGTGCCCGTTGCGGGTCGCGCCGCCACGCTGCCGGTAACCAGTTGCGCAGACGATGATTCCGTCGGCACGCTGCGCGCCGAGGCGATGACGGCGCAGGACGGCGACACGATCGACATGACGCAACTGACGTGCAGCACGATCACGCTGGCGCAGGGGCCGATCGACACCAGCGTGTTCGGCCCGCACCCCGTCGACAACCTGACGCTCGCCGGTCCCGGACAGAACGCATTGACGATCTCGGGGGGTGGCGACTCGGCAGTGTTCTTCGTCGGTACCGACACCGACCAGAGCACATTCACGGCGCGGGACCTGACCATCGCGCATGGCGCCAAGTACGACGCGCCCACCTGCATCTTCGCACCCTCTAGCCGCGTGGTGCTGGACCACGTCACCGTCACCGACTGTCACTCCATACAGACGAATTGGTTCCGGGGCGGCGGTGCGATCGGCGCGTGGGAGCTGTACCTGACCGACAGCACGATCAGCGATTCCAGCGTGACCGCCAGCGGACAGGGAATCGCCGCCGGTGGTGGCGCGTGGTTGCATGCAGCGACGATCATCCGCAGCACGATCAGCGGCAACCGGGTCATTGCCAGCGGCCTGTACGGCTACCCGAGGGCGCAGACCGCTGGTGGCGGCATTTACGCCTCCTTCGCAATGACCGTGATCGACAGCACGATTGCCGGCAACTCGGCCGAGGCCACCGGCGACGGGCGGGATGCAATCGGTGGCGGCCTGGCCGCGCACTCGACGATCACGGTGTCCGGCTCGACCTTCACCGGCAATACCGCGGACGGCGCCGGCGGTGCACTGTCATCAATCTCGACCAGCTACCCAGACATCCCGTCGAGCGGGTTTTTCGGGCCGCTCGCCACCAACAGCACCTTCACCGGCAACAGTGCTCGAATCGGTGGCGCGATCTTCAGCGCGTGGAACGCGGTCCTGTCGAACGACACCATCGCCGGCAACACGACGGCTGAAGGGGGCGCGGTGATCGTCGCCCACGGCGGGACGGACACCTACGCGTATTCGCTTTACCTCGACAGCACGATCATCGCCGGCAACATGATCGACGGCGCGGGCGGGCATGCGGCCGACCTTGGCGCCAGCCCGAACCTGACCTTGACCGTGATCGGCGCCAACAACCTCGTCGGCGCCGCCGACCCCGCGATCGTGCTGCCGCCCGACACGATCGCCGGCGTCGATCCGAGGCTCCTACCGCTGGCCGACAACGGTGGCCTGACGTGGACGATGGCGCTGACTCCCGGCAGCCCGGCGATCGACACCGGCTCCAATCCGGATTTCCTCGACACCGACCAGCGCGGTCAGGGCTACCTGCGCGTGTTCGGTCCCGCTGCCGACATCGGAGCGTACGAGGTGCAGTCCGCCGGCGAGGTGATTTTCGTCAGCGGCTTCGACGACTGAACGGTCAAGTTTTCGTCCCGACCGGCTCGTCAAGGATGGCGACGCCGGCGCGGAACACCGGACGGTAACAGCCGCTTCTCGTAGGCGGCCGCGTCGGCACCGTCCTCGTAGTAGCCGCGTTTCAACGCATGGCGGACGTAGCCGCGGCGTTCGTACAGGCGTTGCGCGCCGGAGTTGTCGGTGCGCACCTCGAGCCGCAGGTGTCGGCGTGGACCCGTGCCACGCCTTCGACCGCGGCCAGCAGCGCGGCGCCGATGCCCTGGCCATGGCGTTCCGGCGCGACGCCGATCGAATACAGCCGCGCGACGCGCGTGCCGCGCCGGAACAGCACGACCGCCGTACCGACGATGCGCGGCCCGTCGACCGCGGCGAGTACCGATGCGCTCGGTGCCGCGACGAGGTGTCGCATCTGCCGCGCGCTGATGCGGTCGACCTCGAACAGGCGGTGTTCCAGTTCGACCAGCCGGGCGAGGTCGCCGGCCCGCGCGCGGCGGATCCGGATGGCGTTCCTCGATCGCGTCGCTGGCTTCATGCGGCCGAGACTACCAGCCGCATGGCCTGCGGGTACGTCCGTGAACGGGACGCAAGGCCGGTTCCGACCGCCTCGCCGCCCGGCCGGCGCTGTGCCAGAATCGCCGCCGGCTGCCGCCGGACACGCCGGACCCGACTACACCGCATCCCCCATGCACCCTTCCCCATCGCGCGCCGCCCGTTGCCGCGCGCCTGAACCGGCCCGCGCATGAGCCGGCTCGTCATCGTCGTCGAACGCGCTTCGGACTGGGGCTCGTACTACCCATCCGACAACGTCGTCGTCACCGCGCAGGATTACCTGAAGGAACCGGCTGGCGATGACGAGCGCACGCAGGTCATCAACCTGTGCCGCAGCTACAAGTACCTCGGCACCGGCTACTACGTGTCGCTGCTGGCGGAAGCGCGCGGCCACAAGGTGATTCCCTCGGTACGCACCATCAACGACCTGCGCCGGCGCTCGCTGTACGGACTCGACGTCGACGACCTCAACCAGAAGTTGCAGAACTTCCTGCCGGCCGGCGGCCGCGACACCACCGAACTCGGCGTGCTGCTGTACTTCGGCGAGACCTCATACCCGAGCCTCGAGGATATTGCGCGGCAAATCTTCGAGGCGTTCCCGAGCCCGATCCTGCGCATCGAGTTCGAGCGCGAGCGGTTCTGGCAGATCGCGGCGATCAAGCCGAGCAGCCTGCACACGCTGTCGGACCCGCAGGAGGACGCGTTCGCGCAGGCGCTCGACAAGTTCTCGAAGAAGCTGTGGCGCAAGCCGCGTGCGCGGCGCAAGTTCCGCTTCGACGTCGCAATGCTGGTCGACCCCGCCGAGGCGATGCCGCCATCGAACCGGCGCGCGCTGAAACTGTTCGCCGAGGCCGGCGCCGAACTCGGCATCGAGGTCGACACGATCGGCCGCAACGACTATTCGCATCTTGCCGAATACGACGGGCTGTTCATCCGCGAGACGACCGCGCTCGACAACCACACCTACCGTTTCGCACACAAGGCCGAGAAGGAAGACATGGTCGTCATCGACGACCCGGCGTCGATCCTGAAATGCACGAACAAGATCTACCTGCACGACCTGCTCGCGGCGCGCAAGCTGCCGACGCCGCGTACCGAGATCCTGTACCGCGACGAGCCGAAAAAGCTCGTTGCGACGGTCGAGAAGCTCGGCTTTCCCATCGTGCTGAAGATCCCCGACGGCTCGTTTTCGCGCGGCGTCGTCAAGGTCACCAACCTCGACGAACTGACCAAGGCGGCGGATGACCTGTTCCAGCACACCGCGCTGGTGCTGGCCCAGGAGTTCCTGTTCACCGAGTTCGACTGGCGCATCGGCGTGCTGAACCGCGAACCGCTGTACGCGTGCAAGTACTACATGTCGCGTGGCCACTGGCAAATCTACAACCACGGGGCGAAGGGCAGCGCGAAGTCGGGCGGGTTCGAAACGCTGCCGACGCGCAAGGTGCCGGCCGAGGTCCTGAAGCTTGCGCTGAAGGCGACCTCGCCGATCGGCGATGGGCTCTACGGCGTCGACCTGAAGCAGGTCGGCGACCGCACCGTCATCATCGAGGTCAACGACAACCCGTCGATCGATGCCGGCGTCGAGGACGCCTACCTCGGCGAGGACCTGTACCGGCGCATCATGGACGAATTCCTGCGCCGGATGGAGCGCAAGCGGCTCGGCGCACGGGGTTAGAACGCCGCGGAAGGATCCGCACGGCGTGTGTTCCCAAGGTTCCAACAGCGGTCCGTGGCGCGAGCAGCGGCGCCCCCGCCAGCCACGCACGCACGCGCGGTGATCGGCCGAGGCGCAGCCACGCAAGGTCCAGCAGTGGCGCCGCGACGAGCCAGAACGGCGCGCTCGCGCCGAAGGTCGAGCCGCCACGCAAGGAAGGAAACAGCGCAACGATCGCGAGCCCGGCGGCGAACCAGGACCATAACGCGCGGACGAGACGGGATCGCGAATCGCGAGATCCAACCGTCGCGGACCCCTGGTCCGGTTCACCGGAATACGGCATCAACAGCAGCATGGCTTGACCCTCCGCATCGCGGGCTCGCTTGCCCGTGCCCGCACTATCCGAGCGGGCCGTCTCACTGGCCGAGACCGCGACCACGGCCCGGGGCCGGAAAGATCGCGCGTGCGATAATCCGGCGTCCCGGCGCGATTCCGGTCCGTGCCGCGTGCGGTCGACCGGGGCACCTCCGACGGAGCCCGCATGGCGACTCATCCGTTCCTGCAGATTGCCGTGGTGCTGCTGCTCGCGGCGGTCGTCGCGGTGCCGATCGCGCGCCACTGGCGGCTCGGCGCGGTGCTCGGATATCTCGCGTTCGGCGCGCTGATCGGGCCGTCCGGTCTCGGCTGGGTCGGCGCATCCGGGGGCCTCGAGCAGGTTTCCGACCTCGGCGTGGCCCTGCTGCTGTTCGTCATCGGCCTCGAGTTGTCGCCGCAGCGGCTGTGGATCATGCGCCGCAAGGTGTTCGGCCTCGGCAGCCTGCAGATGGCCGCGACCGGGCTCGCGCTCGGGGTGATTGCCTGGGCAGCGGGGGTCGGCTGGAAGGCCGCGCTGGTGATCGGCCTTGGCCTCGCACTGTCGTCGACGGCGATCGGACTGCAGACGCTGGCCGAGCACAAGCAACTCGGCAGCACCTACGGCCGCGCCGCGTTCGGCATCCTGCTGTTCCAGGACGTCGCGGCGATCCCGCTGCTGGCGGCAATTCCGTTGTTGGGCGGGGCCCACGTCGCCACCGACAGCGCCGACCACGTGCTGGCAGTGGTGCGCATCGTGCTGACGATCGCGGCCATCGTGGTCGGCGGCCGCTACCTGTTGCGGCCGATGTTCCGCGCCGCTGCCCGCGCCGGTTCGCCGGAAGTCTTCACCGCCACCGCGCTGCTGGTCGTGATCGGCATTTCGTGGGTCATGGAACTCGTCGGCCTGTCGATGTCGCTCGGCGCCTTCCTCGCCGGGGTGCTGCTGGCCGATTCGGAGTACCGCCACGAGATCGAAGCGCAGATCGAACCGTTCCAGGGCCTGCTGCTCGGCTTGTTCTTCGTCATCGTCGGCATGTCGCTCGACGTGGCCCGCGTCGTGGCCGAACCGCGGCTCGTGTTCGGCGCCCTGGCGGTGCTGGTCGCGGTCAAGGCCGCGCTGCTGTACCTGATCGAGCGCTTCGTCGTGCACGACGACGACCGCGGCGCGCTCGGCCTCGCGGCGCTGCTGTCGCAGGGCGGCGAGTTCGCGTTCGTGGTGTTCGCTTTGGCGACTGCCAACAACGTGCTGACCCGGGACCAGTACAGCCTGCTCGTCCTCGTCGTCACGTTGTCGATGGCGGTGACGCCACTGCTGGTGCGCCTGCGCATCGAGCTCGCGCCGGTGCGGCCCGCGGCGCCGACGCGCGCCTTCGACCGCGTCGACGCGGCGACCCCTCGCGTCATCATCGCCGGAATGGGCCGCTTCGGCCAGATCGTCGCGCGCATGCTCAATGCCAACCGGATCCCGTTCACCGCACTCGACAGCAACCCGGAGCAGGTCGACTTCCTGCGCCGCTTCGGCAACACGATCTTCTACGGCGACGCGACGCGGCTCGACCTGTTGCGCGCGGCGCAGGCCGACAAGGCCGAAGTGTTCGTCATCGCGGCGGGCGATCCGGAGGCGGTCCTGCGCACCGCGCGGCTGGTCAAGCGCCACTTCCCGCACCTCAAGGTGTTCGCGCGCGCGCGCAACCGCCAGCACGTGTTCCGGCTGATGGACCTCGGCATCGACGACAATATCCGCGACACGCTCCTGTCGAGCCTCGAGATGGCGCGAAGGGTGCTGGTGTCGCTCGGCTTCGAAGGGGAGATGGCGGCGACACAAACCCGCCAGTTCCGCGAGCACGACGAGAAGCTCCTTGCCGAGCAGTACCTCGTCTACGACGACGAGGCCGCGGTCGTGCAGACCGCGCAGGAAGCACGCGCCGACCTGCAGCGCCTGTTCGAGGCCGACAGCGGCGACGGCAAGGAAACGGCGGCATGACGCCGCCGCCACGCAAGCCGGTGCGCGGATTCGCGCTGGCCGAATGCGCGCTGGCGAGCTTCGACCGGCAGGTCGCGACGCGCGCCCGCGTGCAGCGGCCCGACCGCTACCGGCTGCTGGCCGCGCTCGACGCCGACGCGCCGCGCATCGCGCGTGGCGCGGGGGTGTCGTACGTCGCGGCGAGCTTCGGCGCCGGCGCGATCAGCCAGGACCTCGGCGCGTTCAACCGCCTGCTTGCGTTCGACGACACGGCCGGCACGCTGACCGTCGAAGCGGGCGTCGCGATCGGCGACGCGCAGCGTTTCGCGCTGGCGCGCGGCTGGTACGTTCCGGTCGCGCCCGGGCACCCGGCGGCGACGATCGGCGGCTGCATCGCCGCGGATGTGCACGGCAAGAACCCGGCCCGGGACGGCACGTTCCGCCGCCACGTCGAGCGGCTCGAACTCTGGTCGCCGGTGCACGGCGCGCGCGCGGCCTCGCGAACGCACAATGCGGAGCTGTTCTTCGCCACGTGCGGTGGCTTCGGTCTCACCGGCACGATCGTCAGCGCAAAGCTGCGGCTCGAGCGTCCGCCGCGCGCGTTGGTCTTGCGCCGGATGCCGGTCGCCGACCTCGCGGCGGCGGCGCGGGTCTGCGCGACGCCGCGAATGCGCCGGTGTTGTACGGCTGGCATGACGGCCGCGCGCGGACGTTTGGCCGCGGCGTGATCCGGGTCGGGCTCGCCAGCGACGCGCCGGAAGCGCTCGCGGCACGCACGCGCGAAGTTCCGGACCTGGCGGCAACGATCGCTCCCGCACCCGTGACGCTCTGGAACCCGCTCTCGATCGCCGTCGCGGACGCGTGGCTGCGATCGCGCTGGTGTCGCGCCGGCCAGGCACCGCTCGCGTTCGCCGACGCGTTGTTTCCGTTGAACGACGCGCGCCGCTACTTCGCGGCGTTCGGCGCGGCCGGACTCGTCGAAGCACAATGGCTGGTGCCGCACGCGCGCTTCGACGACTTCGCCGGGGCGCTCGCCGATGCGGTGCGCAGGCACCGACCGCGCATCACGCTCGTCGCGAGCAAGCTGTTCGACGGCATGGCCGACGGCTTTGCGTTCGATGGCGCCGGCATCGCGCTGGCCTTGCAACTCGCGTCACCGGCCGCGCCACCGCAACGCGCGTTCCTCGAAGCGCTGGCCGAACTGGCGATCGCGCACGACGGCCGGCCGAACCTGATCAAGGATTCGACTCTCGACGCAGCCACCGTGCGCCAGGCGATTCCGGATTTCGACAAGGCGCACGCGCGCCTCGCCGCCCACAATCCGCAGGGCCTGCACCGTTCCGCACTGTCGCTGAGGCTCGGCCTGTGGTGCCGTCGTCGTCGGCGCATCGAGCGGGATCGGGCGCGCACTCGCGACCGAGCTCGCACGCCGCGACGAGGCGTTGCTGCTGATCGCATCGGATGCCGACGACCTCGATGCGCTCGCGGCCGATCTGTCGTTGCGACACGGCATTGCGGTCAACCCTTGCGCTCGACCTCGCGCGCGAACCCGATCCCGGGAAACGCATCGCCGCCGCGCTCGACGGCATGCCGCCGTTGAAATCGCTGCTGCTCGCGGCCGGCTGGTCGCGCGCCGGCGACGACGGCACGCTCGACGCCGCGGCGGCCGGCGACCTGCTCGCCGTGAACCTGCATGCGCCGATCGCGATCGCGCAAACGCTGCTGCCGCAGTTGACCGCAAACCGCGGCACCCTCGTTGCGCTCGGCAGCATTGCCGCCGTGCGCGGCCGCAGCCGCAACGTCGCCTACGCAGCCGCCAAACGTGGCCTCGAATCGTTCTGCGAAAGTTTGCGCCACGGCCACGACCCGCGCGTGCCGTCGGTGCAATGCTGGCGCCTCGGCTTCGTCGCGACCAACTTGACCTACGGCGTGAAGTTGCCGCTGCCTGCCGCCGACCCGGCGCGACTCGCGCGCATCATCGTCGACCACCTCGGCCGCGGCTCGTTCCGCCGGTCGTTGCCGTGGTGGTGGGGTCCGGTCGGGCTTGCGGTGCGGGTGATGCCGTGGGCGATGTTTCGGCGGATCGGTGGATGATTCCTGACGACACCCCCATCCGAGTCATCAGCTTCTCGACCTGCTCCGGTGCAACCTGTTCGTTCCGTATTGGCCCGACTTGAAGGTCCGCCCACGATAAGCCTGGGCAAGGACTCGCCTTGCCTGATTATTGCATATACACTAATTCGGGATGAGCCATGACCCCGCCAAGCGCCGAAGGAACCTGCGCAAACACAACATCGACTTGCCAAGCTGCGTGGAGGCGTTCGATGGACCCATGCTCACCCGGGAAGACGACCGCGAAGCCTACGGAGAGCAGCGGCTGGTGAGCCTGGGATGTGTGCATGGACGCGTGGTCGTGCTGGTGTGGACCGACCGAGAGGAAGGCCCGCGATTGATTTCATGCCGAGAGGCCGAACCCTATGAACGAGAAGCGTACTACCGCGCGTACCCGCCAATCTGACGTGCCCTACAATTCCAGCAACAAGCAGGCGACCCTGAAGTACTGGGAAGGTGCGACCGCGCACAACGGTGTCGCGGAATTGCGCGCCAAGCGCGGCCGACCCGCGAAGGCCGTCGATGAGCGCAAGGAACAAATTGCCTTGCGCGTGGACAAGGACGTACTGGAGTGGTACCGGGCGCAGGGCGCGGGTTGGCAGACACGGATGAACGCGGTGCTCAAGGCGTTCCGGGACGCGACGGTCTGATTGCGTCAACATTCGCGATCGCGCAGACGCTGCTGCCGCAGTTGACCGCAAACCGCGGCACCCTCGTTGCGCTCGGCGGCATTGCCGCCGTGCGCGGCCGCAGCCGCAACGTCATCTACGCCGCCGCCAAACGTGGCCTCGAATCGTTCTGCGAAAGCCTGCGGCAAGGACACGAACCGCAGGCGCCGTCGGTGCAATGCTGGCGCCTCGGCTTCGTCGCGACCAACCTGACCTACGGCGTGACGTGCAGCGAACGCCCGCCACGCCGGATTGCCCGGCGCAGCGACGGACCCGGCAGCGTGCCCTATTGGATGGAGACTCGATCCCGGTTCACATGGGGCTCGTGGATGCCGGTCAGCGCGTCATACAACGCGCGGCCCATCCGATCGCACGCGTCCACGGCCTGTTGCTGTTCGGCCGGCTCCAACGCGTCCAGTTGCCGGCCGAGCAAGGCGGCCTCGCCGTAGTCGTCATCGTGCAGGCGGAAGTATTCACCGCAACTTTCCGGGAGCTGGTGGTAATGCTCGCGCAAGCCCCGCAGCTTGGTGCGCGCGGTTGACGGCTGCTGCGCCTCAAACGCATAGAGCGCGCCGAGTGCCGACGTCTTTGCGACAAACGATTGCCTTGCAACGTCGACCAGTCGACTGACCGCGTCGACCCGCGGCGCCCCGACCGCCGTGCCGAGCGCGGTGGCGAACATGCGTTCCCAGACGCGGGCGTGCCGATCCTCGACCCGGGCCGCCGCGGATTCACCGATCGCCTCCCAGCCTCGCCCGATGGTGGCGATGAAGGCACCGTACTCGCGCGCGTAATCGAGCAGCGCCGAAACCGGCAACGTCCCCTCGGCCCATGCGACGTAAAACGGATGGCGCAGCAGGTCGTGCCGGGCGATGACTTCGTCACAACGGGCCGAAACGGTGAGCAACGGGTTGGCGGGCATGGGATTTCCTCGCGGGTGGCTGTCGGGCGCGGGTCAGGCGCTGCCGGAAGGGTGCGCCGGAGTCCTGGTGTTGAACAACACGTTGGCGGCGAACAGGACCAGACCGGCAAGCACGGTCACGGCGCCTACGATTACGATGGGCATGAAAGCCGTCGTACCGGTGAGCATGAAACCGAGGCCGACCATGAACACCGGCAAGCCGAGATTGTGGAGCCAGAAATGCCAGCGGGCGAGCCGCGTTGCCGAAGCGGCCGGGTACAGGTGGTAGACGATGCCGGCGAGTGCCAGCGACGCCCAACCGAGCAGCAGCAGGTGCGCGTGCACGGGCGCCAGTGCGAAGTTCTCCAGGATGCCCATCGTCAGCCCCAAGATCGCGCCGACGACCAGGTAGACGACGGCGATTTTCAGGAACGTCAGCCCCATCGGAATTCCCCCTGCGTGTCAGTCTTCGAACGTCGCCGCCGCGATGACGCGTTGGAGCGGCTTCGGGCGCGCGGCACCCATCGCATGCGGGCACGGCCTGCCGATCCGGATCTGCGTCAAGGGCAGACCCGGCGACGGTTCATGCCATCTTGCCGGTGATCGACTTCATCTCCTCGGGCGAAAACGCGCGCATCGTCTGCGTGCGGATGTTGCCGAGCGAACCCATCTTCAGGAGCGCCGTCGTCACGGCCTCGTCGGGTCCTTCGACGACGGTGACGATGTCGTAGGCGCCGACGGTGTAGTGGACGCTCTTGATCGAGATCCCGAGTTTTTCCGCCAATGCCTTGAACGTGCCGAGGCGGTCCGTCGTGTCCTTGACGTTGCGGATGCCCTGGTCCGTGAAGTTGCAGAGCGTGACGAAAGTTGCCATGTGCGACCTCGTTCGTTGGGTGTGGGTTCGAGTCGGATTCGGCCGCTGCCGTGAAACCCCACTGCATGCGTTCCGTCAGGATTTCGATTGCGATTGTCGTTTCGATCCGCGGACCGTTTCCCGCCGCAATCCGATGTCACGCGCGTGCAAGCGTGGGCGTCGTCCGAAATGTCGCCGAGGCCTCTTTGCGCGCCGGCTCGTGCCGGGAGCGGGAACGCCAAATGCTCCGCCACGCACAACGTGGTGTCAACCACAAAATTCAGCCGTGGCTCAACGGCTTGCGTTCGGAATCCCGTCGCATCGCGCATGCAGTGTCCTGCTGCATCTCCATGATGCGAAGGGCATCGTGCCGCGGGCCGGCTCCGGGGGTGGCGGTGCCGGCGCAGCCCAAACGGGCGTTGCTGCCGCGCGCCGATGCCAGCATCATCTTGTCGGAATGGCGGGGAACCTAACGCTCGACGCGCGACGTCCTCCGCGACGACGGCTTCGGCGCGACCGCACCCTCGCGTGCCGCGCCGAGCTCCGCGGCGACGTCGACGTAGCCGAGCAGCGCGGCGACTTCGCCGGCACGTCGTCCCATCACGTCGACGAGGTCGGTTCGCGCGCCGCGCGCGCGCAGCAGGCGCGCGCAGCCAAGCAGACCATGCATCGCGCAGGCGTGCAGGGCGCTGACGCCCCGCCGGTCCTGCACGTCGAGTCGCGCTCCACGCAACGCGAACTGTTCGGCGAGGGCTGCCAGCGGCTGCGCGTTGCAGGCCGTGCCGGGGTCGGCTCGTGCACCCAGCAGCAGCAGCAACGGTGGCTGGCCGTCGCTGTTCAGCGCATTGACGTCCGCTCCGGTACGCAGCAACAGCTCGATCAGTGACCGCGCGTTTTGCGCGTCGCCGCTGGCAAACGTGAAATGCGCCGCGGCGTGCAGCGGCGTCGATCCTTGGGCGTCGGTCGCGTTGATCGAGGCGCCGGCTTCGAGCAGCGCCGCGGCGATCCGGGGCAGGCCCAGCGCAGCCGCGATCGCGAGCGGCGTTGCGCCGCCGGGCAACGGCAGGTCGGCGCTGACACCGTGGTTCAGCAGCGTCCGCACCACGGCTTCGCGTTGCGCACTGACGGCGGCCGCGAGACAGTTCGCGCCCGAACGGGCGCGGCACTCGCGGTCGGCGCCGGCATCGAGCAGGCGCACCACGAGCGCCGCATAACCGGCTCCCGCCGCGCGGATCAACGCGGTCGCACCGTGCGCATCACGAGCATCGATCGGCACGCCGAGTCCAAGCAGGCGTTCGACCGCGTCGATGTCGCCGACCACCGCCGCCGCCGGCAGGTCCTCGCCCGACAGGCGCCGGCCGGGCAAGTGCCAGCGCGGCCAACTCAACCAGTACGACAGCTCGCGATCGCTGCGAGCCAACGCGAGTCCGAGCGGCGTCTCGCCGTTCGCGGCTGCGAGCTCCGGATTGGCGCCGGCCGCGATCAGCCGCTTCACCGGCTCGATCGCGCGTGCCGTGCCGAGCTGCAACGCGCGGTGCAGCGGCGCCCGTCCTTGTGCGTCGCGCGCGTTCGGATCGGCGCCCCGCACCAGGAGTTCCGACAGCAGCGCCGGCTCGCCGAGCGCGGCGGCCAGATGGACGGCGGTGTTGCCATCGTGCGAGCCGTGGACATCAACGCCCCGCGCCAGGAGATCGAGGGCGAGCGTGACCTGCGCCGCGGTGGGCGAACCCGCGAGGACGCGGGCGATGACTCCGGCGCCACCCACCGGGACGCCAGTCGCGACGAACTGGCGCAAGGCTTCGACGCCGGCAGGGAGCCGGGCCAAGAGCGCGTTGGACAACGACTGCCCGTCGCTCATCGTCGCCTCGCGCAGGCCACGATTGAGCAACCACCGCCGCCCCGGCTCGGCACCGTCCTCGACGAGCGCGACGTAGAGATCGGCCCACGCTTCCCGCGGCCACTCCCGGATCGTGTCGTCGTAGCCGGCCGCGACTTCCCAGTTGCCAAAGCGCAGTGCGTCGACGAGGTGGGCGCCGCTCGCGCCTTCGATCCTCGGGCCCGCAAGGCTGCTCGGCAACGGCGAATCCGGGTCGATCAGCGCAACGACTTGCCAGCGTCCCGCTGCCGCCGCGTACTCGACCGGCCGCTTGCCATCGGCGTCCGCGTGCTGCCGCTCGGCACCGAGCGCCAGCAACGCGCGCACGGTGTCCTCGCTGCCGTGCGCGGCCTGGCACGCGATCAGCAGCGCGCTGCGGCCGTGGGAGTCGGCCAACTCGACGTCTGCCTTGCGCGCGCCGAGCGCACGCACCACCTCGGCGGAGCCGGCGCGCGCGGCGTCCATCAGCGGCGTGGTGCCCGCGGCATCGGCAAGGTCGGGCCCGGCTCCGGCGTGCAACAGCGCCTGCGCGATCGCGACGTGCCCGGCCCGCGCCGCCGTCAACAGCGCGGTGCGCCCGAGCCTGCCGACGGCGTCGACGCGCGCCTTCTTCTTCAGCAGCAGCGCGACACCGGCCGGATCATCGTCCGGCACGCCGGCCGCCAGCAGCAATGCCGGTTGCGCGCCTTCGACCTCGGGACGCGCGCCGCGCCCGAGCAGGTAGCGGGCGAGTTCCCAGTTCGCGTTCGCGCAGGCGGTGCCGAGCGGCGTTTCGCCGTCGGAGTTGACGGCATTGATGTCGGCGGCGGCATCGAGCAACAACGCCGCGACGCTCGGTTCGACGCAGCGCGCGGCGTGGTGCAGCGCGGTGTTGTGCTCGGCGTCGGCGCGCCGCGGGTCGGCGCCATTCGAAAGCAGGGTCATGACGGCGTCGGGGCGGCCCTGGTAACTGTCGCGGGTCGCCGCGATCAGGGGCGTGATGCCGCCCTGCACCCGGTTGAGGTCGACGCCCTTCGCAATCAGTGTGCGCAGCAAACGGGGATCCGCCAGCGTGACGGCGAGGAGCAGTGCGTTGCGCTGGTCGCGTGCTTCCTCCGGCGGTTTCGCTTCGGGACTTGCGCCGTGTTCGAGCGCGGCCAACGCGAGATCGACTTGCCCCGAACGCGCCGCGCACAGCAAGGTCGCGTCGGGGTCCGTGGCGGCGCGGCTCCCCCGGGATTCTTCCCCATCGTCCCCGGGACCCGCCTGCTTCGCAACATCGCGGCGGCGCGACTGGCGAGCGTCGGCAATGATGACGCGCAGCGTGCGGTTGACGACGATCCACGCGCCGAGTGGCGCGATGATCAGCGCATAGGCGACCACCGCGGCGATCCGCCATCTCCCCGGTACCACGTTGCCGAACCACGCGAGACCGAGCGCACCGATGCCGACCAGGATCAACGCGATGCTGGCCGGCAGGCCATGACGCAGGAACACCGTCCGTCGCCCGGTCAAATGGCGGGCAAACGCCAGCGACCGGCCGACGGCGGCGAGCAGCCATGAACCGGGTTCTTCCGACGACGCGAAGGCATCGTCCCAGACGAAGGGCAACGCGAACGCCGGCCACGTGCGCCAGGCGACGAGCAACGCGATCACCGTCGACACGGCAACCAGCACCGCGGTCGGCCAGGCTCCCCCGCTCGCCAGCCACCATGCCGGGGCGCCGGACAGCAGGGCGAGGACCCCGGTCCACGCCACCAGCAGGACGAAATGCACGACGCCACGCCGCACCGCGCCGCGCACGAATTCCGGCTCGCGGCCGAAGCCCGCGAACTGGCAGATCGCGGCCATCACCAGCGCATCGGCGAGCAGCAGCGGAACCAGGATCGCCGGATGCGTGGACGAGCCCGCGCCCGCGAACAGGACGAGCGCCGGCAGCAGCAGCCCGATGCCGGACTTCAGTGCCATCCTTTCCGTGGCGGACTTGCGCATGCGGTCAGGGGAAACTCGCGGTGACGGCAGCCTGTCGCTACGCCGCGAGTATATCGGCGCGTCACGCCGGATCGGCAATGCGGGGCGTCAACCGGTAGTCACGCGCTCGGTTTCGATGAAGGCGGACAACGCCGCGAGGCTCGAAAAAATGCGGGCATTGTCGGGATGGTCCGAACGCAGCTTGAACCCGTAGCGCTGCGAGATGGCAAGCGCGAGTTCCAGTGCATCGATGGAATCGAGGCCGAGCCCGGAACCGAACAATGGCGCCGCAGGATCGATCTGCCCCGGCTCCAGCCAGTCGATCCGCAGGCGTGACACGATCAGTTCGGCGAGTTCACGTTGCGCCGGTGTCTGCGGAAAGTCGGAGCTGTCGGTCATGCCGGGAATGGCCTGTCATCAAGCCCGTCGAGTGTATCATCGCGCGCCGATCCGACCCCGCCGTTTCCCCGCGTGCCCGACCCCGCCCACTCGCACCTGCCCGCGGATTCGCTGCCGCCTCTCGACTTCCGCTGGCTCACGGCAGCGGATGCCGGAGCGGTCGATCCTGCACGCACACTCGCGCGGATCACGTTCGGCGGGACATCGAACCGCACCGTCGAACCCGGCGAGGTCCGCGTTCCCCTCGTGCCGGTCGGACCCGCGCCCGTGGAAGCGTGGCTCGTGACGGGACCGGTCTCGCGCGGCGTCGACGGGAGCATCCGCTGGACCGGCGATCGCGATTACCTCCATTTCGCGATCGAACTCGAGGAAGGTCGATGGGGTGGCCTCGCGGCAACGGCGGAAGCAGCCTACCGTGGCCTCCTCGATTTTCTCGATGGCCATCAGACACCGCACCTGCTGCGGATCTGGAACCACGTCGACTCGATCAACGAGGGTGACGGCGACGCCGAGCGGTACCGGCAATTCTGCGTCGGACGCCAGCGCGGCATCGCGGGCCGCCTGCGCGGTTTCCCGGCGGCCACCGCGATCGGCTGTCGCAACGGCCGGCGGGTGCTGCAGGTCTATGGGCTGGCCGCGCGGCTGCCGGGCCGTGGCATCGAAAACCCGCGCCAGGTCAGTGCGTGGAACTACCCCCGCCGTTACGGTCCATCGCCACCGGCGTTCGCGCGGGCCCTGGCGACACCGGCGGGAACCTTGCTGTTGTCCGGGACGGCGGCCGTGGTCGGACATGCCTCGCGGTCCGACGGCGACCTCGAGGGGCAAATGCGCGAACTGCTGGCCAACATCGACGGCGTCGCCACGGCGTCGGGCCTCGTCCCCCGGGCGTTGCGCTGGATGCTGAAGGCCTACGTACGCGAGCGTGGTTGGGCCGACAGGGTCACCACCGCGGCGCGCTCCCATTTCGGCGGCTCGGGGGACCTGTTGGTCCTCGAGGGCGACGTCTGCCGGCGCGAGTTGCTGGTCGAGATCGACGGCCACGCCTGCGTAACCGATCCATAGCGCCGCGCGCCCGCGCCGGTGCTAGCATTCGGGGACTTTCCGGACGCCACGCGAGCGACGCCACGATGCGCACCCAATTCGGGCACTACCAGATCGTTTCCGAACTCGGCCGCGGCGGCATGGGCGTCGTCTACAAGGGCTACGAGGGCGCGCTCAACCGCTACGTCGCGATCAAGGTGCTGGCCGATTCGCTCGCCCACGACGAATCGATCCGTGAGCGCTTCCTGCGCGAAGCGCGCAGCATGGCGGCGCTCAACGATCCGCACATCATCCAGATCTACTTCATCGGCGAGGACGGAGGCCAGACGTACTTCGTGATGGAGTTCGTCGAGGGCGAGTCGCTTGGCGCGATGCTGAAGCGCGAGAACCGCCTGCCGGTCGATCCCGCCGCGAAGATCGTCTACCAGACCGCGCAGGGCCTTGCGACCGCGCATGATCGCGGCGTCGTCCACCGCGACATCAAGCCCGGCAACCTGATGATCTCGACGGCGGGCCAGGTCAAGATCGCCGACTTCGGCATCGCGCTGTCGAACCAGGACCTGTCGAAGAAGCTCACGTCGACCGGTGAGTTCGTCGGCACGCCGGGTTACCTGTCGCCGGAGGTCTGCCTCGGCAAGCCGGTCGATCAGCGCTCGGACATCTTTTCCCTTGGCATCGTGCTGTTCGAGATGCTGACCGGGCGGATGCCGTTCACCGACGACTCGCCCCTCGGCCAGATGCTCGAGGTCGTCAAGGCCGACATTCCCGACGTGCGCCAGTTGAACGGCGACGTGAGTCCGGGCGTCGCCGCCGTGCTCGCGAAGATGATCGCGAAGGATCCGGCTGCGCGCTACCAGAGTTGCCACGAACTGGAGGCCGACCTCGCCGCCCGCGAGCCCGCGGTCCGCGACGGCGTGATTCGGTTGCAGCCCCGGGTGTCGACCGCGGCCGCGACGCTGGTCGGCGCGAAGACCCCTGTCTCCGGGCAGGCGACCGTGCCGCGCACGCCGGCGCCCGCCGCCGCGCCTTCCTTCGACCGCGCCCAGACGCGCATCACGCCAGCCGGGCGATCATCGCCACCGCCAATTCCCGATCCGGCGCCGGCGGCCGCCGGCGCCCCTCCGGCCGTGGCGCCCGCGACGGGTTCACGCGGTCCCCTGCCGTGGGCGGTCGCGGCGATCGCGCTGCTCGCCTTGATCGGCGGTGCGTGGGCCTACCAGAGCGGCTATCTGGGCGGAAACCGGCCGACAACGGTGACCATCGTCTCGACGGCACCCGCGCCGACGGATTCGTCGACCACCGCGACGGCGAATCCACAAGCGCCGTCCGCGACCGGGTCACCGACGCCTGGTGCCGCGTCCACGGCGTCGACCGACTATTCGGGGACGGCGCCGGCGTCCCTGCCGGCCGCTGCGTCGACCGCGAACGACGCCCCGGCGAATCCGCCGGCCGGGTCTTCCGTGCCACCGGCGGCTGCGACGGCAACCGCCGACGCTGCGAGCACCCCCGCACCGACGCAAGCCGTCACCGCCGACCCGCCCCGCGAACAGATCGCGAAGGCGACGCCGCCGAAACCCGCGGTACCCGCGAAGCCACGGATCCCGACCGTGGCGGTCGCCATCGGCGGTGATACCTCGATCGCGGGTCCTGCCGAGAGCGCGATGGCGAGCCTGCTGCAGTCGCGCGGGTTCCGGGTCATCGAAGGTGGCGTCAGTGGCGGGGAGAGCCCGAACCTGCGGGCGCTGGCCCGGCGCGCCGATGCGGTCGTGTACATCCACGCGCGGCCGGTCGGCCAGCAGGAGCTGACGTATTACGGCCAGCAATCGACCCTGTACACGGTGCAACTCGGCGTCAAGGCGTACAGCACCGCGGATGGCCGGCTGCTGTGGACGGCACCGGCGAGCCAGGTCAACTTCACCAGCCTCAATGCGGCCGACAAGGCCCGCGAAGCCGTGTCGCCACTGCTCGACGAAGCGGCGCGGCACCTCGACGAATACCGCGCCTCGAAGCGGCGCGGTTGACGCGGTTGCGGTAACGCGGCCGGCACGCCACGAACGGGGAAGGTATTGCGGCCCACCGCGGCCGGAGATCATCCGGCCGCGGTGGGTGCGGTCAGTTCCAGTCCTCGCCCCAGTGGCCCTGGTCCCAGATGAGGTTCGCGCCGCAGGCGACGACTGCACCGAAGTCGGATGTGGCACCGATCGTGCCCGAGCCCGGCGTCACGGTGCACTGCTGGCCTTGCGGTTGCTGGCTCACGGTGAGCGTGAAGGCGGTGCCGGGATCGAGCGCGGCGGCGAACTGCCACGGGCCGTTGCGGGTCAGGGTCAGGTCTTCGGTGAGCGAACCGGCGGCAAGGTGCAGCATCGTCGAGGCACCCGGCGCGAGCCCGGCGGTTTCCCCGCCGAGCGTGCAACACGGGTCGAAGCCGTCGGTGAGGATGCGTTCGGCGGCGTGGCCGGCCGGCGCGGTCGCGAACGCCGCCAGCAGCAGCGCAAGTGCGGTCGGGAGCTTCATGGCCGCACCTCACTGGTCCTGCCACAGCGCGCCGGCGGCCCAGTCGTAGTCGCCGGCTGCGTCGCGACCGGAGCCGCCGCTGACCGACGAATACCAGCTGCTCGCGGTGTTGCTTTGGCCGCCACTGACCGACGACCAGTCGCCGCCTGCGATGTTGTAGACGCCGCCGCTGACCGACGACCAGTTGCCGCTCGCGGTGTTGGTGTAGCCGCCGCTGACCGACGAGTAGTTGTAGCTCGCGGTGTTGCCGCCGCCACCGGTGACCGACGAATAGTCGCCGCTCGTGGTGTTGACGGCGCCACCGGTGACCGACGAATAGTAGCCGCTCGCGGTGTTACTGCCCCCGCCGCTGACCGACGAAGAGTAGCCGCTCGCGGTGTTCGCGAAGCCGCCGCTGACCGACGAGAACTGTCCGCTCGCGATGTTGAAGGCACCGACTACCAAGCCACCGAACTGCGTGTAGGCATTGGAGTGCCCGGCCACCAGCAGGTGCGAACCCGAACGCTGGTTCCGGGCCCAGGTGCCGCCGTTGGCCGTGCAAGTCGTCGAATCGGCGTAGGCACCGTCGGAGCAGAACTCGAGCGCACTAGGATCCGCTTCGTTGTAGCCGAGTGTCAGGTTGCCGAGGCCATTGGTGGAATACGTCACGCCGGTGCCGTTGACGATCTGCACGTTGACGCTGTCGAACACCGCGGTCGGGTAGCTATTGCCGCTCTGCGGATCGGAGAGCATCTGCAGGCTGACGTAGGCGCCGAGCCCGAGCACCGGGTTCGTCGCGACCGCGTTGAGCTGCGACGTCAGGTTGGTGACGTTCGTCTGCAGCGACGCGATCGTGGCGCCTTGCGTCGCGACCGTGCCCTGCAACGTCGTCACGTCGCCTTGCAGGGACGTGATCGTGGTGCCTTGCGCCGCGACCGTGCCCTGCAGTGTCGAGATGGCCGACTGTTGGCCCGCGACGGTTCCCTGCAGCGTCGCCACATCGCCTTGCAGCGTCGTGATCGTGGTGCCTTGCGCCGCGACCGTACCCTGCAGCGTCGTCACGTTGCCTTGCAGCGTGGCCACATTGCCCTGCAGTGTCGTGATCGTGGTGCCTTGCACGGCAACGGTGTTTTGCAATGCCGCAAGCTGGGTTTGCAGCGCGGCGATGTCTGTGGCATTGCCGTTGACGCCGGTGACGACCGCACCGAAGTTGTCGTTGACCTGGGATGCGACCGCCGGCGTGTCCGGCTGGAACGTCCACGGCAGCGTCACCGGTCCGGCCACGGCCGGCAGCACGACGCAGCAGGTAATGGCGAGTGCGATCCTGGACCACATGTTCGTTCTCCCCGTGTCGATGGACCGCCGGGTCCGGCGCCTCGCCCGCGAAGGCCGGGATCCCGACAAGACATATCCTATGCTTATCCAGCATGCACCCCAACAGCGGGCGCGGCGGCGCCGCGCCGATGCTGGCGCCCCGGATCACGGCGAGGCCGGCGGCACCGGCCAACCCTGCCGCAAGGTCACAGACGGTACCTTGGGGTCAGGACGACGGCCGCCGGACGGCAGCGCAACCGGGCTACAGGAGGCTCAGGTTCGCGTACGCCAGCACCAGCCACTTGCTGCCGGCGCGTTCGAAGTTGACCTGCACGCGGGTGTGGGCGCCGCGGCCTTCGCAATCGGTGACGACGCCGTCGCCGAAGGTCGCGTGATGCACGCGCTGGCCGAGCTTCAGCCCGGTGACGTCCATGTCGCTGTCGTCCGGCCGCGCAACGGGCGCAACCGGGAAGCTGACCTGCGCGCGTGGGCGGACTTCCCGCAGCAGCCCCGCCGGCAGCTCGCGCAGGAACCGCGATGGCCGCGCGTAGGTTTCGACGCCGTGCACGCGGCGTGCGTCGGCGGAGGTCAGCACCAGTTCCCGTTGCGCGCGGGTGATGCCGACGTAGGCGAGGCGCCGCTCTTCCTCGAGACGTCCCGGTTCGTCGAGCGATTTCTGGCTCGGGAACAGTCCTTCCTCGAGCCCGACCAGATGGACGACCGGGAACTCGAGCCCTTTCGCCGAGTGCAAGGTCATCAACTGCACGCAATCGCCGTCGTCCTCGCCCTGCGCGTCGCCGGCCTCGAGCGCGGCGTACGCGAGGAACGCCTCGAGCTCCGACAGGCCGTTGTCGATGTCTTCCGGCGTGCGCCCGAAACGGCTTGCGACGTTGACCAGCTCGTCGAGGTTTTCCCGCCGCGACTCGGCGCGCTCGGGGTTGTCCTTCGCCACATGCTCGCGCAGGCTCGAAACCGCCAGGGCCTGCTCGACCTGTTCGGCCAGCGCGAGCGGCGCGTCCCGGCCGCCGGCGTCGTCGCCCGACTCGTCGCGTGGCGCGGCAATCCGACAAGCCGCGGCAAGGCGCTCGATCACGTCGATGAAGCCATCGAGCGCGTTGCGCGCGCGCCCGGCGATGGCGAGCGGACCGCGGGCGGCATCCCACAGCGACGATCCGCCGGCGCGGGCATTCCCGCGCACCGCGGCGATCGTCCGCTCGCCGATGCCGCGGGGTGGCGTGTTGACGGCGCGTTCGAACGCGACGTCGTCATTGCGGTTCGCGGCGAGCCGGAGATAGGCCAGCGCGTCGCGGACCTCGGCACGATCGAAGAAGCGCACGCCGCCGTGGATGCGGTAGGGGATCCCATGCCGGGCAAGCTCCTCCTCGAACGCACGCGACTGGGCGTTCGAGCGGTACAGGATCGTCACGTCGCTCGCGCGGCCGCCATGGTTGAGCCGGGCGGCGATCCGGTCGATGACGAAACGCGCCTCGTCCTGCTCGTCGATCGCCCGGTACCACGCGATGTCCGCGCCGTCGGCACCCTCGGTCCACAATCGCTTGCCGAGGCGACCGGGGTTGTGCGCGATGATCGCGTTCGCCGCGGCGAGGATCGTGCCGGTCGAGCGGTAGTTCTGCTCGAGCCGGATCGTCGTCGCGCCGGGAAAGTCGCGCAGGAAGTGCTGCACGTTCTCGACCCGCGCGCCACGCCAGCCGTAGATGGCCTGGTCATCGTCGCCGACGACGAACATCTGCCCGGTGCGCCCCGCCAGCACGCGCAGCCATGCATATTGCAATGTGTTCGTATCCTGGAACTCGTCCACCAGCAGGTGCGTCCAGCGCTCGCGGTAGTGCGCGAGCAGCGCATCGTCCTTCAGCCACAGCTCGTGCGCGCGCAGCAGCAGCTCGGCGAAATCGACGAGGCCGGCGCGGGCGCAAGCCTTCTCGTACTCGGCATAGACCTCGATCAACACGCGCTCGATGGGATTGGCACCGGCTTCCAGCGTACCCGGCCGCCGGCCTTCGTCCTTGGCGGAGTTGATGAACCATGTCGCCTGCCGCGCCGGGAAGCGCGCCTCGTCGAGGCCGAGCTCGCGGATCATGCGCCGGACGAGGCGCTGCTGGTCGTCGGCGTCGAGGATCTGGAACGTCTCCGGCAGGCCCGCCTCGTGCCAGTGCCGGCGCAACAAGCGGTGCGCGATGCCGTGGAATGTGCCGATGGTCAGGCCGCGCAGCCCCGGGCCCGCGAACTGTGCCGCCCGTGCACGCATCTCGCCCGCCGCCTTGTTGGTGAACGTCAGCGCGAGGATCGACCATGGCGACACGCCGCCCGCCTCGACCAGCCACGCGATGCGGCGCGTCAGTACGCGCGTCTTGCCGGATCCCGCGCCGGCGAGCACGAGATAGTGCCCGGGTGGTGCGCTGACCGCCTCGCGCTGGGCGGCGTTCAGTCCATCGAGCAAATGCGTGACGTCCACGTCCCGATTGTAGCGGGTGACGATTCGGCTACCGTTGCGGTGGCTTCGTCGCGTACAACTCCTCGGCGCGGCGGAACAGGATCCACGACGTCGCAATGTACTTGTCGCCGCCGGTGGGTCGGTTGCCGCGGTGCGTGTGCGTGAACCCCGCGGGCGCGATCAACAGCGACCCGGTCTTCGGCACGATCCTGCGTTGCTGGTACAGGAACTCGGTTTCGCCGGCGCCGAAACCGTCGTTGAGGTAGATCGTCCACAGCAGCACGCGATGCAGCGGATCGGCACTGCCGGCGCGTGGATAGAACTCGCAGTGCCAGTACGGGTAACCGCCTTCGTCGGCGAGGTAGCGCTGGATGTTGATCGCGCCGGGGCGGAACACCTTGGTCAGCAGCTGGCGCAGCAACGTATCGTCGAGCCTCGCCAGCGCGTCGGCGTCGAGCAGGACCAGTTCCCCGGTCGCGGGATCGGGCATCCGCAGCGAAAGCGGCGCCAGCGCGAGGTGTGCGTACTTGCGGGCGTAGCGCAGCAGTGCCGCCAGCATCGTCTGGTTCAGCAGCGCCTCGGCGTCCTGCCATCCGTCGACCTCGCTGATGCCGATGTCCCAGCTGTCCTTCAACCGCGTGTCGACGCCGCCGCCGGTCTTGCCGCGCACCGCCTGCCCGCTGGCGTTGAAGCGCGCGATCAGCGCGGCACACCGCTCCGGATCGAGAGCCTCGTCGTAGATCTCGATGAAATCGTCGTTCATCGGTCGCACCCGGCGCCGGGTGCGCGGTCGGTCGCGGCGCGGTGCCGTTCAGGCCCGGGCATCGGAGTGATACGCCGTGACGCGATCGACCTCGTGCTTCGAGCCGAGGAACACCGGCACCCGCTGGTGCAGCCCGGTGGGTTCGACATCGAGGATGCGTTGCCGGCCGGTGGTGGCCGCGCCGCCAGCCTGCTCGGCGATGAACGCCATCGGGTTGGCCTCGTACATCAAGCGCAGCTTGCCGCCCTGCTCGCGCGTCTTGCGATCGAGCGGGTAGATGAAGATGCCGCCGCGCGTCAGGATGCGGTGCACGTCGGCGACCATGCTCGCGACCCAGCGCATGTTGAAGTCGCGCCCCCGCGGACCGTCCTTGCCGGCCAGCAGCTCGTCGATGTAGCGCTGCATCGGCGCTTCCCAGAAGCGCTGGTTCGACATGTTGATCGCGAACTCGCCGGTTTCCTCGGGAATGCGAACTCCCCGCGCGGTCAGCGTGAAGCTGCCGAGTTCGCGGTCGAGCGTGAACACGTGGACGCCGTGGCCTGTCGTCAGCACGAGGATCGTGCTCGGCCCGTACACGCAATAGCCGGCGGCCACCTGCGCCGTGCCGGGCTGCAGGAAGTCCCGGGCCTGCGGCTTGCCGACGTCGTCGGGGCATTGCAGGACCGAGAAGATGGTGCCGACGGAGATGTTGACGTCGATGTTGGACGAGCCGTCCAGCGGGTCGAACAGCAGCAGGTAGTTGCCTTTCGGGTACGCATCCGGGATCGGATGGGGGTCGGCCATCTCCTCCGACGCGCACGCCGCGAGGTGGCCGCCCCAGGCGTTGGCCTCGAGCAGGATCTCGTTGGAGATCACATCGAGCTTCTTCTGCGCTTCGCCCTGCACGTTGCCGGTGCCGGCATCGCCCAGCACGCCGCCAAGCGCACCCTTGCCGACCGCGATCGAGATGCGCTTGCACGCGCGCGCGACGACCTCGATCAGCAACCGCAAATCGGCGTTGATGGCGCCGTGGCGGCGTCGTTCCTCGATCAGGAACTGCGTCAGCGAAACCGGGGTCGGTCTGGCGGGCGGCATGGCAGGCTCCGGATGGTCCGGAGCGCATTGTCCCGGCTTCGGGCGGCATCCGCCACCAACTGCCGGCGGCGCGCCGGCAGCAGCCGACGCGGACAGTGGCTGCGCACCCACGAAGCAGAGGCTGCCGCTGCCCGACGCCCCATGCTTCACCCTCTGCCGCGCCCCGACTCCCGCTCCGGCGCCACCCGCGCGGCGTTCGCGGAACTCGGCGCGCCGCACGCAGCGATCGAGCGACACCATGTGCTCGAAGCGAGCTGCCGCGACGAGTCGGGACGGGACAGCGTGCGCGAGATCGAGCCGCTGTGCCTTGCGTTCCGGGGCAACGCCGGACGCTCGGCGTGTGGTGCGGGTTGCGGAACGACCCCCGGTCCTTCAGGCCGGATCGGATGAGCTGGACGTCGGCCGGCGAAGCGATCACCGACCAGCCCGAACGCGGCTTCGACGAGTTCGTGCTTCGGATGGCCGGGCGGCGGCGGCCGCTCGAATGACTCGCGAGCGCAAGCCAACGGTGCGGACGGCGGCTCCACACGCGTAGGCGCGGAATGCGATCATGGCGGGATCTTCCGCAGGGGGACGTCCATGTATGCCATCGCCTTCGCCGTCGCCGCCGCGCTGCTGACGCTGGCGCAGCCCGCCCGCGCCAGTGACGCCGATGATCGATTCAAGGCGCTCTACACGGCCGAATGGACGTGGCGCACCGCGCAGTTCCCCGGGATCGAGGACGACGAAGCGCAGCCACAACCCGACCGGCTGCCCGACGTCGGCGCCAAGGCCCAACACGCGCGCCTCGGGTACTGGTCGCGGGTCCTCGAGCAACTGGCGACGATACCCGTCGACTCCCTTTCGGCCGCGAACCGCGTGAACTACGCGGTGTTCAAGGCGCAGATCGGGAACCTTGCCGCCGAAGTGCGGTTCCGTGCCTACGAGATGCCGCTCAACAGCGATTCCCAGTTCTGGTCCGACCTCGCCAACGGCGCAGTCGAAGTCCGTCTGAAGGACGATCGCGACGCACGCAACTATCTCGCATGGCTCGCGGACGTCCCTGCATACATCGACCAGCAGATCACGAACATGCGGGCGGGCATCGCTCGTGGGTTCACCGTGCCGCGCGCCGTGCTGACGGGAATCGACCAGTCGATCGCAAGCGAGACCGGCCTCGCCAATCCGGAGACGAGCGCGTTCTACGCGCCCCTCAAGGCGCTGCCCGCGTCGATCCCCGCAGCCGATCAGGAACGGATGCGCGCCCAGGCGCGCCAGCTGATCGGCGGCAGGATCGAGCCGGCCTACGCGACGCTGCTGAAGTTCTTCCGCGACGACTACGTGCCGCATGCGCGGACGACCCTCGCGGCCGAAGCACTGCCCGACGGCAAGGCGTATTACCGCCAGCAGCTTCGCGAGTACACGACGCTCGACAAGTCACCCGACGAGATCCATGCCATTGGTCTACGCGAGGTCGCGAAGATCCACGGAGAAATGCAGGCGGTCATGCACTCGACGGGATTCACGGGCGACTTTCCGGCGTTCCTGCAGTTCCTGCGCACCGACCCGCGCTTCTACGCGAAGACGCCCGAGGAGCTCCTGATGCGCAGCGCCTGGATCGCGAAGGAAGTCGACGGCAAGCTCGACCGGTTCTTTGGGCACCTGCCGCGCGCGCGGTTCACGATCAAGCCGGTTCCCGCCGCGATCGCTCCGTTCTACACCTCCGGCCGCGGCGGCCCCGATGTCTATCTCGTCAACACGTACGACCTGCCGTCGCGGGCGTTGTTCAACGTGCCGGCGCTGACGCTGCACGAGTCCTACCCCGGCCATGCGCTGCAACTCGAACTTGCGGACGAACAGACGAACCAACCGCCGTTCCGCAGCCACGGCTATATCTCGGCCTATGGCGAAGGCTGGGGGCTCTATTCGGAATTCCTCGGCACGGAAATGGGCATCTACAAGACGCCGTACGAGAAGTTCGGGTACCTGACCTACCAGATGTGGCGCGCGTGCCGGCTGGTCGTCGACACCGGCATCCATCACCTCGGCTGGACGCGCGAGCAGGCCGTCGCCTACCTGCGCGACAACACCGCGCTGTCCGACCACGAGATCGATACCGAGGTCAACCGCTACATCAGCTGGCCGGGCCAGGCCGACAGCTACTACCTCGGCTACCTCGAGATCCTCGCATTGCGCGCGCGGGCCGAGAAGGCCCTCGGCACGAAGTTCGACCTGCGGCGATTCCACGACACGATCCTCGCCGCGGGTTCCGTCCCGCTGCCGGAACTCTCCGTGCTGATCGACCGCTACATTGCGGCGGGTGGTCCCGAACCCGAGTGGCCCTGCGACTGCGCGGGCAACCGCGATCAACGCGCAACAGGGGGATGATCGGGTTGCGCAGGTCTTTATACGTGAAGTAATATTCTTGATAGGTTCATTCATGGAGTGACGGTCATGGCTCGACCGGATCATCGCGTGGCCGAAGCGCCCTCGCAATACCCGGCGGCGACCGACGCCATGGCGGGGCCGGCGTTGCGCGGCTTCTTCAACTTGGCCGACCGGTGGAGACTGCCCGTGAGCGAACAGCGCCGGCTCCTCGGCGACCCGCCCGAGTCGACCTTCTACAAGTGGAAGCGTGAACGCGACGGCTCACTCGGGCGCGACACGCTCGAGCGGATCAGTTACCTGCTCGGCATCTACAAGGCGCTGGCGATCCTGTTTCCCGACCCCGCCCGTGCCGATGCGTGGCTGCGCAAACCGAATACCGCGCCGACTTTCGGCGGGCGCAGTGCGCTCGACCGCATGTTGTCCGGCAACGTCGCCGACCTTTTCGTCGTACGGCAGTACCTGGACGCGCAACGCGGTTGACGACGCGCCCCCGATGACGGCCGATCCGGAATCCATGCACGCCGGGTAGGGCGCAACGCATCCGCCAGACCCCGATCCACCGGCCAAAGCCCGATGCCGTCCGTCGACCCACCTGTCAGGCTCATCCGCTGGCTGCGCGCGTACCGCATCGTCGCCAGCCGGTTTCCCCCGATCGGTGCCTTCGATGCGATTGCCGATCCATCCGATCGGGACGCACTCGCCGCCATCGAGTCCCTGACCAACCCGCGCGTACGCGAAACACGCGGCGAACTTGTGAATGTTCCGCCGGAACACCGGGTTTCCGGCCCTGGTACCGCGCCCCTGCTGGCGCCTTTCGCCCACGTCAACCCCGAGGGCAGCCGGTTCTCGGATGGGCGCTTCGGCGTGCTGTATCTCGCCCGTCGGTTCGACACCGCCGTCGAGGAAACCGTGTTCCACCGCGAACGGTTTCTCGCCTCGACGTCCGAGCCGCCCATCGATCTCGAAATGCGCTGTTACGTCAGCGGCGTCCATGGCAAGTTGCACGACATCCGCGGCGGCTGGCCGGATGCGCACGCGGCCGACAGCTACGCCGCATCCCGCAAGCTTGGAGTACGGCTGCACGCGGAAGGATCGAACGGAATTGCCTACGACAGCGTGCGTCGCGACGGCGGCGAATGCTCGGCGTTGTTCCGCCCGGACCTCGCCAAACCCTGCGTGCAGGGCAAACACCTGATCTACCGCTGGGACGGGCAGCGCATCGTCGAGGTGCTCGAAGTCAGCGCGGTGCGGCGACGCAACGCCTGGCGACCGCTCGCTTAGGGATGCTCTGCCCAAACCCGCGCAGGCGTCACCGGCCTGTCTGCCGGCAGATCGCGGGACCGGCGGCGAAGGCAGACTGGCGGTCTGTCGAGACGGCGGGCCGAAGAGCTGATGACCGACCGACCGGCCTCAGACGTCGCCGTCCCCGGCCCAACCCTCTCCGGTGCCGCGCTGGAACACGTGATCGGTGTCGAGAACGCTGCCGGCCGGCCGCGCACTCCGCCCGGCGAGGCGGGCATAGATTGGAGTGAAGTCCGGCCGTGTCGCCTCGATCAACTGCTCGAAGCTGTCGATGACGAAATAGGTCTTCTGGAAGGTGTCGATCCGGTAGCGTGTCGTCATGATCCGGTCGAGGTCGAACCCGATCCGGTTCGGCGCTGCCGATTCGAGGCTGTACACCGACTCGCCTTTCGAGCTGACGATGCCCGACCCGTAAATGCGCAGGCCCTTCGGCGTGTTGATCAGCCCGAACTCCACCGTATACCAGTACAGACGCGTCAGGTTGACCAGTGCCTCGTCCCCACACGCGTGGGCTTTGACCCCGCCACGCCCGTACGCCTGCATGTAGTCGGCGAACACGGGATGCAGCAGCAACGGCACGTGCCCGAACAGGTCGTGGAACAGGTCCGGTTCGGCAATGTAGTCGATTTGCGCGGGCTTCCTGATCCACCACGTCACCGGGAAGCGCCGGTTGGCGAGGTGCTCGAAGAAAGTCAGCTCGGGCAGCAGGCCTTCGACGCCGACCAGTTGCCAACGCGTCGTGCGGGCGAGGATCCGGTTGATCTCGTCGAACTTCGGGATGGCACCGGGCGACATGCCGAGCCGTTCCTGGCTGCCGATGAACTCCTCGCACGCGCGGCCGGCAAGCACATGCCGCTGGCGCTGGAACAACGCGGCCCAGGTCGCGTGATCCTCGGCGGCATACGAATCCCAGGGTTGCTCGACGATGGCGGTCGTGTAGACCGGAACGTAGCCCTTGTCGGTCTGCTGGTGTTCGACCCGGTTCGGAGTGGCGGATGCGTTCATGGGGACGCCTTCGGCCTCGAAATGGTGCGCCCAGCTTAGCGCGGATGCACGCTCGCGGCGTCCGGTGGCAGCCGCGGCGTTCAGTGAATTCGATGGTTTCCGTCGTTCCCGTCCGGTCGCAGGGTCGTCACCGTTGCGGAACGCGGACCCTCGTCGCGGTGCCACAGGACCGGCACGTCCCGCGGGTGCGGCAACTCGAATTCGCCATCGCCGGAGGGTTCCTCGGGTTCCGCTTCCCAGCTGTAATGCTTGCGGGGTGGCGCGGGATCGCGCCGGTACAACAGCACCGCCGACAGCACCCCGGCTATGGCGCCGGCGAGGTGGTACTCGAAGCTGATGTTCGGCTCGGTCGGCAGCAGCGACACGACCATGCCGCCGTACAGGAAGAACACGGCCAGCGCCGTGACGATCGCGAGGCGATCCCGGCGCAGCAGCCCGGCGACGAACAGGAAGAACATCAGCCCGTTCGCGATTCCACTCGCACCGACGTGCACCGATGATCGTGCGAACAGCCAGACGCCGAGCCCCGAAGCGAGCCAGATGAAAGGCAGCGCGATCCGCGTCGCGCGCGGATAGCAGTACAGCGTCAAGGTCGTCAGTATCGCCATCGGCAGCGTATTCGACATCAGGTGTGCGAACGACGCGTGCGCGAGGGGCGCCGTCAGGATGCCGATCAGGCCATCGACGCGGCGCGGGCGGATGCCGAGGTCGCCGAGCGGCCAGCCGAAAATCCACGCGGCGAACCACACGGCCCACATCCCGGCCAGCAACGCCAGCGACCCGATCAGCGCATAGCGCATCCGTTCGCGGTCGTTCGCGACATCGATCGCGGTGGGTTCGGGCGTTCGCGGGGCAATGACCACGGCGTGGACTTTGGGGCTTTCCACTATCATCTCAACATGCCGCCCGCGGCCGACCTGCCCGTCATCCACCTCGCGACCGAGCGCCGGTCGCGGCACCCCTGGATCTTCAGGAAGATGGTGGCAAAGCCGGACGGGCGCCTGCCGCCCGGCAGCGTCGTCGACATCGTCGACCGGACGGGCGCCTTCGCGGGACGCGGGTTCTACAACGGACACTCCCGCATCGCCCTGCGCGTGCTCACGGAAGATCCCGGCGAAGCCGTCGACACCGCGTTCTTCGCAAGGCGCATCGCGAAGGCAGTCGGATTGCGACGCGACGTGCTGCAACTCGACCGGACGACCGACGCCTACCGCGTCGTCCACGCGGAAGGCGACGGGCTGTCCGGCCTCGTCGTCGACCGATTCGCCGGCACGCTGGTCGTCGAGTATTTCTCCGCCGGCATGTTCCGCCAGCGTGACGCGATCCGATGTGCGCTGCTGGGCCACTTCCCCGGCGCGCAAGTCTATGCGTTCGCCGAAAGCCACGTCCAGAAGCAGGAAAGCTTCGACTTCGCGTCGCCTCCGGCGCCACCCGCGACGGTGATCCACGAAAATGGCGTCGCCTTTCATGCCGTGCCGGGCGGCGGCCACAAGACCGGCTTCTTCGCCGACCAGCGCGACAACCGGAGGCTCATTGCCGGTTTCTGCGGCGGCAAGCGCTTCCTGGACCTCTGCTGCAACTCGGGCGGCTTCGGCCTGTACGCCAAGGTGCTTGGCGGCGCGGACGAGGTCGTTGGCCTCGACCTCGACGAGGAGATCCTGCGCGTCGCCGAGCGCAACGCGAAGCTCAACCACGCGCGTATCCGCTTTGTGCAGGCCGACCTGTTCCATTGGTTGCGCGACGCGGCCAGCCGCCCCGATGCGCGCTGGGACATCGTCGTGCTCGACCCGGCGAAGATGACGCGTGATCGCGAACAAGTCATCCCGGCGTTGAAGAAGTACCTCGACATGAACAAGCTCGCGCTCGGCGTCGTCGCACCCGGCGGCCTGCTGCTGACGTGCTCTTGCACCGGACTCGTCAGCGAGGAACAGTTCCTCGACATGCTGCGGCGCGCAGCCCACTATGCCAGCCGCGAAGTGCAGGTGCTGCAGGTTGGCGGCGCCGGGGCCGATCACCCGTGGCTCGCCCGCGTACCCGAGTCGCGCTACCTGAAGGCGGTCCTTTGTCGCGTCACCTGAACACGGCTGCCACCGGTGGCATCGGCATTGGACCGCGTCCGGGCGCGCGTGACGCCGGTCACGGAAGCACGGCCGGTTTGGCGTTCGAATACCCGGCATTCGTTCCGTTTTCCGCAGGTCTCCCGATGTCTTTGCCGAAAGGCGCCACGACCGGATGTTCGTCGTCGTCCGGCGCTGCGCGCATTGCGGCAACGCGGCCACTGGAAACCCGTGGCGGCGGGTCCGCCTCGGCCACCGCGGCGCGGCGATCGCTGCGCGTGCTGCCGCTCGTGATCGGCCTGGCGGTTCCCGGTTTCGCCCATGCGGATCTCGACTACGACTTCACGCCGGTTACCCAGGAAATTGCGTCGCTGCTGGCCGAATACCCGACGATCACCGGGGCGGCGCTGATCGTGACGCGCGATGGCGGCACGATCACCCAGCAGTACTTCGGAGCGAACGTGCCGACGACGATGCTGCCGATTGCCTCGGCCAGCAAGTGGCTGTCGGCGCTGGTGATCGAACGCCTGGTCGAAGCGGGCGTGATGAGCTGGAGCGACACCGTCGGCGAGTACATCCCCAACGCCCCCGCGGACAAGCTGCCCGTCACGCTGGGCCAGCTGTTCAGCCACACCGCCGGATTCCCGCAGGCTGACGACCCGTGCCTCGGCGACCAGTCCAACTACACGCTGGCCACGTGCGCGCAGGAGATCCTGTCAATACCGTTGACGTATCCGCCGGGCACCCGGTTCTCGTACACCGGCAACGGCATGCAGGTCGGGGGCTGGATGGCGGAAATCGCGACCGGCCAGTCGTGGGACCAGATCTTCCAGGAGGAGGTCGCGACGCCACTCGGCATGACCCGTACCGATTACGCGTCCGGTTCGACCGCGCCGCCCTACGTCACCGTCCCGAATCCGTACATCGCCGGTGGCGTGCGGTCCACCGTGGTCGATTACGGCTACGTGGTGCAGATGGTGGCGCAACACGGCTACTGGAACGGCACGTCCTTCCTGTCTCCGGCCGGCATTGCCGGGATGCAGGAGGACCAGACCCACGGGGTGCCGATCATCTACTCGCCCGACCCGGATTCCTATGGCTACGGCTACGGCGAATGGCGTGACATCGTCGACGCCAATGGCAATGCGGTGCAAGTGTCGAGCACCGGCAAGTTCGCGACGTCGCCGTGGGTCGACAATGACACCGGTGTCGGCGCGGTGTTCTTCACCTTCAGCCAGGACGACCAGCTCCAGCCGGACCTGGACGCGTTGTGGGCCAACGTGCGCGCGGTCGTGACGGATCCGGTCTTCGACGGCGGCTTCGACTAGCGATCGCGGGCGGTCACGGGCAACCGCGAGGGGTCTCCGGCGATCACCGCTACGCGGACCGCGTTAGACTAGCGGGTTCATCCAACCGCGAGACCGACATGTCCGAGCCCTCCATGCCGTCCCTGTGCGCCGCGGCGCGCCCCACTTCGCCGCCGGTGACCCGCGAGCAGGCGATGGACGCCGTGCGGGTCCTGTTGCGCTGGGCCGGGGACGAGCCCACCCGCGAAGGCCTGCGCGACACGCCCAAGCGCGTCGTCGATGCCTACTCGGAATGGTTCTCCGGCTACAACGAGGACCCGCAGGACTACCTGCGCCGCACGTTCAAGGAAGTGGCCGGCTACGACGAGATGATCGTGCTGCGCGACATCCAGTTCGAATCCTTCTGCGAACACCACATCGCACCCATCATCGGCCACGCGCACGTGGGTTACCTTCCCGACGGCAAGGTGGTCGGCATTTCGAAGCTCGCCCGCGTGGTCGACGCGTTCGCGCATCGCTTCCAGGTGCAGGAAAAGTTCACCGCGCAGATCGCGAGCTGCATCGACGAGGTCCTGCACCCCCGCGGCGTGGGTGTCGTCGTCGACGCCACTCACCAGTGCATGACGACACGCGGCGTGCACAAGCGCGGCGTGTCCCTCGTGACCAGCCAAATGCTCGGCTCGTTCCGCGAGGATGCCCGCACGCGTGCCGAATTTCTGCGCTTCATCGACATCGACGCCGCGCGCTAGGCGACCGGCGCGGGCACGGCGGCGACGCCTCCACCTGCGCTCCCCGCGCCACCCGGTTCCCTCTCCCGCATGAGTGATCCCGAAGTCCTGGACCACCCGCGCCGCCGTGCGGCGACGATCTTCGTCTTCGTCACGGTCACGATCGACATGCTCGCGTTCGGCATCATCATCCCGGTGCTGCCGCACCTGATCGTCGAACTGGTGGGCGGCAGCATCGCCAAGGCGGCCGTGTGGTCGAGCGGCTTCGGGACGTTGTTCATGCTGATGCAGTTCGTCTGCTCGCCGATCCAGGGCGCGCTGTCGGACCGCTTCGGACGGCGCACCGTGATCCTGATCTCGAGCTTCGGGCTCGGCATCGACTTCATCGTGATGGCGCTGGCGCCGGTGCTGTGGCTGCTGTTCGTCGGCCGCGCGGTGTCCGGAATGTGCGCGGCGAGTTTCAGCACCGCGAATG
Organism: Lysobacterales bacterium; assembly: GCA_046347015.1. Lineage (GTDB taxonomy): Bacteria > Pseudomonadota > Gammaproteobacteria > Xanthomonadales > Rhodanobacteraceae > Dokdonella_A. The sequence continues at coordinate 68,383 of JAXMHA010000009.1, read as the reverse complement.
CCTACATCGCCGACATCACGCCCCGCGAGAAGCGCGCCGCCGCATTCGGCCTGCTGGGCGCGGCGTTCGGCATCGGCTTCGTCGTCGGACCGGCGCTGGGCGGTTTCCTCGGCCACTACTGGATCCGCCTGCCGTTCTGGGTCGCGGCGGGACTCGCCCTCGTCAACTTCTGCTACGGCTGGTTCGTGCTGCCGGAATCGCTGCCATTGGATCGGCGCAGTCCACGCATCGACTGGCGCCATGCCAATCCGCTCGGCTCGTTGATGCTGCTGCGCCGGTATCCGCAGGTGCTGGGCTTCGCCACGGTGTTCTTCCTGATCGCGCTGGCGCAGTATTCACTGAACTCGACCTACGTGCTCTACACCGATTACCGCTACGGATGGGGACCGCAAGTCGTCGGCTACACGCTCGGCCTCGTCGGCCTGTGCAGCGGCTTCGTCCAGGCCGTGCTGGTCCGCAAACTGCTGCCGTCATTGGGCGAGCGGAGGATGATGCTGGCCGGCCTCGCATTCTGCGTGGTCGGGTACGCACTGTTCGGCTTCGCACCGACTGCGTGGCTGTTCCTTGCCGGCATCCCGCTCCTCAGCCTCGGCGGGCTCGCCGGACCGCCGGCGCAATCGATCGTCACCCACCAGGTCGACCCGCGCGAGCAGGGCCGTTTGCAGGGTGCGTTGACGAGCCTGCAAAGCCTCGCCGGGATCTTCGGCCCGGCGCTGTTCGCAAACCTGTTCGCACTGTTCATCAGCAACCATGCGCCGGTGAAGAATCTGCCAGGCGTGGCGTTCGTGCTGGCCATGCTGCTCCTCGCGGCATCGCTGGCGCTGACGGTGCGGTTGACGCGCGGCATGGTGCGCGGCGCGACGGAGCCGGCCCAGGGGTAACGAGCCGGCAATCCCTTTTGCGACGCGGGCGGCGCCCCCATGTTGGCGCGTCACTGCCCAAGCCCGAGGAACGCGACCATGCTGACATTCCTGTTGTGGCTGCTGTTGCTGGTGTTTTGCTGGCCGCTCGCGCTGTTGGCGCTGGTGCTGTACCCGATCGTGTGGCTCGTCCTGCTGCCGTTCCGGTTGCTCGGCATCGCGGTCGATGGCGTGCTCGACCTGCTGAAGGCAGTCCTCCACCTGCCGGGCCGGCTGTTGCGCGGACCGAAGGCAGTGGCCTGACGCGCGGCGGACCGGCGCTGCGAAGGCAGTTGCCGATGCCACCGTGCGCCCCATTCGAAAAAGGAGTATTTCCGTGACCATTTCCATGTACCAGGCGTCCGTGCCGGTGTTCGTGCGCGCGCTGACCAGCCTCGCCGACGTGTTGCACAAGGGCGAGGCACACGCGACGGCCCTGAAGGCCGATCCCGACGGCTTGCTGCAGCAACGCCTGATTTTCGACATGTTCCCGCTGGTGAAGCAGATCCAGATCGCCTGCGACGTCTGTGCGCGCGGCGCGGCGCGCCTCGCGGGGGTCGAGCCGAAGCCCTTCCCCGACAACGAGAAGACGCTTGCCGAAGCCCGCGACCGCATCATCCGGACGATCGACTACGTCAAGGGCTTCAGGGCAGACCAGATCGATGGCAGCGAAGGCCGCCACATCCACATGAAGACCCGCCGTGGCGAACTCGACTTCAACGGCCAGGACTACCTTCTCGGTTACACGATCCCCACCCTCTACTTCCACTGCACCACGGCGTACGACATCCTCCGCGTTGCCGGCGCACAGATCGGCAAGCAGGATTTCCTCGGCAAGCAATAGATCGCCCACGGCACGTTGGCCGCCGTGCCACAGCGGCGAACCGGCAGCAGCGACGTGGCATTCGCTGGCCCCGTCGCCCGAGGCTGGCCAGAAGTCCTGCTGGCGAAAGCGCCTCGTTGCCTGCACCCTGATATTCGCGGGTTACCATGCGGACCGGCGCCGGGAATCCCGTCGCCGTGAACAGGGAACCTGAATGCCCCGCCTGCTGATCCAGCAGTACCTCGCCGAGCTTGCCAAGCTGCGCCAGCTTGGCGGTACGCACCGCGAGAGCGTGGTGCGCGAAGCCTTCAAGGATTTGTTGAAGGGTTGGGGCCGCGCGCACGACCTCACCTTCGTGCCGGAATACGAAATCGAATCGCCGGCCAAGGAACGCCGTTACGTCGATGGCGCCTTGCTGTACGGCCTGCGCCTGCCGTTTGGCTACTGGGAAGCCAAGGACGAAAAAGACGACCTCGACGCCGAGATCGAGACGAAATTCAAGCGCGGCTATCCCCAGGACAACATCATCTTCGATGACAGCCGCGAGGCCGTGCTGATCCAGAACCGGCACGAGGTGCTGCGCTGCGCGGTCGACGATGTCGACAACCTGCAACGCCTGCTGGAATTGTTCTTCGGCTACGAGCGCCCGGAGATCGCCGAGTTCCGCAAGGCGGTCGAACAATTCAAGGCCGATCTGCCGGCGGTGTGCGAGGCGCTGCGCGGCATGATCGACCGTGCCTACACCGGCAACGCCACGTTCAAGGCCGCCGCGGACAAGTTCCTCAAGCACGCGCAGGAATCGATCAACCCGTCGCTCTCTGAGGCCGACGTGTGCGAAATCCTGATCCAGCACGTCCTCACCGAGGAAATCTTCGCGCTGGTGTTCCCCGGCACCAACTACCACGAGGACAACAACATCGCGCGCGAGCTGTACAAGCTCGAACAGACCTTCTTCACCGGCAACACCAAGCACCAGACCCTGAAGGCGCTGGAGCCCTACTACGCCGCCATCCGCCGCTCGGCCGGGCAGATCGCCAACCACCACGAGAAGCAGACCTTCCTCAAGGTCGTCTACGAGAACTTCTACAAGGTCTACAACCCCAAGGCCGCCGACCGCCTCGGCGTGGTCTACACGCCGAACGAGATCGTGCGCTTCATGATCGAATCGGCCGACTGGCTGTGCGAGCAGCACTTCGGCCGCAACCTCGTCGATCGCGACGTGGAAATCCTCGACCCCGCGGCCGGCACCGGCACCTTCATCTGCGAACTGCTCGAACACTTCCGCGGCCAGCCGGCAAAGTTGAAGCACAAGTACCGGGAAGAACTGCACGCGAACGAAGTCGCGATCCTGCCGTACTACGTCGCCAACCTGAACATCGAGGCGACCTATGCCGCAATCAGCGGCGAATACCTCGAATACCCGAACCTGTGTTTCGTCGATACGCTCGACAACGTCGCGGGACTGCGCCGCTACACCGGCCAGCACGTCGGCGATTTGTTCGGCCTCGGCGAGGAAAACATCGAGCGCATCAAGCGCCAGAACCGGCGCAAGATTTCCGTCGTCATCGGCAACCCGCCCTACAACGCCAACCAGGCCAACGAGAACGACAACAACAAGAACCGCGAATACCCCGACATCGACGCGCGCATCAAGGACACCTACATCAAGGCCAGCACCGCGCAGAAGACCAAGCTATACGACATGTACGCGCGCTTCTTCCGCTGGGCGTCGGACCGGATCGCCGAGAACGGCGTGGTGGCGTTCGTCAGCAATTCCTCGTTCATCGATGCGCGCACGTTCGATGGCTTTCGCGCGTGTCTGGCCAAGGAATTCAACGAAGTTTGGATTGTCGACCTCAAAGGCAACGCGCGCACCAGTGGCGAGCGCCGTCGCCGCGAAGCCGGCAACATCTTCGAGGACAAGATTCGCGTCGGAATCGCGGTCTGGTTCTGCGTCAAGAAGCACGGCCCGCATGGATTCCGCATCTTCTACGACGCCGCGCGTGATTACGCAAAGTCTGATGAAAAGCTCGACTTTCTGAGTTCCACGCGCCTGCGCGACAGGCGGATGACGGAAATCCGACCCGACGGCAAGCACAACTGGCTGAACCTGACCGACAGCGACTTCGACACCCTGATCCCGGTCGCGACCAAGGCGGCGAAGGCCGCGAAGAAGCCGGCGCAGGAGAAGGCGATATTCAAGTTGTTTTCTTTGGGGGTATCGACCAATCGGGACGCGTGGCTCTACTGCGACGATGTGGCCACTCTGTCGCAGAAGATGCGCTACTTCATTGATCGCTACGACGCACAAGAGCGGGATGCCGAACTCTCCAGCGACATCAAATGGTCGCGCAATCTGAAGCGACGCTGTTGAATTCGCAGGCGCGGCATGAAAGCTTTGCTTCGGACCGCATCGTGCGCGCCTCATATCGTCGCTCTACTCCGCATTCCTCTACGACTCGGATCTGTTCATTGACGAAGGCGGCGCAAGAGAGCAGATGTTTCCACGCGGCGACGCCAATCGCGCGATCTGCTTCAAGCAGTATCGGCTCGCGAACAGCTTACGTCGTGCTTGCTGGCCGAGTTGCAGACTTGCATTTCGGTTCGTCAATCGGCAACGTACCAGCAAGTTGCGCTGTGGCGCTATTCGGCGACAGCGGCAACCGCATCGACAACATCTCCGACTGGGCCTTGAGCAGTTTCCGGGATCACTACAAGAACGTCGTCACTCCCGCGAAGGCGGAGGTCAGCGCCTTTCTGCACCACGTCGAAGGCGAACCCACTGGATGCTCGCCACGCATCCTGCGGCTCGCCCTGACGGGCCGCCGGCTTCGCCATTTCCTTCGGCGTCCCTACAGCCCCCATGATCCCGCGCGCGCGGAATGACGAGAAGAAGCGCGCGATCACCAGGCAAGGACATCTTCCACTACGTCTACGCCGTACTGCACGATCCAGTCTACCGCGAAAGTACGCGCAGGAATCTCAAGCGCGAATTCCCGCGCATTCCGTTCCCCGAAACTTCTGGCAGTGGGCCGAGTGGGGCACGCAGTTGATGGACCTGCACATCGGCTACGAATCAAATCCGAACCCTGGCCGCTTTCGCGCGTGGATGTACCGGCAAGAAAAGCGCAAGGGCAACGCCGCGCCCAAGGCCATACTGCGCGCAATGAACACAAGGACACCGGCAGCGTTGCGCTGGATTCGGAGACCACGCTCAACGGCGTGCCGCCCGGTCTTGGGACTACAAGCTCGGCAACCGCAGCGCGCTCGAATGGATCCACCTCGATCAGTACAAGGAAAGACCCCGAAAGACTGCGTCTCCGCGGAAATTCAACACCTGCCACCGCTTTGCCGACTACAAGAACAAGGTCATCAGCCTGCTCGCGCGCGTCACGCGCGTGAGCGTGGAAACGCAGGCGATCGTCAGCGCCGCGAAGGACTTGCCGCGGCCGGTTTGATCCGCATCGCTGCGACAACCCTTGAGCATCTTGGGCACGCCGGCAACAGGGGGCCAACATGGAACGGCGCGCTTTTCTGAAACTTGTACCCGCAAGTTGGCTGAAGGTCACGATCCTGACCGGCTGCGGTCAGGAGCGGGCTTCCCAGCCGCCGTCGCAGCAAGTCCTGGAGCTGTTGGGAACGGCCGAGCGCGCGTACGCACAGGCGCAGGATCTGATCCATTGGCCGGCACGCTACGCCGACGCACGGCAATGCTCGGGTCCTGATCGAGGCCGCTGCCGAGGGCGTGGCTGCGCGACCGTGGAGTCGCTGCGAAACCGAAGTCGCACTACCCGTGGCTGTTCGTGGCCTGCAACCGGCGCGACGAGACTACCGGCATCGCGTGGAACGAAGCGCGGGTGGCGCTCCTGCAGGTACAGACCAATTGCGATTGCCTCGGTCGGATATGGAAGCATCGCGATTTCACCGACACCCGCGCCGTGCTGATCACTCGGGCACGCAAGACACTGGTTTCCGCTCTGGCACTGCACCACGGCGTACGACATCCTCCGCGTTGCCGGCGCGCAGATCGGCAAGCAGGATTTCCTCGGCGCCCCGTAGCGGAAATGCGAAGCCGCCCGGGCGGCAACGCGGGCGGCGCGCGCGGCGGCCAGGGGCAGTCCCGGGACTCGCGGCGCGGTCGCAGGCATGCCGGTTCGTGCGACACTCGCGCCCGATCCGCGACGAGGGGTTTTCGCCATGCCCGTATTGATCGCCGGCCTCGCGCTGTTCCTCGGCGTGCATTCCGTGCACATGTTGGCCCCGGACTGGCGTGCGCACATGGTGGCCCGAATCGGCCTGAATGCGTGGAAGGGCCTGTATTCGCTGGCGTCAATCGCAGGCTTCGTGCTGATCGTGTACGGGTTCGGCCTTGCCCGCCACGCGCCCGTGCTGCTGTACGTGCCGCCCGTGTGGGCAAGGCACCTGAACTCGCTGTTCACGCTGGTCGCATTCGTGCTGATCGCCGCGACCTACGTGCCGCGCAACCGCCTGAAGGCACTGCTTGGCCACCCGATGCTGGCCGGCGCGGCGTTGTGGGCCTTCGGGCACTTGCTGGCGACCGGGTATCTGCACGACGTGGTGTTGTTTGGCGCATTCCTCGCCTGGGCGCTGGCCGATTTCACGTTTTCGCGCCGGCGTGACCTGCTTGCCGGAACTGCCGTTCCGGCCGCCACCGCCACGGGCGATGCGTTGGCCGTTGCCGCCGGCCTCCTGGCGTGGGGCGTATTCGCGTTCTGGCTCCACGGCTGGCTGATCGGCGTCAAGCCGATGGCGTAACCGGGCCCGGGGGTCCGTATCGATCGGCCGGAGCCTTCCCGACCCCGGGTCCGGCCGCGCTCGGCGCGATTCCTGCAAGAATGGCCTCGGGGCCCGCCACTGCCATGGCGGCGAGCGGGCGATTGCCAGGTGGGACACATGCTGGGACGATTCCTGACCGCCGACGAACATCGCGAGCTGCTGCGACAAGGCCGGCTCCGCGCCGATCCGTGGCTCGAGTTCGATTCCGGCGCCTTGCGCGACGGATACAACCGCCGGCCGTTCCTGCTGCGGCACCGGCTCGCCGAACACCCGATGTTCGGGCGCGATGCGCTGTTCGCGCTGTGCCGGCGAATGGCGCCGCGGCAAATCCAGTTCCGGGTCGGCGCAATCCCGGGTGACGCCGACTTCGACACCTCCTACGCCCGCTTCCGGCACGGCCTGACGATGGCCGACACGCTGGAGCGCTTCGAGGAGCTGCAGGCGTACCTGTGCATCTACAACCCCGAACTCGACCCGGAGATGCGCCCGGTCATCGAACACCTGCTCGGCGAGATTGCGGCAGCCATCGAACCGTACGACGACCGCGTCACGTGGTTTTCGACTTACGTCTTCATTTCGACGCAGGATTCGGTCACGCCGTACCACATGGACCGGGAGATGAATTTCCTGCTGCAGGTCCGCGGCCGCAAGACCGCGTACCTGTGGGATCCGGCCGACGACAAGGTGATGTCGGCCGCCGAGCGGGACCTGCTGCTGGCGCATGTCGGAACCCGCCCCCCGTACCGCGATGCCATCGAAGCCAAGGCGATGCGCTTCGAGCTCGAACCCGGTCTCGGCGTGCACCACCCGTTTATCGCGCCGCATCGCGTGCATACGTTGTCGGGCCTGTCGATCTCGCTTGCGTTCACGTTCCGCACGGCCGGGTCCGACCGCCGCACCGACGCCCATTGCTTCAACGCCGGCCTCCGCCGGCTCGGCTTGCCGCCGGGCCCGGTGGGGGTTCACCCTGCCGTCGATCGATCGAAAGCCGCCGTGATGCGCAGCGTGCGGACAGCCGGTCGGCTATTGCGCCGCAGCACCCCGGACGTGGCCGTCGGCACCTGATGGTTTCCGCCGCCAACGGTTCCTGAACCTCGACAACGGACCGGCACCGTATACTCGTGACCGTCGCACGACGGGAGTCGTTGCGCACAACGAGCAGTCGACAGGGGGCAGCCGGGTCGATCGAACGTCCGGCTCCAGGAGACGGAAATGAGCGATCACCGCCGCATTCACGCAGCGGGGAGCGGCCGACGAGAGGGTTGCATGCGTACTCAGCATCCGATTGACCGCGCACGCACGCGCGGCACCGTGGTTCGTGTTCTTGCCGCAGTGGTCGCGTCGGTGGCCGCGAATGCGCTGGCGGTTCCGGTCCCGCAACCGATACTGACCATCAATCAATTGTTGTGGCAGGTCGCGCCCGACGAATGTTTCGACGGCCTCGGCGTCGACTACCCGCCGATCAATCCGGACGGCACCTGTCTGGTCGGCCAGCCGAAGGCGAACCAGTCGTACATCTGGAGCCTGACCGAAGCGAACGGCAAGCTCTGGTTCGGGACGCTCGCCAACGGTTTCTGCCTGGTCTCCGGCAATCGGACCGACATCGATCCCATCCTGAACTCCGACCTGGTCTGCGAGTACGGCCTCGCCGAACAAGTGCGGGAGAATCCCGGCTTTCCGCCCTTCTTCGGGGACTGGCGGCCGCCGAGGATCTACACGTGGGATCTCGGCACCGGCGAATTGGCCGAAGTACAGGTCAACAGCCCGCTCCTGCTGAAAAACACGCTTGGCCTTCGGGGCGCCGGGACGATCGGCAACTACGTGTTCCTTGCCGGTCCCAGCCTCAACAGCGCCAGCGCGAACTTCTTCGCGTTTCGCGCCGACACCGGGCAGTTCCTCGGCTCGTGCGCGCGCACCGATTACAACTACGTTCGCGGCTTCAGCGCCGTCGACGGCGTCCTCTACGTCGGCCTCGGCAACAACAGCTACGGCGCCGTGCTGCGCTGGAACAGCCCGCCCGGGTCGGCCCCGTTGGCGGCCAACTGGTGCAGTCGCTTCACGGAAGTCGGCCAGGTGACGGCCGACGTCGCCAACATCACGAAGTACATCGACGCCGACGGCCAGGACCGGCTTGCCGTGTCCACGGTGCCGATCCAGCGCGGCACCGGGGGAGTCGCCGGCGTCTGGATCAGTCCGGTGATTCCGCAAGGCGGCCTGACGTCGAATGACATCAACAATTGGCAGCAGGTGTGGACACCCCTCGAGTACGATCCTGACCGGATCACGGCACGCTACGGTTACTCGGGCGGTGCGGTCGCGTACTACGACGGCTGGCTGTACTGGGGCACGATCCACCTGCAGACGCCCCCGGCATTCGGTATCCACGAGACCTGCACGTACTCGTTCTGCTTCGGCATGCCACAGAACAACCAGGAACTGCAGGCGCTCAAGAACGGAATTTACCGCAGCACGTCGGTCTGGCGCGGCCGCAACCTCGAGGATCCGAACACACGCGAGGTCGAGTTGCTGTACGGTGAAAGTGAATTGCCGGCGTGCTGCAGCGCCCCGAAGACGTTCGCGATGCAGCCAACGGGCTGGACGCCGCTGTACGGGCCGTCCGGGTTCGGCAATCGCGGCAACCTGTACACGTGGCGAATGGCCGTTTTCGACGGTCACCTGTTCATCGGGACACAGGACGCTTCAGGCCGGCAAGGGCCGGCCGGGCAGCCGGAGGCCGGCGCCGACTTGTGGCGCTTCGACTCTTCCGATTCGCCTGCGGTCAACGAGAACTATTCGGGACTCGGCGACATCAACAATTACGGCATCCGCGCGCTGCATCCGCTGGATGATGGCAGCGGCCTGATCGCCGGCATGGTGAACTCGTTCAACCTGGCGCCCGGCGGCGGCTGGGAGCTGCGACTGCTTCAGGAGGGTTCGTCGTCGCCGACGACGCCGCCGACGGTGATCTCGGTGGGGCATTGACGAATGCGCCGCGTGGCAGCCGCCCAATCGGTGGCTGCCACCGAGGACGGGGAACATCAACGGATGGGTTCGCCGAGGTAAAGCGTGTGTCCCTGGTCGTCGCGGATGACGATCTCGCGCGTTCCCCACGACGTGTCGTGCACGTCTTCGACCAGCGGCACGCCGAGTCCCTTCAACCGCGCGGCCACCTCCCCGACGCCTGCTGTTTCGAGATAGAGATGGAAGTGGTGGTCGGCAGCGACTTCCGCAATCGACCGATCCGGGGCATCGACACGCTTCAGGTGGAACACTTGCCGGCCCGCACGGATGCCGGCGTAAAAATCCCGGTGGACGAAATCCACCACGAGGCCGAGAACCTCCGTGTAGAACCGGATCGACGCGTCAAGGTCGGTCGTGCGCAGTTGCGCGATCGCGGATGAAATCACCGGAGCCGGTAGCGTCGCCACGCCGGCGTCGGTGCCACCGATGGCAGCGGGCCTTGCGCAGGCCGCGACCAGGTCCGCCATCTCGCGCGAGCGCTCGTCCCCACGCGCACGCAATCCGGTGACGATGCCGCGCTTGTCGGCATCCGACCGGTTCTGGCTGACCTTCCACTTGCCGGTCAGGCGATCGATCGGGATCTCGATGCCGACGATCGCACCGAGTTCGCGCTCGACGTAGTCGCGTGGTGCGTCCGACACCTTCCACGGCACCGGCTCGCGTGATTCGTGCGTATCGACGAGCTGGTTCACGTGGCGCCGCAGCCAGTCCTTGTCGTCGATGACCACCGGCGTGCCGTGCGCGTGAACGACGACGTAGTTCCACGTCGGGACAACCTTGCCGTGCTCGCGCTTGTCGGCATACCAGGTCGGCGTGATGTATTGATCGGCGCCCTGGAACACCACCAGCGACGGCGCCGGCGTCAGGCACTCGCGCCAGATCGGGTTCGCACGCGCGACATGTGCGACCAGTGTCCCGAATGTCCCGCGTGAGCGGTCGATCAGGAACGGGATGTGGTTGGCGACGAGTTCGCCTTCGCGCATCGCCACCCAGCTTCCGAGCGGGTGAGCTTCGATCAGGCCATGCAACGTCGCGAGATCGGTGACTGCGTTGACCCTCGGGATGTACATGGCGCTCCCTTGCAACCGGTCAGCGCGTTCGCTGCAGCACGTACGCGCGTTCCGATTTCGCGAATCCGAGCTTCGGATAGTACGCGATGGCGCCGGGCGCCGCGATCAGGATCAGCGTCGATCCTTCACCGATCGCGTGCCGCACTTCGTCGACGAGGCGCTTGCCGACGCCCTGCCGCTGATGCGACTTCGCGACCGCCAGGTCGGACAGATAGCAGCAATAACTGAAGTCGGTCAACGCACGCGCGACACCGACCAAAACGCCGCCATCCCACGCCGACACCACGAGGTTCGACGCCGCGAACATCCGCGTGATGCGATCGGGATCGTCCGTCGGCCGGATCAGCCCCGAATCATCGAATACCCGGATCACGTCTTCGGTTCGCAGCGGTACGTCACGCCGGACATCGATCATGCGCTTCCCCTGGCACGCTTCAGGCAGGCCGCGCCGGCGCCAAGGGCCTTGGGCGGCTCGGACGCAAGCTTCGCACAGCGCCGGCAACAGCGACAGCGGCCGGAAAATGACTTGGATCAATCCGGGTGCTAGGCTCGCTCGGCCCGCCACGACTGCCGCACCGGAAGTCGACCCTCGGTCCGGCCAGCCTCGACGAGCGTTCCCCGATCGGGTTTCCGGCAAGGGGTGTCGCGTGTCCGAGTCGCCATCCGGTCCGCAATTCACCTATCGCGCCTTCATCAGCTACAGCCATCGCGACAAGGCGTGCGCGGACTGGCTGCACAAGGCGCTTGAAACCTATCGCGTGCCCTCGCGGCTGGTTGGCAGGCAGACCGAAGTGGGCCTGATCCCGCGCCGATTGAATCCGGTGTTCCGCGACCGCGAGGAACTGTCGAGCTCGCCCGAGCTCGGCAGCAAGATCAACGCCGCGCTCGCGCAATCGGAGAACCTGATCGTGATCTGCTCGCCGGCCTCGGCCACCTCGCGCTGGGTCAACGAGGAGGTGCTGGCGTACAAAAGCATGGGCCGCGCCGAGCGCATCTTCTGCCTGATCGTCGAGGGCGAACCGGATGCGAGCGAAATTCCCGGCCGCGCAGCGGAGGAATGCTTTTGCCCCGCGCTGCGTTTCAAGCTCGATGCCAAGGGTCAACCGACGGACGAGCGCACCGAGCCCATCGCTGCCGACGCCCGCCCCGGCAAGGACGGCAAGGCCAACGCCAAGCTGAAGCTGGTCGCGGGCATGCTCGGCGTCGGCTTCGATGCGCTGAAGCAGCGCGAGCAGCAACGCCGCGTACGCCGCCTGACCGCGATCGCGGCGCTGGCCGTCGCGGTGATGGCGATCACCAGTGTGCTGGCCGTGTACGCGTTGATCTCGCGTCACCAAGCCGTCATCGCGCAACAGCAAGCCGTCATCGCGCAGCAGGCCGCCGAGCGGCGCCAGAAGCAGGCCGAGGATCTGGTCGGCTTCATGCTCGGCGATCTCAACGAGAAGCTCACACAGCTAGCTCGCGTCGACATCATGCAGGCGGTCGACGACAAGGCGATGGCGTATTTCAAGTCGCTGCCGACGACCGATGTCACCGATACGGCGCTGGCGCAGCGTGCCAAGGCGCTGGAAAAGATCGGGGACGTGCGCTTGGCCCAAGGCCAATTGCCCGGCGCGCTGGAGGCATTCCAGGCCTCCACGACGATCTCGTCAAAATTGGCGGCGAAAGCGCCGGCCGACGTCGTCCGGCAAGTCGCGTACTCACGCACCCTCGCTTACATCGGTTTGGTCCACTGGAACCAAGGCAAACTGGACGCGGCGCAGCAGGAATTTGAAGCCGCGCTGAAGACGCTACCGGCTCCACAAGCACGTGCAAAGGACGAAGCTGATCTGCTGTACCAACGAGCGACGGTTGTGAGCAACCTCGGGCACCTGGACGAGGCGCGCGGTCAGTTCGATGCCGCGGAATCAGAATACCGACGCTCGCGTTCACTTTTTCGTGAACTCGTTGTATTGAAACCAGACAGTACCGACTACGCCTCGAATCTGGGTGACGCGCACAACAGTCTCGGCAAGATGGCCTTGCAACGCGGCGATCTCGCCACCGCCGTCGCCGATTATCGTGCCGACGACGCAATCGAAACTCGCCTGGCCCTGCGGACGCCGAATGACAACCGGCAGCGCGAGAACGTGCTGCGGGTACGCGCGATCCTCGGCCGCACCCTCGCGCTTGCCGGTGACCTGCAAGGGGGGATTCGCGACCTGCAGGCAGCGGTCGACATGGCCGAAGAGTTGATGAAGTTCGACCCCGCGCAGACCGACTTTCAGGACGATGTCGCGTTGTACGCGACACAACTGGCGCGCCTGAAACGCTTGAGCGGCGATGACACCGCGGCCAACGCCCTGACGACGCGCGCCTTGTCGATCCTTGCGACGCTGGCCAAGAAGGACCCGAGCAACCGCTACTGGCAGGGCGACCTCGCCGGCGCGCTGACCGAACAGGCGGCGGAATCAAATGCTGCGGGCCAGCGTGACTTGGCACGATCAAAGGCACAACCTGCGCTGCGAACGCTCGAACCGATGCTGGCGGGCAATCCCGACGATCGCGACACGTTGCTGGCCACGATGACCGCCAAGCTGCTGTTGGCGGACGTGTTCGCGGATGCGCAAGCCGCGAAAACACTTCGCGACGATGCCCTGAAAACCTTGCGGGCGCAAAAGGCCGGCAAGGACGATCCACGGCTGCTGGCGCTGCAAGTCGAAGCGCTGCTGGCGCTAGGGCGAAGTGCCGACGCGCAACCGCTGATCAAGCAACTCTGGACAAGTGGCTATCGCGACCGCGCGCTGGTCGATGTCCTGCGCCGCGCGCGGATCGACTACCCGCCCAATCCGGAATTTCAGGCCAAGCTGCTGGCGGCCGCGAGGGGCGACGGCGACGCCCCGCCGCCACCGGCAACGTCGCGCCAGTAGGCGTAACCTTCATCGCAACCCAAGGAGAACAGCATGACCAACCCCGGAGGCAACATCGTCGTTCCCGTCACCGTTCAGGAAAACAGCAGCGATCCATGGACGCTGGTAGTCAACGGCAACAGCGTCAACAACGTCACCAATGTCGATGTGTCCTCATCGGCTCAGACCATCGAATGGAACTTGGTACTCAACGCGCAACAGAAGGGATCCTTCAACACCCAGCAGTCGACACCCCCGGGCTTTGCTTGGACGACCCGTACGCAACCGGCGGGCAGCATCTTCTCCGGCCTCACCGTTGGCGATACCCAGATCAAGATCCAGGACACCAACAATAGCTCCTCAACCGCAGGCGACTGGACCTACAAGTTGTGCGCCACCGTCAACGGTCACCCGTGCGTGACGAACCCAGTTTCGCTTGGCGGCATCCAGGGAGACCCAAAGATCAAGAACAGGTAGTAGCTTGCACGCTCCGGGTCATGGATCGCAAGCCCAATGACCACCGTTACACCGCGGCAATCCCGCCGCATTCGACCAAGGAGAGCAACATGAAGCGGAAATTCACAACGCCCCCCCCTGCTGATCGCGCTGCTGCTGGCCGGTAGCGTCGGCGTCGCGAACGCCGCGACCGCCGGATCGTCCGGCTCGACGCTCGCTTACCTGCACCAGTTGATGGCGTGCCTTGGCGGCAATGCGTTCGCCTGCATGGTGCCGAGCGACCCGACCGATCCGCCGGTGATCGACGTGCTGAAAGACCCGAAGATCAAAAACAACTAGCGCGTCGGTTGGGCTGTACGCGCAGGTTCGGCTGAGCCTCGCGAAGCCCGGCAACCGACACGAACCTTGAAATCGTCGGGCTGGCTGGAGGTTCGAACACTGCCAGCCCGCTTTTTCGACCAATAGGAACCTGGATTCCCGCCTGCGCGGGAAAGACGATAAGTGCCGAGCCGGGTGCGACGAGCGCGCAGGTTGGGCTGAGCACCGCGAAGCCCAACGACAACGGCGCCAGTGACGCGATAATGCCGGCGGTGCGGAATCGGGGGAACGCTGATTGAACGCCATCGCCACACCCCTCGTCGTCGGTGTCACCAGTCATCGCAACGTTCCGGCGAATGAGGTCGAGGCGATCCGGCAGCGCGTGCGGGACTTGTTGTCCCACCTGCAGCGGGAATTCCCGCACTCGCCGCTGGCGGTGCTGTCGCCGTTGGCGGAAGGCGGCGATCAATGGGTCGCCGAGGAAGGCCTGAAGCTCGGCGCGCGGCTGATCGCGCCGTTGCCGTTGCCGAAGGACGTCTACGCGCAGGATTTCGTCGACGCCGGGACACGCGCCACTTTCGATGCCCTGTGCGCGCAGGCCCACGTGATCCCGTTGCCGCTGCTTCCTGGCCATGCACCGGAAGACATCGCGAAGCCCGGCGTCGAACGCGACCGCCAGTACGCCCAGGCCGGCGCGTTCGTTGCGCGGCACTGCCAGGTGCTGCTCGCGATCTGGGACGGCAAGCCATCCGAGCGGCTCGGCGGCACCGCTCAAGTGGTGGCGTATTACCTCGGCGGGGCGATGCCAGGCCACGTCGAATCGCGCCGCACGTTCCCACGCCTCGGCGGCGGCGACGAGCGGTTGGTGTGCCATCTCGTGTGCTCGCGCGACATACCGGACGGCGCGCCACAGGCGCCGCTGCAGCCCGGACAGACGATCTGGCGCAACGGCAGCGAGGTCGGCGCGCCGGATGCGCCGATGCCGCGGGATTTCCGTGCGATGTTCGAACACGCAGACGGGTTCAACGCCGATGCCGTGAAGTACCGCGAAGAGATTGCCGCCGCGGATGGCGAGCGCGTCGGCTCGATCGGCGCGCTGTTCCACGCCGCCGACTGGCTGGCCATGCACTTCCAGCGGCGCGTGATGCTGGCGATGCGCGTGACCTACACCGTGGCGGCGTTGATGGCCATCGCGTTCGCGGTGTATGACAACCTCTCCGCGCAGAACTACATGATCTACGTGTTCCTGCTGCTCTTCATCATCGGCATCGTGATCAGCACGATCGCGCAGCGGCGGGGATGGCATCGCAAGTACCTCGACTACCGCGCGCTGGCGGAGGGGCTGCGCGTCCAGGGTTATTGGCGACGTGCCGGCATTTCGTTGACCAATGATCCGGAGTTCGCCCACGACAGCCTGCTGCAGAAGCAGGACATCGAGCTCGGCTGGGTCCGGAACATGATGCGCGCCGCCGGCCTCGGCGAACCCGAGCCCCGCGGCGAAGGCGACGTGCACGGCGTGATCCGGGAGTGGGTCGGCGGCAAGGGTCACGTCGGGCAGCTCGGTTACTACCGGTACAAGGCGCTGCAACGCGAGCACACGCACCGGATCACCGAACTGGTCGGCGCGGTCGCGCTGTATGCCGGCATCGCGATCAGCGTGGTGCTGGCGGTGTTCGCCTACCGCCTGTCCGCCGACGCGAAGAACTACCTGATCGTGCTGATGGCGGTGTTCTCGGTGGCCGCGGCTGTGCGCGAGGCCTACGCGTTCCGCAAGGCCGACAAGGAGCTGATCAAGCAGTATCGCTTCATGCGGCACATCTTCACCGATGCACGCACGCAGCTCGACAGTACCGACGATCCCGAAGAGCAGCGCAACATCCTGCGTGCGCTCGGTGAAGCCGCGCTCGCCGAGCACGCCGAATGGGCGGTCATGCACCGGCAACGACCGCTGGAACCCGGGCGGATGTAGCGGCGTTCAGCCGGGAAGGATCCGGATCATTCGCTGCGCCCGGCCCAATCCAGCCTGGTCGGACGTGACGGCCGGTGTCGCATCGATGCGCCCCAGGGCGTCCTCAAGACTCCCGTGGCCGCGCCGGCAGCGGACTGCCCTTGTCGAACACGATCTTCCAGGCTCCGGACGACTGTTGCCGCCAGATGGAATTGAAACGGGCGATCGGTTGGCCATCGGGACCTCGCACCAAGCCGGAACTGAAGGCCAGCATCCCCGACGCGAGCACTTCCACCTGATCCGGCTCCCACGAAAACGGCGCCTCATCCCCATCGAAGTAGCGGGCCCAGGATTCGACGATCCGGTCCTTGCCGCGCAGCGGTTCCGCGCCGCCGAGGAACACGGCTTCGTCGTCGATGAAACCCCCGAACGCCGCGAGGTCCCGGTGTGCCATGGTCGCGGCAAAGCCGCGCTCCGTCGCGAACACCTGTTCGCGTGGTGATGCGGAACCGTTCGTCGCGGGTATCGGTGCGCACGACGCCAGCCCACCGCAACTGGCGGCAACGAACAGCACGCGAAAGGCGGTCATGTTGTCGAAGGAACGCATGGGTCACCCGGCGTTTGGTTGTCGGCTACCACGAGGAGCCGCGCCAATGGCGCAGAAGCGCGCCAACGGTCGCGTCGCTTCGCGCCTTGCGTCCGTTGGGATACACGAGTTTGACGGATCCGGGTGGAAGCTTGAGCTTCCGCTCGATCGTGTGCTGCGCCGACTCGATGGTCGCGTCAACGCGCAGGGCCTTGTAGCGAATCGGTTTTGCGGCCTGCCTGCCGGTCTTCTGCTTCACGATTCGACGGGTTCTCATGCTTTCCCTCCCCGGATGCCGCCCCGGCAGCCATCGGCTTCAGTTCGACAGGTACCCGCACGGCTGTGTCGAAGCAGCGATCCCTGGAATCGGTGTGCTCGACGCGCCCGGCCGGTTCCTTCCTTTGGTTACGCCACGGATTCGAGATGCCAGCACGCCAGCCCAAGCCCGCCGAACAGGCAGGCTTCCGCGACTCGCTGCAGCATGCCACGACCGAGATTCGCCGGGACCACGGACAGGCCAACGGCCGCCGCGAGGACGACGAAGCCGGCAGCCTTGAAGGGCTGCCCGAGTTCCCGGGCAATGGTCATCAACGCAAATCCGCCGCCCACGTATTCCACCGCGCCGGCGATGTTGTGAATCGCCTGCCGCGGGGAACCGGACCAGGGTGAGCCGGGGTCGCAAGGGAACGATGCGGCACCGACATACCCGACCGCGACGCAGAGTGCCAGCGCACCGACCGCGGGTGCAGCCGGAAACGTCAATCCGGCAACGGCCAGCAGTACCAGCCCCACCGGCAGGAACAAGCCGAACGCGACGAAGTGCTGGTCACGGGCCCCGGTCTCCCCAAGTTCACTGATCGTGTGCCGGAACGCGCGGTAGGCCGCCTTGCGTGGCCCGAGCGCGGCCAGACCCGCGACGAGTCCGGCGGCGGCAACGAAGGTCAGCGTGGTGGCGATCACGGGTGTCCACTCGAGTTCACGCCGATGTCATACGGCATGCAGAATGTGCTGCCGAGTGCCGCAAGTCACCATCGTCGATCGCGCGGGCCCCGCGGACGGCATGCGCCTTCATCGGGCGCGTCCACCGGCCATCAGGCGGGCCACGCCCACCACGGCGTAACCGAGGATCAGGAACCCGGCCAGCAAGCCCAGTGCGTTGGCCAGCACGCGTGGGTAACCAAGCGTTGCGGCGTTGACGAACGAGTAGGGATAGGAACCAAGGATGGCGCCCCGCGCCAGGGCATAGGCAAAGTATGCCGCCGGATAGATGCACCACGCGAGCGGCGCCGGCCAGCCGATGCGCCCGGCTTCGCGGTAGGCCAGCCAGTGCAGCAAGGCTCCCGCCGGCACGACGTAGTGCAGCAGCGCGTCGGCCACCCATTGCGCCCCTTGCGGCGACCAGACGTGGCGCAGGACGAAGTGATAGACGATCCCGACGAGCAATATCGCGGTGGTCGCGCATCCAACTACCGGCGGCCGGTACCACCGGGAAGCCGCGGGGTCGCCCTTGCCGAGTGCGCCCGCGCTCGCGACCAGCGCCACGAAGATGTTCGTGAGCACCGTGAAGAAACCGAGGTACACGACGATGCCGTCGATCGCCGACTTGCCGTTGCCGAGTGCACGTACCACCGACAGGTACAACTGCAACAGCACCGCCAGCCACGCGATGGCGGCCAGCAGTGCCGGAACGAGGATTCGGACCCGACGCGCCGGGAAGATCGAGGACGTTGCAATCATTGACTCCGACACCGAACCGACACAAACCCACCGACCATCGGGCCAGTCTTCCCGGCCTTGAGGATGCTCTGATAATCAGAGCATCCTTAAAGGAACCATGCTGCGCCATGCGCATGCCCCTCTCCGCGTGTCGAGGGGCGAGTACTCTACCCGCAACCGCCGCGCCCGGTGCATTCACTCCGGTGCGCGAAGCGCGTCCGGCCTGAACGAATCGTTCGGCGACGTGCCAGCCTGCGCATACAGGTCCAGGGCGAACCGGAAATCGTCGAGTCGCACCTTGTGCTCGAACACGAGACCGAGTTTCAGCAGCACGTTGACGGACGCGGTATTCCCGGGGTGCACAAGGCCGATGACCCGTGCAATGCCCTGCCGCTGCGCCCCGTGCGCAATGAGCGCACGGGCCGTCTCCGTGGCGTAGCCCTTTCCCCAGCACGCGGGCAGGAAGCGATAGCCGATATCCACTTCGTGCAGATCCTCGAGATACTTGAGTCCGCTGAAGCCGACCAGCCGCCCCGAGTCCCGCTCGACGCAGGCCATGCGTCCGAAGCCATGCACCGCATAGTCGCGCAGCGGGCGCTCCCGGAGGATCCGACGCGCTCCTTCCAGCGTCTGGGGCTCTTCCCCGGTGTAGCGGAGGACCGCGGGATCGGAGACCAGCGGCCAGAACTCCGGCGCGTCGTCCAGCGTGAACGGACGCAGCAGCAGGCGATCGGTCTGCAATGCCTCCGGCATCACCGGCACCGCCCCGGCAGGGCGAATCCCGCGTCCATCAGGCCTTCGCCACGGCCGGCAAGCGATAGCTGAATTCGTAGCCGTGCCGGCCGCCCTCGACGATGATCCTGAACTCGCCCTCGAGACCCGCGAGACCATCGGTACCGGAGTCGGGCACGACCACCACCGTGAGCGAGGGCACGCCGCGCGTCATGATGCCGTTGTGCTGGAGGACGAATGAGCCCCGCTTCCCGGCCAGCGTGCCGGTAACCCATTCGATGGCCACGTAGCCAGCGGATCCTTTCGTATCGGTCATCGCGCTGATCATCTGGCCCCTCGTCGTCGCCACAAGGTCACCGGAGATCCGCTTGTCGATCGACGACCGGCCGAGCTTCCATCGGGGTTCGGCGCCCTCGAATGCCATCGACTGGAGCTTGACCTCGAACGTTCCCCTTGCCAATCCGGACATGACGACTCCCCACCTGCATGACGATGCAGCAACGGATGATAGGCGGCTTCGTCGCGCCAAACCGACGACCAGCGCACTGCCAATCCGGCCGCATACGAAGGCGGCGACGCTCCGACTCCCGGCACGCCGACGGCGCACCGACCCCACGGGACGTGGAGCCTGACCCCGATTTCCCCCCGATGGTCCGAAACGATGCGCCGACAATCGGGCGCGCGCCGGCGGAGTCCGGTGAAAGCCGGCTACTCGCCCACCGCGGCGCCAGATCCCCCCATTTCCTTCGGCAAGTCCTTCATCTTGGTCAAGCCGTCCTTGAGCGGGAGCACGGTTTCCTGATAGTGCACGTGCACGCCGGGCTTGAAATCGAAGTCGTCGATCACCGCCGCGTAGACATCGACCAACCCCCAGTTCGGATGGTCGGTCAACACGTGGCCGCCGCATGTCCTGCACCAGCGGCGAACGCTGGCCGGCGTCTTCGCATAGCTGCCGAGCTGGTCCTCGCCCTTGACGAAGCGCACTGCATCCTTGGGCCACAGGGTGAAGGCGTTCACGGGCCCCGCCGACCAGTGCCGGCAAGATTCGCAATGACAGTAGCCCATCGCTGCGGGAGCGCCGGAGAGTTCGACTTCGACTGCGCCGCAGAAACAGCGCGCACGATGCATATCTGACATGGACTCATCCTTCGGGTTGTGCTGATGGCACGGGAAGCCTAGCACGCGAACGCGGCGGCGGGCCCTTGGCGGGACAGGACCCTCCCTACGGCCGTCGCGGCTTTGCGCGGTGCGTCGGGGTCGCGGTCCACGGGTCTTCCGGCCACGGGTGCTTCGGGTAACGACCCTTCAATTCCTTGCGGACTTCGGGGTAGGTGCGTTCCCAGAATCCACGCAAGTCCTCGGTGACCTGCACCGGACGCGCGGCCGGCGACAGCAGGTGCAATGTCAGCGGCACGCGGCCATTGGCGATGCGCGGCGTATCGGCAAGACCGAACAGCTCCTGCAACTTGACGGCCAGTACCGGTCCCGCGTCCGGCATGTAGTCGATCTGCAACTCGCGCCCGCTCGGCACCCGCCAGGCCGTCGGCGCCTGCACTGCCAGCAGGCGGCGTGCAGCGTGACCGAGCGCCGCTTCGAGGGCGTGCGTGAGCTGCGCTTCCGTCAACTGCGCGAGCGAACGCTTGCCGGCGAGGGTCGGCCCCAGCCAGTCTTCCAACGTGCCAAGCAGGGTTTCGTCGGACCAGTCCGGCAGACTTGCCGACGATTCCAGCTTCCGCAACAACCGCACACGAGCGCGCAACTGGCGAGCCGCGTCATTCCACGGCAGGACGTCGAGCCCTTCGCTGCGCACCGCGTCGAGCAGCCCCGGGAGGGCATCTCCGGACCGCACCGGAACGCTGCTGCGCACAAGGACGATCGCGTCAAAGCGCCGTTCGTCGAAGGCCTCGACCGCATGCCGATCACGATTCCACCGCACGACGCGCCCCGAAACGAACCGGCCGGGAAATGCCTCCACGATGGCCGCTTCGTCGACCGGAGCGGCGCTCCAGATCAGGCCGTCGCGCTGCTCGTGCCGCAATTCGACGACGACCAGCCACGGCTGACCGGCGAGGCTGCTGTCCTCGCCGAGCCGCGCCCCACGGCCGTTGGCGAGGACGTATCGGCGCGGATCGCCCGGATCGACATGGGCGATGCGATCGGGAAACGCGAACTGCAGCACCGCGCCCGCGGCGCTCGCATCACCGGTTCCGGCGCCGGCCACTTCCCGCGCCCCCGCCAGACGTCGCCAGTGCTCGGCGGACCGTGCGATTTCGGCCAATGCTGCGGGGTCGCCGTCGGCCCGGCTTTGCGCGGATTGGCCCGCCGTTCGCCAGGCCCGCAGCGCGTCGATGCGCGAGCGGAAGTCATCGTTGCGTCCCGAGGTTCCGCGCCGCGGATCGCGCGCCTCGACCAGTGCGGCGACGTCACAGGCGAGCGCACGATGTTCCGCATCAGCGCGCAGCACTGCGGCCGCGAGCCGCGGATGCGCGCCGAACGCATTTACCCGGCGTCCGAATGGCGTGACCCGGTTCGCCGGATCGAGTGCGCCGAGCGCACGCAGCAGGTCGCGCGCCTGCGCCAGCGCACCGGGCGGCGGTGGATCGAGCCAGCGCAGATCATCCGAACCCCACGCCGCGAGTTCGAGCGCGAGCGGTGCGAGATCGGCCACGCCGATCTCGGGCGTGCGATCGGCATCGAGCCTTTGGCTGCGCGGCCACAGCCGGTAGCATGCGCCCGGACCGAGCCGGCCGGCCCGGCCGGCACGTTGATCGGCGGATGCCTGCGAGATCGATACCGTTTCGAGTCGCGTCAGCCCGCTCGCCGGATCGAAACGCGGTTCGCGCGCAAGGCCCGAGTCGACGACCGTGCGGATGCCGGGCAACGTGACGCTGGATTCGGCGAGGTTCGTCGCCAGCACGACCCGGCGCTTGCCGTCCGCCGACGCCGCCAGCGCCGCGCGCTGCGCCGCGAGTGGCAAATCTCCGTGCAGCGGGATGATGTCGACGTCGGCGCCAACCGCCGCGCGCAACATCGACCCGGCACGCGCGATCTCGCGCCGTCCCGGCAGGAACACCAGCACGCCGCCATCGTGGCCGGCCAGTGCCGCCGTGACCGCCGCGCGCAGCGCGAACGCAGCATTGGCTCGCGGCGGCATCGCGGGATGGACGATCGCGACCGGAAATGCACGTCCCTCACTGACAACTCGAGGCGCATCGAACCAGCGGTCGAGGCGCGGTCCCGGCAACGTCGCCGACATCACGACGAGCCGCAAATCCGGGCGCAAGTTCGCCTGCACGTCGAGCGCCAGCGCGGCGCCGAGATCGCCGTGCAGGTGGCGTTCGTGGAACTCGTCGAACACGACCGCGCCGATGCCGGTCAACTCCGGATCGGCCTGGATCATCCGCGTCAGGATCCCTTCGGTGAGGACTTCGATCCGCGTCGCCGGAGAGACCTTCGTTTCGTGGCGGATGCGGAAGCCGATGGCTTGCCCGACCGGCTCGCCGCGTTGTTCGGACATGAATGCCGCGGCCGCGCGCGCTGCGACCCGGCGCGGTTCGAGCATGACGATCCTGCGCCCATCGAGCCACGCTTCGTCGAGCAGCGCCGGCGCCACGCGCGTCGTCTTGCCGGCGCCGGGCGGCGCGACCAGCACGAGGCGCGTCGCCGCTTGCAGCACGCGCCGCACGTCCGGCAGCAACGCATCGATCGGGAGTTGCGTGTCCTTCACGCCGATAGTCTGCCCGAACCCGGGACGCGATCGCGGAATCGCGTCGCTCGCCGCTACCATGTACGTTGCCGCGCGCTGTGCCGCGGCCACAACCTTCGACGCGGACCCATGCCACTCATCGACATTGGCGCCAACCTGACCCACGAATCGTTCCGGCACGATTTCGACGTGGTGCTCGACCGCGCGCGCGCGCACGGCGTCGCGGCAATCGTCGTCACCGGAGCGAGCGTCGACGGCAGCCTTGCAGCGCTGGAGCTCGCTCGCGCGCACCGGGGCTTCCTCCACGCGACGGCCGGCGTGCACCCGCACCATGCGGCCGACTACGACGACGCAACCGATGCGACGCTGCGGGACCTGGTGGCATTGCCCGAGGTGCGCGCGGTCGGTGAAACCGGACTCGACTATTTCCGCGATCTCTCGCCACGCGCGGCCCAGCGCGCCGCGTTCGAGCGCCAGCTCGACATCGCGGTCGCGTCAGGCAAGCCGCTGTTCCTGCACCAGCGCGACGCGCACGCGGACTTCATCGCGGTGCTGGACAACTTTGCGGGAAGGATCAGCGGCACGGTCGTGCACTGCTTCACCGGCGATGCCGCCGAACGCGATGCCTACCTCGAACGCGGCTGGTCGATCGGCATCACCGGCTGGATCTGCGACGAACGCCGCGGCGCGCACCTGCGTGGCGTCGTCGTCGGCATTCCCGCCGACCGCCTGCTGATCGAAACCGACGCCCCGTACCTCTTGCCGCGCGACCTTCCCGGGAAGCCGTCGCACCGCCGCAACGAACCGATGTACCTCGCGCACGTCTGCGCCGCGGTCGCCGCGGCGCGCGGCGAGGATCCGGAAGCCGTCGCCGCGGTCACTGCGGCCAACGCGACACGGTTGTTCGGACTCGAATAAGGCGCAGGGTCGCGAACACGCGGTGTTCAACTCCGCAGCCCGACGCCCCGCTCCAGCAGCCACAGTGCGATGCCGCCGAGCACGACGACGAACGCGGCCATCACGACGAACGCGATGCCGATCGGCACGTCGCTGACGCCGAGGATGCCGTAACGCAACGCGTTGACCATGTACAGGATCGGGTTGACCAGCGAGATCTCGCGCCACGGCGAACCCAGCATGTCGACCGAGTAGAACACGCCGCCGAGGTAGGTCAGCGGCGCGAGGATGAAGGTCGGCACGATCGCGATGTCGTCGAACTTCTTCGCGAACACCGCGTTGATGAAACCGGCGAGCGAGAAGATCGTCGCGCCGAGCAGTACGGTCGCGGCCGCGGTCAACAGGTGCGCGACGCCGAGCGACGTGAAGAACAGCGCGATGACCAGCACGATCGCGCCGACCAGCACGCCGCGCAGCACCGCGCCGGCGACGTAGCCGGTCAGGATCACCCAGCTCGGCATTGGCGAGGCCAGCAGTTCCTCGACGTAGTGGCCGAACTTCGAGCCGAAGAAGGAACTCGTGATGTTCGAGTAGCAGTTGTTGATGACGCTCATCATCAACAGGCCCGGCACGATGTACTGCATGTACGTGAAGCCGCCGTCGATGCTGCCGATGCGGCTGCCGATCAGCTTGCCGAAGATGACGAAATACAGCGTCATCGTGATCGCCGGCGGCACCAGCGTCTGCGTCCAGATGCGCAGCATCCGCACCACTTCGCGGCGCGTGACGGTGTACAGCGCGATCGCGTTGGCCTGCGAGACCGGTGATCGCCGCGCCACGGCTGCGACGAACGGGGATCTGGCGCCGATGTCGTTCATGCCGCCGGCCTCCCCGCCGTGCCGTTGCCGTGCTTGACCAGGCGCACGAACAGTTCCTCGAGGCGACTGGTCTTGTTGCGCATCGACGTGACGGTGATGCCGGCGGCCGCGAGTGCCGCAAACATCGAATTGAGGTCGTGCGACTTCGACATCTCGGCTTCGACCGTGCGCGCGTCGACGCGCGTCAGGCGCACGCCGGGCACGTCCGGCAGGTTGTCGGCGCTCGACACGTCGAGCACGAAGGACTCGTCGTCGAGCTTCGACAACAGGCGTTTCATCGAGGTGTTCTCGACGATGTTGCCGTGGTCGATGATCGCGATGTTGCGGCACAACTGCTCGGCTTCCTCGAGGTAGTGGGTGGTCAGGATGACCGTGGTGCCGGCGCGGTTGATCGCGCTGATGAACTGCCACATCGACCGGCGGATCTCGATGTCGACACCCGCAGTCGGTTCGTCGAGGATCAGCAGGCGGGGCTCGTTCATCATCGCCCGCGCGATCATCAACCGCCGTTTCATGCCGCCGGACATCAGGCGCGTCGCCTGGAACGCCTTGTCCCACAGGCGCAGCTCGTTGAGGTAGGTCTCCGCGCGGCGCAGCGCGATGCGGCGCGGGATGCCGTAGAAGCCGGCGACGTTGACGCAAATGTCGATCGGCCGTTCGAACTGGTTGAAGTTGACTTCCTGCGGCACCAGCCCGATCTCGCGCATGACCGCACCGCGGTCGGTGCGGATCGACGCGCCGAACACCCGCGCATCGCCCGACGTCGGGTTCACCAGCGAGGACAGGATCCCGATCAGCGTCGACTTGCCGGCGCCGTTCGGACCCAGGAGGGCGAAGAAGTCGCCGGTTTCGACCGTGAGCGAAATGCCCTGCAACGCCGCGACGCCGTTTGCGTAGGTCTTGCGCAGGTCGATGACGTCGAGTGCGGCGGTGTTGGCCATGGGTGCGAAAGTGTGGTGGCCACCCTATGATAACGAGCTTTGCACGCGCACCCGAACGCCATCTTCCGCCATGGTCGAACACTTCCAGCTCCGCCTCGCCGACAGCCGCATGCTGGCGCCCCGCGTGCGGCACATGGCCTTCACGCGTGCCGACGGAAAGCCCTTCGCGTTCGAACCGGGGCAGTTCATCCAGGTCCACTTCACCTACCCCGACGGCAAGGCGACCAAGCGCAGTTATTCGGTCGGCACCACCGGCGGGGATTCGAACGCGGTCGAGCGGCTCGAGATTGCCGTCAGTTACGTCGACGGCGGCGCCGCCACGGCGCTGCTCGGCGGGCTCGAGCCGGGTGGCGAGGTCGAAGCCAGCGGCCCGTACGGACGCTTCTGCCTCGACGACAAGGACGCGAACCGCCGCTACCTGCTGATCGCGACCGGCACCGGCATCACGCCGTACCGCGCAATGTTGCCGCGAATCGCACGGCGCATGGCGGAGCGCGGGCAACGGTTCGTGCTGCTGTACGGCGCGCGCAGCGAACAGGAGTTGCTGTACGGAGAGGAGTTCGAGGCGTTCTCGCGCAGCCACCCGGGGTTCGCATTCCACCCGTGCCTGTCTCGCGGGCCACGCCCATCGCCTCGCCCCGATGACCGGCAGGGCTACGTGCAGGCGGTGTTGCCGGAGTTCGCGCCCGATCCCGCCCACGACATTGCGTACCTGTGCGGCAATCCGGACATGGTCGACGCCACGTTCACCGCCTTGAAGGAAGCCGGCTTGCCGGTCGCGCACATCCGGCGCGAGAAGTACGTTTCGTCCCGGTAGCCGGACCGGCGGACCATTCGCACTCGAGTCCGCAATACTGCCCGCACAACGGATCGAAGCGGTGTCCGACCCAGACGGAAACCACTGATGGCCACGCAACGAACGCGAGTGCTGCTCCGGGTGCTGGTCCTTGTCGCCGCGGCCATCGTGATCGGCGCGCAGTGGTGGCGATCGCATCGTGGCGGCGCTCCGGCGGCGGAGGAAACCGCGGCATCGATTCCGCCGAATGCGAAGGCCTTCACGCTCGGCACGCTGCATTTCGAGGCGTGCCAGTTGCCGCAAAAGCATTCCGGCGCGACGACCAGCGCGTTCTGTGCGCCGTTCGCGGTGCCGGAAAATCGGGCCGATCCGGGCGGACGCAAGATCGCATTGCGGCTGGCGTTGATCCGCAGCAGTGCCGTCGCGGCCGACCGCGACCTCATCGTGTTCCTCGCCGGCGGACCGGGGCAGTCGGCCATCGACAGCTGGCCGCAGATCGCAGCGGCCTTCGCGCCATTGCTGAAGCACCATCACGTCGTGCTGCTCGACCAGCGCGGCACCGGCGGGTCGAACGCACTCGACTGTCCGGGCGCCGCCGACGAACCTCGGGAGGGTTCCGGTTTCGATCCGTCGAAGGTACGCGAACAGACGCAGGAGTGCCTCGCCGCCGTCGAGCGGCACGCCGATCCGCGTTTCTACACGACGACGGACGCAGTCGCCGACCTCGAGGCCGTGCGGCAGGCGTTCGGCGCGCCGAAGTTCGACCTGGTCGGCGTGTCGTACGGCACACGCATGGCACAACAGTATGCGATGCGCCACCCCGACGCGGTGCGCAGCATCGTGCTCGACAGCGTCGCGCCGAACACGATCGCGCTCGGCGAGGATTTCGCGGCGAACCTCGAGCACGCACTGGCGCAGCACTTCGCGGCGTGCCGCGCGGACAAGGCTTGCGCCGGCGCGTTCGGCGATCCTTACGCGAGCCTGCTGAAGCTGCGCGACGAATTGCGCTCGCATCCGCTGGACTACACGTTCCACGATCCCGTGACCTACGCGAAGCACACGACGCACCTCGATGCATACACGCTGGCGGGGCTGGTGCGGATGTTCGCCTACACGCCGGAGACGGCCGCGCTGCTGCCGCTGTCGATCGCCGAAGGCTTGCAAGGCGACTTCGCCCCGTTGGCCGGGCAGAGCCGGATCCTGTCCGCCGACATGACCGAGCTCAGCGACAACGCGATGCAGTTGTCGGTCATTTGCAGCGAGGATGCCGACCGGCTCGTGCCCCGCCCGCAGGACGCCGACACCCTGCTCGGCAACACGCTGATCGACGGCATCAAGGCCGCGTGCGAGGTCTGGCCGCACGGCACGCGACCGGCGGATTTCCATGCACCGTTCAAGTCCGCCACGCCGGTATTGATCCTCGAAGGCGAGTTCGACCCGGTCACGCCGCCACGTTACGGCGAGGAAGTCTTGAAGGGGCTCGCCAACGGCCGGCTGCTGGTCGCCAAGGGCCAGGGCCACAACGTGATCGGCCGCGGCTGCATCCCGAAGCTGGTCGGCGAGTTCGTCGACAAGCTCGACCCGAAATCGCTCGACGCGGCGTGCGTCGAACGGCTGGGGCCCGTACCCGCGTTCGTCGACTTCAACGGAGCCGGGCCATGATCGAAGTCAGGGACCTGCACAAGGCCTTCGGTCGAGGTGCGAAGCGTGTCGTCGCCGTAGACGGCGTCTCGTTCACCGCCCGCGACGGCGAGATCACCGGCCTGCTCGGTCCGAACGGCGCCGGCAAGACGACGACGCTGCGCTGCCTGTACACGCTGATGCGGCCCGATTCCGGGACGATCGCCGTCGACGGTTTCGATGCCGCGACCGATGCCGTCGCCGTCCGCCGCCAGCTTGGCGTGCTGCCGGATGCCCGCGGCCTCTACAAGCGGCTGACCGCGCGCGAGAACATCGCGTACTTCGGCCGCCTGCACGGCCTCGACCCGGCGACGATCCGCACCCGCACCGCAGCCGCCATCACGGCGCTCGACATGGCCGCCTTCGCCGACCGGCGGGTCGACGGTTACTCGCAAGGCCAACGCGTGAAAACCGCGATCGCGCGGGCGCTGGTGCACGACCCGCGCAACGTGATCCTCGACGAGCCGACCAACGGCCTCGACGTGATGGCGACGCGCGCGATGCGCCGATTCCTGAAAGGGCTGCGCGACGAAGGCCGCTGCGTGCTGTTCTCGAGCCACATCATGCAGGAGGTTGCCGCGTTGTGCGATCGCATCGTCGTCATCGTCGCCGGGCGCGTCGTCGCCGACGAATCACCCGACGCGCTGCGCGCGCAGACCGGCGCGGCGAGCCTCGAGGATGCGTTCGTGAAGCTGATCGGGACCGACGAGGGACTCGCCGCATGAACGCCGCCTGGGTGGTGTTCTTCAAGGAGATCCGCGAGAACCTGCGCGACCGGCGGACCGTCGTCAACACGCTCGTCACCGGCCCGCTAATGGCGCCACTGATCTTCGTGCTGCTGATCAACACGGTCGTATCGCGCGAACTCGACAAGGCCGAGGCCCCGTTGTCGCTGCCGGTCGCCGGGGCGCAGTACGCGCCGAACCTGGTGGCGTCGCTGCGGCAGCATGACGTCGACATTGAGCCGGCCCCGGCGGACCCCGAACGCGCCGTGCGCGAACAGGACGCGGATGTCGTGCTGCGCATCGGCGCGGACTACGCGCAAGCCTGGAAGCGCGGTGAGCCGGCGCAGGTCGAGATCATCTACGACGCCTCGCAACAGGATGCACGCGGCGCGGTCGCCAGGCTGCGCACCCTCCTCGATGCCTACGGCCAGCGCACCGGCGCGCTGCGCCTGCTCGCGCGCGGCCTGTCGCCATCGATCCTGAAGCCGGTTGCGGTTGCCGACCGCGACCAGTCGACGCCACAGAGCCGCTCCGGACTGTTCTTCTCGATGCTGCCGTACTTCTTCATCTTCGGCTGCCTGATCGGCGGCATGGCACTCGCCATCGACACCACGGCCGGCGAGCGCGAACGGCAATCGCTGGAACCGCTGCTCGCCAATCCGGTGCCGCGCTGGCAGATCCTTGCCGGCAAGCTCGGCGCGACCACCGCCTTCGCGATCACGACGGTGCTGCTGTCGATCCTCGCCTTCGCCGCCGTGGGGCACCTGATGCCGACCGAAAAGCTCGGCATGGCGTTCTCGCTCGGCCCGCGCTTCATCGCGGTGACGATGTTCGTGATGCTGCCGCTGGCGATGTTGCTGGCGGCGCTGCAGACGCTCGTCGCCGCGTTCGCGAAAAGCTATCGCGAGGCCCAGACGTATCTCTCGCTGCTGATGATCGTGCCGATCGTGCCGACGCTGCTGCTGTCGGTCCTGCCGATCAAGACCCGGATGTGGATGTACGCGGTGCCGTTGATGGGGCAGCAGGTGTCGATCCTGCGACTGATGCGCGGCGACCCGGTTCCGGCGACGGCCATTGCGCTGTGCTTCGTGTGCACGGTGGTCGTCGCACTGGGGGTCTGCGCGATCGCAACCCGCATCTACCACAGCGAGCGGCTCGCGATTTCGACTTGAATGACAATCGGCAAAGACCACCGCATTGCCCGGCCCCGAGTCCGGGCAATGCGGTGTCACGGCGGCCCGGCCGGAGCCGGGTCACCGCCGCGGGCACGCCGGTTCGTCAGAAGAAGACGATGCCGCCCGCCGAACCACCCCACATCTTCGCCTTGTTGCCGAAGTAGTCCTTCGAGTTGGTCTGGCTGACTTCGAAGGCCAGCGTCACGCTCTTGGTCAGCGAGTAGTACAGGCCGCCGGTCGTGTTGTTGTTCGACTTGAAGCCGGCATTCGCTTCGAAGTTGAAGTCGTTGTCGCCCTTGTTGCGGCTCTGGCCGTAGTTGAGGCCGAGTTTCAGCTTCGGCGTCACGTTGAAGGTGCCCTGCAGGAAATAGTTCTGGCCTTTCACCGGACCCTGGTCGCCGTCGGACAGGATGCCGATGCCCTTGCCGTCCTGGAAGTTGGCGAGGAAGCTGAACGCGCCGGCCGTGAAGGACGCGCCGATCTCGCCGGCCGACTCGTTGAAGTTGTCGCCCTGCGCATCGCTGCCGGCCGCGCCGTAGAACTTCTGCGTCTTGGCGCCGACCCAGACCTTGAATCCTTCGTTCGACCACGCCAGTTGCGCCTGCACCTGCGGGTACGACTTCGACACGTAGTCGAGGATGCCGGCGCCGCCGTTGTCGACCGGGCTGAACAAGCCGCCGGTGAAGACGAGGCCGTTGTACGACGGCGAGCTCCAGGTGATCTGCCCGTAGTTGTCGAGGTAGGTGTAGCCGGCGCCGATGTGGCCGAGCGTCACGCGATCGCGCTGCGTGGCCTGCACCGGCGCGCCCGCGCCGATCAGCGTCATGTCGCCGAGGATCGCGTTCGAACCGAACGTGCCGTAGTCGCGGCCGATCTTGACCGTGCCCCAATCCGCCGTGCCGAGCGTGAAGAACGCCTGCCGCACGTCGACGCCGCTGTTCGGTGCGACGCCGGACGATGTCGCGGTGTGCACCATGATGCCGATCTGCCCGCCGATGTCGATGCCATCCTGCGTCGTCTTGAACTTCGTCACCAGCGCGTTCGGCAACAGGCCGTTGCCGATCGTCGTGCGGTGGTCCTCGCCCGCGCATCCGAGCCCGCGGCCCGCCAGCGCCAGCCCGCCGACGTTGTCGCCGGAGCAACTGGTCGACGTGTAGTACGCGTTGATGAAACCGCCGACGTCGATCGTCCAGTCGCCGCTTTGCAACTCCACGGCCCCAGCGCTGGCCGACCAGCCGATGGCACCGGCCACCATCACCGCCAACGCCAGTCCGGACCGCCGCGGAAACTTCCGGCTTGCCTTTTCGACTGCAAAAACGCGTGTCGTTTTCGTCGTTACGTTCATCGTCGATTTCCCGGGGTGATGAAGGTCACCGCGTCAGGCAGCACGTTGTATGCCACGCTGGCCGCCAGCGGCATGGCCCACCGCAACCCCTTGATCGCGAACGGCCGGGCGACCAAGTGCGGCTTTCTCCCGGGTTCGACGGGTGTACCGCCGGGTGCACCTGTTAGGGTTCCGTTACAGTTTGCCCAGCAGCGTGTCGCCGGAACGGCACAGTCGGCGGGCGGGAATGCCTCGCTCCGGGTCCTTCAAGGACGAGCCGACCGTGCCCGCGGAGCCGCACGCTAGACTCAGGCGATGGCTGTTCCAGCCCCATCCCCCGGACCCATCGAGGACCGCTTGCGCGGCCTCGATCCGCGATCGCGCGAACTCGCGACACGCGCCGGTGCAGCCCTGGAGCGTCGCGACGCCGCCGCCGCGCTGCCGCTGCTTGCCGCGGCGTTCGCTGCCAACCCGGCGCACCCGGAGCTGCTTCGGCTGCGCGCGATCGCCCTGTCCGCGCAAGGCCGGGATTCCGAAGCCGTGGCGCTGCTGCAGGAAGCTGCCGTGCAGTGGCCCGACGATGGCCTCATTGCCGGCAACCTCGGAGCCGTGCTGGCGCAGCTCGGGGAACACGACGCCGCGCTCGCGGAGTTCCAGCGCGCGACCGAACTCGATCCGACCCGGATCGACGCTTGGCTCAACCTCGGCCGCGCCTACGCATTGCGCCACGACGCCGCGGCAGCCCTCGATGCTTTCACGGCCGTGGTCGAACGGGCGCCGTCGCACCGGCAGGCCCGCGTCCTCCGCGCCGAAGCGCTGCGCGCGCTCGGCCGGATCGGCGATGCGGAAGCCGAATTGCGCACGGTGCTGCGCGAGGACGCGAATGCGGTCTCGGCCTGGATCGGGCTGGACAATCTCAAGGCGACCCATGGCGATGACGACCTGCAGGCGCTGGCGCGGCTGTATGCCGCCCGCGCCGGCACCGCCGAACAGCACATCGCGCTCGGCTTTGCGCTCGCGCATGCGCTGGAAGATCGGCAACGCTTCGACGCGGCGTTCGCGCTGTTCAGTGAAGTCAACGCGCTGAAGCGGCGTGGCTTCACGTGGAGCGCGGCGGCCGCCAGCGCGCTCGTCGATGACATCATCGCGGCGTTCCCGCAGCCGCCACCGGCAACCGGCCGTGGTGGCGAGCGGATCTTCCTGGTCGGCCTGCCGCGATCCGGATCGACGCTGGCCGAACAAATCCTCGCCGCGCACCCGCGCGTCACCGGCGGTGGCGAGACCGAGGAAATTGCCCGCGTGCTGCAGGAAGAGTCCCGGCGGCGCGGCCAGTCGTTCCCGCAATGGGTGCGCGCTGCGGAACCCGCCGACTGGGCACGCCTCGGCGATCGCTACCTCGAACGAACGGCTCCGGCGAGCGGCATTCCGGCGTCGGTCACTACCGACAAGACGCTGCCGAACTGGCAGGTCGTCGGCGCGATCCTGCGCATGCTGCCTGGCGCGCGCATCGTGCACTGCGTGCGCGACCCGCTCGAAACCTGTTGGAGCTGCTTCAAGCACAATTTCGCCGCCGGGCAGTTCTTCGCGTATGCCTTCGATGAGCTCGCCGCCTTCCATCGCGATGCGGATCGCGCGATGCGGCACTGGCGCGCGCAGGCACCCGCGGCGGTGTACACCCACGTGTACGAGGATCTCGTCGCACGGCCGGAAGCCAGCGTGCGCGCGCTCCTCGCCCACTGCGGACTCGCGTTCGATGCCGCATGCCTCGACTTCCACGAAGCCGATCGGGAGGTGCACACGACGAGCGCCGCCCAGGTGCGCGCACCGCTCCACGAAGCGCGCGCGACCGCGGCCCGCTATGGCGCGCGGCTCGATCCACTGCACCAGGCGCTGGACATCCGCGCGGTGGACATCCGGGCATCCGATTGACCCGCGCGACCCGGAATCCATCCGGCCTCGCCCGCGATCGACGCCCCGTTGCCCCGCGTCACGCCGCGGGCTGCAGCTTACCCGCCCGGCGTGCCGCGCGACGCGCGCGCCGGCGTGCGGAAATCCGCGCGAACAGCAGGTAAATCGCCGGCGTCGACAGCAGCGTCAGGCTCTGCGACACGATCAACCCACCGATCACCGCGATGCCGAGCGGGCGGCGCAGCTCCGAGCCGGTGCCGAACCCGATTGCGAGCGGGATCGCCGCGCAGATCGCGACCATCGACGTCATCATGATGGGCCGGAAGCGCACGAGGCAGGCCTCGCGGATCGCAGCCAGCGGATCGCGGCCACCCTCGCGCTCGGCCACCAGCGCGAAGTCGACCATCATGATCGCGTTCTTCTTGACGATGCCGATCAACAGCACGATCGCGATCATCGAAATCACCGACAGCTCGGTGCCGGTCACCAGCATCGCCAGCATCGCGCCGGCGCCCGCCGACGGCAGTGTCGACAGGATCGTGACCGGGTGGATGAGGCTCTCGTAGAGCATCCCGAGCACGAGGTAGACGGTGACGATCGCACCGAGGATCAGCAAGGGCATGTCGTTCTGCTGTTGCTCGAAGTTCCGGAACTCGCCGCTGTAGCCGAGGTGGATGTCGCCCGGCATCCGCATCGCGGCAATCAGGCCGTCGATGTACTTGGTCGCCTCGCCCATGGCCACGCCCGGCGCCAGGTTGAAGCTCACGCTCATGACCGGGAACTGGCCGTCGTGGTCGATCTCGGTCGGTGCGATGCCGGCCTCGATGTGCGCGATCGTGCCGATCGGGACCATCGCGCCACCGGACGACCGCACGTACAACTTGTCGAGCGCCGCCGGCGTCGCCGCCTGGTTCGGCAACGCGCTGACGACGACCTTGAACTGGTTGACGTCGGAGTAGATCGTCGATACCTGGCGCTGGCCGAATGCGTCGTACAGCGCGCTGTCGACCGCCGCGGCGGTGACGCCGACGCGCGCCGCCGCGTCGCGGTCGACGACGACCGTCTGGCGCATCCCGGAGTCGTCGATGTCGCTGCCGACGTCGCGGAACTGCGGCGCCTGCTTCAGCCGGTCGACGAGACGCGGCAACCACGCCTCGAGTTCCTTGAGGTTGTTTCCCTTCAACTCGACCTGGTACTGGCCACCGCTGCTGCCGCCGCGGCCGCCGCCGCTCGGCAGGTCCTGCACCGGCCGCAGCCGGAGACGGATGTCCGGGATCGCCGCCGCTTCCCGGTTCAGGCGCGTCATCACGTCGAACGTCGACTCGCCATGCCGCTCGGAGAGCGGCTTCAGGCCGACGAAGAACTGCCCGCTCGCGCCACCGCTCGAATGCCAGCCGCCGCCGAGGCGCGAGCCGAGCGAATCGACCGCGGGATCCTTCAGCACCAGCGCGGCGAGCCGCTGCTGGGCCACGTTCATGCGTTCGGCGGACACGTCGGAATTGGCGCTGGTGCGGCCATACAGCATGCCGGTGTCCTGCTGCGGAAAGAGGCCCTTGTGCACCGCCCCGGCCATCACGAACGTCAGCACCGTCAGCACCAGCGGTTGCAATGCGGTGAGGCGCGGGTGCCGCAGCGAAAAGTCGAGCGCGTGCGCATAGCCATCGCGCATCCTCGCCTGCGCCCGCTCGAGCCAGTCGCCGAAGCGGGAATGCCGGCCTTCGGCATGGGGTTTCAGGAACCTCCCGCAGAGGGCCGGCGTCAGCGTCAGCGAAACCAGCGCCGAAAACGCGATTGCCGCGCACAGCGTCACGGTGAACTCACGGAAGAACATCCCGGTGAGGCCCTCGGCGAACAGCAGCGGGATGAACACGGCAATCAGCGAGGCCGTGATCGACACGATCGTGAAGCCGATCTCGCGCGCGCCCTGCAGCGTCGCGGCCATGCGCGGCATGCCGGCGTCGATGTGGCGGATGACGTTCTCGATGACCACGATGGCGTCGTCGACGACGAAGCCGATCGCGATCACCAGCGCCATCAGCGACATGTTGTCGAGCGTGTAGCCGCACACGTACATGACGACGAACGCACCGGCCAGCGACAGCGGCACCGCGGTCGCCGCGATCAGCGTCGGCGCGAGGCGGCGCAGGAACAACGCCATCGTCAGCACGACCATCGCGAGGCTGATCAGCAGCGTGATCTGCACTTCGTCGACCGAGGCGCGGATGATCGGCGTGCGGTCGAAGAACGGCGTCAACGTGACGCCCGCGGGCAGCCACGACTGCATCGCCGGTATCGCGTCGCGCACGCGGTCGACGGTGGCGATGACGTTCGCGTCCGCCTGCTTGCGGACGAACAGCAGGATCGCGCGGCGGGTCCCGAACCAGGCAGCCTGGTACTGGTCCTCCTGGCCGTCGTAGACATGCGCGACATCCTTCAGCCGCACCGCGACGCCCTTGCGCGCGGCGATCACGACATCGCCGAACTGCGCGGCGGTGTGGAGGTTGTCGTTGGCCCGGATCGCGAGCGTGGTGCGGCCGTCGGACAGGAAGCCCTGTGGCGACATCACGTTGGCGGCAACCAGTGCATTGCGGACCTGGTCCGGCGACAGGCCCATCGCGGCCAGCGCCTGCAGGTCGAGGTCGACGCGCACCGCCGGAGTCGCGCCGCCGGCGATGTCGACGTCGCTGACGCCTTCCATCTGGCTGATGTGCGGCGACAGCAGCGTGTCGGCGAGGTCGTAGAGCTTCGACAGCGGCACCGTGCCGGATGTCAGCGCCAGCGCGACGACCGGCTGCGCGTTCGGGTTCATCTTGTGGTACTGGGGCGCGTTGGTGAGGCCGGCTGGAAGATCCGGCGCGGCGGCGTTGATCGCGGCCTGCACGTCGCGCGCGACGTTGTCGACGTCGGTGCCGTTGTTGAACAGGATGAACACGCCGGCGCTGCCTTCGCTCGACGACGAGCCCATCTGCTCGATGCCCGGGATCTGGCCGAGGTGGCGCTCGAGGGGCGCCGCGACCGTGGTCGCCATCGTCTCGGCACTGGCGCCGGGCTGGTTGGCGCTGACGTAGATCGCCGGGAACTCGAGGTTCGGCAGCGGCGCGACGCCGAGCAGGAAGTAGCAGATCATGCCGGACACGAACAGGCCGATCGCGATCAGCGACGTGCCGATCGGGCGGCGGACGAATGGTCCGGAAATGTTCATGGCGATCGCATGCCTGAGCGACGGAACATCCGATGGACCCCGCTACCGTTCATCGTGCTGCTTCCGGCTGGATGGCCGCCGGTGCGATCCCGCCGTGGCGGCGCGCCTGCAGCCAGTCGTGGAAGCGCTCGAGGTAGAGGTAGATCACCGGCGTCGTGTACAAGGTCAGGAACTGCGACAGCAACAGGCCGCCGACGATCGACACGCCGAGCGGGCGACGCAGTTCCGCACCGATGCCGTTGCCGAGCGCCAGCGGCAACGCGCCAAGCAACGCCGCCGCGGTCGTCATCATGATCGGCCGGAAGCGCAGCAGGCACGCACGGCGGATGGCATCGAACGGCGTCATGCCGCCGCGCTGTGCCTCGATCGCGAAGTCGATCATCATGATCGCGTTCTTCTTGACGATGCCGATCAGCAGCACGATGCCGACGATGCCGTCGACCGACAGGCTCATGCCGCACACCATCAGCGCGAGCAGCGCGCCGACGCCCGCCGGCGGCAACGTCGACAGGATCGTCAGCGGATGGATCCAGCTCTCGTACAGCACCCCGAGCACGATGTAGATGACCACGACCGCCGCCAGCAGCAGCAGCGCCTCCTCGCCGAGCGAGGCCGAGAACTCCGCCGCCTTGCCGATGAAGCGGCCACGCACCTGGGGCGGAAACTGCAGCGCGGCCGCGGTCGTCTCGACGGCGCGCACCGCGTCGGACAGCGAATAGCCGGGCGCGAGGTTGAACGACAGGGTCACGGCCGGCAACTGGTCCTGGTGGCTGACGACCAGCGGCGCGGTCGTCGTGTTCGCCGTGGCCAGCGCGGAAATCGGCACGATCCCGCCGGCGCCGATCCCGAAGCCGACGTTGCCCTGGCTGCCGATGCCGGTCGGCGTCGCCGAATTGCTCGAGGCGACCTGTCCGAATCCGGTGGCATTCGCCCCGGTCAGCGCACCGGCGCCGTTGGCGCGCACCGCGAGCAGGTCGAGCAGGTCCTTGCGGTTGCGGAACTCCGGCGCCACCTCGAGCACGACGCGGTACTGGTTCAATTGCGTGAAGATCGTCGAGATCTGGCGCTGCCCGAACGCGTCGTACAGCGTGTCGTCGATCGTCTGCACCGGCACGCCGAGACGGCTGGCCTTGGCGCGGTCGATGTCGAGATCGAGCGCGTTGCCGTGGTTGGCGAGGTTGCTGCCGACATCGACCAGCTCCGGGCGCTGGCGCAAGCCCGCCAACATGCGGCCCGCGTAGTCGGCCAGTTCCACCGGATCGACGTCCGACAGGGAATACTGGTACTCGGTAGCGGCGACGCGGGTATCGAGCGTCACGTCCTGCACCGGCTTCAGGTACAGCGCGACGCCGGGAATGCCGGCCACCGCACGCTGCAGCGACGGCAATACCGTGCCGAGGCCGCCGCGCTCGCCGCGCGGCTTCAGCACGATGCTGAGTTGGCCCTGGTTCAAGGTCGGGTTGATCGTGCCGGCACCGATGAACGAAGCAACGCCGGCGACGGCCGGCTGTGCGCGCAGCGCCGTCGCGACCTCGCGCATCCGCTGCTCCATCGCCGGGAACGCGATGTTCTGGTCGGCCTCGACGACGCCCGTGACGAGGCCGGTGTCCTGCTCCGGCAGGAGACCCTTCGGGATGATGACGTACAGCACGATGGTGACGGCGAGCGTGGCGGTCGCGACCAGCATCGTGAGCCGCTGGTGCGCGAGCACCGCGTCGAGCGTGCGGGAGTAGAGGTGGACCAGCCGGTGCCACAATCCGCGGCGCGGGCCGCGGCCGTCGTCCGGCAGCCCGCCGGCGCGCAGCAGGTGCGCGCACATCATCGGCGTCAGCGTCAGCGAGATCAGCATCGAGATCGCGACCGCAATCGACAGCACCCACGCGAACTCGTGGAACAGCCGCCCGGTGACGCCCGGCATCAGCAGCAGCGGCAGGAACACCGCGATCAGCGACACGGTCAGCGACAGGATCGTGAAGCCGATCTCCTTCGCGCCGATTTCCGCGGCCTCCTGCGGCTCGTGGCCCTGCTCGATGTAGCGCACGATGTTCTCGATCATGACGATCGCATCGTCGACGACGAAGCCGGTGGCGACGGTCAGCGCCATCAGCGACAGGTTGTCGAGCGAGAAACCGGCAAACGACATGACGCCGAACGTGCCGAGCAGCGACAGCGGCACCGCGACCGACGGAATGACCGTCGCCCACAGGCGGCGCAGGAACACGAAGATGACCGCGATGACCAGCAGCACGGTCAGGCCCAGCGTGAACTCGACGTCATGCACGGACGCGCGGATCGTCACGGTGCGGTCCGAGAACACGTCGAGGTGCACGCCGGCCGGCAGCACGGATCGAAGCTCCGGCAGCGCCGCGCGCACCGCGGCGACGGTCGCGACGATGTTGGCCGCGGGTTGCCGGCGGATGTCGAGCAGCACGGCCGGCGCGCCGTTCGCCCATGCCGCGACCTGGTCGTTCTCGACGCCGTCGACGACCTTGGCGACGTCCTTCAGGCGCACCGGCGCGCCGTTGCGGTAGGCGATGATCGCGTCCTTGTATTCAGCCGCGTCGACGAGCTGGTCGTTGGTCGCGATCGAAAAACTCTGTACCGCGCCGTTCAGGCTGCCGGTCGGCGCGTTGACGTTGGCTTGCGTCAGCGCACTGCGCACGTCTTCCATCGTCAGGCCGAGGTTCGCAAGCTGCGCCGGGTTGACCTGCACGCGCACGGCCGGGCGCACGTTGCCGGCGATCGACACCAGCCCGACGCCGGAAATCTGCGAGATCTTCTGCGAGATGATGCTGTCGGCGTAGTCGTTGACCTGGCGCAGCGGCAACGTGTCCGAAGCCAGCACCAATGTCAGGATCGGCGCATCGGCGGGGTTGACCTTGCTGTAAACCGGCGGGTACGGCAGGTTGTTCGGCAGCGTGCCGCGCGCGGCGTTGATCGCCGACTGCACGTCCTGTGCAGCGGCATCGATGTCGCGGTCGATCGCGAACTGGATGACGATCGTGGACAGGCCGGCCGAGCTGTCCGAGCTCATCATCGTCACGCCCGAGATCTGGCCGAACTGCCGTTCGAGCGGCGTCGTCACCAGCGCCGCCATCGTCGACGGGCTCGCGCCGGGGTATTGCGTCGTGACGACCAGGCTCGGCGCCTCGATGTCCGGCAACGCGGACACCGGCAGGCCGCGGAACCCGATCAGCCCGAGCAGCAGCAGCGCGACCATCAGCAGCGAGGTCGCGATCGGCCGGCGTATGAAGAGCGTCGAAAAACCCATGGCGTGGAGGTGCGGCTCGGAAGGTGGGGCGGAGTGCCGCGAACCCGGCGTCAGCCACCATGCCCGCTGCGTTTCGCACCCGCCGCGGCCGCCGGCGGCGGCGCAACCGGCGCGGTTTCGCCCGGTTTCAGCGGGTGCAGCTTGCTGCCGGGCTTGATCCGGAACTGGCCTTCGGTCACGACCCGGTCGGCCGGGTCGAGCCCTGACGTCACGACGATGTTCGACGAGCCGGCTTCGGCGCCGGTGGCGACGGGCTTCATCTGCGCGGCGTCGTCCTTGCCGACGACGTACACGAAGGCGCCTTCGGGCCCGCGCTGGACCGCCGTCGCCGGCACGACCATCGCGTTCGCATCGGTGCGCAGCGTCATCCGCACGTTCACGTACTGCCCGGGCCACAACGAGTTGCCCTCGTTGCGGAACTCGGCCTTGAGCTTGAACGTCCCGGTACTCGGGTCGATCTGGTTGTCGATGACCTTGAGCACGCCGCTCGACAACACCCGGCCGTCCGTGCTGTCGGTCGCGGCGACGACCAGCGGGGCCTTCGCCTGCGCGGTGCGCACCGCGTCGAGGTTCTGCTCCGGCAGGTTGAACAGCACGTTGATCGGATGGACCTGGGTCAGCACGACGATGCCGCTGCCGCTGCCGGCCTGCACGATGTTGCCGACGTCGACCTGACGGATGCCGGCGATCCCGGTGATCGGCGCGCGGATCGTCGTGTACCCGAGCTGCACCTTCGCGCTGTCGACGGCGGCCTGGTCCGCCGCCACCATCGCTTCCTGCTGGCTGACGGTCTGGCGCTGGTTTTCGAGGTCCTGTGCCGCCACGAAGTGCTTGCCGATCAGCTCCTCGTACCGCTTCAGCGTGCTGCGCGACGCGACGAGCTGCGCCTGGTCCTGGCGCTGCTTGCCCTGCGCCTGTTCGAGCGCGGCCTGGAACGTGCGCGGGTCGATCTCCGCGATCACGTCACCCTGCTTCACCTCTTCGCCCTCGGTGAACACGATGGACTTGAGCTGTCCGGTCACCTGCGCGTTGACGGTGACGGTATTGAGCGCCTGCACGGTCCCGGTGGCCGTCAGGTAGATCGGGACGTTCTCGCGCACGACGGGTACCACCGTCACCGGAACCGGCGCCTCGTTGTCGTGCGACCCGCCGCGCTCACCGCGATCGGCGAAGACTCGCCACACGATGACGGCAAGGAGGACGACCCCGACCAGGGACAACGCGAGCTTCCATCGCGCCATGATTCACTTTCCTTCGAATGTTCCGGTGGCTGGCGGTTCGACCCGGGAACCGTGGCACGGCATCAATGGGCCGGAGTGGACGGGAAGGCTAGCAGCCGGAGCCGGGCCGGAACGTTTGCAGCGGGTAAATGCCCCCGGACGGTACCGCGATTCACCGTCCCGGGCCACGTGTCGAGAGTCACGCCCGGGTCCCGCCGGATCCCGGCGGCCACGTCACGGGCGGAGGTGGCTTGCGTCGGCAAGCCGGCCATTCCCGGGCGTTGCTGCAGTGCAGTTTGCGAAATCCTTGCCAACGCGCAAGGCTATCCTCCCCACGCGGCCTTCTTTCCGCGTTCGGCAAGGCCGCCGAGGTCGATCCGGCCGGGTGGAAACTGGCGGACACGCCGGGCTGATGCGGAGCACCAGCCACGCCCGACCCCGGCACAAGGGGTTCGACCGGAGTCCTGTTCGATGATCGACACCCCAGGAATCGCCCACCACGCGACACTGATCAACCTGACGGTCAGCGGCCGGCAGCGGGTGACGGTTTCCCCGCACGTCGCCAAGTCCTGGAATCGCTGCCTGAACGAATACGGCATGGAACCGGCAGGCGCGCGTGCGACCGCGGTACTGGAACCCGGCCAGTTGCGGGAGCGCCAGCAGCGCATGGGCGAACTGCTGGGTGTCGCGCGTGCCGAGATGGAAAGCCTGTACGACCAGATTGCCGGTTCCGGTTACGCGGTGCTGTTGACCGACGCGGATGCGACGATCCTCAGCACGATCACCGACCCGACGTTGAAGCGAGAGTTCCGCGACGCCGGCCTTTGGCCGGGCGCCGTCTGGGACGAGCGCCACGAGGGGACCAACGGCATGGGGACGTGCATTGCCGAGCGCGCTTCGGTGACGGTGCATCGTGACGAACACTTCAAGAGCTACAACGTCGGCATGTCGTGTTCCGGCGCGCCGATCCTCGATACCGATGGCGGCCTGCTGGGCGTGCTCGACGCCTCGTCGGCGAACTGCAACGACACCCGCGTGATCCAGCGCCACACGATGGCCCTGGTCACGATGTCGGCCAACCTCATCGCCCGCTGCCAGTTCCTGCGCCAATTCCGCAACGACCGCATCCTGCGGTTCCACAGTCGGCCGGAGTTCGTCGGGCTGCTGCACGAAGCGCTGCTCGCGGTCAACGAGGACGGCACGGTACTGGCTGCGAACGAAAGCGCGCTGGCGCAGCTCGGCTACCCGGACCGCAGCGCACTGGTCGGCCGGTCCATCGACGC
This sequence comes from Lysobacterales bacterium, assembly GCA_046347015.1. Classification (GTDB taxonomy): domain Bacteria; phylum Pseudomonadota; class Gammaproteobacteria; order Xanthomonadales; family Rhodanobacteraceae; genus Dokdonella_A. The sequence goes on along the minus strand of JAXMHA010000009.1, from coordinate 26,123 downwards.
GGTTTTCCAGTTCACGGCGCAGACCCTCGAACAGCGGGCCGCGCAGGCGCCGCTGACGATCTGGCCGATCCGGGACACCCGCCACAGCCGCCGCTTCTATGCCCTGGTCCGGGCACCGCAGTCCGCCAACGGAGCGGGATCGGGGGCGTCCGACGCGCCGCGACCCGTCGCCGCACTCGCCGACCCGGGCCGCCGGTTCGTCGATTCCGATCCGCGGATGCAGCTCAACCTCGCCAGCGCCACGCAGCTCTTCTGCAAGCGCGTCCCGATCCTGCTGCAGGGTGCGACCGGCACCGGCAAGGAAGCATTCGCCCGCATGCTGCACCACGCGGCGCCCTGGGCGCAAAAGCCATTCGTCGCGGTCAACTGCGGCGCGATCCCGGAGGCGCTGATCGAAAGCGAACTCTTCGGGTACACGCGTGGCGCCTTCACCGACGCGGATCGCCACGGCCGCGCGGGGCGGATCCTGCAATCCAGCGGCGGCACGCTGTTCCTCGACGAGATCGGGGACATGCCGCTCACGCTGCAGACCCGGCTGCTGCGCGTGATCGAGGAGTTCGAAATCACGCCACTCGGCGGCGACCAGGCCGTGCCGGTCGAACTCCACGTCATCAGCGCCAGCCATCGCGACATCCGCCAGATGGTCGAAGCCGGCGAGTTTCGCGAGGACTTGTTCTATCGCCTGAACGGAACGACGCTGCACCTGCCTTCGCTGCGCGACCGTTCCGACCGCACCGAACTGATCGAGGTCCTGCTCGCCGAAGAAACCGCGGACGGGGAAGCGCTGCGGATCGCACCCGATGCGCTGCGCGCGCTGCTCGCCTATCACTGGCCGGGCAACATCCGCCAGCTCCGCAACGTGCTGCGCACGGCCGCTGCGCTTTGCCGTGACGACGTGATCCGGCTGTCGAACCTGCCGCAGGAACTGCTCGACGCCGCCGGCGGCGGCAACGCGGCTGCGCCCGCGGCCGTCGCCAGCATGGACAAGAACTGCTGCCCGACGCCGCTGGCGACTGCCGAGCACGCGGCCCTGTTGCACGAGCTCGAACGCAACCACTGGAACATTTCCCGCACCGCCGACGCGCTCGGCGTCAGCCGCAACACGCTGTACCGGAAGATCCGCAAGCACCGCATCACGCTCGCGCAGTAGCCGGGCGAACTGCACGCACGTCTTCGCGCGCCTGCAGTCGGCGTTGCTGCGACTCATGATTTTCGTGAGGTCGGCGGGTTGGGCCGTTGCTAGCATGCCTTGCGCGGCCGTCCATACGGCCGACCTTCGGGCCGCCTGGCCCGACCCTCGGGGGAGAGGTCATGCGTGTCGCGTCCGTTCGTCGTTCCGGTTGGTGGCTGTTGGCCGCCCTCGCCGCCACGTCCATTGCGCATGCCGACGAGGCAGCCTCGAAAGCCGATGCCGATGCGAAACCGTCGACGAACCTCGAGACGATCGTCGTCACCGCGACCCGCACCGAACAACCCGAATTCGATGTTCCGGCTTCGATCGATGCGGTGACGATCGGCGAAAACGAATCGACGTTGAACGTCAACCTGTCGGAGTACCTGTCGACAATCCCGGGCGTGATCGCACGCGACCGCCAGAACTACGCCCAGGACGAGCAGATCTCGATCCGCGGTTTCGGCTCGCGCTCGACGTTCGGCGTGCGGGGCGTGCGCCTCTATACCGACGGCATACCGGCGACGCAACCGGACGGCCAGGGCCAGGTGTCGAACTTCAACCTCGATTCAGCCGAACGCATCGAGGTCCTGCGTGGGCCGTTCTCCGCGTTGTACGGCAATTCATCCGGGGGCGTGATCCAGATCTTCACCGCCGACGGCAGCAATCCGCCGGAGCTGCGCAGCGGGGTTGCGGCGGCGAGTTACGGCGTCTGGCGCGCCAGCGCCAACGCACGCGGCCTCGACGGGCCGTTCGGCTACAACCTCGACCTGCTCGGCTTCCATACCGATGGCTACCGGGAACACAGCCGTGCGGAACGGATTTCCGGCAATGGCAAGCTGACCTGGCAATGGGGTGATGGCGGCAAGTTCACCGTCATCGTCAACACCATCGCCATTCCGGGCGCGCAGGATCCGCTCGGCCTGACACGGGCCCAGTTCGAGGCCGATCCGCGGCAGGCGACGCCGCAAGCGCTGCAGTACAACACGCGCAAGAGCGTCCACCAGAACCAGGGCGGCGCGATCCTCGAGCAGGATTTCGCCGGCGGCAACAACCTCCGCCTGCTGGGCTACTACGGCCAACGCGGCGTCCAGCAATTCCTGTCGATCCCGTGGTTCGCGCAGGACAATCCGTTGAGTTCCGGCGGCGTGGTCAATCTCGACAGCACGTACTTCGGCGGTGACCTGCGCTGGACCTGGAAGGGCAACCTTGCGGCACGGCCATTCGAGGTCGCGGCCGGAATCAGCTACGACCGCCAGAACCAGCATCGCCTCGGTTACGAAAACTTCGTCGGCGATGTCCTCGGCGTCGTCGGCGCGTTGCGCCGCGACGAGCAGGACGACGTCTTCAATTTCGACGAGTACGCGCAGGCCACGTGGCGCTTCACCGACGCGTGGTCATTGACGGCGGGTGTCCGGCACAGCAGCGTCCGGTTCTCATCCCTCGACCACTACATCACCACCGACAACCCCGACGACAGCGGCAACGTGGAATACACGGCGACCACGCCCGTCGCGGGCCTGATGTTCCGTGCTTCGGATTGGGCACACCTTTACGCGTCGTACGGCCAGGGTTTCGAGACACCAACCTTCAGCGAACTCAGCTACCGCGCGGATGGCGGCCCCGGGCTCGCGTTCAACCTGTTGCCCTCGCGCAGCCACAATGTCGAAGCCGGCATCAAGCTGCAACCGACCGACCGGATCCGGGTCAATGCCGCGCTGTACCGGGCCAACAGCCGCGACGAGATCGCGGTGGCCGCCGCGGCCAATGGCCGCACGACCTACCAGAACATCGGCAAATCGCGACGCGAGGGCGCCGAGGCGTCGTTGTCGGCACACCTGCGCGATGACCTCGACCTCGACTTCGCCTACACGCTGGTCAACGCGACGTTCCGCAGTCCGTTCCAGTCATGTGGCACCAGCGGTTGCACGACGATCCCGGCGGGTTCGCGGATCCCCGGGGTCCCGAAGACCGATCTCTATTCGAGTCTGCGCTGGCGCTTCGCGCCGGACTGGTCGGCCGACATCAATGGCAACTACGTCAGCTCGGTCCCGGTGAACGACGCCGCCACTGATTCCGCGCCGCCCTATTTCGTGCTCGGAATCGGCGCCGACTGGACCCGCGACGTGGCAGCCGGAACCTGGCACTGCTTCGCGCGCATCGACAACGCGCTCGATCGCACCTATGCCGGTTCGGTGATCGTCAACGACGGCAACGGCCGCTATTTCGAGCCGGCCCCCGACCGCACGTTCATGGTCGGCGTGCAGTGGACGTGGCGCCACTGAAACGCCGCGTCACGGCCGCACCCGGCATCACGCGCGCCGGTGGCATGCTCGTTCACCATTGCAGGCGTGCGCCGACCCACGCGCCGCGCGGCGGCGCCGGCGAATAGAAGCGCGGATCCTCGAACTCGGGGAAGATCTCGTCCGGCTCGCCGAGCGTACCGAACGTCGCGTAGTGGCGATCGAACACGTTGTCGATCCGCGCGTAGACCTCGGCGTGCCGGTTGAAGGCGTAACGGGCACGCAGGTTGACCACCGCGTAGCCCCCGATCGGCGGCAGCAGGTTCGCCTCGTCGGCCCGCAGGTACTGGCTCGAATTCGCGACGACGTCGCCGCCGATGCTGAATGCCGGCGTCAGCGCGAAATCCGCGCCGGCCTTCACGCTGTGCCGCGGCAAGCCGGGAATGCGATCCCCCCTCTCGACCGTGATCAGGCCCTCGTCGTTCGCATCCGGATGGTTCGCGCTGTTCTCGGTGAACTTGGTCAGGTAGGTCGCGTCGAGAAACGTGTAGTTCGCGTACCAGGACAACCGCCCGGCGAGCGACGTCCCGGACACGCTCGCCTCGAAGCCCTGGCGCCGTGTATCGCCGACATTCGCGAAGAACCCTTCGTTGGAACTCGTGCCGCCGGTCGACTGGAACAGGATGTCGTCGGTGTTCGTGGTGCGGAACAGCCCGGCTCGCCAGCTCAGGTGGTCGTCGTCATTTTCGAGGATGCCGCGCAAGCCGCCCTCCCAGCCTTTCGCGACGACCTGTTTCAACGGCGGATCGGAAAGAAAGTTGTTCGGCAGCTTGCACGGTGCCTCTTCGTCGGCACAGGTCAGCTCGACCGGCGTTGGCGCCCGCGTCGATTCGCTGTAGCCACCGTAGAAATTGAGCGCCCGGCTCCATTGCCAGGTGATACCGGCCGCCGGATTGAAACGGGAGAAGCCGTGCTTGCCGTCGAGGTCGGGATTCAGGCCGGTCGGATCGTTGATCGTCGTGTGCGTATCGTTGAAGCGGCCGGACAGTGTCAGCGCAAGCCGATCCGTGACCGACAGGGTATCAGTCGCGTACAGGCCGGAACTGCGGGTCCGGCTGTCGACGTTCAATGCATCGTCCGGGACGAACACGCCGGAGTCCGCGGACGTCGCGCGATCGGCTTGCAGCACGGCCAGTTCGAGCACCGAGTTGTAGGCGAGGCGTCCATTCATGTAGTCGAGGCCAAGGACGAGCTGGTTCTGCATGCCGCCGAGGGGTTGGTCGAACGTCAGTTGCAAGGTGCCACCATCGCTCTTCTGGTCGCGATGGCCGATGTTGTTGATTGCATCCCACTCCGAGGACACGGTGTTGCCGTCCTGGTCGAATACCGGTTCGCCATCCTCGTCGCACAGGATCGAGTCGTCGTCCTCGCACTCGTCGAAGTCGGATGCGTCGCCGTTGTACGACCGCGTCTTGACTTCGCGGTGATACAGGGTCATCGACAACCGGGTCGCGTCGTTGAATGCGATCGTGCCTTGCCCACTGATCAGGTCGAGCGTGTTCGCGGTTTCGTCCGGTGCGGTGAATATTCCCTGCCAGCGTTGCGCGAGTTCCTCGATCGGAGCGCTGCCGTTGCCGGTCAGGTCGGTGTCGGCGTGGCCGAGGTGCAGGTCGAACGAGCCGGCGCTGCCGCGCCACGACAACGTGCCATAGTAGTTGCGCGCATTCGAGGGTGACTGGTCGCGCCAACCGTCCTCGTCGAAGCGGTTGCCCATCAGGTACCAGCCCCACGGGCCGCTGTTGCCACCATATTCGATCGTTGCGTCGGTTCGGCCGAACGAGCCACCGTAGACATTGAAGCGCGCACCCGGGTCACTGAACCCGGTCTTGGTCTGGATCGAGATCGCGCCACCGAGCGTGTTGAGCCCGAACACCGGGTTCGCACCGGCGAGCAGGCTCATCCGCTCGATCGCGTCGGTCGGGATCAGGTCCCAATTGACGGTATCGCCGAATACCTCGTTGACGCGCACGCCGTCGAGGTAGACCGACATTCCCTCCGAACCGCCCAGCAGCGGCGTCGCGGTAAACCCACGGAATTGCACATCGGGTTGCAGCGGGCTGTCCTGCGCGCCATTGATGGTGACGCCGGCGAGGTGGCGGTTCATGAAATCGGACAGGTCGAGCGTTTGCGACTGCTGCAACGCGCTGTCATCGATCGACTGCACGTTGTAAGGCAGCTTCATCGCATCGATGTCGGTGCCCGCCACCGGCGTCACGCCGACGACATTGATGAGCTCGAGCTGGGTCACGTCTTCGCTCGGCGGAGGGTCCGCCGCCCAACCCGCCGACGTTCCCGCCAACAAGGCAAGGCCGGCCACGACAACGCCCGGCCCTGCGCCGGGGATGATTCGACCACGAAATCCGGACATCGGGCTCCCCCGCGTTCGCGTGTGGCATCGGGCAAGAAAGAACCGGGGCCGTTGCCGGGCCCCGGTAAAGTCATCGTCACACGGGTTCTCGCGGAAATCCTAGCGCGGTCACTTCGGGAATGTTTCCCGACCGCTGTCGCAACCTTGCAACGCCGCCGCCGCGGCGCATGCGCCAACCGCGTGACACTCTTGCCGTACGCAAGGCAACATGGCCGGGCCGAACGCTTGCAGGTGACGCGATGAAGCTGTTCCGATTCATGCTCTACCGGATTGCCGCGACGATCGCGTTGGTCCTGGCGGTTGCCGTCGTCCTTGCCGTGTGGCGGGCCCAGGACGACGTGCGCCATGAGGAAATCGGTGCGTCCGAAGTCGTCGCACTCGTCGCGCACCTGTTCGCCCTCGAGTCGGCGCCGGCCGCGGCCCTGCCGCGACACATCGAAGCACTGCAGCGCATCGACGCCGGCGGACGTTTGCGCCACGTGCAGCTCGAGCTGCGGGCCGGGGACGGTACGCTGCTGACGGCGTCGCGCAACGCGGGCCATTCGGGGTTCATCGAGAAGCTGTTTGCACGCCTCACCCCTGGCGTTGGCGCAGCACGGCCGGACATTCCTGCGCGATGGACGTTGGCGAGCCGGGACGGCAGGCGCTTCGTCGCCAGCATGTCGGTCACGCCGGGCAGCGAACAACACGAAGCCTTCACGAACCTGCTCGGCCTGCTCGGCATGTTGCTCGCGTTGGGGGTCGCCCTCGTTGCCGCGGTCTACTGGACCTTGCACCGCACGTTGGCGCCGCTGCAACCGATCCTCGACGCGATCGTGCGGTACGAGCAGGATGACTTCACGCACCGCCTGTCGAAGTTGCCGATCCTGGAACTGGATCGCATCGGGCAAGCGTTGAACGGTCTGGCGGCAAGCCTCGGCGCGACGCGCGATGCGCGCCGGACATTGAGCGCGAAGCTCGTCTCGACGCAGGAGCAGGAGCGCACGCGCATCGCCCGCGAATTGCACGACGAGTTCGGGCAGGCGCTGACCGCGATCCGGGCCGATCTCGCGTGGTTGACCAGCCGGACCGACGGACAGCCGGCCGAACATCGCGTCGTCGTGGACCTGGCCGGGCGCAGCGCCCGCTTGCACGAGCAGATCCGCGAGCTGCTGCGGCGGTTGCGGCCACGCGGGCGCGATCCGGACGGCACCGGGATTCCCCTCGACCGAATGCTCCGCGAGTTGGCCGACAGCTGGAACCAGCGGCAGGGCCAACGAACCCGGTACGAGATTGCCTGCGACGTCGAAGGAGCGGAACTGCCCGAGGAACTGGCGCTGACCCTCTACCGAATGACGCAGGAGGCACTGACGAATGCCGAACGGCACGCCGGCGCGCAGCACGTGCGGGTCGCCGTATCGGAACCGGACAGCGGCACCGTCGTCTGGTGCGTGCTGGATGACGGCGTCGGCATCGACAACATGGATGCGGCATCACGCCGCGGGAGTGGCCTCGCCGGGATGCGCGAACGCGCCTGGGCGCACGGTGGCGAGATCGAATTTGCCCGCGGCCCGGGCGGAAAGGGGTTGTTGATACGTGCGCGATTTCCGGTCGAAGCGATGCGCGGAACATCCGGAGAATGACGTGCGAAGCAGACCTGGCCCGCTCGCCTCGTCAGTCCTTGTCAGTGGAGTCCGGGTTCGGTGGCGTCGCGGGAATGCAACGCAGCCGGTGGCGGCGCCATGAGGCCGTGGGTCACAGCGTAGTGGTGCATGTCGAGCGAAGACGACAATCCAATCTTGTTGCGGATGCTGGTCTGGTAGTTCGCGATCGTCTTCGCGCTCAGGTTGAACTGCGCCGCGATCTCGCCGACCGAGGCTCCCGACGCGAGCCTCAGGAAGATCGCGAACTCGCGCGGCGACAACATCGAATGCGGCGTTCGCTCGACGGCGTCGCGCGTTACGGCACGGGCCACGGCGGAAGACATCGGACGCCCGCCGGCGGCGGCTTCGCGTATCGCGGCGGCCAGCGTTTCCGGGGCATCGCTCTTGACGATGTACCCCGACGCGCCGAGCCGCAACGCCTGCGCGGCCAGCTCGATGCTTTCGTGCATCGTGAACACGACGATCAACAAACGCGGCAGTCGTTGCCGCAAGCGCTCCAGGATCGCAAGGCCACCCTGGCCCGGCATCCCGAGGTCGAGGATCAGCAGGTCGACCGGGTTGGCCGCAAGCCAGCGGTACGCGCTTTCGCCATCGTCGAACTCCGCGACGACGCGCAGCGCCGGATCGAGTTCCAGCAGACGGCGGCACCCGCTGCGGACCACGGCGTGATCGTCGGCAATTGCAATCCGCAATGTTGCGCCGTCGTGTTGCGGCGACGTACCGGCCATCACTTCAGCAAGCCGCCGCCACAACGATGCGAAATCGATCGTTCACCCGTCACGCGCCCTCGGCATGCCCGGCGAATTCAATAGCGGATTACCGACCGGATCACCTTGCCTTCGTGCATCAGGTCGAACGCGCGATTGATCTGGTCGAGCGGCAGGACTTCGCTGACGAACGGGTCGATCTTGATTTCGCCCTTCATGTAACGATCGACGTAACCCGGAAGCTGCGTGCGCCCCTTGACGCCGCCGAACGCCGAGCCGCGCCAGACGCGGCCCGTCACGAGCTGGAACGGACGGGTCGAGATTTCCTGTCCGGCGCCGGCGACGCCGATGATCGTCGCTTCGCCCCAGCCCTTGTGGCAGCACTCGAGCGCGGAGCGCATGACCTTGACGTTGCCGATGCACTCGAACGAGTAATCGACGCCGCCGTCGGTCAGGTCGATGATCACCTGCTGGATCGGCGTGTCCGGATAGTCGGCCGGATTGACGAAGTCGGTGGCGCCCATCGCCTTCGCCATTGGCCACTTGTCCTTGTTGAGGTCGACCGCGATGATGCGGCCGGCTTTCGCCAGGACCGCGCCCTGCACGACGGCGAGACCGATGCCACCGAGTCCGAACACGGCGACCGTCGTGCCGGGCTGGACCTTGGCGGTATTCAACACGGCGCCAATGCCGGTCGTGATGCCGCAGCCGAGCAGGCAAACCTTGTCGAGCGGCGCTTCGCGATTGATCTTCGCAACCGCGATCTCGGGCAGCACCGTGTACTCGGAAAACGTGCTGGTGCCCATGTAATGCAGCACCGGCTTGCCCTTGTAGGAAAAGCGCGAGGTGCCGTCAGGCATCAGCCCCTTGCCTTGCGTCACGCGGATCGCCTGGCACAGGTTGGTCTTGCCGGACTTGCAGAACTTGCACACGCCGCATTCGGGCGTATACAGCGGAATGACGTGGTCACCCGGCTTGACGCTGGTCACGCCCGCACCGACCTCTTGCACGATCCCGCCGCCTTCATGGCCGAGAATGACCGGGAACAGGCCTTCCGGATCGGCGCCGGACAGCGTGAATGCATCGGTGTGGCAGACGCCGGTCGCGACGATCTGCAACAGCACTTCGCCGGCTGCCGGCTTGGCGAGGTCGACTTCCTCAATCTCGAGCGGTTTGCCGGCTTCCCACGCAATTGCTGCTCTCGTTTTCATTGCCCGGTCTCCATGATCGTTCGAACTTTCAACGACATCGCTGTGCCGTCGACTGCAATGGTCATGCCACGAAATCCGCATGCAGGACCATGTCCAAGTACATGACTTTACGTCACCTCACCGGATCGCGGCGAACCCGGATGTTGCAACCGGCCACACCAGTGCCACGAAAACGGAACACCACTGTCGCAAGTCGCACCGGCACGCACTGCGCGCGACGTTACCGCCCGATGACCACGCCCCAAGGCAGTTTCCCGACCGGGATTTCCTTGACCACCTTCATCGTCGCGGTGTCGATGACGCTGACGTTGTTCGACCGGCCGTTGGCGACATAGAGCTTCTTCCCGTCGGGTGTCAACGCCGGGTTCCACGGCCGCTGCCCGACCTTGACGGTGCCGACCACCTTGTCGGTCGCCACATCGATGGCCGACACCGTGCCGGCCCCGCCGTTGGCGACGTACAGCCGCTTGCCGTCGCGGCTGATCGCGACGCCCGCCGCGCGCAGGCCGGTCGGAATGCTGGTGACCTTGCGGCGCGCGCCGACATCGACCAGGTCGACGCCACCGGCGGTTTCCTGCGCGACGTAGACCTTCATCGTGCCGGGCACGAACGCCATGCCGCGCGGATGGCCGCTGGTCGCGATGACGCCGACGCTCTTGCCCGCTTCCAGATCGACCACGTCGAGATTGTTCGAGCCTTCGTTGCTGGTCAGCAACAGCTTGCCACCCGGCGCGAAAACGCAATGTTCGGGGTCTTCACCGGAAACCTCGATCGTTGCTTCGGGTGCGAGCGTCTTCGCGTTGAACAGCAACACCGCGTTCTTGCCTTCGTCGCAAACCGCGATCCGGCTCCCGTCGGGAGACAGGCTGATGCCTTCGGCCTCCGAACCGATCGGTGAGCTGTGCAGCACCTTGTCGCTTGCGGTGTCGACCGCGAAAACCTTGTTGTTGCTTGCGTCGACGACGTACAGCACTTTGCCGTGCGGGTCGATTTCGACCTCCTGCAGGCGATCGCCGAACGCACCATGGCCGCTCAGCGTTCGTGCCACCGTGTCGGTTGCCGTGTCGATGACGGAAACGGTGCCGCTCTTCTGGTTCGGCACATATGCCATCGTTGCCGCGTGCAATGGTGCGGCGAACAGCACCGCCGTCGAGGCCACGGGAAGCCATCTTTGAAACAGGTTGAACACTGGAGGACTCCTTCAACAATCACGATGCCTGGTGCCGTCGCCGTGCTGGCGACCGGAAGACGATGGGACCGGCAGGCCGCGTACCGCAGCCGCGGCGAAATCCGCGCGGAACGCTATCCTTCCGGCGGCGGAGGCGACGCGCCGAATTTGTATGCGGGATCGCCGCGGTACTTCGAACGGATGAACGCGAGGATCTTCCAGAGATCGTCGGACGTGCTGACGATACCGCCAAAAGGCGGCATCTCGCCGACGACATTCACCTTGCCGTGCCGGGCGTATCCGTGCCGCTGCAACACGTCGGTGCCGTCGGCCACGAGACGGAACAACGTATCATCGTCGCCGCCATAGATCCACAAGTCGTCGGTCAGCGACGGGCACATGCCGCCTTCGCCCGCATCGCCGTGGCATGCGTTGCAGCCATAGCCCAGGAACAGACGGCCGCCGTCGGCAACGATCGTGGCGTCGCTGTCCTTGTACGGATTGTGCAACTCGCCGCGCGGCGTTCTCGCGACCAGATCCGGCGGCGTGATCGTCGTGTCGTCGGCGGCCGCTGCGTTCGGCGCAGCCCAGGCTTCGGCCGCTCGGGCGGTCATGGCGGGCCCCGCCAACAGAGCCGCGATCGCCGTTCCCGCTGCAAAGCCGGCCACAACCCGAATGCGATTCCTCACGTCGTTGCCCTCTGCCTGCGGATGTCGTCGAAGCACCGCGACCGAAGCCGCGCCCGCTGTAATCGATTCAACACAAGAGTGTGCCGCATGCGAGACATCGTGCACTACCGATGGACGGCTGCATTGCAATCGTGGCTGCAAGTCATTGAAATTGCGGGCTGCGCGACGCGAGTTGGCTGGCACGCAACGTGCCTTCAACCCGGGTGAGCTCGCGGTGGCTACCGTCGTCCGCTGCCGCAACTTCGACGCCAATGACGCCGCCACCCGAGCGACCATGTCGGGTACGGCTTCGTCGGGATGCGCCCCACGAACCGAGTACTGGCTGCCCAGTGGCGAGGAAGAACATGAAGACGCGCGCTGCGGTTGCCCTGGAGGTGCGGCAATACCCGACCATCAACGATGGCTGGTCTCGAGGCACCGGAAAGCGGTGGGCTCCTGGCGCACATCGCGAGCGCGGGTGTCCGCGAGACGGCAAGTGCGCGTCGCCGAACGTCGGCGCCGAGGGATTGAACCCGTGATTCCGGATCACGCAGGCGGTTCGAACATCGAAGTGGTCTGCCGCCGTGCGGTTACGGTTACGTTCACGCCTGCCATCCGCGCGGCCCCGCAGTACACTCCGAACGCCTGCATCGACACGCAAGGCGACGGACATTGCGATACGCTGCCGTTCTGAACAAGACTAGCCCAACCGTCAACCCAGCAAGAGGAACACACCATGTCACATACATACAGCGGCGGCTGCGAGCATGTGCACACGCATTCCGATCAACAGTATCTGGACAGCCACGATTGCCATTGTTCCATCTGCAGGGGCATCACCGGGAAGGCCAGCCTGCACGTGACCTTCTTCAAGCATGGCGACCTCAAGGTCGACAAGCCCGACGGGTTGAAGCGCCAGCCGTACAACGCCAAGAATCCCGATGGCCCGTTGGAGTTGTGCACGTGCGCGGTGTGCGGCAGCCCCATCATGGTCGACGACAAGCAGCGCCGGATTCGCGTGATCGCTCCGACGCTCATGGGCTACGACGAAAGCAAGATGCCACCTGCTTACCATGCGTTCTTCGACCCGGCGGCCGGTTTGCCAAAACCCAACGACGGCCGGCCGGTTTACGAGGCACTGCGCCCCGATTTCGTCATGCCGCAACCGGCCTGACGCGACGAGGACAGTGCCCCATCATGCCCGTCGAGATGCGGGCATCGTGGCTGGGTTCAAATCAGCAACCTACCAAGAGGAGGAGGCACCGATGGGTTCTCAACACCATAACCGAAAGTGGCGATTCAGCTTCTTGATGACGGCTCTGACCTGCATGGGCCTGGTGGCCGGTGCCGGGTCGGCAGCCGCGGACACCGACGGAATGAGTGCATCTGCGGCTCTCGCCAAGCGCGCGGAAAACCCGGACTTGTGGCCCTCGCCGGGCCGTGACAACAACCTGACGCGTCACAGCAAGCTGAACCAGATCAACGCACAGAACGCGTCCAACCTGGAGTTCGTGTGGTCGCAGTCGCTGGGTTCGCTGCGTGGCCAGGAAGGTCAGCCACTCGTGGTCGACGTCGACGGCAAGCCGATGATGTATTTCGTCAGTGGTTGGCCGAACATCGTGCAGGCCCTGGACCTGTCCGACCCCGACCATCCCAACGCAGTCTGGAACTATCTCAAGAGCGACAACCGTGACCCGACGGCGGTCAGCGTGGCGTGCTGCGACACCGTCAACCGTGGCCTGAACTACGCCAACGGCAAGGTGATCTTCCATACCCTGGACGGTTTCCTGATCGCGCTGGACGCCAAGACCGGCAATGTCGTCTGGTCCGAGAAGATCGCCTACACCAACAAGGGCGAGACCATGACCGCTGCCGGCGTGATCGCCAACAACACGATCATCATCGGCTACGGCGGTTCCGAGCTCGCCGCACGCGGCAGCATCGCGGCCTACGACATCGACACCGGGAAGAAGGTCTGGAGCTACTGGAACAACGGTACTGCCGAGGATGTCGGCATGACGGCGGACACCAACAAGGCCGTCCCGAAGCACGGCACGATAAAGACCTACCGGGGCGTCGACGAGTATCCCGAGGGCGAGTACAAGCGTGGCGGTGCGACGGTCTGGGGCTGGATCAGCTATGACCCGAAGCTCGACATGATCTACTACGGCAGCGCCAACCCGGGCACGTGGAGCCCGACCTATCGCTGCAAGTACGACACGTACGAGAAGTGCAACGACGGCACCCAGGACAACAAGTGGTCCCTGTCGCTGATCGCGCGCGACGCCAAGACCGGCAAGATGGTGTGGGCGTATCAGATGACGCCGTTCGACCAGTGGGACTACGACGGCATCAACGAGAACGTCCTGGTCAACATGGACATCGACGGCCAGAAAGACCGTCCGGTGCTGGTGCACTTCGACCGCAACGGGTATGCGTATGTCCTCGACCGCAGGACCGGCCAGCTGTTGCGCGCACACAACTTCGTCTATGTGAACTGGGCCGAGAAGGTCGACGTCGGCGGAACGGATCGCCCGGTCAAGGTGAAGGCGCATTCGGTGTTTGCGATCGACAAGGCCGTGCAGGCCTGCCCGTCGGCGATGGGCGGCAAGGACCAGCAGCCGGTGGCCGTTGACCCGAACAATCCGAAGATCTTCTACGTTCCGACCAACCAGTGGTGCATGGAAGATACGCCGCTGAAGCGCACCAGCACGCAGCAAGGCTCGGGCTATGCGTTCGCCAACGTCTACATGTACGAACGCGAACCCGGCGTTGCCGGCCAGTTCCAGGCGTTCAATGTCGACACCGGGCAGATCGTCTGGAAGATTCCGGACAAGTATCCGACCTGGGGTGGTGCGCTGGTCACCGATGGTGGCGTGGTGTTCTACGGCAACCTCTATGGCGATTTCCGCGCCGTCGACGCCAAGACCGGCAAGATCCTGTGGCAGAAGAAGCTGGGCTCCGGGATCATCGGCAACCCGATCACCTACCAGATCGCCGGCAAGCAGTATGTGTCGGTGTTCGACGGCATTGGCGGCTGGATCGGCCTGCCGGTTGCCGCTGGCCTGAACTTCGACGACAAGTTCGGGGCGATCGGTGCAACCGCGATGGCCAAAGCCACCAAGCTGAATCTGGTTCCCCAAGGTGGCGCGCTGTACACGTTCCGACTTGGCGGAGACCATGCCAAGTAACGGGCTGCATCGGTACGGCGCAGTGGCGCCGTTCGGAACCGGATGAAGCTGTAGCAAAAGTTGCCGGGGTTGCGCGTCGCGCAGCCCCGGCGTTTTCTTTCTGGATGGTCCCGGTGCTGGACTCGATTTTCAGGTGCAGAGTGAAAGTACAAGGCGTGACGTTTCTCATCTCCTCATTCATCGGAGGGTTGTTCCTGCTCGCAGCAAGCGTGGGGGCCGCACAGACCGCCACGTACGAGGGCAAGAAGTTCGACGAACTGACGGCGGCGGAACAGACGGCAGCGAAACAGGCCGCGTTGCACACCCCGATTCGGCCACTCACCGCGTGCCTCGACCCCAGCAACATGCCCTTCTCGGATCGGGCGGGCCAGGGCATCGACGTCGAGATCGCGAAGGTGCTGGCCGATGCGATGCACACGTCGTTGGCGTACTACTGGATGTCCTACCTGAACAAGGATCTCGCCAAGCGGGCGTTCGGCACGGCTGCCGAGCCGCTGGGCCATTGCGATTTCCTGGTCGGGATTCCGGTGGATTTTTCCGGCGTGCTCACGACCGAGCCGATTTATCGGTCGACTTATGTCTTTGCGTACCGCGAAGACAGCGGGATCCACATCCAAAACCTCGATGACCCGGCGCTGAGGAAGCTGCGCGTCGGCGTTTACGAGACCTCCGGCCTGCGCGAGGCACTCGCCCGGCATGGCCTCAAGAATGGCCTCGACGTCCTCACGGTCAGCCAGGATACGGAGGGCGAGCCGGAAACCCAGCAGTGGCGGCAAGTCGAACGGATGGTGCAAGGCAAGCTCGACGTCGTCGGCGTATGGGGTCCGTTTGCCGGCTACGTCAAATCAAGAAAGCACGCGCCGATCGTGCTGCAACCGGCCAACCTGATGGCCGGCGATTCCCAACTTGAATTTTCGATGGCCATCGGTGTGCGCGACACCGATGTGGTGCTGAAATACGCGCTGGACAACGCGCTGACCGCATCCGCCGACAGGATCCAGGCCATCCTCGACAGCTACGGGGTACCGCTGGTGACCTGCAGCCAATGCATTGTTGGCGGCACCCTGCCTTCACACGGCGCGTACTCGATGGGGGCCGGCGCCTACGACCGCTACGTGCAGCCACTGGATGAGGACCTGACCCACGTCGACAAGGCACAGGTGGCACCGCACGCGATCGTGACCCTCGGGGACGTCGAGAAGTCGCTGGCGGCGGGCGTCAGTGCGAACGCCGAACTGGCGCAAGCGGTGGTGGCCTCCGACGACGAGCGCATCAACTATCTGGCCGCGCATGGCGCCGACCTGAATGCGCGCGACTCGATGGGTGCAACCCCGTTGACGAGCGCGGCCAGCGCCCGTGATTCCGCCACCGTCGGGCTGCTGCTCAAGCTCGGCGCCGACGCCAACACGCGCAACGGGGACGGCTGGACGCCACTCATGGAAGCGGCCTACCGCGACCATGTGCCGTCGATCGAAGCGCTGGTCGCACACGGTGGCAGCCTCACCCTGAAGGACTCCCACGGTTTGACGCCGCTTTGCATTGCGTTGAACACCCGCAGCTTCCTTGCCGCCATGGCGCTGCTCAAGGCCGGCGCCTCACCGGACACGGAATGCGGCGCCAATCGCCTGACGCCGTTGATGATCGTGGCCACGCATCAGAAGGCAAGCTCGAGCGGCAACGTTCCGGTCGACGGGGGCCAGTACCTGAGCGATGGGGTCTCCCCGCTCGAGGTGGGCAAGCTGCTGGTGAGCAAGGGCGCAAACGTGAACACCCAGGCCCGAGGCGGGGTCACGGCCCTGATGATCGCCGCCGGATACGACAACGCGCCGTTGATCGGCCTGCTGATCCAGGCCGGCGCGAAAACCGACGTCCGGTCCGACGACGGCAAGACTGCGCTCGATATTGCACGGGACAACGGCAGCGACGAGGCGGAGAGCACGCTCGAGCTGATGGCGCAGTTCGCACCCCGGCAAGACTCCACCACTCCCCGGCAGCACCCGCAACAATGAAGCTGCGCGGTGCCATCATCGTCGCGAGCGCGCTTGTGCTGATGCTCGCGACCGCGGGCTTTGCCGCACCTGCCGGCGCACCGAACGCGGGCAAGGTCGCCGGGAAAAGCGGTACCCTCGCGACACGCTACGTGTATCTGGCCAAGGAGTACCGCGAACCGCCGCCGCTGTCGCTGATCAATCCCGTTCTTGCCGACAAGGGGCTGGCGGGCGCGCGCCTGTCGAACCAGCAAAACAACCTCACCGGCAGTTTTACCGGCAACACGTTCGCGCTCGACGAGGTGATCGTGCCGGAGGACGGCAACGTGGTCGACGCGGCCAGGAAGGTCCTGTCGGCAGGCCAGCGGTTCATCATCGCCGACTTGCAGGCCCCCGACCTGCTGGCGGTGGCAGACCTGCCGGAGGCGAAGGACGCGATCATCCTGAACATTCGTGCGCAGGATGGCGTGTTGCGCCAGCAGCAATGCCGCAGCAACGTCTTCCACCTGGTCCCCAGCTATCAGATGCGCGCCGATGCCCTGGCCCAGTACCTGGTGTGGAAGAAGTGGACCCGATGGTTCCTGGTGCGCGGCAAGCACCCCGCCGACATCGCCTACGCCGAAGCCGTCAAGCGCGCAGCCAAGCTCTATGGCGCCAAGATCGTCGCGGAACGGTCCTACGAGCTCGAGACCGGCGCGCGCCGCGTGGACACCGGATACCAGCAGATCCAGACGCAAATGCCAATGCTCACGCGCGACGTGCCGGACTACGACGTCGCCTTCGTTGCCGACGAGAGCAATTCGTTCGGCCTGTACCTGTCGTATCGTACGACCGACCCGCGGCCGGTGGTCGGCACCTATGGCCTGGTGGCGACGGCCTGGGGTCCCAGTTACGAATCGTACGGCGCGATGCAGCTGCACAACGCGTTCGTCAAGGACGCCGGGCGCGAAATCACCGAGCGCGACTACGAAGCCTGGCTCGCGGTCCATTTGTTCGGAATGGCCGTCGTGCACACCAAGAGCAACGACATCAAGGCCATTCATCAATACGTCGCTTCCGACGACTTGAAACTCTCCGGCTACAAGGGCGTGGGCATGAATTTTCGATCGTGGAACAATCAACTGCGCCAGCCGATCCTGCTCATGGATGCATTGGCGCTGATTTCAGTGTCGCCGCAGCCAGGTTTCCTGCATGCGGTATATCAGACCGACACCCTGGGCTTCGACAAACAGCAGAGCCAATGCAGCTTCTCCAGATGAACAAGACGACAACCCACGTTTTTTGGCGTGCATCCGCGCTCGGTGCGGGCTTGCTGCTGGTCATCGCCGCGCCGCCGGCATGGGCGTTCAAGCTGTTCGTCAGCAATGAGCGCGGCAATTCGGTCACCGTGCTCGACAGCGGCACGTTGAAAACGATCAAGACGATCCCGACCGGGCAGCGGCCGCGCGGCATCATTTCCGGGCCGGAAGGCAAGTGGGTGTACGTCGCGGTCGGCGACAGCAATCGCATCGACGTCATCGACGTCGCCAAGCTCGAAGTCACCCGCCATCTGCCGTCGGGCCCGGACCCCGAGTTGATGGACCTGGGTGACAAGGGCGAGCGGATCTACATCGCGAACGAGGACAACTCGAAGGTTACGGTGCTGAACGCCCTCACCGGCAAGCTGTTGGGCGAGATTCCGGTCGGCGTGGAGCCGGAGGGCATGCGCGTCAGCCCGGACAACCGTATTACCGTCGCGACATCGGAAGGGACCAGCATGGCGCACTTCATCGACAACCAGTCGCTGAAACTGGTCGCCAACGTGCTGGTGGACACGCGTCCGCGGGTGGCCACGTTCACACCCGACGGCCGTCATGTATGGGTGTCATCGGAGGTCGGCGGGACCGTGTCGGTGATCGATGTCGCCAGCCACCAGATCGTGCAGAAGGTCGACTTTGCAATCCCCGGGATGCGGGCCGAATTCATCCAGCCGGTCGGGATCGTGATGTCGAAGGACGGTTCGGAGGCGTTCATCGCGCTTGGCCCCGCCAATCACGTCGCGGTGGTCGATACCAAGAGCTACAAGGTCACGGACTACATCCAGGTCGGGCAGCGGCCGTGGCACATGGCGCTGTCGCCCGATGGTTCGAAACTGTACGTCGCCAACGGCCTCACCAATGACGTGACCGTGGTCGATGTCCGGTCACTGAAGCCCACGGTTTCGGTGCCGGTCGGCCGTCTGCCGTGGGGCATTGCGATTGTGCCGTAGCGTTCCCCCCGTGTCGTGGCGGGATTCCGTTCCGGTACCGCAACGGGGAGTTTTGTTGAAGCCTCGAATTGCGTTCGAAGGAGGATTACATGTTCCGCAAGACTGTGCATGCCTTGACCGCCACTGCCGTTGCGGTTGCCGGACTGGCTTTGATCAACGCCACGGCGAGCGCGGCGACTCCGGTGGCAACCGCGTCCGTGAAAATCAACGTGCCGAGTACCTACGAGTCCATGGATACCAATCACGACATGATGGTATCCAAGCAGGAAGCGCTGGCGGCCATGCCGAATCTGGACTTCAACGTGGCCGACAGCAACGGGGACGGCGAACTGTCCCGGACCGAGTACCAGGATCTGAAGGAAAAGGTCGCCAACGGGACGTGGACCAACGAACCTCCCAAAGTTGAAGTCGTGAAGAAGATCGAGGGCTATGACGACAACCCGGTGGACGTGGTCAAGAAGGCTCCGAAAGGGACGCTGAAGGACCCTTACGACGTGTCGAACACGACCGTTGCGAAGGAAGGACACGACCTGTTCCTCGAAAGCGGCTGCAGTTCATGCCATGGCGGCACTGGCGGTGGAGGAATGGGACCGCCCCTCACCAGCGGAGTGTGGATTTACGGTGACGACCATCTGGACGACACGTTGTTCCGGCTCGTCACGTTGGGCAGCGAGCAACTGCAAGCCTCGGGTTACTCGAGGGTGCACGTGCTGATTCCCGCGCTGATGCCTCCGCAAGGTGGTTTTACCGTGAAGAAGACCGGTGATCTCTGGAAGATCATCACCTGGATCAAGTCGATGAATCACCCCGAGAAGTAGGCGGGAATGCGTGGCCCTTCGCCCAGGCACGGTGCCACCGGCCGGTAGCCGTGCGCGAGCCTTGCGGCACCGTGGCATGGTGAAGCGTCGGGAACGGCCCCCGCGGCGGTCCCTTCGCGGGTGTCGCACCCGAGCGGGATTTGGCGCGCGCATCGCGACAGGCGGACGACTCGCCGCATGCGCGGCGGACGGTGCCCGGCGCGTCGCATTCGGAACCGTCGATCTTCACGGGTGAGCGGGCATTGCCCGTCCCGTTTCGGACATGCGTCTTTGGCGGGGATCGCTGCACTTCCTCGTCGTGGCCGGACGCAACTTCTCCGGCCGGCTGGCGCAAGACGTCGTCCGGCTCCGGCTTGACGCGGCTGCCCGTTGCTCCGCTGCGTTCAATCGGCGGCGCTGCGACCCGTCGCAGCCGACCTCGATCGTGGGAACTCCGCGGAGAGCGCGCGGCAAATGCAAAAGGCGGTCCCCGGGGGACTGACAGGCGGAGGCGGACATGACGGCAATGGGTTGGGTTGGACGCGCTGTGGCAGGCCTGTGCGCCGCGCTTCTTGCGCCGCTTCCGGGAGCGGTCACGCGCGCCGCCAGTCCACACGGTGTACCCGAGCTGCGGGTCGGGGTACTCGAATTCGGCAGCGTGAACTGGGAAATCGATACCGTGCAGCGGATGGGTTTGGCGCACAAGCACGGTATCCGGCTTGACGTCGTGCCGCTGGCATCCGCGAATGCGCAAAAGGTGGCGCTGCTGGGAGGCAAGGTCGACCTGATCGTCTCGGACTGGCTGTGGGTGGCCAATCTGCGTTCCCGTGGCCGCAACTACGAATTCGTGCCGTACTCGAAAACCGTCGGCGCAGTCATGGTCAACCCCGCGGCCGGCATCAAGACCATGGCGGACCTCAAGGGCAGGAAGGTCGGTGTCGCGGGCGGCCCCCTGGACAAGAGCTGGTTGATCGCACGGGCGTATGCCAGGAAGAAGTACGGACTCGACCTGAAGACATCCGTGACACCGCAGTTCGCTGCACCGCCGCTGATCAACCGCCTGATGCTCGATGGCCAGCTGCCGGCCGCGTTCAACTTCTGGCAATACGATGCCCGCCTCAGCGCGGAGGGAATGCATCCATTGATCACGGTGAATCAAATGCTCGCCGGGCTCGGCGTCGACACCGAACCGCCGTTGCTGGGCTGGGTGTTTTCCGAAAGGTGGGCCGAGAGCCATCGCGACGCGCTGCAAGGATTCATTGCCGCGACCTACGATGCCAAGCATCTGCTCGTCCAGTCGGACGCAGCCTGGCAACCGCTCAGGGACAAGGTCAAACCGGAGAACGAAGCGGTGTTCGCCGCGATCCGGCAGGGTTATCGGGAGGGCGTCGTCGATCGCTTCGGCGAGCGCGAAATCGCCGCCGCGGGGCAGTTGTTCAAGATCATCGGGGTCGAGAGCAACGGCGAGCTCACGGGGGGCGCGAGCGAGTTGCCGGCTGGCGTCTTCTGGGGTGGATTCCATCGGCCATGAAACTTGCGAACGGACGCCGCGAGCAACGCCGCGCGTCGCCAACCGCCGGCATGAAGGGCCGGATATCGTGATGCATCGGGTCCGGAAGCCGTTCCGCCCACCGGTCGCGCCCGCCTGGGTGTGGCGCGTCGGGTCGCTCATCGCTCTCGCGGTGGTGTGGGAAATCGCCGCGCTGATCGCCAACAGCGACATGCTGCCGACCCCGCTCACGGTACTGGCAAGCGTGTATCGCCACACGCGGAGCGGCCAGTTGCCGCTGGCGCTTGCGATCACGTTGGGCCGGGTGGCCGCGGCATTCGTGGTTGCGATGGCCCTCGGTACCGCCATCGGTTTCGCGATGGGTCGCTCACGCCGGGTCAACCTGCTGCTGGACGGCGCGCTGGTGCTCGCGCTCAACATTCCGGCATTGGTCGTCATCATCCTGTGCTACCTCTGGCTCGGGCTGACCGAGGCAGCGATCATCGTGGCCGTTGCCGTCAACAAGATTCCGGTCGTCGTCGTGACGACGCGCGAGGGCACGCAAGCGGTCGACGCACGCCTGCTGGCGGTCGCGCAGGTGTACCGCGTTCCGCGTGCGGTGACTTTTTTTCGCGTCTTCCTGCCGCAGCTTTATCCCTATCTCATGGCGTCCGCGCGCAATGGCCTCGCGCTGATCTGGAAGATCGTGCTGGTGGCCGAGTTGCTCGGACGCAGCAATGGCGTCGGCTTCGAGTTGTCGGTGTTTTTCCAGTTCTTCGACATCACCAGCATCCTCGCCTATACGCTGGCTTTCGCGGCCGTGATCATGGCCATCGAGGCGGGGGTCATGCGGCCCCTGGAACGGCGCCTGACGCGGTGGCGCGCATGAACGGATTGTCGATCCATGTCACCGAAAAGCGTTTCGATGGCCCGCCGGTCCTGGCCGGAATCGAAGTCACCGTCCCCGCGGGTGAGTTCGTTGCGATCGTCGGGCCATCCGGGGTTGGCAAGACCACGCTGCTGGGCATGGTCGCCGGGCTCGATGCCACCTATGCCGGCGAGATCCGCTACGACGGTGCACCGCTGACCGCGCCCGGCCAGTCGCCGGCCGGCATGGGCATGGTGTTCCAGGATCCGCGACTGATGCCGTGGCTGACGATCCGCGACAATGTCCGGCTCGCGGAAGCCGAGCGCATGGCGCGCGATCGCAGCTACGTCTCGCGCGCGGACGATTTACTCGACGAAGTCGGACTCGGCGCCTGCAAGGATGCGTGGCCCGGGCAGCTCTCCGGCGGCATGCAGCGTCGCGCCGCGCTGGCCCGCGCGTTCGTGGTCGAGCCCTGGTTGCTGCTGATGGATGAGCCGTTCGTATCACTCGACATGCCGGCCGCCAACCGGTTGCGCGAAGTGCTGCGCCAGTTGTGCGCGCGGGTACGGCCGCTGGTATTGTTCGTGACCCATAACGTGCGTGAAGCCCTCGTGCTCGCAGATCGCATCCTGTTCCTGGGTGGCGCGCCGGCACACGTCGTACTCGACTACCGCGTCGAGAAAACGGGGAGCGTCGACCTGAATAGCCCCGAGGTCGCGGCGCTCGGCCGGCAATTGCTGAAGCGCCATCCGCGACTGCTGTCCGGCGTCCTCGACTCCGGGATGGACGATGGTGCGCAAGGCAAGGAGGACTCGTGACGTCCCGCACGCGTCCAGCCTCGCTCATGGCATCGTCGATGCGGCGACTGCCAATCGGCGCGCCACCATGAAGGCCTCCGTTCCGGCAACCATGTCCGCACCGACCGCGCCCGCGGAACCGCTCCCCACGCGCGCCCTTGCGGTCGATGCGGTGAGCAAGTCCTACGGCTCGATCAAGGCCTTGGATCGCGTGTCTCTCAGTGTCGGGAGCGGCGAGTTCGTCGCGCTGCTCGGGCCGAATGGCGCCGGGAAAAGCACGCTGTTCCAGTTGCTGACTGGCCTGTACGTGCCCGACTCCGGCAACATCGAAGTCGCCGGATTCGACATGCGCCGCCAGACCCGCAAGGCGCTCGCGCACCTCGGCGTGGTATTCCAGCAACCGACCCTGGACCTGGACCTGAGCGTCGAGGCCAACCTGCGCTTCCATGCACGGTTGCACGGCATGGGGCGCGCCGCGCGTCCCCGGATCGACGCGGAGCTGCAACGCATCGGGCTGGCCGCCCGTGCGAAGGACAAGGCCCGGGCGCTGTCCGGCGGCAATCGCCGCAAGGTCGAGCTGGCCCGCGCGTTGCTGCACGAGCCGGTGGTCCTGCTGATGGATGAACCCACGGTGGGACTCGATCCCGCCTCGCGCACGCAGTTGGTGGCGTACGTCCGCGAGCTGTGTGCGCAGCGCGGCGTCGGAGTCCTGTGGGCGACCCACCTCGTCGACGAGGCCGAATCCGCCGACCGGGCCATCATCCTGCACAAGGGCCACTGGATTGCCGCCGGGACGCCGGACTCGTTGCGCGAACGAACCGGTTGCCAGTCGCTTCGCGACGCGTTCCTTGCGCTGACCGGTGAAGCACAAGGCGCAAGGGAGGAGACCGTTTGATGCTGCCGCGACGTGCGCCGGCGCACCGGCTTCCGGCGGGCCGGGCGATCGCGCGCGTGTCCCACCCGGGTCCCGCGACGAGCCCGCGCCAAGTAGCCGCTCCGGGGGATCCGCCATGTCGACCATGACCCATACCCTGCAGGCGTTGACCGCGCTGTCCTCGCGCGAAACGGTCAAGTTCCTGCACCAGCGGGGACGCCTGCTCTCGGCCGTGGTGCGGCCGAGCTTGTGGCTGCTCATTTTTGCGGCCGGCTTCCGGAACGTTTTCGGCGTGTCCGTCATCCCGCCGTACGCCACCTATATCGAATACCAGGTCTACGTCGTGCCGGGCCTGATCGGCATCGTGCTGCTGTTCAACGGCATGCAGTCGTCGCTGGCGATGGTCTACGACCGGGAGATGGGGTTGATGCGGCTGCTGCTGACCGCGCCGCTGCCCCGTTGGGTGCTGCTGACCTGCAAGCTGCTTGCCGGCACGTTCCTGTCGATCCTGCAGGCCTATGCATTCCTCGCGATTTGCGCGATTTTCCGGCTCGACCTGCCATGGTGGCCGGGCTTGCTCTACGCGCTGCCGGCCATGTTCCTGACCGGCTTGATGCTGGGAGCGATGGGCTTGCTGGTATCCGTCTACATCAAGCAGATCGAGAACTTCGCCGGGGCGATGAACTTCGTGATCTTTCCGATGTTCTTCCTGTCGCCGGCGCTGTATCCGCTGTGGAAGCTGCAGGAATCCGGTGCCAGGATCATCTATGAGCTGGCACGGATCAATCCGTTCACCTACGGCATCGACCTGATCCGCTACGCCATGTACGGCCAGATGAACTGGCTCGCGGCCGGGGTGGTCATCGCCACGTTGCTCGTCTTCCTGGGGCTTGCCGCGTGGGGTTACGATCCGCAGCGCGGCATGCTGCGGCGCAAGGGCCGGGGCGACTGAGCCACCGCTTCCGACTGCGTGAGTTGCGGCCGGAGACAGCAATCCCGCAACGCCATCGCGAACCGCTTGCAGTTGCCGGCGGCGTCCGTGCGATCCACGGACCGGCAGGGTGGCGGCGCGCACGCCGGATCGATCAGAGCATCCTTAGCCGACACCGCGATGCTTGCCGCGATAAGGCGCGTAAAACGCGCGCAGGGTCTCGAGGTCGGCGTCGAGGTCCGCACCCGGATGGAACAGCGGCCCGAGGCCGACCGTGCGCGACGGGTAATCGAAGTAGACCGGCAGGATCGGCACGGAGGTTGCGTGCGCAATGCGCCAGAAGCCGCTCTTCCAGCGCGCGACGGCCTTGCGCGTGCCTTCCGGCGTAATCGCGAGCCACAGCCGCTCGCGGTCACCGAACCGCGCGACCGTTTGCCTGACCACCGGACCGGCCGCCTCGCGTTCGATCGGAATGCCGCCGAATCGACGCAGCAGCGCGCCCAGCGGGCCGACGAACAGCTCGCGCTTGGCGATGAACGCGACGTCGATGCCGAGCGCGCGCTGGAACAGGAGGCCAATCACGCCGTCCCACCACGACGTGTGCGGCGCGACGATCAGCACCAGCTTGCGTTCATCCGGAAACTCCCCGACGAGCCGCCAGCCGATGCGGCGCAGCACCCACGCGCACCAACGCCACGGCGCGGTCCGCGAGCGCGGCGCCGCCGGCGGCAGCGCAGGGAGACCAGGTTGCCCGCTCACCCGTCGGTCCAGGAGACCTTGCCGCGGGTACGCTTGACCGTGCCGCGCGCCTTCTTGCGCTCGATCCGCCGCTCGCGTTCGGCGCGGCTCGGCCGCGTGGCAACCCGCGGCTTTGCCGGGGCCATCGCGGCCTTGATCCATGCGGTGAGGCGTGCGCGCGCATCCTCGCGGTTGCGGCCCTGGTCGCGATGACGCGCCGCCTCGATGACCAGCACGCCGGCGCGCGACAGCCGCCGGTCGCGGCGCGCGAGCAGCCGGTTGCGCAATTCATCGGGCAACGCACGGGAGCGGGCGACGTCGAACCGCAGCTCGACGGCGCTCGACACCTTGTTGACGTTCTGGCCACCGGGCCCGGTCGCGCGCACGAAGCGTTCGACCAGCTCGGCTTCCGGGATGGAGATCGTGTCGTCGACGCGCAGCACGCCGCCATGCTAGCAAGCGGCGGCGGTGCCTCGTCAGTGGCTCTCGGGCGCGGGGGCCGGGGCCGGCGTGCTGCCCTCCCGGTCGAGCATGCGCTGTGCGAACTGGATCTGGCGGTCGAGCGCGGTCGCGAACCACTTGCCCTGTGCATTGTCGTTGCTGGCCGACAACCGGTCGAGGTTGCGGCGGAACTGTTCGACGCGCCGATCGCATACGCGCGCGAAATTGCCGACCATGCCCGGCGCCGTCGTCTGCATGCCGACCTTCTGCTTCAGTTCGGCGCACAGCTTCGTGTAGGTGTCGAGCTTCGCGGCCAGCGCCGCACTGTCGACCGTCGGCGGCACGTAGGCCGGCCTCTGCGCGGCACGCGCTTCGGCGGCGGCCATGGCTGGCGGGGTGTTCTGCGCCAGCAACGCGGCTGCGCGCGTCGCCGCGGCGACCGTCGTGAACTCGGCGAACGTGCGGTGATCCGGATTGCGTTCGGTGGCGCCGATCAGGTTCTCGAGGCGCACGCGGCAGACC
>JAXMHA010000008.1:0-116125 GCA_046347015.1 Lysobacterales bacterium | reverse complement strand
GCTGTGGCGGGACAGCGAAATGGCGGTGTTGCACGCGTCCGGGCTCGGCACCCGTGGCCTCGTCCGCCCGCTCGCGCTGCTGGCGCTGCCGGTGATGGCGGTGCTGGCCGCGGTGTCGTTCTGGCTCGCGCCCGCCGCCGACCGGCTGTCCCAGGGGCTGCTCGAGGAGGCGAGCCGCTCGCTGATCGTCGCCGGGCTCGAACCGGGGCGCTTCGTGCAGTTGCCGGGCCGCGACGGGGTCATCTACATGGGCGGCATGTCCGACGACGGCACCCGTTTCACGCGCGCGTTCATCGAGACCGAGTCGGCGGATACGAAAGGTGGCGGCACGCGCATCGACGTGATCACCGCGACGCACGGATTCCTGTACCACGATGCGGACGGCACGCGGCGCTACCTCGCGCTCGAGGACGGCTTCCGCACCGAAGGCGTGCTGGGCCAGGACAACTTCCGCCTGCTGCGCTTCGAGCGCAACGACGTCCAGTTGCCCGACAGCGACAACGACGAGAGCGATGTCAGCGCGAAGCACGCCGCGCCGACCGCGGTCGTGTGGCAGTCGCGCAACGACCCGGTCATGCGTGCGGAGCTCCACTGGCGCCTTGCCGCGCCGTTGTCGGCGCTGGTGCTGGCCTTGCTCGCGTTGCCGCTGGCGCGCTCGAACCCGCGCGAGCCGCGGTACGCGCGCCTGCTGCTCGCCTTCCTCGGCTGGCTCGTCTACTACAACTGCCTGAACCTCGGCCGCGGCTGGCTCGGCCAGGGGCGCCTCGCGCCGGAATTCGGCCTGTGGTGGGTGTACCTGCCGACCCTTGCGATCGCGTTGTGGCTGATCCGCCGGCAAGGGCGATTGCGCCGCCGGAGGCAGTCCGCATGATGCGCTGGCCTGCCGTGCGCCGCGTCGACCGCCTCGTTGCCGAAGTGGTGCTCGGCTCGGTCGGCCTCGTCTGGGTGACGATCGTCGGCTTCGATGCGTTCATGAACTTCATCGGCGAAGTGAACGACGTCGGGCAGGGCCACTACACGTTGACGAAGGCGATCGTCGTCGTGCTGCTGACGGTACCGCGCCGGTTCCACGAGATGTTCGGCTACGCGGCGCTGATCGGATCGCTGCTCGGCCTCGGCGGCCTCGCGGCCAGCGGCGAACTGACCGCGTTGCGCGCGGCGGGAATGTCGAAGTTGCGGATCTGCGCGTCGGCGCTGTGCGCGCTCGCCGCGTTGACGGTGCTGGTCACCGTGATGGGCGAAACCGTCGCGCCGGCGGGCGAGCGCAAGTCGCAGGCCGTCGAGCTGGCCGCGAAGTCGAAAGTCGTCGCGCTGGCGCGGGGCGGCAGCCTGTGGGCGCGCGACGGCAATGCCGTCGTCAACGCGCGCAGCGGGCGCACCCGCGGGACCGAAGTCGACCTCTCCGGCGTGCGGGTGTTCGAGTTCGATCCGGAAGGACGGCTCACCGCGCTGTCGGTCGCAGACCGGGCGGTGCACGCGCAGGGCGCGTGGACGCTGTTCGACGTGCACCGCACGGTGTTCGGCGTCGATTCCGCGCAGGGCAGCGACCACAAGCAACTCGACTGGGCGTCGGGGCTCGACCCGCAGATGCTCGCGATCAGCATCATCCGCCCGCAATACATGCCGCTGCGCGACCTCGACCGCAACATCGCCTACCTCGACAAGAACCGGCAGGACGCATCCACCTTCGTCAACGCGTGGTGGACGCGCGTGTTCTACCCGCTGAACGTGCTGGTGCTGGCGTTCTTCGCGGTGCCGTTCGCGTTCGGCACCCTGCGCAGTGGCGGCCTGTCGAAGCGCCTCTTCATCGGGATGGTGCTCGCGATCGGTTTCTACTTCGCGCAGCGCGCCGTCGTCAGCATGGGCCTCGTCTACGGCTTCGGTCCGGCCATCGCGAACCTGATCTCACCGGTGTTGCTGCTGGCCGGCGTCGCGGTTTACTTCCGCCGTCACGCCTGACGCGGGTGCGCGCCGCGCGACGACCACGCGACGCGCATGGCCGAACAACCGCTGCGGGGGTTCGGCCAGCATTGCGTCGTCGAAGCCGACGGTACGCAACCGGTCGAGGATGTCGGTGCCGTAGTTGCGAAAACAGAAAACCCGCCGGCCGTCGCGATCGGCGTGGTACTCGGCAGGTTCGGTCTGGATCCGGACGCCGTCGACGAGGGCGGTGCGCTCGAGCGTCGCCGCGTGTCCGCCGAGCGGAACGGTGAAAACGAGGTAGCCGCCCGGACGCAGCACCCGCCGGAGTTCGGCGAAGCCCGCGGCGTCGTCCGCGACGTGCTCGAAGACCTCGGTCGAGGTGCAGAGGTCGAAGCTCGAATCAGGAAACGTCAGGTGCTGGACATCCTCGCAGCGGATTCCGCCGCGAAAAGTCCCGCGAGCGACGCCGTCGAGAAGCTCGCTGGTGGTCACGCTCCCGGCTTGCCTGCGCAGGAACCCGACGATCGGGCCATGCGTCGACAGTTCGTAGGCTTCACACCGTGCAAGGTCCAACGGCAAGGCACGCAGCACGGCAACCAGTGACTGCGACACTGCACTCGCGCCGCAGCGGGGACAGCGTATTCCAATGTCTTCTGCCCGCAGACGCAGAAGGATCGGGCAACCGCACAGGGCGCACTTGCTCCGGGCGATCGCGAATTCCCGCCAACGGACCAGTTCGCGAATGGCAGCGAGGCGACGGATCAAGGGGCGAAGGCCATGCCGACAGTGTGCCCCATCTGCTGGTTCGGTCAGGTCGCCTTCGGCGCGTGTGGCAAGCGGACGAGCCACGTGCCGGCCGCAATGTCGTGCCAGGCACGCCGGTCGCGGTCGACGAGGCACCACAGGAAGCCGGCACCGACCGCGCCGAGGGACACCAGTGCGACGGCGAAGCGCAGCAGCGCCCGCGGCCACGCTGGCGGCATCCCGGCGGCGGTGACGACGCGCGTGCGCCACGCGCGCATCCCGATCGTCTGTCCGCCGCGCGTCCACGACAGCACGAAGTAGATCGCGGTAACCGCGACGAGTGCAATCTGCTCGGAAAGCCGGAACCCGTGGGATGGGTGGGCGGCGTCGACATCGCCGGCGATCCACAGCGCGATCGCGGCGGTGAGCATCCACAGGCCGATTAGCGGAAACAGGTCGTATAGCGCCGCGGCGAGTCGCAGCCACAGCGGGGCGTCGGTCGATGGATCCGGCATGCGGGGCTCGGTGGTGCGGTCGGCGACATCATGCGATCGCAGCATGACGCCGTGGATCTGGCAACCGTCCACACGACCGGTTGCCGGGTGACAATATATTGGAGCGCATGCCGCGCTCCGTTGACCGCCTGCCCGCCACGCCGCCGGTCGCGCCGGCCGACGCCACGCTGATCGACGGGGTCCTCGAACGGCTGTGGTCCGAGCGCGGCCTTGCCGACAACACACTCGCGGCCTATCGCCGCGACCTCGAGCACTACGCGCGCTGGCTCACGGCGCACCGTTCGACGTTGGCGGACGCGGGTTCCGCGGAACTCTTCGGCTACCTCGCCGCACGCAAGACGGACGGACGTGTGTACGCGGCGCGCTCGACCGCGCGCTTCGTGTCGTGCATCCGGCACTTCTACCGGCAACTGCTGCGCGAGAGGCGGATCGAGGCCGACCCGACGCTGCTGCTCGACGCGCCGAAACTGCCGCGCAGCCTGCCGAAGGCGTTGTCCGAAGCCGAGATCGAGGGCTTGCTGGCGGCGCCACCGGAGACGCCGACGGGCGTGCGCGACCGCGCGATGCTGGAAGTGATGTACGCGAGCGGCCTGCGCGTCAGCGAACTGGTCGCCCTGACCGCCGCCGGCGTCAACCTGCGCCAGGGCGTGCTGCGGATCGTCGGCAAGGGCGGCAAGGAGCGGCTCGTGCCGCTGGGCGACGAGGCAGCCGCACGGCTCGTGCGCTATGTCGACGAGTCGCGTCCGCACCTTGCGCCAACCGGCAAGGCCGACGCCCTGTTCATCGGCCGGCAAGGGCGCCCGCTGACACGGCAGGCGTTCTGGGCGCTGGTCAAGAAGTACGCGCTCGCCGCCGGCATTCCCCGCGAGAAGGTTTCGCCGCACGTGCTGCGCCACTCGTTCGCGACGCACCTGCTGAACCACGGAGCCGACCTGCGCGCCGTGCAACTGATGCTCGGCCACGGCTCGCTGTCGACGACGCAGATCTACACGCTGGTCGCGAAGGAGGGCTTGAAGCGGTTGCACCAGCGGCACCACCCGCGCGGATGACGCGCTGGATCGCGGTGGGTGGGAACGGGCATGGCGCTGCAACCCGTCACTACCCCGATTCGTCCGTGATAACGAATGCGGCCCCGATGGTCGTGATAACGCGGCGACGGCAGGCGCCAAGCCGGAATCATGATGCCGCCAAAAGCTCGATCGGCCGCGGGAACTCGCTGATTGACAGGCCCCGCCCGCCGGCGGGACGATCGCGTTACCGCCTCCGGACAGGGGGAGAATTGGCGTTCGGCCCAATAAGGAGCCGCACCGTTGAATTTTATACAGTTTGACTTGGGAAATCGGAAGCGCGGCGAAGTCGTGGAAGTAACGTTAACAAATGGCGCCAACGTCCGCCTCATGAGCAGCTCGGACTTCTCAAGTTACAAAAGCGGGCGTTCGCACCATTACATCGGAGGTCTTGCGAAGCGCTCGCCTATCAACCTCCAAATACCATCGACCGGTCATTGGTACGTAGCCGTCGACATGCAGGGGTTGCGAGGCTCCACGCGCGCTTCGGTAAGGACGCTGCCTGGCGCACTTCCCGAGATCAGAGAGGCGCCGTTAGCTTCAGCTCCAAGCCTTGTCCGAAGCCTTCCACCCCAAGTTGAAGCTGGCGGCGAGGCCTACGACGTCTTCATCTCCCACGCATCCGAAGACAAAGACACAATCGTACGGTCGCTTGCAAACGCTCTGGTGGCAAAGGGGTTGAAGGTTTGGTACGACGAATTCACGCTCCGAATCGGCGACAGCCTACGACAAAAGATCGACAAAGGTCTGGCTAGTAGCCGCGTTGGGCTTGTCGTCCTGTCGCCAGCTTTCATCGCAAAGGGTTGGACGAACTACGAACTTGATGGCATTGTTACAAGATCGGTGTCTGGCGAGCAGATTCTTTTGCCAATCTGGCACAACATCACCAAACAGGAAGTGATTGACTTCAGCCCCTCACTTGCCGACAAGCTTGCACGCAGCACAGCAATCAACACACCCGAGGAGATTGCAGCTGAGATCGCCGAGCTACTTCATTGCCAAAGCAAGTAGGGCATAACAACTCGGTCAACCGGACGCAAGTCCCGCTACGCGGTCTTTGCGCCGGTTACCTCGGGCGTTAGGTGCCACAAGCGGACCGTGAGACCAGTGCAATGAGGAGATCGAGTGGCCCAGCGTAACGCGTTCAAGACGAATTCCAGCTTCTTCCGGATGTTGGCTGTCGGTGCTGTCGGCGCACAGGCGGTCCAGCAGTACCTGAACGCGCTGGGCCATCACGTGGTCGAGCTAGAGCGCGGCTCTCTCGCGACTCGGATCTGGCGTGACGTGAAACGAAAGCGGGTCCGAATCCCCGACCTGTGTTGCACCAAATGTGGTGTGCGGATCGAATCGCGTGCCAAGACCAACGCCGACCTCGCCATGTCGCACTCGCCTAATGACGCGGAACGGGCGTGGCACTATGGCATGTTGGACTCGGACTGGATCGCATTCCCGATTCTCGCGGCCGATGAAGGTGCTTGGAGCGCCGGTTCTCTCGAGTCGCGCCGTTCGCTTTGGCGAGAACGCACGCTGACGACTTGGAGCGTGGAGGGTCGCGTCAACCTCTTCACGGTAACTTCCTTCCGCGGCGTCGCGCCAAAGCAGCTCAAGCCGAAAGGCGTCACCGAGGGGTCCGAGGTACAGGTCCGATGGAAAGCGCGGTTCGCTCCCGGCCTTGGGACGGCGACTGCCGTCGCAGGGGGGCGACTGGACTACGTGCTCGACAATGCGCCGAGCAAGCCGCGTCACTTCCGGCTCGGCGCCGAGGAACAGGCGTTTGTGGCGAGAGGGGATCGGTTCGCGCTCAACGAGGTCGTTGCGGGGCAGCTTGCTCCGCTTAAGGTCAGTGCTGCTCGCTGCTCTGGTGGATGCGATTCCGCGAAGCTGAAGCAGATGCTCGCATCGCGGGAACGGACGGTCCGGTTCACCGGATGTAAGCTCGCCAGATTCGCAAAGGATGCTACCTTGTCCGGTCAGATCCGCGAGCTGGCCTTGGATGTCGAGGAAGACGCCTACGTGCGCATGGAGGCGAAGTCCTACCTCTGCGAGGTGGTAGGAGAGTCGGCCGACGATCAGTTCCGCCAATCGTTGCTGCACGACACCGACGACCAGATGCGCCTAGAGGCCGCGGTCGCACTCGCAGAAACTCGAACACCGAGTTCCTTCGAGCTGCTGCGCCACGTCCTCCAAGACACCGCGCAACCTCTGTTCTTGCGCACCGCGTGCGCTTGGGGCATCGGATGCCACGGGACCACGGAGGCCGCCGAAGTCTTGGTGCGCGCGTTCGCAGACGTCGCGCCGGAGATCCGCGAAGAGGCGCTCATTGCGCTGCAGGACCTTGGGCCGGTGGGATTCGATCCGCTGCTCAAGGCGCTGGAAGCCGCCACCGCCGACGTCGCAGCCGGTGCCGCGGAAACCCTGCGACGAATCCAAGGGGCTCCGGCGAACGAGATTGCCTCGGTGGCGGAGCGAGCGCGCTCAACGTGGCCGACGTGGACGCTGGCTCACTTGCCGAAGGACGTGGTTGCGCCTCACATCGCAGCGTTGCAGGCCCGACGACCGGACGTTCACTACGCGGTCTCAGTGATCTGGACGTTCCTTGAGAGCTGGATCGCGCAGGACTGGACACCGAGGTCGACGCCATGACGAGAAGCAGCGCGAAGACGCCGTTCGACAAACTGCCCGCGCCGGTCTACTCAACGCGCAATGGTGCGTGCTACCTCGGCGATTCGCTTGAACTGCTGCGGGCGATGCCGGACGAGAGCGTCGACCTCGTCGTCACATCGCCGCCGTTCGCGCTATTGCGGCAGAAGGCCTATGGAAACCAGGACCAAGCAGAGTATGTCGACTGGATCTGCGGGTTCGGGACGGAGGTTCGCCGCGTGCTCCGCGAGACGGGCAGCTTCGTTCTCGACCTCGGTGGCGCCTACCAGCGCGGCGTGCCCGTGCGGTCGCTCTACCAGTTTCGCGTCCTGCTGAAGATGTGCGACGAGGTCGGACTGTTCCTCGCTGAGGAGTTCTTTTGGCACAACCCCGCGAAGCTGCCATCTCCGATCGAGTGGGTGAACAAGCGGAAGCTACGTGCCAAGGACTCGGTGAACACCGTGTGGTGGTTCTCTAAGTCAGAGTGGCCGAAGGCAGACGTCACTAAGGTGCTGGCTCCCTACTCGGAGCGCATGAAGATGCTCCTGAAGGACCCCGACTCGTTCTACAAGCCAAAGGACCGACCGTCGGGACACGACATAAGCAGGGGATTCGGCGCGGACAACGGTGGTGCCATCCCGTCGAACCTCTTGCAGATCCCAAACACGGAGAGCAACTCCTCATATCTGCGCCTCGCGAAGCTCGTCGGCCTGAAGGGACACCCGGCTCGCTTTCCTGCTGCCCTACCCGAGTTTTTCATCAAGTTCCTGACCACCGAGGATGATCTCGTCGTCGACATATTCGCAGGATCGAACACAACTGGCAGGGTCGCGGAGCACCTCAGACGCCGATGGATAGCGATGGAACTCGACGCAAGCTACGTCGCTAGCTCCGCGCTCCGATTCATGGACCACCTTCCGGAGTGCGAAGTGCCGGCACGATTCGCCCAAGTATCCCGCAGTTCAAGGGGCACTCCCGTTGACCTGTCGGAGCAGCCCACTTTATTCGATCAATCGGATGTTCAGGCAGGCGCCTAACAACAGCATGCAGCGGACGGCGATTCGCGCCCCCGCTGATGCTGAGCGTCATGGCCCAAATGCGCGTCATTGAGTTTCGGGCAGTCGTCTTAGGCGCTCTTTCTCTGCTGGCGGGCTATCTACTGTGGGCCGTTGCCGCGAGCGTTTTGGCGTCTCTGTTCGGCATGTCTGTACCGACTGGCGCTTGGTTCATGCTATCGCTAGTTGGTGCCTTAGGCCCCATTGCTGCGGGTTACGTTGGCGCACGAGTGGCACACTCCCGTCGTCATCTTCACGGAGCAATTGCGGCCGTCGTCGGTGCGGCAGCCGTTCTAGCGGTCCTCTCGGTGTTTATGGGGTCGTCGGACTTGTATGGCATGCTCGGAGCCCTGATCGCGTCTGCAGTCCTTTCGCTGGTTGGCTCGCTGTTCGCAACTGGCAGGTCGGCCCAAGTTGGGTCATGACTATTCGTCCGAGCGGACTGCCGTGGTCGGTTGGCGCTACGATCGGTGGTGCCGCGGCGGCAGGCCGCTCGGATCAAGCCATTCTGTCCAGGCGTCACTCAACGAGGCACCGCATGTCCGCTGACGAAAGCAACGAGGTCGAGGCAGCAGAGGAAGTCATGGTCGAACAGTGCCCCGATCCCCAAGACCGCCTGCTTGTGCTGGAGCGCCTCCTCGCCTCTGCTGATGCCGCAAACGACGTCGCTCCGGAAGCGTGGGGTGCCACGCTCTTCGCCAATGGTTTTCGTCTGAACGTTGGTCAAGTCGAGGTCTTGGTGTTTTACGATGGGCTGCTTCAGGTCAATCTCGTCGGCTCCGTCGGAACGGCGCCGTTCATCGGGGCGGCGTTCGAGCAAGTCAACTACAGGTCGCTGCCGCAGCCACAGTGCGCTTTCGTCGGGAGCTTGCAACAGTACGCCACGGTTGCAGAAGCCATCGGAAAGGGGCACACAGCCTTTGTTCGTTTGGCGGCGCACTCTCCGTCCGGAAAACCGCGAAAGGGTTCGCCCTTTCGCCGGAGCCACCGCGAGGGCCTCATCCAGTACGCACGGGCGGAGGTCGGTCGCCATCGTGTCGCCTAACCCCTCCGTGGAGCGGGCGTCCAAGCGACTTAGTTGAACTCCTCGCGGAGCACGGGCCCAACCTTCGTCTGCCTCACTCGCGCGCCCTTGGAGAGGGCCTGTTCGAGCTCAGGCCGCGCGGTCGTTCCGGCATCGGGCGTGCCTTCTACTGCTTCATGCTCGGGCAACGCATCATCGTCGTTCACGCGTTCATCAAGAAGGCGCAAGAGACTCCCGCAAGGGAGCTCAAGTTGGCCCGCAAGCGGGTCAAGGAGCTGCAACATGGGTAACCTCAAGTTCGAACCTGTCATTCACGATCATCAGGCATTCCTGGCTCGCGCTTCCAGGCGCAAGGGCTTTGCCGAGGCGTACGACGCACTGGAGCTGGAGTACCAGCTTGCCAACCAGATGCTCAAGGCCCGTGCGCGGGCTGGCCTTACGCAAGACGGCGTTGCCGAGCGCATGGGAACCACAAAGAGCGCAATCTCCCGGCTCGAATCGGCTGGCAAGAAGCACGCGCCATCCATCGCTACCCT
The DNA here is from genome assembly GCA_046347015.1 of Lysobacterales bacterium. Classification (GTDB taxonomy): domain Bacteria; phylum Pseudomonadota; class Gammaproteobacteria; order Xanthomonadales; family Rhodanobacteraceae; genus Dokdonella_A. The sequence continues at coordinate 106,621 of JAXMHA010000008.1, read as the reverse complement.
TCAGCGGTACGCGCAGGCAGTCGGTTGCGACCTGCGGGTCAAATTGGTTCCGCAGAAGTGATGCCAACCATCGCGGCCAACCAGTCGCGTGCCTTGTGTGTAGTTTGCGCGGGTGGTCTCCGGCGTTGACCGCCAAATGCGGAGCGTGCAGCGCATCAACGCCCCGCGGTTCTTCCTTCAGGACCGCCATCGTTCGGTCGAGTGGACGCTTGGGCGAAGGGGCTGCGGAGACGACTGAGCCGAGAGCGGTTCTTGCGTGACGCTGATCCCGGGTCTGTTGGCCTGCATTCCGTGGCACGAAAGCGCCGCGGCGAAGCCGGAAACGCGAAGCGGATCAACAAATTGCGTCGGCGCGTCTTTCGCCGAAACGGCGCACGTGAGAGAATGCGCGCCGTGCGGGAACTTGGCCTCGATGCCGCAGTCCATGCAAGCGTTGGCGCCCCGCGCGGGTCCCGATGGCTGCACCCGTCCCTTTTCTTGTCGGAAATCGCCATGCGCATCGTCCTCATCGTCGCGGGGCTCCTGTTCGGAGCAAGCGCGTTCGCCGCCACGCCGGAAGCCGTCGTCACGACGGCGATGAAGGCCCTTGCACCGAACGTGAAGATCGAAACGGTGCAGGACTCGCCGATCCCGGGCTTCTACGAGGCGATCGCCGACGGGCAGTTCGTCTACGTCAGCAAGGACGGCCGGTTCGTCCTCGACGGGACGGCCTATGACGTCGCGCACAAGTCCAACCTCACGTCGCAGTCGCAGGCGAAGTTCCGCAAGGCCGCCCTCGCGAAGGTCGGTGCGGACAAGCGCATCGTGTTCGCGCCGCCGCCGCCGATCGCGACGAAGCACACCGTCACCGTGTTCACCGACGTCGATTGCCCGTTCTGCCGCCGCTTCCACCAGCAGATCGCGCAATACAACGCGAAGGGAATCGCGGTCGACTACCTGCTGTACCCGTTGGCGATCCATCCCGGCGCCGACAAGAAGGCCGAGGCGGTGTGGTGCGCCAAGGACCACCAGACCGCGTTCACCGAAGCGATGGGCGGGCATGGCCCGACCAACAACCAGTGCCCGAATCCGGTCGCCGAACTGACGGCACTCGGTCATTCGCTCGGTGTTTCCGGGACGCCCACCGTGCTGACGGCGGACGGAACCCAGATCGCGCCGCAGATCGCACTGTCGCCGGACAAGCTCGCGGCCGAGCTCGACAAGCTCGACCGCACCAAGCTCGCCAGCAACTGATTCCGTTCCAACCGCACGGCCGATGAGGTCCGCGATGCCGTTTCGCAAGCTGTTGTTCGCCGCTGCCGCGTTGGCGTGGCTTCCGGTTGCCGGTGCCGCCGGGACGAATGCCCAGGACCCTGTCCGCGCGGCGCTGGCCGAAGTCGCGCCGAAGGCGCCGATCGATGCGGTCGAGGCGGCACCGTTGCCGGGCTACCGGCAGGCGATCGTTGCCGGGCATGTCGTTTACGTCAGCGATGACGGCAAGTACTTGTTCGATGCGACGCTGTACGACGCAAAGAGCCAGCGCAACCTGTCCGAATCGCGGTTGGCGAGCGAGCGTCGCGTGAAGCTTGCGGAGGTGCCGGCGTCGGAACACGTCGTGTTCGGTCCGCCCAACCCGAAGTACAAGGTCACGGTGTTCACCGACCTCGACTGCGGCTACTGCCGCAAGCTGCATTCGCAGATCGCCGAGTACAACGCGCTCGGGATCGAGTTCGACTACCTGTTCTTCCCGCGTACCGGGGTCGGTTCGCCGTCCTACGACAAGGCGGTTTCGGTCTGGTGCGCGAAGGACCGCAAGGCCGCGTTCACCGCCGCCAAGGCCGGCAAGAACCCGGCGAAGGCGACGTGTCCCAATCCGGTCGCCGACGAGTACAAGCTCGGGCGTTTGGTCGGCGTCGACGGCACGCCGGCAATCTATTCCGCCGACGGGGTCAAGATCGGCGGCTACCTCCCTCCCGCGGACATGCTCCGTCAGTTGCAGGCGCAGGCGAAACCGGGATCCGGTACCGCCGGCTGACATGCGCGTCTTCCTCGGCCGGGACGAATTATTCGCCTTCGGCCATCGGTCCTTGCGGCTGGCCATGCCCGGCGTGACGCGCAACCGCCGGCCGATCGGAAGCAGGCGATGAGGGTATTCGACGGGCAGCCCGCGTTGTCGGGATTCCGGCTCGACCGGATCAATGCCGAGCTTGCCGCGTGCGGATCGCCGTGCCGGGTCACCGCCACCTGGTCCGTCTATTTCGTCGATGCGGATCCGTGCATCGCGATCGACAGCGCGAAGCTCTGCGAGATCCTCGAGGCGAACATCGGCTTGCCACAGGAGGCTTCGCTGTGGGTGATGCCTCGCCGCGGCACGGTGTCGCCGTGGTCCAGCAAGGCCACCGAAATCCTGCAGGGCTGCGGCGTGCCGGTGCGGCGCGTCGAGCGCGGCATGGCCATGATGCTCGGCGATGCGCCGGCCACGGATGCGGATGCCTGGCGCACGCTCGCGCCGGTCCTGCACGATCCGATGACGCAGGCGTTGGCGCGTTCCCTCGACGACGCGAACGGACTGTTGGCGTCGGCCGCCGCCGGCGCACTGGAAATCATCGACCTCGGCGCCGATCCCGTGGCGTCGCTCACGGCCGCGAACACGCGCCTTGGCCTCGCGTTGTCGGATGCGGAAATCGCCTATCTCGCCGCGAGCTATGCAAAGCTCGGCCGCGAACCGACCGACGCCGAACTCGTGATGTTCGCGCAGGCCAATTCCGAGCATTGCCGGCACAAGGTCTTCAATGCGACGTTCACCCTCGACGGCAAGCCGCAAGCGCAGTCGTTGTTCGACATGATCCGCAACACGCACGCGGCGTCGCCGGCGCACACGCTGTCCGCGTACGCCGACAACGCGGCGGTCATCGCCGGCACCGATGCGCGAAGTTTTTTCCCCGCGCCCGAAGATGGCGTATGGCACGCGGTGGGCGAGTCCGTGCCGTACGCGATCAAGGTCGAGACGCACAATCACCCGACCGCGATCGCGCCGTTTCCCGGCGCGGCGACCGGCTCCGGCGGCGAGATTCGCGACGAGTCGGCGACCGGTCGCGGCGGCAAGCCGAAAGCCGGCCTCACCGGGTTTTCGGTATCGCACCTGCGTATCCCGGGCCTGCCGCGCCCTTGGGAAACCGAACGCCCGCTGCCACCGCGACTCGCCAGCGCGTTCGAGATCATGCGTGACGGCCCGATCGGCGCGGCATCGTTCAACAACGAATTCGGCCGCCCGTGCCTCGCCGGCTACTTCCGCGCGTTCGAGCAGGAAGGCGGGGAATCCTCGCCGCGGCGCGGTTACGACAAGCCGATCATGCTCGCCGGCGGCCTTGCCAACCTGCGTCCCGGAGACGTGGTGAAGGAAGCGCTCGAACCGGGCGATGCGGTGATCGTGCTGGGCGGGCCGGCGTTGCTGATCGGCCTCGGTGGCGGCGCGGCATCGTCGCTTGGCGCCGGCGCCAGCAGCGAGGAACTCGACTATGCGTCGGTGGAGCGCGGCCACCCCGAGATGCAGCGCCGCTGCCAGGAAGTGATCGATGCGTGCCGTGCGCGCGGCGCCGGCAATCCTATCGTGTCGATCCACGACGTCGGCGCGGGCGGACTGTCGAACGCGGTGCCGGAACTGCTGCACGGCGCGGGGCTCGGCGGACGCATTGCGTTGCGCGCGATCCCGAGCGGCGATGCGCAACTGTCGCCGATGCAGATCTGGTGCAACGAGGCGCAGGAACGCTTCGTGCTGGCCGTGCGGCCGGACGACCTGCCGGCGTTCGGCGCGATCTGCGCGCGCGAGCGCTGCCCGTTCGCGGTCATCGGCCACGCGACGGCCGACACGCGCATCGTCGTGACCGACGCCGCGGATCCCGAGGGCGACGGCACGGCCGTCATCGACCTGCCGATGGACGTGCTGTTCGGCAAGCCGCCGCGGCTCGAACGCAATGCGCGGTCCCAGGCGCCCCGCATCGACCTGGTGCCGGATCTCGACGGCATCACGCTGGACGACGCGATCGAGCGCGTGTTGCGCCTGCCGGCGGTCGGCAGCAAGTCGTTCCTCGTCACGATCGGCGACCGCTCGGTCGGCGGGCTTTGCGCGCGCGACCAGATGGTGGGACCGTGGCAGGTGCCGGTGGCCGATGTCGCGGTGACGCTGGTCGATTTCGACGGTTACGCCGGCGAGGCTTTCGCGGTCGGCGAGCGCACGCCGCTCGCGTTGCTGTCGGCGCCGGCTGCGGCGCGCATGGCGGTGGGCGAAGCGCTGACGAACCTCGTGGCCGCCGGCGTCGAGCTCGGCGAGGTGCGCCTCTCGGCCAACTGGATGGCGGCGGCCGGGGAACCGGGCGAGGACGCGGCGCTGTACGAAGCGGTACACGCGGTCGGCATGGAACTTTGTCCGCAGCTTGGCGTGTCGATCCCGGTCGGCAAGGATTCGCTGTCGATGCAGACGCGCTGGCGCGATGCCGATGGCGATGAGCGGACCGTCGCGCCGCTGTCGTTGATCGTGTCGGCGTTCTCCCGCGTGCTCGATGTCCGCGTCGGGGTTACGCCGCAGTTGCGGCTCGACCAGGGCGAGTCCGAACTCTGGCTGCTCGACCTCGGCGGCGGGCTCAACCGGCTCGGCGGCGCCAGCCTGATGCAGGCGTTCGGCCGTTCCGGCGGCGTTCCGCCAGACCTCGACGATCCCGCGCGCTGCAAGGCATTCTTCGCGCTGGTTGGCGCGGCGCTCAGCGACGGACTGGTGCTGGCGTGCCACGACCGCAGTGACGGCGGCGTCATCGTCTCGCTGCTCGAGATGGCATTCGCCGGGCATTGCGGCTTCGAGGTGAAGCTCGACGGGTGGGGCGAAGCGACGCTGCCGGCCTTGTTCGGCGAGGAGCTTGGCGCCGTGGTGCAGGTGCGTCGTTCCGATCACGGCGCCTTCGAGGCGCTCGCCGAACGGCATGGAATGAAACCGTTCGCGCGCGTGATCGGCGAGGTCGTGGAAGAACGGCGCGCCACCATCAAGCTCGGAAACCGTCCGCTCGCGAAATGGGATACGCCGGCGCTGCTGGCGATCTGGTCCGAGACCAGCGCCGCGATGCAGTCGCGGCGCGACAATCCGGCCTGCGCCGAGGCCGAGCAGGGGTGGCGGATCGACGACGATGACCCGGGCCTCGCGCCGAAGCTGGCCTTCGATCCGGCGGACGACGTTGCCGCGCCGTTTGTTGCCCGAGGCGTGCGGCCGCTCATCGCGATCCTGCGCGAGCAAGGCGTCAACGGGCAGGTCGAAATGGCCGCGGCGTTCACGCGCGCCGGTTTCGACGCGGTCGACGTGCACATGACCGACCTTGCGGCCGGGCGGCACCGGCTTGGCGATTTCCGCGGCATCTCCGCGTGCGGCGGATTCAGCTACGGCGACGTGCTCGGCGCCGGGCGGGGCTGGGCGGCGTCGATCCTGTACAACCCGCGTTTGCGGGACGAGTTCGCGTCGTTCTTCGCCGACGCCTCGAAATTCACGCTCGGCGTCTGCAACGGGTGCCAGATGCTGGCGAACCTCACCGCAATCATTCCCGGCGCGGACCACTGGCCGCGCTTCGGGCGCAATGCGTCCGAGCAGTACGAGGCGCGTTTCGTCACGGTGGAAGTGCTGGATTCACCCTCGATCTTCTTTGCCGGGATGGCGGACTCGCGGCTGCCGGTGGTCGTCGCGCACGGCGAGGGTCGCGTCGGGTTCGTGCACGAGGCGGACCGTGCCGAGACGGTGGCGTGCCTGCGCTTCGTCGACAATCGCGGCAAGGCGACCGGGCGCTTCCCGCTCAATCCGAATGGATCGCCCGGCGACATCACCGGAATCACGGCCGCGGAGGGCCGCGTGACGGCGCTGATGCCGCATCCCGAACGCGTGTTCCGCAGCGTGCAGATGAGCTGGTGCCCGCGCGAGTGGGGTGAAGATTCACCGTGGATGCGGATGTTCCGCAACGCGCGCGCGTGGGTCGGCTGAGCACAAGCGCCGCTTTTCGGGGACGGTGCGGCGCACATCGCCCGCCGGATTTGCCGTGACCGGCACGTGGACACGGAGCGCCCCATGCCGAGGCTGACGCCGCTGCAGGCATTCGCGCTGAAGGTGCTGGCTTGGCTGCCGGCCTGCTTTGCGGCGTGGTACTGGACCGCGGTGCTGTGGGTGTGGGCGCCGGTGCAGGTTGCGCGAGGCGTGTTGCGCGGGCTCTGGCCGACCCTCGTCAGCGGCGTCACTCTCGGGGCCGATCAGTTCGGGCCGGGCGGATTGAGCCGCGGCCACGCGAATTACCTCGTGCAGCTCGCCACCACGATCAAGGTGGGGGTTCCCGGTGCCCACGGTGCCGTCGGCGTCCTCGAGCCGACGCTGAATCCGCTGGTCTACGGCTATGCGCTGCCGCTGTTCGCGGCGCTGGCGCTGGCGACGCCGCTGTCGCAGGAACGCCGGCTCGCGCAGGGCGCCGTGGCCCTGGTGGTCATCTGGATTACCCAGTCATTCGGCCTCGTCGGCGATGCGTTGAAGGCCATTGCCTTCGATTCCGGGCCGGCGGGCGCCGCCGCGGCCGCGCAGGCGGGACTCGATCCGAATGCCATCGCGCTGGCCTACCAGTTTGGCTACCTGATCCTGCCGGCGATCGTTCCGGCCGCGCTGTGGCTCGCCATGAACCTCGATTTCATCGCCCGGCTGATCGGGCGAGCCGGGGAACCCGGCAGGCCGGACCACGGTCAAACGGCCGCTTAGGACAAATCCTTCCGGCGGCTGTGGAACAATGCGAGGTGGTCATGGGGCGTTCCGCCGGAAGAGGGCAGATGGTCGCGTTGCCGGAAACATTCATCGCGGATGACGCGAGTCTCGACGATCGCATCTGCCATTACCTCGTCGCGCGCGGCAGCCTCAAGGAGGCCGACCTCGCGCGCGGCAAGCGGCTGCACGCCGAGGAGCCGGGCGCCGGCAGCCTCGTTTCGCTGTTGACGCGGCTCGGCCTCGTTTCCGAGCGCGACATGGCCGACGCGCTGTCGGGCCTGTTCAAGCTGCCGTTGCTGTCGGCGAAGGAGTTCCCGGAAATCCCGCCGGCGAACGTGCAGACCTCGGTGCGGTTCCTGAAGCACCACCACATCTGCCCGATCGCCGAAACCGACCACGACGTGACGCTGGTCGTCGCCGATCCGGCCGACGACTTCCCGGTGCAGGCGCTGAAGCTCGCGACCGACCGTGACATCAAGCTGGCCGTCGGGCTGCCCGGCGAGATCGACGACCTGATCGAGCGCTACTACGGTTCGGGCCGCTCGGCGATGGGCACGATCGTCGAGAACCTGACTGACGAAAACCAGCGCAGCGAAGACGACATCGAGCACCTGCGCGACCTCGCGTCGGAGGCGCCGGTCATTCGCCTCGTCAACCTCGTCATCCAGCGCGCGGTCGAGCAGCGCGCGTCGGACATCCACATCGAGCCGTTCGAGAACCGCCTCAAGGTGCGCTACCGCATCGACGGCGTGCTGCACGAAGTGGAATCGCCGCCGGCGGCGTCGACCGCGGCGGTGATTTCGCGCGTCAAGATCATGGCCAAGCTGAACATCGCCGAGCGCCGCCTACCGCAGGACGGCCGCATCATGATCCGCGTGCAGGGCAAGGAGCTCGACCTGCGCGTGTCGACGGTGCCGACTGCGCACGGTGAATCGGTGGTCATGCGCATCCTCGACCGCGAAGCGATCGTGTTCGACTTCGAGACGCTCGGCTTCACCGACGAGTTCCTGCCGAAGTTCCTCAACGTCCTCGAGTTGCCGCACGGCATCCTGCTGGTCACCGGCCCGACCGGGTCGGGCAAGACGACGACGCTGTACACCGCGCTCAGCAAGCTCAACACGCCCGACGTCAAGATCATCACCGTCGAAGACCCGATCGAATACCAGATCGAGGGCATCAACCAGATCCAGGCCAAGCCGCAGATCGGGCTCGACTTCTCGCACGCATTGCGTTCGATCGTCCGCCAGGACCCGGACATCATCATGATCGGCGAAATGCGCGACCTCGAGACCGCGAAGATCGCGATCCAGTCGGCGCTGACCGGCCACCTCGTGCTGTCGACGCTGCACACCAACAACGCCGCCGGCGGCGTGACGCGCATGATCGACATGGGCGTCGAAGACTATCTCCTGACATCGACGGTCAACGGCATCCTCGCGCAGCGGCTGGTGCGCAGGCTCGACCGCGACAGCGCGGAAGCCTATTCGGCGTTGCCCGAGATCGTCCGCGAATTCCAGCTCGAGAAATACACGGACGAGCGTCCGATCCGCCTGTGGAAACCGGGCTCGACGCCGCTGAATCCGACCGGCTATTTCGGGCGCACGACGATCATGGAATTCCTCGTCATGTCCGATCCGATCCGCCGCCTCGTGATGCAGCACGCGACCGCCGGCGACATCGAGCGCCTCGCGCGCGAGGAAGGCATGCGCACGATGTACGAGGACGGCCTCGTGAAGTCGCTCGCCGGCGTCACGACCGTCGAGGAAGTGCTGCGCGTGACCCAGGAAGGCTGAGGCGGGAGGAGTGAGGAGGCCGACGAAAGGGCGTGCGCTTTCCCGGATTGCGTTGTCCCGCGCGCTCGACAGCTTCGGTTTCCGTCGCCAGCCTTCCGCTTCCCGCTGCCCATGACTCTCTATTACTACAAGGTGGTCACGCCCGCGGGCGACACGCTCGAAGGGCAGATGGACGTGCCGAGCCACGACGAGGCGGTCGGCAAGCTGCAGGACGCCGGCAACGTGCCGCTCGAGGTGCGCGAGGCCGACAGCGGCGATGCCGGCGGCTTGTTCGGCGCGCTGTTCCGCCGGGCGACGCTGCGCGAGGCGCAGGTCGTGCAGTTCACGCAGCAGCTCGCGACGCTGCTCGGCGCGGGCCAGCCGCTCGATCGCGCGCTGCAAATCCTGCTGGACCTGCCGGAAAGCGAGAAGGCGCGCGCGATGCTGGAACGCATCCGCGACCAGGTACGCGGCGGTACGCCGTTGTCCGACGCCCTCGAGGCCGAGCACGGCAGCTTCTCGCGCCTTTACGTCAACATGGTGCGGGCCGGCGAAACCGGTGGCGCGCTCGACGAGACGCTGACCCGCCTCGGCGCGTACCTCGAACGCAGCCGCCAGCTCAAGAGCAGCGTCGTCAACGCGATGATCTACCCGGCCTTCCTGGTCTCGATGGTGATCCTGTCGCTGATGGTGCTGCTGATCTACGTCGTCCCGCAGTTCGCGCCGATGTTCACCGACATGGGCGTGGAGATGCCGCTGATCACGAAGGTCGTGCTCGCGGTCGGCACGACGCTGCAGGACTTCTGGTGGTTGATCCTGCTGCTGGCCGCCGGTGGCGCGATCCTGTTGCGGCGGAAGATGGCCGACCCGCCGTCCCGCCTCGCGATCGACCGGCGCCTGCTGCGGACCAAAGTCGTCGGCGACATCATCCGCAAGATCGAGACCGCGCGCCTTGCGCGCACGCTCGGCACGTTGCTCCGCAACGGCGTGCCGCTGCTGACGGGCCTCACCGTGTCGCGCAACGTCATGCGCAACACCGCGCTCGCGGAGGCGGTCGACGCGGCCTCCGAGGAGGTCAAGACCGGCGGCGGGCTCGGCTACGCGCTCGGGCAGTCGAAGTCGTTCCCGAAGCTCGCCCTGCAGATGATCAGCGTCGGCGAGGAATCCGGCGAACTCGACGACATGCTGATCAAGGTAGCCGACACCTTCGACGTCGAGGTCAAGAATACGCTCGACCGCCTGCTCGCCGCGCTGGTGCCGGCGACGACGATCGTCATGACCGTCATCGTCGCCGCGATCATGCTGGCGATCGTGCTGCCGATCATGAATCTCGCCGGAGCGGTGCATTGACACGGCCGCCGGCCGTCATTTGGCGCCACGGACCGAACCGTGCGCGCAACCCGACACCCATCGCAACCAGACCGAGGCAAAACCGATGAATTCCATCGCCCGAACCCTTCCGCGCCGCCCGCGCCATGCGTACGGCTTTACGTTGATCGAGATGCTCGCGGTGATCGTGCTGATCGGCATCGTCGCCAGCATCGTCGTGACCCAGGTCGGCAAGAACGTCGACAAGGGCAAGTGGGGCGCGGGCAAGGCGGCCGTCGCCAAGCTGGCCGGTGATGTCGAAGGCTACGCGCTCGACAACGGCGGTCCGCCGGCGCGGCTCGAGGACCTGGTGACGAAACCGGGCAATGCGCCGAACTGGCAGGGCCCGTACGCGAAGGAGTCGGACCTCACCGATCCGTTCGGCCATCAGTACCAGTACCGGGCGCCGGGCGAACACGGCGACTTCGACATCGTGTTCCTCGGCAAGGATGGCCAGAGCGGCGGCGACGGGGTCAACGCCGATTGGGGCAACTGGCAGTAGCGTCGGGGGAGCGGTGAGTGGTGAGTGGTGAGTGGTGAGTGGTGAGTGGTGAGTGGTGAGTGGTGAGCACTGAGGCTGGAGTCATGGGCAAGGTTCGACCCGCGCTGCCGCGCGACCGGGGCGCGCGCCGGAACGGCGGGTTCACGCTGATCGAATTGATCGCGGTGATCGTGCTGCTGGCGGTGGCGATGACCGCCGTGACGTTCTCGTTCTCGAACAGCCTACGCGGAGCCCGCGTGCGCGCGGCCAGCCACGATCTCGCGGCGGCGCTGCGCTACACGCGGGGGCAGGCCATCGTGAAGGGCCAGTCGGAGGCGCTCGAGCTCGACCTCGCGAACAACTCGTACCAGGCGCCGGGCCGGGCGCCGGTCAAGCTGCCGGAAGGGATGGTGCTGAAACTGACGACCGCGGCGCAGGAACAGACGAGCGCGTCGTCGGGCGGGATCCGGTTTTTCCCGGACGGCAGTTCGACCGGCGGGCACATTTCGATCTTGCGCGGCACCAGCGAGTGGCGCATCGATGTCGGCTGGCTGACCGGCGAGGTCGCGCTCGATGATGGCCGCGGCTGAACGAACCCGGCCCGCTGCACGCGGTCCCAAGCCAGCATGAAGCGTTCACTGGCATCGGCGCCGTGGCGGCGCACGCGCGGCTTCAGCCTGATCGAGATGGTCGCCGCGTTCCTGATCTTCGCGCTCGGCGTCGGCATCCTGATGCAGGTCCTGGCGGCCTCGCTGCGCAACACGCGGCAGTCGGCGGACTACACGATGGCCGCGCTGTGGGCGCAGTCGCTGCTCGACACGGTCGGGGTCGGCCAGCCGCTCGAACCCGGAACCTCCAACGGCCGCTTCGACGCCACCTATGCATGGCAGCTCGACATCCATCAGGTCGATCCCGACAGTGTGCTGCCGGCCGCGGATGCATCGGGTGGCACCGGCGTCACGGGGCGGCCCGTGGACGCGGCGGGAAATCCACGATTCACGTCAGGCGCCGGCAATGCCGGAGCCATCCAGAATGCCCCGTTCGACCTCTACCAGATCGACTTGACGGTGACCTGGCCGGGCGGAACGGCGAGGGCGCCGCATGCGGCCCACTTCGGCACGTTGCGCGCCGTCAACCCGCAAACGGACGGCTTGCAGCAGGCCGGAATTCCGGTGCAGCCGCCGCTGGCGCGGCAGGCGGGGCGGCGATGAACGCTGCCCGCACCGCCAACGCCGCCAGCAAGGGTTTCACGCTGATCGAGGTGATGCTGGCGATCATGTTGTTCGCCGTGCTGCTGGCGGGCGCGTGGGGCGCCATCCACACGGCGGTGAAGGCGATGCACTCCGGTGAATCGGCGATCGACCGCACCGACCGCCTGCGGGCGGCGCAGCAGTTCGTCCGGCGTGAAGTCAGCCACATCCTGCCGCTCGCCTATGCACGCGACGACAACACCGGCACGCAGTACGTTTTCGAAGGCGCGCCGAACGCGATCACGTTCGTCGCCGCGATGCCGGGCTATCTGTCGCGCGGCGGACCGTACGTGCAGTCGCTGCGGCTGGTCGGCGGGCAACTCGTCTTCGCCGACGCGATGCTGAACGGCTACGACCCGAGCGTCGACCTCGCCAAGGCCAATCCGCCGGTCGTGCTGCTCGACCAGATCCAGGACGGCCACTTCGAATTCCGCACCTACGACGACCAGGGGCAGTTGACCGACTGGCTCGACACCTGGGACGACCCCGGGATCACGCCGGTCATGGTGCGGCTGGTGATCAACATGCGGCCGGAAGCCCGCGTCACGTTCCCGGTGATGGACATCCCGTTGCGGATCGACGTGCAGAGCTCGCGACGGGGCCGGCTCGTCCGGGGCGCCGCTGCCGCGGGTGGGATGCCAGCGGCCGGCGGCTCGGTGGTGCGATGACGACCCCGCCGTCCATTCGCCCGCGACGCGGGGTTGCCTTCGTGCTGGTGCTGTGGGTCGTCGCGATGCTGACGATCCTGCTCGGCAGTTTCTCGATGGTCGCGCGGACCGAACAACTGCAATCGCACCACCTGTTCGATTCGACCCGGGCGCGGTATGCCGCCGAAGCCGGCATCGACCTGGCCGTTTTCGAGATGCGCCAGTCCGATCCGACCGCACGTTGGGTCGCGGACGGCCGGCCGTACCGCTTCATGTTCAATGACGCGCAGCTCGAGGTGTCGCTGATCGACGACTCCGGCAAGATCGACATCAACTCGGCGAACACCGACATCCTCACCGGCCTGTTCATGAGCCATGGCGCGACACCTGACCAGGCCGCGGCGCTGGCGGACGCGGTGCAGGACTTCCGCGATCCGGACGACCTGAAGCGGCCGAACGGCGCCGAAATCGACGACTACAAGGCGGCCGGCCTGCCGTACGGACCGATCAATGGACCGTTCGACACGGTCGGCGAGATCCAGCAGGTGCTCGGGATGACTTACGACCTCTACCAGCGCATCGAGCCGGCCCTGACGATCTACTCCGGCCGATCGATGCCCAACCTCGCGTTTGCACCGGCCGACGTCCTCGAAGCCTTCCCGGGAGTCACGCCGGATTTCGCGGAACAGCTGGTCGAGCAGCGGCACGCGCTGTCGCCGTCGGACATCGCCGCGGCCGGGCTGACGCTGCCCGACGGCACCGCAATCGTGGCGGGCTCGGGCGGCCTCACGTATAGTGTCACGTCGCGCGCGCAGCTCCCGAACGGCGCCCACACGGAGATCCGCGCGACGATCCGCCTCGGCGGCAACGACGTGTCCGGCCGGCCCTACACCACACTGCGCTGGCAGGACGGCGAGAAATCCTGATCCGATCGTGAACCCGGCTATCGAAAGACAGCTCGCGCAGGTGCGGGCGCGCTATGCCCGGACGCCGCTGCCACGGTTTTTTGCCTGGTGGGGACGGGAGCTGCTGGCCTGCCTGCCGGCGAAATGGCGCGCGCTGTTCGAGGAGCGCCCCGAGTGCCTGCTGGTCGAGCCTGCCGACGATGCGCTCATCGTGTGGCGCGATCACGCGGGCGAAGTTCGCGAGCACGCGCGCGTCGTGCGCACCCTGGCGCCGGAAGCGCAGCGCGCGGAACTCCTGCGCCTGCGTGGCGCCAGCGAGCCGGATGCGCGGATGCTGCTGTGCATCGACTCGGATCGCGTCTTGCACCGGCACCTGTCGTTGCCGGCGGCGGCCTGGAGAACCTGCGCCAGGTGCTGGCCTTCGAGATGGATCGGCAGACGCCTTTCAAGGCGGACCAGGTCTACTTCGACGCGCGCGCCGACGGCCGCGGCAATGGCCAGCGCAACTTCGGCGTCGACCTCGTCCTGATCCCGCGTGCGCAGCTCGATCCCGAACTCGCACTGCTCGCCGGACCGGGCGGTGTGCTCGACGGCGTCGACAGCTGGCGTGGCGAAGCCGGTGGATCGCGCTGGCAGATGAACCTGCTGCCGCAGGATCGCCGCGCGCGGCGGCGCGACATGCGCCTGCCGATCATCGTCGGACTCGCGGTACTGGCGCTGATCTTGCTGTTCGTCAACATGAACGAGTCGCTCGCCAACCGGGCGGCGGCACTGGCGTCGATGCAGGCTGAAGTCACCGCGGCGGAAACCCAGGCCAAGCAGGTCGCGGCGCTGCGGAAGTCGCTCGACGATTCGGTCGACGGCGCCAACTTCCTGACCGAGAAAAAGCGCAAGGGGCCACTCGAGGTGGCCTTGCTCGAGGATCTCAGCAAGCACCTTCCGGACGATACTTACCTCGAACGCCTGCAGGTCGACAACGGCAAGGTCCAGTTGCAGGGGCAGGCCGGCGAGGCGGCCAAGCTGATCGGACTCCTGGGTTCGGCGGCATGCCTCTCGGATCCGAGTTTCCAGGGCCAGATCCAGCCGGACCCGCGCACCGGCAAGGAACGGTTCCAGATCGACGCGAACATCAAGCCGTGCGGCCCGGCCGACGTCGGCGGGAAAACCCCGTCCAGCGCGAAGGCGGCAGCGGCTCCAGCGGAGGCCACGAAACCACCGGCGCCGGCGAAGGTCCCGGCGAAGGCTCCGGGGAAAGCGCCGGTGAAGCCGATGCCGCCGACAAAGGCCCCGGCGGGCCATGGGGTTGGCAAGATTTCGCCGATGCCGCCGGTGCCGGCCAAGCATTCGCCGCCAGCTTCGCCCAAGGGCTCGTTGGCCGCTCCGCGGCCGGCCGGGAAATCCGATGGCCACTAGGCTTGCCAAACCCATGGATGGACGCGTGCTCGCGGTGGCGCTGCTCGCCGCCGTGCTGCTGGTGTTCTACCTCATCGCCATCCACTGGTGGTTCGTCGCGCCGCAACTGCAATTGCGCCAGCAGATGGCGGACCTGCGCCTGCAGCAGCAGCGCTACCAGCACACGATCGCGCAGAAGCCCGAGATCGAGAAGCAGCTCGCGAAGGTGCGCGCTTACGAGCAGGGCAGCAACGCGTTCCTGCCCGAGACCGATCCCAACGCGGCGTCCGCCGGGCTGATCCAGCGGTTGAAGCAGGCGATGGACGCCCACGCCAAGGACGAGAAGACCTGCCAACTCGTGAGCCAGGCCGGGATCACGGGCGGCGAGGAAGAACTCTACAAGCACGTCACCGTCCAGGCGCGGTTGCGGTGCCGCCTCGAAACGGTTGCCGCGATCTTCCATGAACTCGAAGGCGGGACGCCGTATCTTTTCATCGACAACGTGATGATCTACCGCCAGCAGGTCTACACGCCGCCCGGACGGACGCCCGCCGTCGGTTCGCTCGACGTGCGTTTCAACTTGACCGGCTATTTGCGCGAGCGGAGCGGGAAGGCGAAATGAACGTGCGCACCGGCCGCCTGTTGACCAACGGCCTTGCCGCGGCATGCGGCGTGTTGCTGCTGGCCGCGATCGCGCAGTACGCGGGACTCGGCCGCGGCTATGGATGGTTGCCGCAGGACTCCGTGGCCAGCGACCAGGCCAAGGCCGTCAACATCGATCGCGACCCGTTCAAGCTGCCGCCGATGACGGCATTCGCCGACATCGACGCCCGCCCGCTGTTCAACGCCGACCGCAAGCCGTCGCCTGCCGACGAGAGCGCGGACGATGGCGGCGAGGCGCCGGCGAACCCGCTCGACATCACCCTCACGGGGGTCGTGCTCACCCCCGGCCTCAAGATGGCCATGGTCCTCGAGAAGTCCGGGAAGCGCGGGAACCAGGGCCAGGCGCTCAAGGTCGGAATGCCGTTGGAAGGCGACCTCGCCGGCTGGACGCTCGTGGACGTCAAGCCGCGGAGCGCCGTCTTCCGCAACGGTTCGAACGAGACCAGCGAGGTTGAACTCGAAACCGCGACCACGGCCGCACCGGCGCTGCGCGCGCCGGCGCGCGTCCCGGTCGCCAGCCGCAACCGGCAGGTGGTGCCGCCGCGACCCGAGGCCGGGGGCGCCAAGCACGAACCCGAAGCCGACCTCGCCAAGCGGATCGAGGAGCGGCGCCGCGAAATGCGCGAACGCGCGGAGCGGTTGCGGCACAATGCAGGCGCGCCTGAGCCCAGGGCCGGGGCGGGACCCGAACATCAACCGGATTCACCCGAATACCGGCAACCCTGATCCGTACGTGACGGAGTGACCCCGTGTCGTCGAAGCTGACCGTGTTCCTGTTCGCCACCGCCGTCGCCCTGCTCGGCGGCTGCGCCACGACGTCGGCGCCGACGCGGGCTCCCGCGGATTCGGAAATCCTGACACCCGACACGATCATGAAGTCGCCGGCGGCGGCTCCGGAAGAGCCGAACGCGAACACCGGCATCGACATCTCGCCGCAGGCCGTGACCAGCGAGAAGGTGCCGAAGCCTGAAATCGAGGTCGGTACCGGCAAGTTCTTCAACGTGCAGCCGGGCATCCGCAACGCGGGTGGCGCCGGCGAGGGCGAAGTCACGTTCAATTTCGAAAACCAGCCGATCCAGGCGGTCGTCAAGGCCATCCTCGGCGACATGCTGCAGGACAACTACAGCATCGCGCCAAACGTCGGCGGCAACGTCACGTTCTCGACCGCGAAACCGATCAAGCGCAGCGAAGCGCTGCCGGTGCTGGAAATGCTGTTGTCGTGGACGGGCAACACGCTGGTGCGCGAGAACGGCCGCTACACGGTGCTGCCGGTGAAGGACGCGATCCCGGGGAAGCTCGCGCCGACCACCGCGCCGGCGCGCGTCGGCGACGGCTATCAGTTGCGGATCTTCCCGCTGCAGTACATCTCGCCGAGCGAGATGGCGAAGTTGCTGAAACCGTACGCGAAGCCGGAAGCGTTCGTCAGCATCGACACCGCGCGCAGCCTGCTGGTGATGGCGGGCACGCCGAACGAACTGCTCAATTACGAGCGCACCATCGACACGTTCGACGTCGATTGGCTGAAAGGCATGTCGATCGGCGTCTACACGCTGCAGCACGTCGATGTCGAGAAGTTGATGCCGGATCTGTTGAAGATCTTCGGCTCCGACGGCGAATCGCCACTCGCCGGCATGTTTCGTTTCATGCCGATCGACCAGACCAACTCGATCGTCGTCATCACGCCGCAGCCGGAATACCTGCGCCAGGCGCAGGAGTGGCTGTACCGGCTCGATCGCGGCGGCGCCGAGAACGTGACGCAACTCTACGTCTACAACGTCAAGAACCTGAAGGCGGCCGACCTTGCCGACTACCTCAGCCAGATCTTCCTCGGTACCGCGCCGACCAGCCACACGTCAACCTCGGGCAACGTCGGGCAAGGCCTGCGCCCGGTCACGATCGGCGGCATCGGCGGCATGGGCGGGTCGATGAACTATTCGAACAACAACCGGCGGCAGCAGCAGACGCCGCAGCAGGAGCGCCAGCAGCCCGGGCAACGGAACACGCCGGGCAAGACCGAGGGCGCGGGCGCGGCGGCGGGCAAGGAAGGCAGCGACATCCGGATCTCGTCGATCGACGAGAACAACCAGTTGATGGTGATGGCGACGCCGGTCGAATGGGATTCGATCGAGGCGGCGATCAAGAAGCTCGACGTGATCCCGCTGCAGGTGCAGATCGAAGCGCGCATCCTCGAAGTGACGTTGAGCGGCGACCTGAACCTCGGGTTGCAGTGGTACCTCAACGGCCTGATGGGTACCGCGAAGGGGTCGGCGCAAGCCAATGGCGCGTATCCGTATCCCGAAGTCGCCGGAAACCGCTGGGACCGCCACCGGTTCTCGCTCGGTGCGACCGGCGACGTGACGCCGAGTGCGACCGGCGGATTGTTCTACTCGTTCCTGAGCAAGAACTTCGAAGTCGCGATCGACGCGCTCGAAAAGAACGGCACCGCGAAGACGCTGTCGGCGCCATCGCTGGTCGTCGCCAACAACCAGGAGGCGCAGATCAACGTCGGCACGCAGATCCCGGTCGTGCAGACGTTCTACAACGGCCTCGGCGTGATCAACAACAACACGAACAACAACAACAACAACGGCCTCAACACCGGAATCGGCACGACCGGATCGGTGCAATACCTCAACACCGGTGTCGTACTGTCGGTTACGCCGCGCGTCAACCCCGGCGGCCTCGTCTACCTCGACGTCTCGCAGGAAGTCAGCAACCCGGGCGCGCCGGCCGGCGGCAACGCGAATCCACCGATCAACCAGCGCCAGATCCAGACCGAGGTTGCGGTGCAGAGCGGCGAGACGATCCTGCTCGGCGGGCTGATTTCCGAAAACACCACCGACCAGAAGACGGGCATCCCGGGCCTGTCACGCATCCCGATCCTCGGCAACCTGTTCGGCTCGACGACGCACCACCGCGACCGCACCGAACTGATCGTGCTGATCACGCCACGCGTCATCCGCGACAGCAACGAGGCGCGGCAGATCACCGATGACTACAGCCGGCAGTTCCAGTCGCTCGTGCCATTACGGTCGCGTGCCGAGCCGCCGGTGACGCACGAAGCAGCGCCGCCCGCGCACGACGTGCCACCGAAAACCCAGGAGGAACCCCACCCGTGAACCTTGTGCACAAGAGCCGCATCGCGGTAGCCGCGACCGCCATGTTGGTTGGCGCCGCGCTGGCCGGATGCGGCAACGAAGCCGCCCGGCAGACCGTCGAGCAACGTGCGCAGGCGCGCTGGGATGCGCTGATCGCGCACCAGGCCGACAAGGCCTACGACTACCTGACGCCCGGTTACCGGCAGACCCATGCCCGCGACAAGTACGTCGAAGAAATGAACAACCGCCCGGTCCGCTGGCAGAATGCCAAGGTCAACGGCAAGGAATGTGACGGCGACCGCTGTTCAGTTGAAGTCGTCGTGGGATACAGCGTACCGTTGAATCCTTCCATGGGCGCCGTCAAGAGTCTTGCGCCCCAAAAGGAAACGTGGTTGCGTGTCAAGGGGGTGTGGTACTTCCTGCCAAGTTCCTGAATCGAAAGGGTGGCAGGGTTTCGGGGAACGGGGATTGCGCGGCCCTTTCCTTTGCCTTAACATGGCCCGCGCTGTTGCCTAACCATGCCCGAGCGCGCTCGGGCGAAACCCGCTTTTCCGGAGTGCGGTTGGCGGAAAGCAAAAAGCCCTGTGGTCAATCTCTAGGAGTGTCGTGATGAAAAGAAACAGCTTGACGACTGCCGTCGTCGCCGGTATTGCCGGCGTCGCGGGCTTCGCGGGCCTGGCGAATGCTGTCGACCTCAACCCCGATGGTCTCGGCCAGACTCTCATCTATCCCTACTACACGGTCGAGAACCAGCAGCAGACGCTGATCTCGGTCGTCAACACGACCGGCGTCTCGAAGGCCGTGAAGATCCGCTTCCTCGAAGGCTACAACAGCGAGGAAGTGCTGGACTTCCACATCTTCCTGTCGCCGTACGACGTGTGGGCCGGCACCGTGTTCGACGAAGACGAGTTCCTCGGCAGCGCCTCCCAGGGCAATGCGGCCGTCTTCACGCAGGACACGACCTGCACAAAGCCGTACCTGTATGAAGGCGAGAACGCCGATGGCTCGTTCGCGGCGTCCGACGGCTCGACGGTGTTCTACAAGGGCTTCGTCAACACCGTCTACATGAATGACCCGCCGGGCACCGACACCAGCCTCGGCCGTACCCGTGAAGGCCACGTCGAAATCATCTCGATGGCCGACATCATCCCGGGCAGCGCGACCGATTTTGACGTCACGCATATCGGCGGAGTTCCGGCCGACTGCGACGATGTCAATCCGGATCCGTCCGGCCCGATCGCGGGCGATCTCGTGGCACCGACCGGTGGCATCTACGGTGCGGGTGCGGTCGTGCATGCCGAGCAGGGCACGTTCTACACCTACAACGCCGATGCGCTGGATGGCTTCACGGCCATCAACATCTACGGCGCCCCGGGCGACACCGATCCGAGCTTGGCGTTCGTGAACGGGCCTGGCGTCGGTACCGCAACGGCTTACGTGTTCCAGAACGGCGCGTTGATCACCTCGACGTACAACACCAGTGGCGTGCCGGACGCGGTCAGCGCCGTGTTCGATTCCGAGAACCTGTACAACGAGTACAACGTCAATGCCGACGTCGGCGCGAACACCGACTGGGTCGTGACGTTCCCGACCAAGCGCTTCTACGTCGACAGCAACCTCGTTGCTTCGCCGGTTGCGCCGTTCGTCAGCCTGTTCAGCGTCGACTCGACGAACAACTCGTGCACGGCCGTCGGCATCAGCATGTACGACCGCGAGGAAGGCACCCCGGTGTCGACCTGCAACGGCGGTTTCGGTGGCAGCTGCTTCTCGCCGCCGCCCCCGGGCCAGCCGCCGAACGCGATCTGCAAGGAAACGAACGTCATCAGCTTCCTGCCGCCGTCGGATCCGAATGCCGGCGTGCAGTCGGGCGTACTGGGTTCGTTCCTGGTCCTGAACATTCCGCCGTTCGGCGCGAATGGCTGGATGAACCTGAACCTCAACCCGACCGTCGAGCCGCACGCGATGAACGCGTCGCTGGAAGGCAATGTGTTCTACGGCCTGCCGGCAACCGGCTTCGAGGCGGTGAACTACGTCAACAATGCGGTCCAGGCTGGCGTGCTGAGCAACTACAGCGGCACGTTCCGTCACCGCGCAAGCCGCGATTGCATCGGCGGCGGCGGGGACGGCGGTTCGGTTCCCTGCTCCTGATATCGATTCACTGCAACACACCCGAGGGGGCCGCAAGGCCCCCTCTTTTTTTATTGCCCTGCGAGCCTCGCGCGAAAGGCCGACGATGCGACTCCCGACCGCCCGCGATCCCTCGTTAACGTGGCGCTCGCAAACCCCGGCACGAAGTCCGGTACACTCGCGCGCGCCCCTGCATCCTTCGGATTTCCGCCTCATGTTTCCTGCACGACACGCAACGATTCTCCTTGCTGCCGCCCTTGCATCGACTCTGGCGGCGGCGATGGCCCAGGCCCAATCGTCACCCGTCACGATCACCCTGACGAACACGGCGCAGAACAACCAGCCCTGTCGCTTCAATGCCCCCGACGGACTCGACATCGGCTCGTCCGGGGCCGTCGATGCGACCGGCACCTTCGTCTCCGGCGATCCGGGCTGCCCGGCCGGAGGTGGCGGCGGTGCGCCGCCGGCCTTCGATGACCTCGACGCGGCTTCGTCCGCGGCGAGCCCGATCACGGTGCCGGCCAGCGTCGCGGTTGGCTGGGCGGCGGCGAATGCGACAGGTTGTTACGTCAGCACGTCCGGCACCGTGCCGGCCGACGTGGCTTCGGCGTGGTACCCCGGCAAGCTGCTGTGCAGCGGCGCCGCCTGCGCGACGTCGTCGACATCGCTGGATCTCGGCGCCGGGGATACCGGCGGCCCGTACACGTTCGCCGCGACCTGCACCGGCCCCGGCGGCTCGGTCAATTCGTCCATCCAGGTCTTCACGAGCGGTGGTGGCGGGGGCGGCAGTTGCCCCGGCGTGGGCTTGCCCGCGGGCGTGACGAGTCGACAGACGTCCGGCCAAATCATCGGCTCCGGGACGACGTATGACTTCACGCAATGGTCGGGGATCTGGGGCGTCGTGGGACCCGAGGGATGGCAGGGATTTCCGAACGTGTTGAACGTGAAACCTTCGCTGGTCATCCACAACAACCAATTCGTCGCGGCCCAGTTCACCGTGCCGGCCAACTACAGCGGGACGTATTGCGCGAGTGGCAGCTCGTACTGCTGGGGCAGTCTCGCGGTCGTGAACACCTACACGACGAACCTGATGAATGCAACGGTGACGATCAGTCCCACCTGCGGCGATTTCGCGCAATCCGATTTCACCGGCCAACCCATGTGCTGGAAGCAAATCGGCATCAAGGATCAGTTCATCTGGGATGCATTTCCGGCATCGCAGCCGCAAGCGAACTCGTGCAAGGTGACGCCCGGGCAGACGTACTACTTGAACATCGTCGGCCACGGTGACGGTACTGGCGGTGGATCGTGCCCGAATGGAACGTCGTCATGCATCCAGTTGAAGACGACGGGCAACTTCCCGCCTCCGGGCTGATCGTTTCCACGGCAGGCGAATCGGGTGCGGCGCCAACGTTTGGTTGCCGCGACCGATCCGGAGATCCGCATGGACCGGCGTGGTGTGGGAGCACCATGTCGGAGTCCAGGAACTTCGGCCAATGCCGATCCAGAGAATCCGGCCATTGCCGTCTCGGTGTCGTTCCGGGAACTCCAGGCGGAAGGGCGAATCGAAGGGCGGGCGGTCACGGGTTGCAACCGCGGATTCCCGCAGCGGATCATGGCGCGGGGACCGGGACCACGACTCCCGACTCCGCGATCGGGTTTACCGGCTCGGGCCGGGGTTGCTCGACCGGTACGCGCTGGATTCCGGACCCGGAAGCGGCCGATTGACCGGTACTGCCGAATGCTTGTCCGTTGAATCGCGAGCTTCCCGGCTGGCATAACCATGTGTCTTCGCAATCCACGTCCCCCTGATCCCCGAAGTCCCAATCGGAACCCCTCGATGAGAACAACTGGAATCCTGATCCTGCTATTCGCGCTGCTGCCGCTTTCGACCTTTGCCGCCGACCCTGCGCCACCTGCGACGAAAACCGGCCCCGACACCGTCGTCGTGACGCAAGGCACCGCGAAGGTGACGCTGGCCGACATCGATGCCTTCATGCAGCGCATGCCGCCGGAAGACCGCGCGGGATTCATCGACAGTCCCAAGCGCATCCAGAGCATGTTGCTGAACCTGCTGCTGGACCAGCAGCTCGCGAACGAGGCGCGCAAGGCCGGGCTGGAGAAAGATCCGATGGTGCAGCGGGAAATCCAGCTGGCGACCAACCGGGCGCTGGCGGACGCGCGCCGGAACCAGTTCCGGGCGAACCTCAAGCTGCCCGATTTCGACGAGCTGGCGCAGGAGGAGTACCTCGCCCACAAGGACCAGTACGTCGTGCCGGGTTCGATCGACGTCGAGCACATCCTGATCTCGACCTCATCGCATTCCGACAAGGACGCGAAAACCCTTGCCGATGACGTTCGCAGGCAGGCGATCGCGAAGCCCGGTGATTTCCAGGCGCTGGTCGCGAAGTATTCCGACGACCCGAGCAAGGCGACCAACCACGGCCTGATCAAGGACGCCGGCTCGTCGCAGTACGATCCCGCGTTCGCCGCGGCGGCGAAGGCGTTGACGAAGACGGGACAAATCTCCCCGGTCGTCAAGTCGATGTTCGGCTATCACGTGCTGAAGCTGGTTTCGCGCACCGACGCCAAACAAAAGCCGTTCGCCGAGGTCAAGGGCGCGATCGCGGCCAAGCTCAAGGCGGACTGGATCAAGAAGCAGGTCCAGGATCACATCGACCAGTTGCGCAACAATGCGCTCGATGCCGATCCCGATGTCGTCGCGTCATTGCGGACGCGTTATGGCAGCGTGCCTGCGGCTCCGGACGAATCGCCCGCCGACAAGACGGCGGTCGCACCGCAGCACTGAGACGAGCGCCGGCGCCGGCGCCGCACTAGAATCGAGGCTCGGGCCGGAAGCGGTCATTCCGCCTGCTTCGGGCGGCATCGTTCGCGTGCTCAGGGGAATCATGGCGGCGGCCACGACAAGGTGGGGCGGTCCGGCGAATACGATTGCGGCCGAGTTCCTGAAGCGGGAGCTGAGGTCCCGTTTCCTCGGCAGCTTCTCGGGCGGGTTGTGGGCGATCCTCGCGCCGCTGATCCAGCTCGGCGTTTATTCCTTCGTGTTCACCCGGGTTTTCGCGGTCCGGTTGCCGGAGGCTGGCGGTTCGGGTTACGTGCCGTTCCTGGCCGTCGCGTTGTGGCCGTGGATTGCGTTTTCGGAATCCGTGCTGCGCTCGACGACCGTGATCGAGGACAACGCCGCGCTGATCGGCAAGGTCGCGTTGCCGCGCGTGCTGCTGGTGGGTACGCGGGTCGCAGCCAGCTTCCTGATCCATGCCGCGGGTTTCGTCACGATCGTCGTGCTGCTCGCGCTGGCCGGACAGGGCATCCGGCTGGGGGGACTTTTGCCCGCGCTGGCACTGTTCCTGCCGCTGTTCGCGCTGGCGTTGGGGTGCGCCCTGCTGGCTGCGGCCGTGCAGGTCTTCGTGCGCGACCTCGTGCAGGTGCTGGCGCAAGTCCTGATGCTGCTGATGTACGCGGCGCCGATCTTTTACGACCGCACCCTGGTGCCACCCCGCTTTCGCGAATGGCTCGGCTGGAACCCATTCACGTTCTACGCCGAGTCGATCCGCTCATTGTTGCTCGACCGCGGTGGGTTCAGCGTCGCGGGGCTCACGGTGGCCATTGGGGTTGCGCTGGCCGTGCTCGCAGTCGGCTTCGCCGTGTTCCGCCGGCTGGATCCCCATTTCGAGGACTTCCTGTGAGCGACGTGCTGGTCGAGGCGCGCGGTCTCGGCAAGGCCTTCCCGCTGGTGCATCGCAACCGCGATCGCCTGCGCGCGCTCGGCCGGCTGTTGTTCTCGGGGTCCGACGCCGACCGGGTGAGCGTGCTGCGTGGCGTCGACCTCGACGTGCGGCGCGGCGAATCGCTGGGGCTGATCGGGGAGAACGGCGCCGGCAAGTCGACGCTGCTGAAGCTGATCACCGGCGTGCTGACGCCGACGACCGGCACCGTGCGCGTGGCCGGCAGTGTTGGCGCGCTGCTCGAACTCGGCGCCGGCTTCCATCCCGAGTACACCGGCCGCGCCAACGTGCAGATGGCTGCGGCGCTGCATGGCATCGGCGGCGCCGCGCTGCGCGGCCGGATGGACGACATCATCGCGTTTGCCGACATCGGCCGCTACATCGACGAGCCGGTGAAGCACTATTCGTCGGGCATGGTGGTGCGGCTCGGTTTCGCGGTGATCGCGACGTTGTCGCCGGACCTGCTGGTGACGGACGAAGTGCTCGCGGTCGGCGACGAATCGTTCCAGCGCAAGTGCGTCAAGTGGATGGAGGATTATCTCGAGCGCGGCGGCACGCTGATCCTCGTCTCGCACAGCATGTACCATGTGCAGAAGCTGTGCCGGCAGGCGTGCTGGCTGCGCGACGGGGCGATCGCGATGAGCGGCGATGTGTTCGATGTCACCCAGGCCTATCTCGCGTACCACGAACGGAAATCGGCGCCGGCGGCGCGCAACGGTGAATCCGTCCGCGGTGGCCTCGAGTTCTCGCTGCTGGGCCTCGAAGTGAATGGCACCGGTGGCGACGCGCCGGTCGTCGTCGATTCCGGTGGATCGTTGCACGTTCGCACCCGCGTGCGTTCGCGCGATGGGCGCGCGCCGAGCCTCACCGTCGGCATCGTGCGCGCCGACGGCACGCCGGTGTACGGCACCAGTTCCGAGATGGAATCGGTGGCTCTCGAACGGGTTGGCGACGACGAATTCATCGGCGCCATCGAGTTCCCGGACCTCGTCCTGCTGCCGGGCAGCTACAGCGTGCGCGTGCACCCGCTCGATCCGGAGGGCGTGCGGCTGTTCGACACGCTCGAGCGCGGCTTTACCATCCGCGGCGCCACGCGCGAACTCGGGCTCGTCCGGCTTGCCCATCGCTGGATCGGCGCGGCGGCGGCGGAGCGCCGCGATGACTGATGTCCCGCTGGCATTCACCGGTGAACGCTTCACGCCGGAGTGCGTGCGGGAAATCCGCTACGAGCACTGGCACCGGTATGCGTTTGCGCGCCGCTTCGTGGCCGGCAAGCGCGTGCTCGACGCCGCGTGCGGCGAGGGTTACGGGTCGTCGCTCCTCGCCGGCGTCGCCGCCAGCGTGGTCGGTGTCGACATCGACGCTGAAACGGTCCGGCATGCGCGTGGCCGCTATTCGGGCGCTGACAACCTGCGTTTCGAGCAGGGCGATGCGACCCGCCTGGGCATGCCCGCGGGAGCCTTCGACGTCGCCGTGTCGTTCGAGACGCTGGAGCACGTGGAGCGGCAGCGGGAACTCGCGGCTGGCCTCGGGCGCGTGCTGGCCGACGACGGCCTGCTGATCGTGTCGTCGCCGGACCGGCACGCATATCGCGACGTTGCCGGTTTCGAGAACCCGTTCCACGTGCGCGAGCTGTACCGCGACGAATTGGTCGACCTGCTGCGCCCGCATTTCGGCGCCATCCGGCTGTACGGGCAGAAGCTGCTGTTCCAGTCGGCCATCTGGTCGCTCGATCCCGCGGAGGGTCCGATCGGCGTCGCGACGGCGGCGGGGGAAGGCGGTACGATCGATCCCGGCTTCCGCTATGCGCCGCTCTATTTCATCGCCGTCTGCGCCCGGCGCCGGTTGCCGGACGGGCTGCCTCAAGCGGACCTTTTTGGCGACGCCGAGGAATCGGTGTACATGCACTACAACCACGAGATCCGCAAGAACATGGCGGCCGGCGCCCGGATCGCCGAACTCGAAGCCGAGATCGAGTCGCTGAAGGCGCGCGGGCCCGGGTATCGATGGCGCTGGTGGCGCGGTGGCAGGACGCGCGGATGAACACGGACTTCGACATCAGCTTCGGCACCCTGGACGCGACGCCGGCACCGGTGCGCCCGGACCCGGCCGCACCACTGTTCGCGTCGGAGGACGGCGTCGTCGCGTCGCTGTCGAACAACGAATGCGTATTCCAGACGCGTCGTGACGGCTCGACGCACGTGATGACGTTCCAGGTCCTGCAGGCGCTCGACCAGTGCCGCGAGTTCCGGCCGCTCGACGAACACATCGCGCGGATCATGACGTCGATCCCGGGTTTGCAGTCGCAACGCGACAACGTCGATCGCGTCCTGCGCAGCCTGGTCTCGCGCGGCTTGCTGGTCGAGGATGCGGCGTTCCTGTCGCGCGTCGCGCAAGGCTCGCCAAGCGAGCCGACGGAACTGCGGGGCGTGTTCATCCGTGCCTGCGACCGGCCCGAACAACTCGCCCGCCTGCTCGCGTCGCTGGCCGAGTACGAACGGAACCATCGGGCCGGCCGCCGCTATGTCGTGCTCGACGACTCGATCCAGTCCGGCGCGATCGATCGTCACCGCGACCTCGTGCGCGAGTTCGCGCGGGCGACCGGTTGCAAGCTCGCCTACATCGGACCGTCCGAGCGCCGGCGACTCGTCGACCGCCTCGCGCGCGCCGTGCCGCAGGCGGCGTCCGCGCTGCCGTCCCTGCTGCTGCGGGGCGACGGGGACGTCCGCTTCGGTGGCGGCCGCGGCTGGAACCTGGCCTTGCTGCTGTCCGCCGGCGCACGCATGGTGCTGCTCGACGACGACCATGTGCTGCCGCTGCGCCAGCTCGAGGACAGCCGGGCCGGACTGGACCCGGATCCCTCCGCGCACGCGGTCACGCGCTTCCATCGCAACCTCGAGAACGCGTGCGGCGCCGGCGAGGAATTCGCGGGCGATCCGTTCGAGGCGCACCTCGAGGTTGCCGGTGCGGGCCTCGGCGCGCTCGCATCGACGGCGCGCTTTGCCGTCGACCGCGCGGCGTTGCGCGGACTGTCGCTCGCGCGGCTGCAGCACCTCGATGGTGCGGCGCCGGTGCGGACGACGTTGCAGGGCAGTTACGGCAGCTCACGCACGGAATCGGCGTTGTGGCTGTATCGCCTCGATGCGGCCGAAGCCGCCGAGTTCCGGCGCGATCGCGCCAGCTACCTGCGCAACATCGAGGCCGGCAGCATCTGGTACGGCTACCGGCAAGCGCATGTCGGCACGACCGGAAGCTTTTCGCCGTTCGCGTTCGACAACAGCGTGCTGATGCCGTGCACGAACGCGACCGGCCGTGGCGAAGACGCACTGTTCGCGCGCGTGCTGCGGTTGATCCAACCCGATTCGCTGACGATCGAGCTGCCGGTCGCGATCGGCCATGTGCAGGACGTGCCGCGCAAACGTTCCGACCGGACGCTCGCCGCGCTGACACCGCGCTTCAACTATTTCGTCCGGGATTACGTCGACCGGCAACTCGGTGATTTCCATGCCGCCGCGCCGGAAGACCGCCTGCACCTGCTGGCTGCGCACCTGCGCGACATCGCCGCGGCTACACCCGACCGAAGGTTGCGGCTGCTGAACGAGTACCTGACTTACGCGCGCGCGGACCTGATCGAACGCCTGCAACACCAGTTCGAGTCGTCGCGCGATGCGCCGGTCTATTGGCAGGCCGACGTGCGGGCGATCATCGAGGCCAATGGCAAGGCGCTCGCCACCAGCGCCCCGCCGCGGCTGGGCGACTGGCCGGAAGGCGCCGACGCCACGGCGTGCGCCCGTGGGCTCCGCGACGCCGCGGGTGACCTTGCCGCGGGTTACCAGGCATGGCCGGGACTGTGGGCGCATGCGCGGGACGCCGGCGGGCGCCTGCTCGGTGCGGTCTGACGGCGGCGCCGGCAGCGGCGATGGCACGGCGGATTTCGGTGGTGGTCGTGGCCGCGGACAGCGGGCCGCTGCTGCGCGAGTGCGTCGATGCGGTGCTGGCTTCGGACGGTGATGTCGAGTTGGTCCTTGTCGACAATGCCTCCGGTGACGGCGAGCCCGAGGCCTGCATCCGCGCACACGGCGGCGACGGCCGCCTGCGGCTCCTGACGAACGCGTCGAACCTTGGTTTCGGGCCGGCCTGCAATCGCGGCGCGGCCATTGCCCGCGGCGACGTCCTCGTGTTCCTCAACCCGGATTGCCGGGTCGCGCGGGACACGCTGTCGCGCCTCGACGCAACCGCCGCGGCCGATCCGTCGATCGGGCTCCTCGGCGTGATGGTCCACTCGCCGGACGGACGCATCGCACGCGGCACGCGACGCCGCGATCCGACGCTGCGCCGCGCGCTGATGACGGCCACGGGGCTGGCGCGCCTCGAGCACCGCTGGCCCGCGCTCGCGGGTGTCGAAATACCGCCTGCGGACCGCGACGCGCCGGACGTCGAAACGGTCGACGCGGTGTCGGGCGCCTGCCTGTTCGTGCCGCGCGGTGTCTTCGCCGCGATCGGCGGATTCGACGAGGGCTACTTCCTGCACGTCGAGGACCTCGACCTGTGCCGTCGCGTGCGCGACGCGGGCTGGCGCGTTGCGCTGGTCCGCTCGCTTGCCGTCATGCATGCGCAGGGCTCGTCGAGCCGGCGCCGGCCGTGGTTCGTCGCGCGGCACAAGCATCGCGGGATGTGGCGCTGGTTCATGCGCTTCGACCCGGCGGCCCGCAATCCGCTGGCGCGGGTCTTGGTCCGCCTCGGGATCGATGCGCACCTCGCGTGGTGCGGCGCACGCATCGCGGTGGGTCGCGCGATCGGAATACGCCCATGAGCTTGGCCCGGGTTCAGCCGGATCGCGGAGAATGGCCTGGCACTTTGCCCGATGGACGGCACCATGATTCGCGAGATCCTGAAGATGGGCGATCCCCGGCTGCTGCGCATCGCGCCGCCGGTCCCGGAGTCGATGTTCGGCAGCGCGGAACTCGATGCGCTGGTCACCGACATGTTCGAAACCATGCAGGCTGCCGACGGGGTCGGCCTGGCCGCGCCGCAGATCGGCATCGACCTGCAACTGGTCATTTTCGGTTTCGAGCGTTCCGGGCGCTATCCCGACGAGCCGGAAGTGCCGCGCACGATCCTGCTGAATCCGGTCATCGCACCGCTGTCGCGCGACATGGAGGAAGGCTGGGAAGGGTGCCTTTCCGTCCCGGGCCTTCGTGGCGCGGTCAATCGCTACACGATGATCCGCTATCAGGGCGTCGATCCGTCGGGCGCGGCGGTCGACCGCATCGCCGAAGGATTCCATGCCCGTGTCGTGCAGCACG
This sequence comes from Lysobacterales bacterium, assembly GCA_046347015.1. Lineage (GTDB taxonomy): Bacteria > Pseudomonadota > Gammaproteobacteria > Xanthomonadales > Rhodanobacteraceae > Dokdonella_A. The sequence continues at coordinate 77,115 of JAXMHA010000008.1, read as the reverse complement.
AGTGTGACCACCTGATCGGCCGGCTCTACCCGTCGCGCATCACGGATTTCAGCAAGTTCGGCTATACCGAAGTGCTGTTTCCCGGCTTGCCGCCGGAAGCGGAGTGACGTTGTGTCAACGGTGCCGGTTGATCGCGTCGCGCAGGGCGAGCGTCGCCGCGCGTGCGGCTTCGGCGTAGTCAGCGCCCGGTGAGGCGTACAGGATCGCGCGCGAGGAGTTGACGACGAGGCCGGCGCCATCGCGCGACGAGCCGTTCTTCACCACGGCGGCGACGTCGCCGCCTTGCGCGCCGACGCCGGGCACCAGCAGCGGCATGTCGCCGACCAGCGCGCGGACCGCGCCGAGTTCCGCCGGAACGGTCGCACCGACCACCAGCATGCAGTTGCCGTTGGTGTTCCAGTCGTCGGCGATCGTCGCCGCGATGTGCTGGTACAGCGGCCGGCCGCCGCACTCGAGGTTCTGGAAGTCCGCGCCGCCCGGATTGGAGGTGCGGCAGAGCAGGATCGCGCCCGTGTCGGCCCGGTCCAGGAAAGGCTGCACCGAATCGCGCCCGAGATACGGGTTCAAGGTCACCGCTTCGGCGTGGTAACGGTCGAAGGCTTCTTCGACGTAATGCCGCGCGGTCGATCCGATGTCACCGCGCTTCGCATCGAGGATCACCGGGATGCCGGGATGGCGGTCGTGGATGTGCGCGATGACGCGTTCCAGCACCCCCTCGGCGCCGAGCGCGGCGAAGTGCGCGATCTGCGGCTTGAACGCGCAGACGAGGTCGGCGGTCGCGTCGACGATGGACGCACAGAAGCGGAACACGGCATCGGCGTCGCCGCGCAGCACGGCGGGAAAGCGCGAGGGTTCCGGGTCGAGGCCGACGCAGACCAGCGAGTCCGCGTCCCGCCAGCGCTGCCGCAGGGCTTGCATGAACGTCACGACATTCCTCCTCGATTGGGAAGAGCAAGAGCCTTCGACACGGAGCACACCGAGCACACCGAGAAAAGAACGAGAAGGAAATTGATCCTGCTTTCTTCGTGTGCTCGGTGTGCTTCGTGTTGCAAGCTTTTCGCTTTGGCGTCAGGTGAATTTCCTGAAGAGCAAGACCCTTCGACACAGAGCACACCGGGAATGGGACGGAAAGGAAACTGATCCTGCTTTCTTCGTGTGCTCGGTGTGCTTCGTGTTGCAAGCTATTTGCTTTGACGTCAGGTGAGCCTCTTGAACCGCACGCGGTGCGGCGCGGCCGCTTCCTCGCCGAGCCGGCGCTTCTTGTCCGCTTCGTATTCGCGATAGTTGCCCTGGAAGAACTCGACGTGCGAGTTGCCCTCGAACGCGAGAATGTGGGTCGCGATGCGGTCGAGGAACCAGCGGTCGTGCGAGATCACGAACACGTTGCCGGGAAACTCGAGCAGCGCGTCCTCGAGGGCGCGCAGGGTTTCGATGTCGAGGTCGTTCGACGGCTCGTCCAGCACCAGCACGTTGCCGCCCTGCAACAGGGTTTTGGCGAGGTGCAGGCGTCCGCGTTCGCCGCCGGACAGCGTGCCGACCTTCTTCTGCTGGTCCTGGCCCTTGAAGTTGAAGCGGCCGATGTACGCGCGCGACTGGATCTCGATGCCGTTGATGTCGAGGATGTCCGCGCCACCGGAGATTTCCTTGAACACGGTGTTGTCGCCGGTGAGGTTCTCGCGGCTCTGGTCGACGTAGGCGATCTTCACCGTCGGGCCGATCACGATCTCGCCCTTGTCCGGCTGTTCCTGCCCGGTGATCAGCTTGGACAGCGTCGATTTGCCCGCGCCGTTGGGTCCGATGATGCCGACGATCGCGCCGGGCGGCACGATGAAGCTGAGGTCGTCGATCAGGAGGCGGTCGCCGAATGACTTCGAGATGCCGCGAAATTCGATGACCTGGCTGCCCAGCCGTTCACCCGGCGGGATGAAGATCTCGTTGGTTTCGTTGCGGCGCTGGTATTCGATCGATTGCAATTCCTCGATCCGGTTCAGGCGCGCCTTGCCCTTGCTGCGTCCGCCTTTCGCGTTCTGGCGCGCCCATTCGAGTTCGCGCTGGATCGCCTTCTGGCGGGCCTTTTCGCCCGAGGCTTCCTGCTTCAGGCGCTCGTCCTTCTGTTCCAGCCACGACGAATAGTTGCCCTTCCACGGGATGCCGCGCCCGCGGTCGAGTTCGAGGATCCACTCCGCCGCATTGTCGAGGAAGTAACGGTCGTGCGTGACCGCGACGACGGTACCCGGGAAGTTCTGCAGGAAGTGTTCGAGCCATTCCACCGATTCGGCATCGAGGTGGTTGGTGGGTTCGTCGAGCAGCAGCATGTCCGGTTTCGACAGCAGCAGGCGGCACAACGCGACGCGGCGCTTCTCGCCGCCGGACAGCGTTGCGATCTTCGAGTCCCAGGGCGGCAATCCGAGTGCGTCCGCGGCGACATCGAGCTGGCGTTCCAGCGCATGCGCGTCGGTGACCGCGAGCAGGCTTTCGAGCCGTTGCTGCTCGGCCGCCAGCTTGTCGAAATCCGCGCCTTCCTCGGCGTAGGCTGCGTACACCTCCTCGAGGCGCTGCTGGGCGTGGAGGATCTCGGCAACGCCTTCCTCGACGGTTTCCCGCACGGTCTTGTCCGGATCGAGTTGCGGTTCCTGCGGCAGGTAGCCGATCTTGATGTCCGGCTGCGGGCGCGCCTCGCCGTGGAACTCGGAGTCGACGCCGGCCATGATCCGCAGCACCGTCGACTTGCCGGCGCCGTTGAGCCCGAGCAGGCCGATCTTCGCGCCCGGAAAGAACGACAGTGAAATGTCCTTGATGATTTCGCGTTTCGGCGGAACGATCTTGGACACGCCAATCATCGTGTAGATGTACTGCACAGGCGACTCTCTCTTTGCTCGTCTTTCCAGACAAGCGTGTTGGTCGATATCTGGCTCGAAATCCGAAGCCGTTGTGGTCCGACGTCCACGTTCTGGTTCCGCTCGCCTCGGCGGCGAGCGGGCTACTTTTGTTTCGGCAAAAGTAGCCAAAACCATTGCGCCGGGCATGCCGGTTTCGGCAACTTCGTGTTGCCGAAACTTCCCGCGGTGCTCGCCGATCGGCGGCCGCGCCGAACTCCGCCGTCCCTGGCGTCGAACGGGCGGCGCTTGCTCCGCCGATCGGCTGTGCGCCGCGGCGTCATGCAACGGCGCGTTGACTGCTTCGTTGCCCAGCCATCCATGGCCTGCACCGACGCAAGGCCACGCATTATCGTGGTATGCGCTCGCCTGCGCCAGCCGCCGGCATCGCGTCCTCCGAAACCGGCTAAAATCAGGACTTTCCGGACCTGCCCGAGGATTGCGATGTACAGCCACGAGATGCGGATTGCCGGCTACGACGACGAACTGGCCGAGGCGATCCGCCATGAGCACCAGCGGCAGGAGGACCACGTCGAGCTGATTGCGTCCGAGAACTACGCGAGTCCGCGAGTCATGGAGGCGCAAGGCAGCGTGTTGACCAACAAATATGCCGAGGGGTACCCGGGCAAGCGTTACTACGGCGGGTGCAAGTACGTCGATGTCGCCGAGCAGCTCGCCATCGACCGGCTGAAGCAGTTGTTCGATTGCGACTATGCGAACGTGCAGCCGCACTCCGGCTCGCAGGCCAATCAGGCGGTTTATTTCGCGTTGCTGAAACCGGGGGACACGATCCTCGGCATGTCGCTCGCCCACGGCGGCCACCTCACCCACGGCGCGAAGCCGAACCTGTCGGGCAAGATCTTCAACGCCGTGCAATACGGCGTGGACGGCAAGGGCCTGCTCGATTACGGCGCGATCGAGAAGCTGGCGGTGGAGCACAAGCCGAAGATGGTCGTGGCCGGATTCAGCGCCTATTCGCAGGTGATGGACTGGGCACGGTTCCGCGCGATCGCCGACAAGGTCGGCGCGTACCTGTTCGTCGACATGGCGCATGTCGCCGGACTCGTCGCGGCGGGCGTGTACCCGTCGCCGCTGCCGCACGCGCATGTCGTCACGTCGACGACGCACAAGACATTGCGTGGCCCGCGCGGTGGCCTGATCGTCGCGAAGGCGTCGGCGATGGGCGAGCATGCCGAGGACATCACGAAGAAGCTGCAGGCCATCGTGTTCCCGGGCCTCCAGGGCGGTCCGCTGATGCACGTGATCGCGGCCAAGGCCGTTGCTTTCAAGGAGGCGCTCGAGCCGGGATTCAAGGTGTACCAGCGGCAGGTCGTCAAGAATGCCAAGGCCATGGCCAAGACGCTGATCGAGCGGGGCTACCGGATCGTGTCCGGCGGCACCGAGGACCACCTGTTCCTCGTCGACCTGATCGGCAAGCCGCTTACCGGCAAGGATGCGGAGGCAGCGCTCGGGCGCGCCCACATCACGGTCAACAAGAACGCCGTGCCGAACGATCCGCAAAAACCATTCGTGACGTCGGGCCTGCGCATCGGCACGCCGGCCGTCACGACCCGCGGCTACGGCGAAGGCGATTGCATCGAGCTGGCCGGCTGGATCGCCGACGTGCTGGATGCGCCGGACGACGCAGCGGTGGCCGCACGGGTGCGCTCGCTGGTGCAGGCGCAGTGCGCGAAGTATCCGGTGTATGGATAAGCAGGGAACCGGCAACCGGAAATCGGGAGCCGGAGAGCGCGTGGAAACGCGATCTCTTGACGTCCGGCCCCCGGCTGCCGGTTACCGGCTACCCGTCATCCGTTGTCTGCCTTCTGGCTGCAGGCTACCCGCTTTCCGGCTCCCGGTTCCGGGCTCCCGGCTGCCGGCTTCCTGATGCACTGCCCCTTCTGCCAGCACGACGATACCCGCGTCATCGACTCCCGCGAGTCGGACGACGGCGCGGCCGTGCGGCGCCGGCGGGAGTGTCCGCAATGCGGAGGGCGGTTCAACACGTTCGAGACTGCCGAGATCAAGCTGCCGGCGGTCATCAAGAGCGATGGCCGGCGCGAGCCGTTCGACGAGGCAAAACTGCGGGCCGGGTTCGAGCGCGCGCTGCAGAAGCGTCCCGTCGGCAGCGCCGACGTCGATGCCGCCATCTCGGCGGTGATCGCCGCCCTGCATCGCAGCGGCGAACGGGAAGTGCCCTCGCTCCGGATTGGCGAAGCCGTCATGCGCGAGTTGAAACGGCTCGACCAGGTCGCGTACGTCCGGTTTGCATCGGTGTACCGCCGGTTCGAGGACGTGCACGCGTTCCGCGAGGAGATCGAACGGCTCGAACGTGACTTGCCGGCGCTCGATGACCTGCAATTGCCGTTGCTGCGCAAGTAGGGCGGGGCAGGGTCGTTCCCTGTCCTCGTCCCGCAGGCCAAAGCCGCCCGCATGAACGACGACACTTCTCCCGGTTCGGCCATCGACCACGTGATGATGGCGCGCGCCTTGCGCCTCGCGGAACGCGGGCTCTGGACGACGCAACCCAATCCCCGCGTCGGTTGCGTCATCGCCCGGGACGACGAAGTCGTCGGTGAAGGATTCCACGCGCGCGCCGGCGAGCCGCACGCGGAAACTTTCGCGCTGCGCGCGGCCGGTGGGCGCGCGCGAGGCGCAACCGCCTACGTCACGCTGGAGCCTTGCGCGCACCATGGCCGCACACCGCCGTGCGCCGACGCGCTGATCGCATCCGGAGTCTCACGCGTCGTCGTGGCCTGCGAAGACCCGAACCCGAAGGCTGGCGGCGGAATCCCCCGGCTGCGGGCGGCCGGAATCGGCGTGCAGACGGGCTTGCTGCGCGAGGCGGCGCGGGAGTTGAACCGCGGGTTCCTCGCGCGGCTTGAATACGGCCGGCCATGGGCAAGGGTGAAGCTCGCGATGAGTCTCGACGGCCGCACGGCCCTCGCGAATGGCACCTCGAAGTGGATCACCGGGGATGCCGCGCGCACGGACGTGCAGCGTTGGCGCGCGCGCAGCTCGGCGATCCTGACCGGCGCGGGAACTGCGCGGATGGACGATCCGCACTTGACCGCGCGCATCGGCGCCGGTGCGTCGCCGGCGAGATCGGACGCGCGGGGTCAAGAGGCATTCGGGCCATTGCGGGTGGTCCTCGACGCGCGGCTCGATGCGCTGGCGGCGAATGCCCACCTCCTCGACGGTGGCGCGCCCACGCTGGTGCTGCACGCGCCCGGCGTGGAGCCGCCGGACGATCGGTACCGGCGGTGCGAGCGGGCGTCGGTTCCGGTCGATGGGGGAGGCCGTCTCGATCTCGCGGTGGCGATGCGGATCCTGGCCACCCGCCAGGTCAACGAACTGCAGGTCGAGGCAGGTCCGACGCTGGCCGGCGCGCTGTTCTCGGCGAACCTCGTCGATGAACTGTTGTTGTATGTTGCCCCGGTGCTGCTCGGCGATGCCGCATTGCCGTTGTTGCGGTTGCCACCCCTCGTCGACATGGCGCAGTGCCGGGCCTTGCGCTTGATCGAACAGCGACAGCTTGGCGATGCCTGGCGGCTCCTGCTGCGGCCGGGCGACGTGTCTTGATGCGACGTCGCGTCGTGCGACCATTGGCCCGGGTGTCGGCTGCGGAATGCCATCTCGCGCACCACGGCTGGCCTGCCCGTTGGTGTGGTCCGGTCGGGGAGTAAGGGATGTTCACCGGCATCGTGCAGGCGATCGGCACCATTGCGTTCCACAGGGGAAAGGGTGGTGACGTCCGGCTCGGAATTGACGCGCCGACCATTGCGGCCGACATCGCCCCTGGCGACAGCGTCTGCGTGTCCGGCGTGTGCCTGACGGCCGCGGCGTGCGACCGTACCGTGCTCGCGTTCGACGTTTCGCGTGAAACGCTGTCGCTGACGACTCTCGGTGGGCTGCGCGATCGGGATCGCGTGAACCTCGAGCCTGCGCTGCGGCTGTCGGACCGCGTCGGGGGGCATCTGCTCAGCGGCCATGTCGATGGCGTCGGGCGGATCGCCGCGATCGAACCGGAAGGGCGCTCGCAACGCTGGAAGATCGAGGTACCACGCCCGCTCCTGCGCTACATCGTGGCCAAGGGGTCGGTTGGAGTCGACGGCGTCAGCCTCACGGTGAACCGCGTGGACGACGGCGGATTCGAGGTGAACCTGATCCCGCATACGCTGGATGCCACCACCTTCGGCGCGCTCCGCGCCGGTGACGCGCTGAACATCGAAGTCGACCTGCTGGCCCGCTACCTCGAGCGCCTGCTCGACGCGCGGCACTGACCGGTTTTCGCTACGCTTTCTCCGATCATCGCGCATTGTCCACCCATGGCTTTTTCCCCGATTCCCGAACTCGTCCAGGAACTCGCTGCCGGGCGCATGATCGTGATCCTCGACGACGAGGATCGCGAGAACGAAGGCGACCTGATCGTGGCGGCGGACAGGGTGCGCGCCGAAGACATCAACTTCATGGCGCGCGAGGCCCGCGGCCTGATCTGCCTCGCGTTGACGGTCGAGCATGGTCGTCGCCTCGGACTCGCGCCGATGGTTCGCGACAACACGTCGCCGCAACACACCAATTTCACCGAGTCGATCGAGGCGGCGAGCGGGGTCACGACCGGGATCTCCGCGCAGGACCGGGCGCGCACCATACGGGTGGCCGTTGCGTCCGGCGCGAAAGCGGCCGACCTCACCCGCCCGGGCCACGTGTTCCCGTTGCTGGCGCGGCCGGGCGGCGTCCTGACCCGCGCCGGTCATACCGAAGCGGCCGTCGATCTTGCGCGCCTCGCGGGCGCGACGCCGGCCGGCGTGCTGGTGGAAATCCTGCGCGACGACGGCTCGATGGCGCGCCGGCCGGATCTCGAGGCGTTCGCGCGCCGGCATGGCCTGAAGCTCGGTTCGATCGCCGACCTGATCCGGCACCGGCTGGCGACCGAGAAGACCGTCTCCCGCATCCACGAATCGGATGTGCACACCGAGTTCGGGCCGTTCCGGCTGCACGCCTGGCGTGATCTCCTCCGCGATGCGCTGCACTTCGCGCTGGCAAGGGGGCGCGTCGACGATGGCGAGCCCGTGCTGACCCGTGTGCACGTCCGCAACACGCTGGCGGATGTCCTGCATGTCGAGCGCCACGACTCCGGACTCACGATGGCGGCGGCGTTGCAGCGCATCGCGGCCGAAGGGCGTGGTGTCGTGGTGGTGCTCGATGCGGAGGAATCGCGCGAGGACTTGTTGGCCCGGCTTGGTCCGGCGGGCCAGGTACCGGAGGCGGGTACGGGCACCGCGGATCGGCGCGAGTGGCGGACGCTCGGCCTCGGCGCCCAGATCCTGTCCGACCTCGGCGCCCGCCGGTTGCGTGTGCTCGGCACGCCGCGCCGGCTGGTCGGGCTGTCGGGTTTCGGGCTCGAGGTCGTCGAATACGTGGAATGAATCGCCCGCCCGGACTGCCGGCGCCGACCACGATTGGCTCCGTCCTGCCGCACGGCGCCATGCGCGACTTGCTACCCTTCGCTCCGACCAACGCTCGCCCGTCCTTGAACCGTGTCAGGAACCTGCGCCAGTCCCGACCCCAACCTCCGTTCGCCGCCCGGCGCGCACTACGCGATCGTCGCCAGCCGTTGGCATGCCGACATCGTGGATGCGCTGGTGGAAGGTGCGCGGCGCACGTTCGAGGCGGGTGGAGTCGCGGACGGAGCGGTGGATTTCCTGCGCGTGCCGGGCGCCTGGGAGTTGCCGGTCCTGGCGGCGCGCCTCGCGAAGTCAGGCCGGTACGCGGCGATCGTGGCGCTCGGATGCGTCGTGCGCGGCGACACGCGGCACTACGAGCACGTGGCCGACCAATGCGCCGCCGGATTGATGCGCGTCGCGCTCGATCATGGCGTGCCGGTGATGAATGGCGTGCTGGCGGTCGAACTCGAAGCCGACGCGCGTGCGCGCGCCGGCGGAGCACGCGGCAACAAGGGCGCGGACGTCGCGCGTGCGGCGATCGAGATGGCCGTGCTGTTGCGGGAGCGGCCGGCGTGACGGCCCACGCCCGTCCCTCGGGGGTCGATCCGGCGGCCCGCTCGCGGGCACGCCGCCGCGCCGTGCAGGCGTTGTACGCCTGGCAGGTCGGCGGCAGTCCGATGCGCGTGGTGATCGAACAGTTTCGCCACGAGCAGGACATGGAAGTTGCCGATCTCGCGTACTTCGAGGCGCTGTTGCACGGCGTCGAGGCGCGCTGCGCCGAACTCGACGCCGGACTCGCGCCGCTGCTTGACCGCGACATTGCTGCCGTCGACCCGATCGAGCGCGCGGCCTTGCGGCTCGGTGCCTATGAGTTGAAGTTCCGGTTGGACGTGCCCTACCGGGTCGTGCTGAACGAGGCCGTCGAAGCTACCAAGAGGTTCGGGTCCGAACATGGACACACCTACGTGAACGGCGTGCTGGACCGGCTGGCGCGCGACTGGCGCGTGGTCGAATACGGCGCGGGGGCCGGTTGAGCGAGTTCGCGCTGATCGATGCGATCCATGCGCGTTGCCGTACGCAGCGCCACGATGTCGTGACCGGCATCGGCGACGACGCAGCGGTACTGGCGTGCCCGGAGGGCCGGCGCCTGGTCGCCTGCACCGACACCTTGGTCGACGGCGTGCATTTCCCGCGCGGCACCGCCGCGGAGGACATCGGATGGAAATCGCTCGCGGTCAATCTCTCCGACCTCGCCGCGATGGGCGCCGATCCCGCGTGGGCGCTGCTGGCGCTGACGCTGCCGGCCGCCGACATGGAATTCGTCGAGCGGTTCACCGGGGGGTTCGCCGAACTCGCGCGGCAACACGGCGTCGATCTGGTGGGTGGCGACTTGACGCAAGGCCCGCTCTCGATCACGGTCACGGCACTCGGATTCGTCACGTCCGGGGCGGCGTTGACGCGTGCCGGTGCGCGCGCCGGTGACGCGGTGTTCGTGACCGGCACGCTAGGGGATGCCGCGGCGGGCTTGCACTGGTTGCGGAACCATGCCGTTTCAACGGGCGCCCGCGGAACAACGATTACCGCCGATGCGCCGGCTGCGTTGCTGCAGCGCCTGCGCCGGCCGACGCCCAGGCTGGTAGCCGGCCGCGCGCTCGGCGGCATCGCAAGCGCGTGCATCGACCTGTCGGACGGACTGCTGGCCGATCTCGGCCATGTCGCGGATGCGAGCGGCGTCGGCATCGAGGTCGATGCCGCTGCTTTGCCGGCATCGCCTGCGCTGCGGGTGCATTGCAACGACGAAGAGCGCCTGTCCTGCCAGGCATCGGGTGGCGACGATTACGAGCTGGCATTCACCGTGCCGCCGGACCGGATCGATGCGGTCGTGTCGAAGCTGATCGACGTCGGCTGTGCGGCCACGCGCATCGGACGGGTCGCCGGGAACTCCGGCGTGCGGCTGTGCGACGCCGCCGGCGGGACCATCGAACCGCCTTCGCGCGGCTGGGAGCACTTTCGATGAGCGATGCGCGGCTGACCTCGGCGGTCTTGCGCGATCCCGCCGGCTGGATCGCGTCCGGCTTTGGATCCGGCCTGATGCCCGTCGCGCCGGGAACCTGGGGTTCGGCAGCCGCGGTCGTGGCCTGGCTGGCGCTGCGCCTCGCGGACCCCGTCGGGTACGGACTCGTGGTCGTGGCGGCGTTCGGCATCGGGACCTGGGCCGCAGGTGTCGTCGCGCGCCGGCTCGGTCTCGTCGATCCCGGCGTGATCGTCTGCGACGAGATCGTCGGACAGTGGATCGCGCTCGCGCCGTTGGCGTGGCCGCGCGCGTCCTGGACGTGGGTCATCGCCGCGTTCGTGGTGTTCCGCGTGTTCGATGTCATCAAGCCGTGGCCGGTATCGTGGGCCGAGTCGCGCAAGGGGGGGCTCGGAATCATGCTGGACGACGTCTTTGCCGGAATCTACGCGGCCATCATCATCCTGCTCGCGCAGCGGGCATTCGGCTGAGTCACCGGCCGAGCAGGCGTTCGACCCGCGTCCGCAACGCCGGCAGCGCGGTGGCTTCGAACCACGGATGGTGGATGAACCAGGCGGTGTTGCGCGGACTCGGGTGCGGCAACGGGATCAAGCCCTCGTCGAGGTATTCCCGCCACGCGGCAACGGTTTCGGTCAGCGTCGCCTTCCGGCGCGCGCCGAACAGGCCGCGGATCGCGTGGTTGCCGATCGCCAGCGTGAGTTCGATGTTCGGCAGCAGCGGCAGCAGCCGCGGGTGCCACAGTGGCGCGCATTCCGGCCGCGGCGGTAGGTCGCCCGATGCACCCTTGCCCGGATAGCAGAATCCCATCGGCACGATCGCGACGCGGCGCGGATCGTGGAACGTCGCGTCATCGAGGCCGAGCCAATCGCGCAGCTTCTCCCCGCTCTTGTCGTTGAACGGAATCCCGGTGTCGTGCACCTTGCGGCCGGGCGCCTGGCTCACGATGAGCAGGCGGGCATCGCGATGCGCCTGCAGGATCGGACGGCAGCCGTGCGGGAGGTGCTTCTCGCACACCCGGCAGGCGCGGATTTCGGCCAGCAGCGCGGGCAGCGGTTGCAGGCGCGCGCCGGAACGGGAATGTTGGTCACGCACTCCCGGCGCCCGTGCGCGCGCCTCGCCCCGTGCCCGCACGCTCACGGCAGCAGCTTGCCCGGGTTGAGGATGCCGTCGGGATCGAAGACACCCTTCAACCGCCGCATCAGGTCCAGCGCCTCGGGGTCCAGCGCCCGCGGCATGAAATCGCGCTTCGCGAGGCCGATGCCGTGCTCGCCCGACAACGTGCCGCCGAGTTCGATCACGGCTTCGAACACTTCCGTCAGCGCAGCGGCGGAGCGCGCGCGTTCGCCGTCGTCGCGCGGCAGCAGGTTCACGTGCAGGTTGCCGTTTCCGGCATGCCCGAAGCTGACGATCGGCAGCGCGTGTCCCTCGGCAATCCGGCGGACGCGCGCAACGAGTTCCGGGATCTGCGAGACCGGCACCACGACGTCCTCGTTGATCTTGTGCTCGGAAATGTTCCGCAACGCGGGCGACAACGCCTTGCGCGCGGACCACAGGGCATCCGATTCGGCCTGGTCGCGCGCCGCGCGCAGTTCGACGATGCCGTCCCCTCGCGCCGCTTTCGACACGGCGTCGACGGCCGCATCGAGCGCTTCGACTTCGCCGTCCACCTCGATCAGCAACATCGCGCCGGCGCCCTCCGGGACATCGGCGCCGTGCGCCCGCACCAGTTCGAGCGAATCGGCGTCCATGAACTCCAGCGCGCACGGCGTGACTGGTTGCGCCATGACCCGCGCCACTGCGGACGCGGCGGCGAGCATGTCCGCGAAGGTGGCGCGCAGCGTGCGCCGCGCGGATGCGCGCGGCGTCAGCTTGAGCGTTGCTTCGGTGATCACGGCGAGCGTGCCCTCCGAGCCGATCAGCAGGCGCGTCAGGTCATAGCCGGTGGAACCCTTGGTCGTTGCCGTACCGCAACGGAAACTGGCGCCGGTGCCGTCGACCGCACGCAACGCGAGCACGTTGTCGCGGGTCGCCCCGTACTTCACCGTGTGCGGGCCCCCGGCATTGCAGGCGAGGTTGCCGCCGACCGTGCAGTAGGGTGCGGAGGTCGGGTCCGGCGGCCAGAACAGGCCGGACGGCGCCAGCGCCTGCTGCAGGTCGGCATTCAACACGCCCGGTTCGACGACGGCGGCGCGATCGCCGGGATCGATCCGAAGGATGCGGTTCATCCGCTCGAAGCTCGCCACCACGCCGCCGGCAACCGGGACCGTGGCACCGGTCGTGTTCGTGCCGCGCCCTCGCGCGACCAGCGGAACCCGTCCGGAACGGCAGATCGCGACCAGTCCGGCGACCTCGTCGTGCGTCACCGGGAACACCACTGCGTCCGGTTGCGCCTGCCGGCGGGAGTTGTCGTAGCCGTAGGTCAGCGCTTCGGCCGAATCGAAAGTCACGCGGTCGCCGAACAAGCCGGCGAGGGCGTCGCATGCCGTCCCGGGTATGGCCATGCACGCAGTGTAGCGCGCAGGGTTGCAACCGCCTTTGATTCGAGTCAGTCGGTGTAGTCGAACACCTTCACGACCTTGTCGACGCCGTTGGTGTGCCGGGCAATGTCGGCGACGGCGTCGGCTTCCCGGTGGCTCACGAGGCCCATCAGGTACACGATGCGTCCCGATGTCGTCACGTTGACGCGCATCGGGTCGAATCCGGGCAGGCTCGTCAGGTCGAGGAGGCCCGCCTTCACGCGGGCCGTCAGTGTGTTGTCGCGGCGGCGGTCCCAGAATCCTTCCGGCAGCGCGACCACCAGTTCGTTGACGACGCGCGTCACGCCCCGGTATCCGGTGACATGATGTTCGGCGCGAGCCTTCATGGCTTCGGTCGGAACCTGTCCCGCAAGCAGCAGGACGCCGTTGTAGACGACGACCTTGATGTTGCTCGCGGCGACGAGCTCGCGGTCGCCGCCGATGGCTTCGCTGGCGGTGATCTGGATGTTGCGGTCGCTGACGACCGAGCCGAAGCCGCGGCGGTCGTGCGCGGCGCTGGCACCCGCGGCGGCGCCACCGACAACGACGGCCGCGCAGCCGCCGGTCAGCGCGATGGCGGATGCCATGGCCAGCCTCTTCAGGAACTCGGTGGTTCGCATCGAATCATCCTCGGCAAGGTTCGAAGGCGTTGCGGTGCCATTCGATGTTGGGTGCGGCCGGATTTCCGGCAAGCGCGACCACGTCGAATCGGCACGGCGCGCGGGACAGTTCCGGGTGCGACGACAGGAAACTTTCCGCGGCGTGGGCGAGCCGTGCGCGTTTGCCGGCGTCGACCGACGCCGCGGCGCCACCGAACGCGGCGCCGCGGCGATAGCGCACCTCGACGAACACCACGATTTCGCCGTCGCGCATCACGAGGTCGAGTTCGCCGAAGCGGCATCGCCAGTTGCGGGCGGCGAGGCGTAGCCCGGCACTGGCGAGGTGGGCCAGTGCGAAGTCCTCGCACGCCGCACCGGTCGACTTCACGGCGTGGCCGGCACGGGTGCCGCCTGCAGCGCACCTTCGACCGGAACCGCAACACCATTGTCGAAGCGCGCGAACGCCGCTTGCCGGTGGATGTGCCCGAAACGATCCGCCGACAGGATGCCGGTGGCGCCATCGAGGTAGGCGTCCGGGTGGTGCAGCATCCAACCGATGTACGGCAACAATGCGTAGGCATCCATCCCGAACGCGAACAGCCGTCCGCCGACGCCGTTGGCGTCGTCGATGCGGCGGGCGATCGCATCACGATCGGGTTTGCCGGGAACGGTCGTGAAGAGCCACGGGGCGTCGCAGAACTCGACGCCGTCGAGATCGCGATCGAGCCCGGGATTGGCGCTGCCGCCATAAACATGGGAGGTCGCGAATACCGGCGCCGCGCTGCCCGCAAGTTTCAACTGCGGCAGCAGCAGGCGGGCTTGTTTCGGGAGCATGCTGATGAAGATGCCGCCGGTGCCACCCGGAGGCAGCGGAGCGGTGGCCGACTGGATGGTCTGCTTGTAGTCGACGGTGTTGTCCGCAATCGTCGCCTGTGCCGCGACCCGGCCGCCACCGGATTCGAATTGCGTGGTGAACGCCTTCGCCGCGCGCTGCGCCCAGTCGGCATCCGCGACGATGATGGCCGCATCGGTGATCCCCGCAGCAAGCATGTGCGAGGCGACTTCGGCGCCTTCGACTTCGGGTAGCAGGCCGAACTCGGCGCTCCCTGCGGGCGGCAACACGTTGCCATCGGGATGGTTCAGTGCCAGCACCGGGACCGTCAGCGGCTCGGCGAACAAGGCCGCCACCGACTCGCGTTGCAGCGGGCCGACGACGCGGTCGGCGCCGTCGGCCACGGCTTGACGGTACGCGGCGCTCGCGGCCGCCGTCGTGGTACCCGATTCGTAGATCCGGATGGCCGGGCGTGGCTGGTCGGCGGTCGCGAAATACGCCGTGAGGAACCCGTCGCGGATCGCGCTGGATACCGTTCCGAGCGGACCCTTGAGCGGCAGCAGGAGACCCACCTGATGGGGCGGTGCGTAGCCTTCGGGCTGACCCCCACCGGGTGCTCCTGGGACCAACGTTCCTACCGGGTGGTCCGGATGCGGCAATGCGCGCGCGATCGCGACGCCACGATCGCGCAGGCTGTGGTCGATCCATGGCAGCAGGGGATCATCGCCTGCAAGCGTGGCTGCCCTGGCTTGCAGCGAGGCCGGATCGGCGCCACCCAGCGTGGCGAGCAGCTTTTTCCGGTTGTCGTCGCGACTCGAGCCTCGCAGGAGCGGGTCGAGCCGGGCCCGCATTTCCGCGGCAGCCAAGCCATCTCCGCGCTGCATCGCCGCCTGCGCACCGAGCTCGAGGGCGCGCGGCCGAAGCGCAGGCGGCAGGGTTCCGGCCGGGAACGCGAGCAGCGCCTGTGCGCGGGCCGGGTCGTGCCGGTCGAGCGCAATCGCGGCGTCGACGAGGTCGAGCCGCTGCCGGTCTTCGCCGGACAGCCGGCGCCGCGAGATGTCGTCCGCGACGTCCGTTGCCTGTCCGAAGTCACCCGCTTCCACCAGCGCTTCGGCGGCGCGCAGGCGGAAATGGTCGCCCTCGGCACCGCGGGTGGCGTCAGCGAGTTCCAGGAAGGCCGTCGCCGCCTGCAACGGCTTGCCTTGCCGGTCGAGTTGTTCGGCATGCTCTGCCGCCGCGCCCGGCGCGACGGTCGTGGTGCTCACGGTCGCGCACGCGGACAATGCCGCGAACGCCGCAAGCAGCAGCCAGCGCAACGAGTGAACGGAAGAAAACGGCATGGAGCCTCCCTGGCACCGCGGCAATGCGGCGATGATAGCGGATCACGCCGTGTGGACCGTGCACGCTATCCTGCGTGTGCCCCAGCCCGGAGGGTGTGCATGAAGACGATTCGCGGGCGCCTGTCGATCGTGGCGACGCCGATCGGAAATCTCGGCGACCTGTCACCGCGCGCAATGGACACGTTGCGGGGCGCGAGTCTGGTCGCCGCCGAGGACACGCGCCACAGCGCACCGCTGCTCGCTGGCGCCGGCGTGCATGCCCGCACGATCTCGCTGCACGAGCACAACGAAGCCGGACGGATCGCGACGATCCTCGCCACGTTGGCGGCTGGAGGCGACGTGGCGCTGGTGTCGGACGCGGGTACGCCGCTGGTGAGCGATCCGGGCTTTCGCCTGGTGAGGGCCGTGCGTGATTCCGGCTTCGAGGTGACACCGATCCCCGGGCCGTGTGCCGCGATCGCCGCGCTCTGCGCGGCCGGCCTGCCGAGCGACCGCTTCGTGTTCGAAGGTTTCCTGCCGGCGCGCGCGGCGGCGCGCCGTGCGCGACTCGCCGAACTCGCCGGCGATCCGCGCACGCTGATCCTCTACGAGTCGCCGCACCGCCTCGCCGGGTCACTGGCCGATGCCGCCGTGGAATTCGGTGCCGCACGCCACGCCGTCCTCGCACGCGAATTGACGAAAGTCCACGAGACCTTCATTGCCGCGTCGCTCGGCGAACTCGCGCAGCGCGTCGCCGCCGACCCGGACCAGCGTCGCGGCGAATGCGTATTGCTGCTTGCCGGATGCGCCGCGGAAGACGCCGATCCGCGCGCAGCGGAGGGGCGTCGCGTGTACACGTTGCTTTGCGCCGAGTTGCCACCGGCCCGCGCGGCGCGGCTGGCCGCCGCGATCACGGGAGCACCCCGGAAGGCGCTGTACGGGAATGCGTTGGCCGAAGACGAACCCGGCGACGACGAACCGGATTGAATCGCGGCCGTCCGGATCTCGTCGGCGCGGATCGTTCAGCGTCCGCGATCGTATAATGCAGCGCGGAGTCGGCCAGACAGTCGCGTCATCCGCGAGGATGCCGAGGAAAGTCCGGGCTCCACGGGGCAGGGTGCCAGGTAACGCCTGGGCGGCGCGAGCCGACGGAAAGTGCAACAGAGAGCAGACCGCCGATGGCCCCGCGAGGGGATCAGGCAAGGGTGAAACGGTGCGGCAAGAGCGCACCGCGAGTCCGGCAACGGACCGGCACGGCAAACCCCACCCGGAGCAAGACCGAATAGGGGAACGATGGCTCCCGCCCCGAGCCGTTCCCGGGTTGGTCGCTTGAGGCCGCGCGGTGACGCGCAGTCCAGATGAATGACTGTCCACGACAGAACCCGGCTTATCGGCCGGCTCCGCACTTCATTCCTCCCGGTGTCCCTGCTTTTCAGGTCGGCGCGCCGGCTGCAATTCGCCGATGGTTGCAGCCCTTGTTGGCGCAACGCCGAAGGCGCGGCTCCGATTTTCTCCACCAAGCGCCCACCACGCCACGCAAAATGACGATTTCGTGTCTTGACAGTACGTTATCCTCAGCCTAAGGTGGGGAGACGTGGGGTTTCGTGGTGAATCGTGGGATGTTTCAGGGCGAGACTGCAGTCACGCTGGACGACAAGGGGCGCATGGCGATCCCGGCCTCGCAGCGTGAGCCCGTGTCCAAGGCGAGCGGAAACCGCCTCGTCATCACCTACAACCCGTTCGAGCAAGGCTGCCTGTGGATTTTCCCGCAGGCGGAGTGGGAGCGCGTGCGGGATGACGTGAACGCGTTGTCCAGCCTGAAGGGCGTGCACCGCAACCTGCAGATGAAGCTGGTCGGAGCGGCGGCACCGGTCGAGCCCGACGGCAACGGGCGGATCGCGATACCAGCCAGCCAGCGCGCGGCCACCGGCATCGAGAAGCGAGCCGTGCTGCTCGGCATGGGCAACAAGTTCGAGCTGTGGGGCGAGCAGGCGCACACGGCCAAGATCCGCGAAACGATCGACGAGGCCCAGATTTCCGGGGACATGGCCGAGTTGAAGCTGTGAACCCCGGCCGGCAGGCGTTGCCCGGGACGGAACGCGGGCACCTGCCGGTGATGGCAACGGAGGTCCTGGAGGGCCTCCGCGTGAGGCCCGGTGGCGCGTACCTCGACGCGACGTTCGGGCGAGGCGGTCATGCCCGGGCGCTGTTGGCGGTACTCGGGCCGCCCGGGACGTTGTTGTTGATGGATCGGGATCCCGAGGCGATTGCGCAGGCGCAGCGGGAATTCGCGAACGATCCGCGGGTGCACATCCGGCACGGCAACTTCGCCGGGCTCGCGGACTGGGAGAGGACTCGGGATGGTCTCGATGGCGTGCTGTTCGACCTCGGAGTCTCCTCGCCGCAACTCGACGACCCGTCGCGCGGCTTCAGCTTCCGCGCCGACGGTCCGCTCGACATGCGCATGGATCCGGCCAGCGGGCTCAGCGCGGCCGAATGGCTCGCCGCGGCGGACGCGGACGAGATTGCCGACGTCCTGTGGCGTTACGGCGAAGAGCGCATGAGCCGCCGCATTGCCCGCGCAATCGTCGAGGTGCGTGCGTCGGCGCCACTGGCAACGACCGGCCAGCTCGCGACGCTCGTCGGCCGCATCCTCGGCCCCCGCCGGGATGGCAAGCATCCGGCAACCCGCACGTTCCAGGCCCTGCGCATCCAGGTCAACGACGAACTCGGCGCCCTGCGCCGCGGCCTCGATGCCGCGGCAACCGTCCTGCGGCCCGGTGGCCGGCTCGCGGTGCTGAGTTTCCATTCGCTCGAGGACCGCATCGTCAAGCAGTTCCTGCGAGGCGAGCCGCGGCCGGCGATCCGGCGCGGCCTGCCGGCGCCCGAACGGGCGCGGCCACCCTTGTCACCGGTCGGGCGGGCGCGCTTCCCGACTGCCGCCGACGTCGCGGCCAATCCCCGCGCGCGCAGCGCCGTGTTGCGCATCGCGGAGAAGCCGGCATGACGCTCCGCATCGCGATGATGATGGTCCTGCTCGTGGCCGTCATCGCGAGCGCGATCGGCGTCGTCTACGCCCGCCAGCAAAGCCGCACGTTGTTCGTGCTGCTGACGACGCTCGGCAACGAGCGCGACAACATCAACTTCGAGTTCGGCCGCCTGCAGATCGAGCAGGCGACCTGGGCCGAGAACAGCCGCATCGAGCAGGTCGCGCGGTCCCGGCTCGGGATGATCAGTCCCGATCCGTCCGTGACCGTCGTGATCAGGCGCTGACGCGATGACCCGCCGCCTCTTCCGCGAATGCCGATCCCGAATCCGCTCCACGCGCGGAGCGCGTCCGTGAAGCGTCGCACGCCACCCGCCAACACGCGCACGCGGCTCTATGTCGTCGCGATGGTGCTGGCGCTCGCGTCGAGCGCATTGATCGTGCGCGCAGTGGACCTGCAGGTCGTGCGCAAGGATTTCTACCAGGAGCAGGGCGACGCGCGGTTCCTGCGCGACCTGCCGGTGCCGGTTTCGCGCGGCACCATCTTCGACCGCAACGGCGAGCCACTCGCGGTCTCGACGCCGGTCGACTCCATCTGGGCCGATCCGGAGGTGGTGCTGGACCACTCCGATCGCCTCGGCGACCTGGCCAGGGCACTCGGCGTCGATGCGGATTCACTGCAACGCCGGTTGATCCAGCGCAACGACAAGGAGTTCGTCTACCTCAAGCGCCAGTTGAACCCGGATGACGCACGCGCCGTGCTCGCACTCGGCATTCCCGGGGTTTCCAGCCAGCGCGAATTCCGCCGCTACTACCCGAGCGGCGAGGTCATGGCGCACGTGCTCGGCTACACCAACATCGACGACCACGGTCAGGAAGGACTCGAGCTCGCGTTCGACAACTGGCTGGCCGGCAAGCCCGGGGTCAAGCGCGTCATCCGCGACCGCCTCGGCCACATCGTCGAGAACGTCGAACTGGTGCGCGAGCCACAGCCAGGCCGCGACCTCGTGCTGTCGATCGACCGCCGCATCCAGTACCTCGCGTACCGCGAGCTGAAGAGCGCGATCCTCGATCACCATGCAAGCTCCGGGTCGATGGTCGTGCTCGACGTCGCGACCGGCGAAGTGCTGGCCATGGTCAACCAGCCCTCGTACAACCCGAACGCGCGCGACAAGGGCGATGCGCGCACGCGCCGCAATCGCGCCGTCACGGACGTTGTCGAGCCCGGTTCGACGATGAAGGCGTTCACCGTTGCCGCCGCGCTCGAAAGCGGCAAGTGGACGCCGACCACGAAGGTCGACACGACGCCGGGCACGTTCATGCTCGACGGGCACCTGATCACCGACGTGCACAACAAGGGCTTGCTCGACGTCACCGGGGTGATCACCCATTCGAGCAACGTCGGCGCCGCGAAGATCTCGCTGACCTTGACGGCCGACCGCATGTACGACCTGCTGCACCGCTTCGGCTTCGGCGAGGCGTCCGGCTGCGGCTTCCCGGGCGAGTCACCCGGGTTCCTGCCGGCCGGCCGTACCTGGAGCACGCTGACCAAGGCGACGATCGCGTACGGCTATGGCCTCAACGTGACGCCATTGCAGCTCGCGCAGGGTTACGCCGCGCTTGCCGACGACGGCAAGCTGCGTGCGCCGACGTTCGTCAAGGGCGCGGAAAACCCGGAACGGCAAGTCCTCGATCCGGCCATCGCGGCGGCGGTCAGGAAAATGCTCGAGACCGTCGTGACGCCGGAAGGCTCCGGTTACAAGGCGGCCATCCCGAATTACCTGGTCGCCGGCAAGACCGGCACCTCGCGTACCGCGGTCGCCGGCGGCTACGAGAACCGCTACTTCTCGTTGTTCGTTGGCATGGTCCCGGCGACGCACCCGCGGCTCGTCGGGGTCGTCGTGATCCACGACCCGCAAGGGGTGTACTACGGCGGCCTCGTCTCCGCGCCCGTGTTCAGCAAGGTCATGGACGGTGCGTTGCGCTTGCTCGACGTCCCCCCGGACAACGTACAGCACTGGTATGCATCCAGCAGCATCGGTTCGAAGGGTGCCGCCGCCTCCCCCGCGGCGCCCCCCGCCGACCCGGACTTGTCGCGCTACGAGGAGGGCACGCGATGACCGCAAGCCGCGCGCCCACGCCGATGTCGTTGCGCGACCTGCTCGACGGTTTCGCCGACCCGGGGCCGGCGGGTGGGATCATCGTGCGCGGACTCGCGCTCGATTCGCGCCGGGTCCGTTCCGGTGATGCGTTCGTTGCCCTCGACGGTGCCCATGTCCGCGGCATCACGTTTGCCCCGCAGGCGTCGGCGCGCGGCGCCGCGGTGATCCTCGCCGATCGAGCGGGGACACCGGCGACCGCGCCCGGCGCCGATTCCACCGGCGGTCCGCCGTTGGTCCACGTCGACGGGTTGCGCGCGAAGCTCGGTGCGATCGCCGCGCGTTTCCACGGCGAACCGTCGCAGTCCCTGACGGTGATCGCGGTGACCGGCACCAACGGCAAGACGTCGACGGTGCAATTCCTCGCCCAGGCGCTGACCGGGCTCGGCCGCGGCGCGGCGACGATCGGCACGCTCGGCGCGGGCCCGTACGGCGCCCCGGCGCCGACCGGCTTCACGACGCCCGACGCACTCGAGGTGCAGGCGCTGCTCGCCGATTTCCGCGCAGCCGGCATCGCGTTCGTCGTGATGGAAGTGTCCTCGCACGCGCTCGACCAGCGCCGCGTCGACGCGGTGCGCTTCGATACGGCCGTATTCACCAACCTGACCCGCGACCATCTCGACTATCACGGCACGATGGCCGCCTATGGCGAGGCGAAGGAGCGCTTGTTTTCGTGGCCCGGGTTGGCATGCGCCGTCGTCAACGTCGATGACCCGTTCGGGAAGGAACTCGCGTCACGACTGCCACGCGGGGTCGATCGCCTGCGCTGCGGTACCCGGGGTGGCGATATCGAAATCGGCGCGCACGGCATTGTCGCCGACACCGCGGGACTTGCCTTCGACCTCGCCACGCCGTGGGGCCACGGCCGCGTCGCGACGCGGCTCGTCGGCCGCTTCAACGTCGCCAATGCGCTGGCGGTCGCGGCGTGCCTCGGGCGGCAGGGTTTCGGGTTCGACGCCATTGCCGCCGCGATCGCCGCGCTGTCGCCGGTGACCGGTCGCATGACGCGGCTCGGTGGCGCCGGCAATGAGCCACTCGTCGTCATCGACTATGCCCACACGCCCGATGCCCTCGAGCAGGCATTGACGAGTCTCGCCGACCATCGCACGGGCCGCCTGGTTTGCGTCTTCGGCTGCGGTGGCGAGCGCGACGCCGGCAAGCGCCCCGAGATGGGCGCGATCGCAGCCCGTCTCGCCGACGAAGTCATCGTGACGGACGACAATCCGCGTGGGGAGAACGGCGACACGATCGTCGCCGGGATCCTCGCCGGCATTCCGCGGGGCGCGCGCGTCACGGTCGAGCGCGATCGCGCCCGCGCCATTGCCCGTGCACTCGCGACCGCCGGCCCGGGTGACGTTGTGCTGGTGGCGGGCAAGGGCCATGAGGCGTACCAGGAGGTCGCCGGCGAGAGACACCCGTTCGACGACGTTGCCGTCGCGCGCGATGCGCTGGAGGTGCGCCGGTGCTGAACCTCGCGGCCCGCGATGTCGCGCGCTGGACGGGTGGCCGCCTCGTCGGGCCGGACGCAACGTTGGCTTCGGTCTCGATCGATTCACGCACGCTCACGCCGGGCGCGCTGTTCGTCGCGCTGCACGGCACCCGCCACGACGGCCACGCGTTCGTCGCGCAGGCGCGCGCCCGGGGTGCGGCTGCGGTGCTGGTGGCACGAGATCCCGGCGACGGACTTCCCGCGATCGTCGTCGCGGATCCTCTGCGCGCGCTCGGCGAACTCGCGCGTGCGGTGCGCGCGCAGCGCCGCGTGCGCGTCGCCGGCATTACCGGCTCGAACGGCAAGACCACGGTCAAGACGTTCGCCGCCGCGATCCTCGGCCGGTGCGGGCGGACCCACGTCAACGCCGGCAATTTCAACAACGAGATCGGCCTGCCGTTGACGGTGCTGGGGATACCGGACGATGCCGAGTTCGCGGTCCTCGAAATGGGCGCCGGCAAGCCCGGGGACATCGCGTATCTCGCACGCATCGCCGGGCCCTGGATCGGCCTCGTCAACAACGTCGCGCCGGCGCATCTCGAACGGCTGGGTTCGCTCGCCGGCGTCGCCGACACGAAAGCGGCGATCTACGACGCGTTGCCCGCCGTCGGCATCGCGGTCATCAACGCCGACGATGCCTATGCGCCGCTGTTCGTCGAACGCGCCGGAGCGCGCCGGATCATCCGCTTTGGCCTCGCCAACCCGGCCGACGTGCGGGCCGAAGGCATGCAGGATTCGCGGTTCACGCTGGTCACGCCCGCCGGTCGCGCCGACGTGGAGCTGCACCTCGCGGGCCGGCACAACGTGATGAACGCGCTTGCGGCCGCCGCGATCGGCCATGCCGCGGGCGCGCCTCTCGCCGCGATCGCCGCGGGGCTCGCGGAAGTCGTTCCGGCGCACGGGCGGCTCGAATCGCGGCGCCTGCCGGACGGCACCGTGCTGGTCGACGACAGCTACAACGCGAACCCCGGTTCGTTCGCGGCGGCGATCGCGCTCCTCGCCGCCGCGCCCGGACGGCGCGTGCTGGTGATGGGCGACATGGCCGAACTCGGCGTCGACGCCGAACGCCTGCACGGCGAAGTCGGTGCGCTTGCACGGCAAGCCGGCCTCGACGCGCTGTACGCCACCGGCCCGTTGTCACGCCATGCAGTCACGGCATTCGGCGCCGGCGCGCGCCACTTCCCCGATCCGATGGCGTTGGTGGCGGCGCTGCGGAGCGAGTGCGGCGATGGCGCGACGCTGCTGGTCAAGGGTTCGCGGGCGTCGCGGATGGAGCGCGTCGTCGAGGCACTCGCCGGTGGCCGCAACGGCAATGGAGGCGAGCGCGATGCTGCTTGAACTCGCCGCGTTGCTGAAGGGTTGGCTGAGCGGGTTCCACCTGTTCCAGTACATCACCTTCCGCGCGATCATGAGCACGCTGACCGCGCTCGCGGTGTCGCTCTTCGCCGGGCCGGCCGTCATCCGCAAGCTGTCCGCGATCAAGGTCGGGCAGGTGATCCGCGACGACGGGCCGCGCTCGCACCTCGCCAAGGCGGGCACGCCGACGATGGGCGGCGCACTGATCCTGGTGGCGATCGCCGTCGCGACGTTGCTGTGGGGCGACCTGCGCAACCGGTACATCTGGATCGTGCTCGGCGCGACGCTGTTGTACGGCGTCATCGGTTTCGCCGACGACTATCGCAAGCTGGTACTGCACGACAGCCGCGGGCTGCCGGCGCGCTGGAAATATTTCTGGCAATCGGTGGTCGGCGTCGCGGTGGCGCTCGCGCTCTACTGGAGCGCGGAAGTGCCGGCGGCGACGGCGCTGTTCGTGCCGTTGTTCAAGCATGTCGCGATTCCGCTGGGCGTGCTGTTCATCCCGCTCGCATACGTATTCGTGGTCGGCTTCTCGAATGCGGTCAACCTGACCGATGGCCTCGATGGCCTCGCGATCATGCCGAGCGTGCTCGTCGCGTCGGCGCTCGGCGCCTTCGCCTATCTCGCCGGCAACGCGGTGTTCTCCGCCTACCTGCAGATCCCGGCGATACCGGGCGCCGGCGAACTCGCGATCTTCTGTGGCGCGCTGTCCGGCGCCGGTCTCGGTTTCCTGTGGTTCAACACCTATCCCGCGCAGGTGTTCATGGGCGACGTCGGCGCGCTTGCGGTCGGTGCGGCGCTCGGCACGCTCGCGGTGATCGTCCGCCAGGAGATCGTGCTGCTGGTCATGGGTGGCGTGTTCGTCATCGAAACGGCATCGGTGATGCTGCAGGTCGCAAGCTTCAAGCTGACCGGCAAGCGCGTGTTCCGGATGGCGCCGATCCACCACCACTTCGAATTGAAGGGTTGGCCGGAGCCGCGCGTCATCGTGCGCTTCTGGATCATCAGCGTCGTGCTGGCGCTGGTCGGCCTCGCGACCCTGAAGGTGCGCTGACGATGCGCCGGCGACCGCAGCACACGACGGGAACGGCAGGGGCGGCACGCTGATGCTCGTATTCGACCTCCAGCAGGGACAGCAGGCGACCCGCCAGCAGGCCGGCGGCGGGCACTACGACCTCAGCCTCGTGATGGCGGCGACGGCCCTCGCGGCGCTCGGCGTCGTCATGGTGGCGTCGAGTTCGATCGCGATCTCGGAAGGCCAGCATCTCGGTCCGTTCCACTACCTCGACCGCCACCTCGTGTTCCTGGCCCTCGGCATCGTGTTGGCCGTCGCCGCAGCCCGTACCGAACTGTCGTTCCTCGAACGCCACGCGGGACTCCTGCTGCTCGGCGGGATCGCGCTGTTGCTGCTGGTGTTCGTGCCGGGTATCGGGGTTCGCATCAACGGCGCGCGCCGCTGGATATCGCTGGGAGTGGTCGGGTTCCAGTCGGTCGAGGTCGTGAAGCCGGTGCTGGTGATCTACCTCGCGAGCTACCTGGTCCGGCATCGCGACAGTGTGTGTGCGCGCATCTCCGGCGTGATGAAGCCGCTCGGCATCACCGTACTCCTGGTGGGGTTGTTGCTGGTGCAGCCAGACTTCGGGTCCGCTGCATTGCTCCTCGCCATCACCGTCGGCATGCTCTGGTTCGGCGGCGCGCGCATTTCGAACCTCGCCGTGTTCGGCGTCCTCGGCGTGCCGCTGCTTGGCTGGGTGGCCTTCAGTCAGGACTACCGCGTCAAGCGGTTGACTTCGTTCCTCGATCCCTGGGCTGATCCGTTCAACGACGGTTT
The DNA here is from genome assembly GCA_046347015.1 of Lysobacterales bacterium. Taxonomy (GTDB): domain Bacteria; phylum Pseudomonadota; class Gammaproteobacteria; order Xanthomonadales; family Rhodanobacteraceae; genus Dokdonella_A. The sequence goes on along the minus strand of JAXMHA010000008.1, from coordinate 51,673 downwards.
CCAGCTCACGCAGGCGCTGATCGCAGTCGGGCGCGGCGAATGGTTCGGCGTCGGCCTCGGAGCATCGGTGCAGAAGCTCTACTACCTGCCCGAAGCGAATACCGATTTCATCCTCGCCGTGATCGCCGAGGAGCTCGGTTTTGCCGGCATCGTGCTGGTGCTCGCCTTGTTCGCCTGGCTGTGCGGACGTGGTTTCGTGCTGGCCTTGCGCGCGGTCCAACGCGGCCAGCGATTCAATGGTTGCTGCGCGTTCGGCCTGTCGCTGATGATCGCGGTGCAGGCGCTGGTCTCGATCGGCGTCAACCTCGGCGTGTTGCCGACCAAGGGCTTGACGTTGCCGCTGATCAGCTCCGGCGGGTCGAGCGTCCTGATGACCTGCGTCGCGATCGGCCTGCTCGCGCGGGTCGGGTTCGAGATCGAGCGGGCCGCCGCGGCCGAGCACGAACGGGTCGCCGACCGGACGGCGGTCGAGGTGGGGCGGTGAATACGCGCGCCCCCATGCCGGACTCCCGGGACCATCCGGTCATCGTGATGGCCGGCGGCACCGGTGGCCACATCTTCCCCGGGCTCGCGGTTGCCGAGGAACTGCGCCGGCGCTCGATACCGGTCGTATGGATCGGTGCGGGCGGCGCGCTCGAGGAACGCCTCGTGCCCCGGCACAAGTTCCCGCTCGAGCGGCTGCCGGTGCGCGGTGTCCGTGGGCGCGGAGTGCGGGCCCTGCTCGGCGCACCCCTGATGCTGGGACGCGGCGTGCTGGCGGCGCGGCGGCTGCTGCGCAAGCACGCGCCACGCAGCGTGCTGTCGCTCGGCGGCTACGCGTCGGCTCCCGGCGGCCTTGCGGCGCGGTGGGCGCGCATCCCGCTCGTCGTGCACGAGCAAAACCGCGTGCCGGGTTGGGTCAACCGCTTCCTCGCCCGGATGGCGGCGCGCGTGTTGACCGGGTTCGACGGCACCATCGCGGGCGCCGAATGGACAGGCAATCCGGTGCGTGCGGACATCGCTGCATTGCCGGAACCGGCGGTACGCTTCGAAGGCCGGACCGGGGCGCTGCGCCTCCTCGTGCTCGGCGGCAGCCAGGGCGCGCGCAGCCTCAACGAGAACGTGCCGGAGGTCTTGCGCCGGCGCGGCAGCCGCCTGCAGCTCGAGGTGCGGCACCAGTGCGGGGCGATGAATGCGGAGCGGACACGGGCCGCGTACCTGCAGGCGGATGTCGACGCCCGCGTCGAGCCGTTCATCGACGACATGGCCGCCGCGCTCGGCTGGGCCGACGTGGTGATCGGCCGCGCCGGTGCGTTGGCGCTCGCCGAACTCGCGGCAGCCGGCGTCGCGTCGATCCTCGTGCCATTCCCGCATGCGGTCGACGACCACCAGACGCGGAACGCCGAAGTCCTGGTCGCGGCCGAAGCCGCGCGTCTCGTTCCCGAGGGCGAGGACTTCGTCAAGCGGCTCGGTTCCGCGATCGACGCGCTCGGCAACCGGCGCACCTTGCTCGCGATGGCGACGCAAGCGCGGACCCTGACGCGACCCGCCGCGGCGGCACGGATCGCGGACGTGTGCCTCGAGGTGGCGGCGTGACGCCGGTCCGCACGACACCGCTGCCGGGCGTCGCCGCGAGCGCGATCTTCCGCGATTTCCGGCGCGTGCATTTCGTCGGGATCGGCGGTGCCGGCATGAGCGGCATCGCCGAAGTGCTGCACAACCTCGGCTTCAAGGTCACCGGTTCGGACATCGCGGACGGAATCGTCGTGCGGCGCTTGCGCAGCCTCGGCATCCCGGTCGCGCGAGGACACGCCGCGGCCAACGTCGACGGTGTCGATGTCGTCGTCGTTTCGTCCGCGATCCACGCCGACAATCCGGAAGTCGCCGCCGCGCATGCCCAGCGCGTGCCGATCGTGCCGCGCGCCGAAATGCTCGGCGAACTGATGCGATTTCGCCGCGGCATCGCCGTGGCCGGCACCCACGGCAAGACCACGACGACCAGCCTCATCGCCAGCATCCTTGCCGAAGGCGGTCTCGACCCGACCTTCGTGATCGGCGGCCAGTTGATCGCCGCGGGCGCCAATGCGCGGCTCGGCAGCGGCGAATACCTCGTCGCGGAAGCCGACGAATCGGACGGATCGTTCCTGCTGCTCGCGCCGGTCGTCGCCGTCGTGACCAACGTCGACGCCGATCACCTCGAGAACTATGGCGGTGACTTCGCGCGCGTCCGCAAGGCCTTTGCCGAGTTCCTGCACCGCCTGCCGTTCTACGGCGTCGCGGTTCTGTGCGCGGACGACGCCGGTGCCGCCGCGCTCGAGGCCGCGACGCCGCGCCGGGTCCTCACCTACGGGATCGATGCCGCGTCCGCCGACGTGCGCGCCAGCAACCTGCGGCAGGACGGCACGACGATGGCATTCACGCTGCATTTGCCGGAGCACCGCGACGGAGTGCCAGTCACGCTGGCGCTGCCGGGCCGACACAACGTCCTCGACGCGCTCGCGGCCTGCGCGGTCGGCTGGCAACTCGGCGTCGAGCCGGCCGCGATGCAACGCGCGTTGGCCGGGTTCCGCGGCGTCGGCCGGCGCCTCCAGCTCGGCGGGGAGCTGGCGCTCGACTCCGGGACCGCCCTGCTGATCGACGACTATGGCCACCATCCGCGCGAGATCGCGGCGGTGTTCGCCGCGGTTCGCGGCGGGTGGCCGCGGCGGCGGCTGGTCGTCGTGTTCCAGCCGCACCGGTATACGCGCACACGCGACCTGATCGACGATTTCGCCGCGGTGCTGGCGGAAGCCGACGTGCTGGTGCTGACCGGCGTCTATCCGGCCGGTGAAGCGCCGATCGCCGGCGCGGATGGCCACGCACTGAGCCGCGCGGTCCGCGCGCGCGGCAAGGTCGATCCGGTCTACATCGAACATCCGCGGACCGCGCGCAGTGTGCTGCCGCCGCTGTTGCGGGACGGCGACGTGCTGCTGCTGCTCGGCGCGGGCGACATCGGCGCCGTCGCCGCCGAGCTGGCGGCGTCGGGCAACCTGAAATCGGAGCGATCGCCGTGACCGGCGCGGCTGCGGGAACCACGGCGAGGCGCGTCACCGACGCGCGCGATTTCGGCCGCGTCGCGGTCGTGATGGGCGGCCGATCGGCCGAGCGCGAGGTGTCGCTCGATTCCGGCCGCGGGGTGCTGGCCGCGTTGCAGTCACGCGGCATCGACGCCCATGCCGTCGACGGCATCCCAGCCCTGCTCGACGCGGTGCGGGCCGGCCACTTCGCGCGCGTGTTCAACATCCTGCACGGTGCCGGAGGCGAGAACGGCGAGCTGCAGGGCGCGTTGCAATCGCTCGGCGTGCCGTACACCGGTTCCGGCGTGCTGGGTTGCGCGCTTTCACTGGACAAGGTGCGCGCCAAGTGGGTGTGGAGCGCGCTCGGCCTGCCGACGCCGCGATTCAAGGCATTGCGGCGCGGCTCGGATCCCGCAGCGGTGAACGCGGCCGCACGCGAGCTCGGCTTCCCGGTGGTCGTCAAGCCGGTGTGGGAAGGCTCGAGCGTCGGCGTGTCGCGCGTGTTCGACGAAGCAACGCTGCCCGCAGCGGTCGCGCTGGCGCAGCGTTATCCCGGCGACCTGTTGCTGGAAACGCTGATCCAGGGCGGGGAGTTCACGGTGTCGATCCTCGGCCGCCAGGTCCTGCCGAGCATCAAGATCGTGCCGAAGGGCGACTACTACGACTACCACGCCAAGTACGTTGCCGACGACACCCAGTACATCTGCCCGGGGCTTGCCGACGACGCCGAGACGCAATTGCGCGGGTTGGCGCTGCAGGCGTTCGACGCGCTGGCGTGCTTCGGGTGGGGGCGCGTCGACGTGATGCGCGACCGCGCCGGCCGCAACTGGCTGCTGGAAGTGAACACCGCGCCCGGCATGACTTCGCATTCGCTGGTCCCGAAGGCCGCGGCGCAAGCGGGCATGGACTACGCCGAACTGTGCTGGCGCGTGCTCGAAACCAGCTTCGACCGGCAACCCGGCAACGGCACGCACTCGGCTCCGCCGACACACGCTACGGCACGGGGGGGCGCATGAACAGCCCGTGGCCGATGCGCCTGCTGGCGTGGGGGATCGCGATCACGCTGGTGGTGCTGCCGGTGGTCGGTGTGCTGAACGGCTGGTTCGCCGCCGACCGCTGGCCCGTCACCCGCGTCTACCTCAGGGCCCCGTTCAACCATGTCAGCGCCGAACAGATTCGCGGCGCAGTCGTGCCCCTGCTGGCCGACGGCTTCTTCGCGGTCCGGCTCGACCAGGTGCGCGATGCCGTCGAGCACCTGCCCTGGGTCGCGTCCGTGGAGGCGCGCAAGCGTTGGCCCGACGGGATCGCGCTGGTCGTGCACGAGCAGCAGCCGTACGCGCACTGGGGCGAGAACCGGCTGATCAACCGCCGCGGCGAAGTGTTCGACGCGCCAGGCGCGGCGACGCTGCAGGGACTGCCGCAACTCAACGGCCCGAACGACGAGGTCGCCGACGTGCTGGCGTTCTACGCCGATTGCCTCAAGGAGTTCGGCGGCAGTGGCCTCGTCATTTCCGCGGTCGGCCTTTCGGCGCGCGGCGGCTGGACGATCACCCTCGAAAGCGGCGCGGTGATCGAGGCGGGGAGCCGCCATCCGCAGGCGTACCTGAAGCGTTTCCTCGACGTGTGGCCGAAGCTGGTCGAGGGGCATCCGGGAACGCCCGCCTATGTCGACCTCCGGTACACGAACGGCTTCGCGCTGCGTTGGGCGGATGCACCGGCACCGGCACCCGCGGGCGCCGTGCCCGCGGGTGCCGCGCGTTCCGGAATGAAGCTGCCGGGCGGACCAGCGAACGGCCGTCGCGACGGGACGGCAGAACCAGGGGCGGGGCGGACATGAAGCCAAAGGGCGACAAGAACCTGATCGTCGGCCTCGATGTCGGCACGTCAAAAGTCGTCGCGATCGTCGGCGAGCACGGCGAAGGCGACGCCGTCGAGATCGTCGGGCTCGGCTCGCATCCCTCGCACGGGCTCAAGCGCGGTGTCGTCGTCGACATCGACTCGACCGTGCACGCGATCCAGCGCGCGGTCGAGGAAGCCGAATTGATGGCCGGTTGCCAGATCCGGGCCGTCAATGCGTCGATCGCCGGCAGCCACATCAAGGACGACAACTCGCACGGCACCGCGCCGATCCGCGACAAGGAGGTGAGCCCGGGCGATCTCGACCAGGTGTTGAACTCGGCGTGCGCGGTGGCGATCCCGGCCGATCGGACGGTCCTTTACCGCGAGCCGCAGGAATACACGATCGACGGTCAGGAAGGCATCCGCAACCCGGTCGGCATGTCCGGCGTCCGGCTCGAGGCCAGCGTGCACCTGGTGACCGGCGCCGCCAGCACGATCCAGAACATCACCAAGTGCATCAACCGCTGCGGGCTCAACGTCGACCGGCTGCTGCCGTCGGCGGTCGCGTCGGCGCGCGCCGTGCTGACCGACGACGAGCGCGAACTCGGGGTGTGCCTCGTCGACATCGGCGCCGGCACCACCGACATCGCGATCTACACGCAGGGCGCGCTGCGGCACACGACGTCGCTCGCGATCGGCGGCGACCAGGTGACGAACGACATTGCCCACCTGATGCGCACGCCGACCGCGCACGCCGAGGAACTGAAGGTGCGCTACGCCTGTGCGCTGGCGCAGCTCGCGCACGCCGAGGAAACGATCCAGGTGCCGAGCGTCGGCGACCGGCCGCCCCGGCGCCTCGCGCGGCAGAACCTGGCCGAGGCCGTGCAGCCGCGCTATGAGGAGATCTTCGAGATGGTGCAGGCCGACCTGCGCCGCAGCGGGCGTGAGGAACTGGTACGCGCCGGCATCGTGCTGAGCGGCGGCGCGGCGCGGATGGAAGGCGCGCTCGACCTCGCCGAGGAACTGTTCCACATGCCGGTGCGCCTGGGCACGCCGCAGCACGTGACCGGCCTCGCGGATGTCGTCGCCAACCCGGTTCACGCCACGGGCGTCGGCTTGATCGCCCATGGCGCAGGACCCGACCCGCTCGGCGGCGGCAGCACCCGGGCGAACCTCTCCGGGGTCTGGGATCGCGTGATGACCTGGGTCAAGGGCGAGTTTTGACGACGGCGCAGGAAGCGCCTTCGGCACCGGCACGCCAGCCGGTGATGGACGGACCGGGCCGGGATGGCCACGGATCCGCAATCGTAGACCGGTCGCAGGACCGGACAAGTTGTCCAATGCGGAGGATGGGAAAATGCCATTTGAACTGATCGAAAGCGTGGCACCGAACGCCGTCATCAAGGTCATCGGCGTCGGCGGGGGCGGTGGCAACGCCGTTGCCCACATGGTCAAGGCGGAAGTCGACGGTGTCGAGTTCGTCTGCGCGAACACCGACGCGCAGGCGCTGCGCAGCAGCGGCGCGAAGGCAACCCTGCAGCTTGGCGCCAGCGTGACCAAGGGCCTCGGGGCCGGTGCCGATCCGGAAGTGGGCCGCCAGGCGGCGCTCGAGGACCGCGAGCGCATCGTCGAACTGCTCGACGGTGCCGACATGGTGTTCATCACCGCCGGCATGGGCGGCGGCACGGGGACCGGCGCGGCGCCGGTCGTGGCGCAGCTCGCCAAGGAGATGGGCATCCTCACCGTGGCGGTGATCACCAAGCCGTTTCCGTTCGAGGGCCGCAAGCGCATGCAGGTCGCGCTGCGGGGCATCGACGAACTCGGCCAGTACGTCGACTCGCTGATCACCGTGCCGAACGAGAAGCTGCTGACTGTCCTGGGGCGGGACGTCACCGTCCTGTCCGCGTTCAAGCAGGCCAACGACGTGCTGCTCGGCGCGGTGCAGGGCATTGCCGACCTGATCACGCGGCCCGGCCTCATCAACGTCGATTTCGCGGACGTCCGCACCGTCATGAGCGAAATGGGCATGGCGATGATGGGTACCGGCCTTGCGCGGGGCGACGATCGCGCGGTTGCCGCGGCGGAAGCCGCCATCAACAATCCGCTGCTCGAGGACGTCAACCTCGCCGGTGCCTGCGGGATCCTGGTCAACGTCACGGCCGGGCCGAACCTGACGATGCGCGAGTTCGACGACATCGGCCAGGTCGTGCACGAGTTCGCGAGCGAGGACGCGACTGTCGTCCTCGGCACGGCGCTCGACGCCGAGCTGCAGGACGAAGTCCGCGTCACGGTCGTTGCGACCGGCCTCAATCGGGCCGCGGCGCGCCAGGCGGCGACGACGCGCGAGGTTGCCCCCGTGGTGACCGCGACGGCCTCGCGGCCGCCGATCCGGGTCGTGCGCAACGCCACCACGGGTGATGTCGACTACGTGCACGCGGGGTCACGGCCGGCGGCCACGACCGCCGAACTTCCGGTCGAAAAGCCGGCCGCGGCGGCGACCGACCCGTCGAACGACTACCTCGACATCCCGGCGTTCCTCCGGCGCCAGGCGGACTGACGCGCCGGGAAGAGTCGCGCGGCTGCGGACAGGCCTCCGCGGTCCGACGCCGTCGCGCGCGAAGGCGGGGCGAGGTGCTCCGCCGGATTGCCGGCATCGCTGCGTGGCGTCGCGGCGATGCCGGTTCGTCTCCATCGCGCCGAGCATGTGTTGCGGCAACGCAACATCTGTCGGTCCGCGGCATCACTTAACTTTTCTCCACGAATCGCCTGTGCTAGCATCCTTCGCGTTTTGTCAGCTCCTGCCCCAGGGGTTACACCATAAAAATGATCAGGCAACGCACGCTCAAGAACGTGATTCGAGCGACAGGCGTTGGTCTCCATACGGGCGAGAAGGTCTACATGACCTTGCGGCCGGCGGCGGTGGATACAGGGATCGTGTTCCGCCGCATCGACCTCCCGCAACCGGTGGAAATCCGCTCTTGTTGTGAAAACGTCGGTGACACGCGCCTGTCGACCACGCTCGTCAAGGGCAGTGTCCGCATCGCCACCGTCGAACACCTGCTGTCCGCGATGGCGGGACTCGGCATCGACAATGCCTACGTGGACCTTTCCGCCGCTGAAGTTCCGATCATGGATGGCAGCGCGGGACCGTTCGTGTTCCTGCTGCAATCGGCGGGGATCGAGGAGCAGTCGCGTCCGAAGCGGTTCATCCGCATCAAGAAGGCGATTTCCGTCCACGACGGCGACAAGTGGGCCCGGTTCGAGCCCCTCGACGGCTTCAAGGTGGGCTTTTCGATCGCCTTCGACCATCCGCTGTTCACGCGCCGGGCATCGACCTCCGAAATCGACTTCTCGACGACGTCGTTCGTCAAGGAAGTCAGCCGCGCGCGCACGTTCGGGTTCATGCGTGACATCGAGATGCTGCGCGAGAAGAACCTGGCCCTCGGTGGCTCGATCGACAATGCCATCGTGCTCGACGACTATCGGGTGCTGAATGAAGACGGCCTCCGCTACGAAGACGAATTCGTCAAGCACAAGATCCTCGATGCGATCGGGGACCTGTATCTGCTCGGCCACAGCCTGATCGGCGCCTTCTACGGGCACAAGTCGGGCCACGAGCTCAACAACAAGTTGTTGCGGACGTTGCTGGCCGACGCGGCCGCGTGGGAAGAAGTCAGTTTCGAGGAAGAATCCGACGCGCCGATTTCGTATATTCATCCGGCGCAGGCAGTCTGAAAAGCTGTAGACCGGCGCTTTCTCCCCGAGAGCGCCAGGGGACTCAGGACCCGCCCCGGTCCTGCCCCGCAAGACGTCTGGCGACGGAAGCCAGGCGCTGAAAGAGGGCCCGGATCTCCGGGTCGGGTTGCACCTTGGCGGCCTGCTCGAACAGCGGCGCTGCCGGGGCGGGAAGCGGTTCGCGTCTTGTCGGTTCCGGGGGAACGGTCGGCAGGTGCGCCACTTTCACGGTGACGCGTCCGATGCCGCCGCCTATTGCGGCGCGGGCCTCGGCGAGCAACACAGCTTCGTGTTGCCGCAGCCGGGTGGCCCAGGCCGGGCTCGATGCCAGAAAGACCACGCGTCCGTTGCGGACGTCCGCGAGTCTCGACTCGCGCGCGACCGCGTCGGGCAGAAGGCGGCGCAGTCTTGCGTCCAGAGCATCGAGTGCGCGCACCCTCGCGGTGAGCGCATCGAGGGCAAGGCATTCCCCGACGGATTGCGGTCCGTCGGCCGATGCCGGTCTGGTGCGCGGGTCGTGCGACATGGCGAAACGACCAGAGGCCCGGAAGCAACGATGAACATCATTATCGTCGGAAACGGACCGTCGGTGCCCCGGAGCATCGATCTCGAAACCCAACGCGGCCGCCTGCTGCTGGCCGGCGTCGCGATTGCCGCGATCGTGCTGGTCGCCGGAATCGGATTCGCGTTGGCGCTGACCGTGGCGAGCCCGCAGGACAGCGTGCTGCGCGAGTTGCGGGCGCTGCGGGGGCGCATTGCCACCGATCGTGGCGCGATCGAGGGCCTGCGCCAGGAGTCGCAACGCGACCTCACGGCGCTGACGCTGCAGCTCGGCCGACTGCAGGCGCAGGCGACGCGTCTCAATGCGCTGGGCGCGCGCCTCACCGAGATCGGCAAGCTCGACGATGGCGAGTTCGACTTCTCGCAGGAGCCCGGCCTCGGCGGCCCGGACGAGCCGGCCGGCCGACACGCGGTGGCGCCGGCGATCGGCGGCGAGATCGACCGCCTGCGGGCCGAATTCGACCAGCAGGAGTCCCAGCTCGGCGTGCTCGAGAACCTGCTGCTCGACCGCAAGGTCGACAAGGCCCTGTTGCCGAGCGGAATGCCCGTCGCCCATGGCTACATTGCATCGGGTTATGGCGAGCGCACCGATCCCCTCGACGGCGAGAGCAGCTTCCACAGCGGCCTCGACATCGATGCTCCGGCCGGCAGCAAGATCACGTCGGTCGCCGAAGGCGTCGTCACCTTCGCGGGTGCGCGCGCCGGCTACGGCAACGTGGTCGAGGTCGATCATGGCAATGGTTACCTGACCCGTTATGCACACGCCGAAAAGCTCCTCGTCCACGCCGGGCAACGCGTGCACGCCGGTGAGCCGATCGCGCTGGTCGGGACGACCGGGCGGTCGACCGGCCCGCACTGCCATTTCGAGGTCTGGCACAACGGCAAGACCGTCAATCCATTGACGTACGTGCGTGCCCGCGGCACCACGAAGGGCTGATTGCTGGCTGTCCATCCGGCGGTTCGCCAGCGGATGGCGGAACCGGGTCCATGCCCAGGGCCCGGCGGTCCGGCCGCGGGACCTTGAAAGCGCAGTGTCCGGCACAAACTGGTTTCTGGTTTACCGGCGACGCCGTATCATGGCGGGCCGCTGGGCGCGTCCCGTGATTCCGGTCCTGGTGCCTGGCCCCGGGCGCCGCCTGACCCACGCCTTTCATCCGAGCGAAAACCATCCATGTTCGACCGTTTCCTGACGCGCATCTTCGGCAGCCGCAATGAACGCGTCCTGCGCCAGCTTTCCAGGATCGTCGAGAAGATCAATGCGCTCGAACCCGGACTCGAGGCGCTCGACGACGACGCGCTGAAGGCCAAGACCGCGGAATTCCGCCAGCGGCTCGCCGACGGCGCCAAGCTCGACTCGCTGTTGCCGGAAGCGTTCGCCGTGGTGCGCGAAGCTTCACGCCGCGTACTCGGGCTGCGTCACTTCGACGTCCAGTTGATCGGCGGCATGGTGCTGCACCAGGGCAAGATTGCCGAGATGCGCACCGGCGAAGGCAAGACGCTGGTCGCGACGCTGCCCGTGTACCTCAACGCGCTCGAAGGCAAGGGCGTGCACGTCGTCACCGTCAACGACTACCTCGCCAAGCGCGACGCCGCATGGATGGGCAAGGTCTACAACTTCCTCGGCATGACGGTCGGCGTCGTGTGGCCCGGCATGGACCACGGCGACAAGCGCGCAGCCTACGGGGCCGACATCACCTACGGGACCAACAACGAGTTCGGCTTCGACTACCTGCGCGACAACATGGCGCTGTCGACCGAGCAACGCTACCAGCGTGGCCTCAATTACGCGATCGTCGACGAGGTCGACTCGATCCTGATCGACGAGGCGCGCACGCCGTTGATCATTTCCGGGCCGTCCGACGAGTCGCCGCAGCTTTACGTGAAGGTCAACCGCATCGTGCCGCGGCTGACGCGGCAGGAGCAGGAACCCAAGCCGAGCGAGCCGCCGCCACCCGGCGACTACTGGGTCGACGAGAAGCAGAAGCAGGTGCACCTGTCCGAAGCGGGCATGGAGCACGCCGAGCAGGAACTGCGGGCCGACGGCATCATCGGCGAGGACGAAAGCCTTTACGACTCGAAGCACCTCGCGGTCGTGCATCACCTGAATGCCGCGTTGCGCGCCAACGCGATCTACCAGCGGGACGTCGACTACATCGTGCGCGACGGCGAGATCATCATCGTCGACGAGTTCACCGGGCGCACGTTGCCCGGCCGGCGCTGGTCGGAAGGCCTGCACCAGGCCGTCGAGGCGAAGGAAGGCGTGCCGATCCAGCGCGAGAACCAGACGCTCGCGTCGATCACGTTCCAGAACCTGTTCCGCATGTACAAGAAGCTGGCCGGCATGACCGGCACGGCGGACACCGAAGCCTACGAGTTCCAGCAGATCTACGGCCTCGAGGTCGTGGTGATCCCGACGCACCGGCCGATGATCCGCAAGGACGAGCCCGACGTCGTGTTCCTGCGCCAGCAGCCGAAGTTCGACGCCATCGTCGAGGACATCAAGGAATGCTACGAGCGGGGCCAGCCGGTGCTGGTCGGCACCGCATCGATCGAGATGTCCGAACTCATTTCCGGCTTGCTGCAGAAGCAGAAGGTGCCGCACGAAGTGCTGAACGCGAAGCAGCACGAGCGGGAAGCCCAGATCGTCGCGCAAGCGGGGCGGCAGAAATCGATCACGATCGCGACCAACATGGCGGGCCGCGGCACCGACATCGTGCTCGGCGGCAGCCTCGATGCGGTACTGCAGGCGCTGCCGGCCGACGCGCCGCAGGCCGAGCGCGACCGCGTGCGGGCCGAGTGGCAACAGCACCACGACGAAGTCGTCGCGCTGGGCGGCTTGCGCATCGTCGGCACCGAACGCCACGAATCCCGCCGCATCGACAACCAGCTCCGCGGCCGTTCGGGTCGCCAGGGCGACCCCGGGTCGAGCCGCTTCTACCTGTCGCTCGAGGACAACCTGATCCGCATCTTCATGGGCGAGGGCGTCGCGAAGATGATGCGGCTCTTCGGCATGAAGGAAGACGACGCGATCCAGGACCGGATGGTCAGCCGCCAGATCGAGAAGGCGCAGCGCAAGGTCGAGGCGCACAACTTCGACATCCGCAAGCACCTGCTCGAGTTCGACGACACCGCCAACGACCAGCGCAAGGTCATCTACGAGCAGCGCAACGAGTTGCTTGACCGCGACGACGTCGGCGAGACGATCACCGACATCCGGCACGACGTGTTCGACAGCATCGTCGAGCGCTACGTGCCGCCGGAATCGGTCGACGAGCAGTGGAACATCGACGGCCTCGAGCGCGAGCTCGAGTCCGCGTACGGACTGCGCCTCGGCCTCAAGTCGTGGCTCGCGGGCGAGGCCGACGCCGACGCCGAGGCGGTCCGCGAACACGTCCGCGAAGGCGCCGACCGCATGTTCCGCGAGAAGGAGGCGATGGTCGGCTCGGAGGTGATGCGCGCGCTCGAGAAGCACGTCATGCTGAGCGTGCTCGACAACTGCTGGAAGGAACACCTGGCGAGCATGGACTACCTGCGGCAGGGCATCTACCTGCGGTCGTACGCGCAGGTGCAGCCGAAGCAGGAATTCAAGCGCGAGTCGTTCCGGCTGTTCGAGGCCATGCTCGACCGCATCAAGAACGAGGTCGTGCAGATGCTCGCGCGCGTGCGCATCCGCAGCGAAGAGGAAGTGCAGGCGATGGAAGCCGAACAGCGGCGCCAGGCGCAGATGCAGGCCCAGCGCATGCAGTTCCAGCACGCCGAAGCGACCGGTGGCGCCGGTGGCGGCGCCGCCCCGCCCGAAGCGCCGGAAGCCGAGGCGCCGCGGCTGCCGGTCCAGCGCGATGCACCGAAGGTCGGGCGCAACGACCCGTGCCCCTGCGGCTCCGGGAAGAAGTACAAGCACTGCCACGGCAAGCTGGCTTGACGATTGCCGCCAAGCGTGACGCCGCCCCGCGGTACCTGACGGCTCGATGACGCGGGCACGGACAAGGTTCGGGCCGCAATCGCATCCGGTTTCGATGCCCGCAAGCGAAGCCCCCGGCCCCATCCGCGTCGTCGCCGGCGTCCTGCGCGATGCCAAGGGCCGGGTGCTGGTCGCGCGCCGCCAGCCCGGCAAGCACCTCGCCGGCCTTTGGGAATTTCCGGGCGGCAAACAGCATCGCGGCGAGGCCGCGCCCGCCGCGCTCGCGCGCGAACTCGACGAGGAGATCGGCGTGACGCTGGTGGCGAGCGTGCCGCTGGTCACGATTCGCCACGAGTATCCCGGCAAGACCGTCCGACTCGACGTCCACGAAGTTCTCGACTACCGTGGCACGCCCCGTGCGCGCGAGGGCCAGCCACTCGCGTGGCGGCGAACGTCCGACCTGCCCGCGTTGCCGATGCCGGCCGCCGACCGTCCGATCGTCACTGCGCTGGCCCTGCCGGACCGGTACCTGATCACGCCGCCATGCACGCCGGCCGACGGCGAGTCGCTGCTGGCGGGAATCGAGGCTGCGTGTTCCGCTGGCGTCCGACTGGTCGTGTTGCGTCAACCGGCGTGGCCGCGGGCGCAGATTGGCGCGTTGGCCCGAAAGGCGCGGGCCATCTGCCGCCGCCATGGCGCCCGATTGCTCGCGCACGACGATCCCGCGCTCGCACGGCGCCTGGCGCTTGACGGCGTGCACCTGTCATGGCGGCGCGCGGCGGTTCTCGGCCGGCGACCGCGAAACCTCGCGGGCTGGTTCGCCGTGTCCTGCCACGATGCGGCCGAGCTCGCGCACGCGCAGCGCATCGGCGCCGATTTTGCCGTGCTGTCGCCGCTGCGTCGCACGCCATCGCATCCCGGCGCCTTGCCGCTGGGTTGGCGTCGTGCCCGGCGGCTCGCCCACGATGCGGGACTGCCGGTGTACTTCCTCGGCGGCCTTGGCCCGGCCGATGTCATGAAGGCCCGGCAGCATGGCGCCCGTGGCATTGCCGCGATCCGGGGGCTCTGGCCCGGCGGGTGATCCTGCCGGTTGCTCTTGCTGCCGGTGCCGGTCGTGAACCGGGCAGCAGTCCGATCAAGGTTCCTGACCACCCGTTGCGACAGTGCGGCAAAGCGCCATCGGCGTCACGGCGCCGATTCGTCAGCGGGCCGCGGAACGATCAATCCTTCGGGCACGGGACGGTCTCCAGCGTGCGCATCGCCAGCAGTTTTCCGCTGGAATCCTCGAGGACGATGGTCGTGCCATCCGCCATCCACCTCCCGGTATTCCGTGGCCCTTGGGGGCGCTTGCTGCCATTTGTTCGGGGGACTTCCTGGTTGATAGGCGAGGAGTTGAACCGGTTTCTTCGTCCGCGCCGTCGCGTCCCACGCCACATCAACCACGATGTTGGGGCCCTTGCACTCCGGGAATACGGAAGGCGTGAACGTCAGGCTGGCATTCCCGAAGCGCGCGCAACCCGCGAGCGACGCAGCGGCGCTGCAAGCGATCCACGCGCCAAGGGCGCAAAGGGATCGCAGGCGGCTTTCAGTTCCGGGCAGACGCTGCATGCGTCCCACCCTCCGTTCGTGCCAGCCCCGTGATTTCCGCCAGCTTGCCGGTCAGGTACAGCCGCGAGGCGGATTCGATGCCGCGTTGCGCCATCTGGCGCTGCAGCGGATCCGGTCCGTCCATCGCCCGGCGTGCCTTGTCCACCAGCCGATAATACGGTGTCGGTGCGATGCCCGCGGCCTGCAGCAGTTCACTGCCGATCATCCAGGAATCGATGTGCAGCGTCCGGTGGGTGACCTCGCTGCCGACGATGAACCACGGCACGAACTGCCGTGGCCCGCTTTCCGCGTTGTCGAACCCGGCCTGCGCGAATGCATACGTCAGTGCCGGCAGGTGGTCGCCGTAAAACATGAGGACGTAAGGACGCTGGCGCGAGGCGAGGTAGTCCCACAGCCGGCCCAGTTGCGCATCCGCGTCTTCGATGTGGTAGGCGTAGTTCCGGTACTCGAGCAGCCCCTTGCCGTTCATCCCTGGGGGTGCCGGGATGGCGTCGCGCCGGGCGGAATCGTCCACCGGATCGTGCAGGTAGGGGCCGTGCGCCTCGATGCTGATCGCGAAGATCAGGGCCGGTTTCCGCGCCTTTCCGAGCTGGTCGATGATTTCATCCGTCATCGCCTTGTCGTCGACATACCAACCGTCGCGGGGCGCGTCCTCCGGAAAGTCGTCGAGCGTGACGAAGCGGTCGAATCCGATGGCCTTGAAGGCCTTGTTGCGGTTCCAGAACGCGCCGCTGTTGGCATGCAGCGCAATCGTCTCGTAACCTTGGTCCCGCGCGACCTGGATGATGCTGGGAATCCGCTTTTGCGTGATTTGCAGGTACGGAAATTCGACCAGCGGAAACGCGGTGACCGGGATTCCGGTGAGGACTTCGAATTCCGTACGCAACGTGCCGCCGCCGAACGTGGGGGGCTGCATGGTCCCGCCGATGCCGCGGGCCAGCGCGCGATGGAGGTTGGGCAGCGCCCGGTTCGTCTTGTCGATGTCGCAGAGGATCGCGGGGTCGAAAAAGGACTCGCTCTGGATCACGACGATGTCCGGCTTGTCCGCGTCACCCACCGGGTCCGGCAAGTCGCCGCCGGAAGGCATCGCCATGAACGCGTTGATCGCGGCCATGTCCACCGGCTCGTCCAGCGCCCGGCGATTGTCGGCGTTGGTGTGCACCAGCGCGCTGATCAAGCCGGAATGCACGATCGTGAGGATGGGTGAGTATGGATCGACGCGCAGCGCGTCGGCCGAGTAGAACCGTTCACCGACCCAGCGGACGCCCGACACGATGCAGAACAGGCCCGCCAGCGCAGTCGCGCAGACAACGGCGCGCGCCACGCTGCGGCGCCTGAAGAAACCCGGCTCCTTCCACCACGACAACGCAACGATCGCCACGACCGCCGACAACGCGCCGATCACCGCACCGGGCCGGACATAGTCGCTCAGCAGCTCGACGGTCGCGACGTGCAGGTTTCCGAGGAGGTATACATCACCGTACGCGACGGGTACGGCGAGGTACTTCAGCTTCAGGAAGTTCGCGACGTAAAGCGCCGACGTCAGGCCCAGCGTCAGCAGGAACGCCAGCGCGACGCGGTTGCAGAGTGTCAGCAGCAGCACGAACAGCAGGATCACCGGTACCGCATTCAGGTAGAACCCGGGGCTCGACCCGTACGCGAAGAGCTGGATGCGCAGTGACGCGCGATCCAGCAGCCACGCCGTGCAGGCGAGGGCGACGCCGAGAGCGACGACCAGCGCCAATTTCATCGACGGCGCGAACCACGCGGGAAGCCGTGTCGCCTTCGATCGGACTTGCAGCACTTCGACCACGCCTTGCCCCTTCACCTGACCCCGGTCATCCGCACGACATCGCCAGGCAAGGTTGCCGCAACCGCGGGTGTCGGCCTGTCCGCGACAGCGGGTGGTCCGCTGCGGCGCTTGTTCCCGCCGACCGCCATGTTCCGTTGACGGCACCCGCATGTCCAGCGCCAGCGGGCAACGCATTCCAATCGACGGTGCCGCGTCCGGCCCGGCAGCGTGCCGTCCCGAAGTGCCGCCAGACGTTCCTCCGCGGCACGCGGAGTCACGGCGCTTGCTATCGCTTCCCGCTGCCTGCGCCTGTTCCGGTTTCCCGTCGCGGCCCCCGGAATGCCGCGCCGGGGGCGCCTTATCGCCGCACCGCGTCGGCGAGCGCAACGTAGCGCGCGTGCAGCGCCGCGACTCGGGGCGCCAGCGCTGCCGGAGATCCGTCGTTGGCCAGAACGTCGTCGGCAACCGCAAGCCGCGCTTCACGCGCGGCTTGCGCGTCCAGCATCGATTCGGCCAGTTCCCGCGTGATCCCGTCGCGCGCGAGCAGCCGCGCGACTTGCACCTCGCGTGGCGCGTCGATGACCAGCACGCGGTCGATCCACGGCCACGGACCACCTTCGGCGAACAGCGGGATGACCTGCAGCGCGTAGCCGCTACGTTGCCGTACCGCGTGCCGCGCGAGCTCGGCGCGGACGGCGGGGTGCACGATGGCTTCGAGCGTGCGCCGCGCGGCCGGGTCGGCAAACACGCGTTCGCGCATCCGGAGCCGGTCGAGAGAACCGTCGGCCCTGAACACGCCGTCGCCGAACGCGTTGCGGATCTCGGCAAGCGCCGGTGCGCCGGCGCGGGTTACGTCACGTGCAATCGCGTCGGCATCGGCAACATCCGCGCCGAGCGTGGCGAACAGGCCGGCCACCGTCGATTTGCCCGACGCGACGCCGCCGGTAAGCGCAACCGTGAAGTTGCCGCCGGTCATGTCGGCGTGGCTGCCGGCGTCAACCGCCGATCAAGCCGAGATACCACGCGCCGATCCGGTCGCCGACGACGAACCACAGCCAGCCGGCCGCCGCGATGAACGGCCCGAACGGAATCGGCGTGTTGCGCCCTTGGCCGCGCAGCGTCAGCACCGCGGTACCGACGATCGCGCCGATCAGCGAGGAAATCAGCACGATCGGCAGCAGGCTCACCGCGCCCATCCATGCGCCGAGCGCGGCCAGCAACTTGAAGTCGCCGTAGCCCATGCCTTCCTTGCCGGTCAGGAGCTTGAAGATCCAGAACACGCACCACAGGGCGGCGTACCCGATGGCCGCGCCGAAGATCGCGGTCGGCGCATCGACGAACAGCGGCACGAGCGATATCAGCAGGCCGAGCCACAGCAGCGGCAGCGTCAACTGGTCGGGCAGCGTCTGCGTGCGGGCATCGATGCCGGAGGCCGCGATCAGCGTCCACGTGAACAGCAGCCCCGCCGCAAGGGGCCAGCCGAAGCCGAACTTCCAGGCGACGACCAGCGACGCCGCCGCGCTCAGCAATTCGACCAGCGGGTACTGGACGGAGATCGGTGCCTTGCAGTGGCGGCAACGGCCGCGCAAGGCGAGCCAGCTCACGAGTGGAATGTTGTCGAGCGCACCGAGCGCATGATGGCAACGCGGGCAATGCGATCCGTGGAACACGAGATCGGGCGGCGCCGCTTCGTCGATCGCGTCGAGGCCCAGCAGCTCGCGCGCCTGCGTCCGCCACTCGTGCTCGATGCGTCGCGGCAGGCGCAGGATCACGACGTTGAGGAAGCTCCCGACCAGCAGGCCGAGCACGCCGGTCAGCGGAATCAGCGCGGCTGGATGCCGCAACCAGTCGACCGCGGTCATCGCCGGCGCCCTGCGACGGTGCGCGCCCGGTTGCCGGGCCGCGCGCCCGCGCCGCGAAGACGGGCCACGATGTCAGCCGACGACGGAGCCGAGCTTGAAGATCGGCAGGTACATGCCGATCACCATGCCGCCGACCATGATGCCGATGATGATCATGATGAACGGCTCCAGCAGACTGGACAGCGCGTCGACCGCGTTGTTGACCTCGGTCTCGTAGAACTCGGCGACCTTGAACAGCATCTTGTCGAGCGCGCCGGCCTCCTCGCCGATCGCGACCATCTGCACGACCATGTTCGGGTAGATGCCGGTCTGGCGCATCGCGAGCTGCAGCTGGTGGCCGATCGCGACGTCCTCGCGGATCCGCTTCACCGAATCGTTGTAGATGACGCTGCCGGTCGCGCCGGAAACGGAGTCGAGCGCCTCGACCAGCGGCACGCCGGCCGCGAACGTCACCGCGAGCGTCCGCGCGAAGCGCGAAATCGCCGACTTGCGGATGATGTCGCCGACGACCGGCAGCTTCAGCAATGCGCGCCCGACGATGTGCTGGAACTTGTCCGAGCGCTTGTACAGCAGCATCAGGCCGACAATCGTTCCGACCACGATCAGCAGCACCAGCCACCAGTACGACACCATGAAGCGCGACAGGTTGACCAGCATCTGCGTGAACGCGGGCAGGCCGGCGCCGAAGTTGCTGAACACCTTCTCGAACTCCGGGATCACGAAGATCAGCAGGATCGACGCGACGATCACGGCCACCGTCAGCACCATGATCGGATAGAACATCGCCTTCTTGATCTTGCCCTTGATGTTCTCGATGTTTTCCTTGTACGTCGCGATCGTGTCGAGCACGGTGTCGAGCACGCCGGCCGACTCGCCGGCACGGACGAGGTTGCGGTACAGCTCGTCGAACTGTACCGGGTGCTTGCCGAGGGCTTCGTTCAGTGACAGGCCGCCCTCGATGTTGGTCTTGATGTCGGTCAGCA
Organism: Lysobacterales bacterium; assembly: GCA_046347015.1. GTDB lineage: Bacteria > Pseudomonadota > Gammaproteobacteria > Xanthomonadales > Rhodanobacteraceae > Dokdonella_A. Next base: position 32,357 of record JAXMHA010000008.1, on the reverse strand, counting down.
TGTCCTTCATGCGCGGGTTGGTCTGCCCGCCGGCGACGATGTCGAAACCCTGCACCATCGGCACGCCCGCCGCCATCATCGTCGCGAGCTGGCGGCTGAATACTGAAACATCGCGTGTCTTGATCGTCTTGCCGGCCTTGCCGAACAACGGCTTCGGCTTCGGCTTGACCGACTGCGGATTGATGCCCTGCCGGCGCAGGTCGGCCTTGACCAGGTTCGCGTTCTTGCTGACCTGCTCGCCCTTGAGCTTGATGCCGCGCTTGTCGATGCCGACCCAGACGAAGGTCTGCATCTGGCTGATCGCCGCGCGTGTCTTGCCGACGCTGGTCTTGATGCCCGCTCGGGCGGTGGCGGTGGTGGCGGCCATGGTTTCAGTCCTTGGTGACGCGGTTGATTTCGGCAAGACTGGTGATGCCGTTCCTGACCTTCAGCAGGGCGGATGCCCGCATGTCGCGGATGCCGGCCTTGCGCGCGGCCTGCGCAATCTGCATCGCGCTGCCGCCGGCAAGGACGATCTGCTGGATTTCCTGGTCCATCGGCATCACTTCGTAAATGCCGGTGCGGCCCTTGTAGCCGTCATTGCACGCACTGCAGCCGGCGGCGTCGAACAGTTCGAGCCCGGCGTCGATCTCGGCTTGCGTGAAGCCCTCCGCCAGCAGGGCGGCGGCCGGCAGCTCCAGCGTCTTCTTGCATTCGTGCAGCCGCCGTGCGAGGCGTTGCGCGATGACCAACGTCACCGACGAGGTGATGTTGTACGGCGCGACGCCCATGTTCATCAGCCGCGCGATCGTCTGCGAGGCATCGTTGGTGTGCAGCGTCGACAGCACCATGTGGCCGGTCTGCGCCGCCTTGATTGCAATCTCGGCGGTTTCGAGGTCGCGGATCTCGCCGACCATGATCACATCCGGGTCCTGGCGCAGGAACGAGCGCAGCGCGGCCGCGAACGTCATGCCGCGCTTGACGTTCATCTGCACCTGGTTGATGCCGGGCACGCGGATTTCGACCGGATCCTCGACGGTCGAAATGTTGCGGCCCTCGGTGTTCAGGATGTTCAGCGCCGTGTACAGCGACACCGTCTTGCCCGAGCCGGTCGGGCCGGTCACCAGCACCATGCCGTACGGCTTCTCGATCGCGTCGGTGAAGAGGTTTTTCTGGTCTTCCTCGTACCCCAGCTTGTCGATGCCGAGCCGGGCGGCGGAACCATCCAGCACGCGCAGCACGATCTTCTCGCCGAACAGCGTCGGGCAGGTGCTGACGCGAAAGTCGATCGCCTTCGACTTCGACAGGTTCAGCTTGATGCGCCCGTCCTGCGGCACGCGGCGCTCGGCAATATCGAGCCCACTCATGACCTTGAGCCGCGACGCGATGCGCGCGTTCAGCTTGATCGGCGGCGACGCCACCGCGCGCAGCATGCCGTCCATGCGGAAGCGCACGCGGAAATTCGATTCGTACGGTTCGAAGTGGATGTCGGACGCGCCACGCTTGATCGCATCGACCAGCACCTTGTTGACGAAGCGCACGACCGGCGCGTCGTCGGTGCCGTTGACATCAACCGTCGCGATCTCCGGGCCGTCATCGTCGCCGATCCCGACGTCGAGCGTGTCGAGGTCGCCGGCATCGTCCATGCCGGCGATCGTCGTGCTCGTCGCCGTCATGGCGATTTCGATCGCGCGCTGCAACGCGTCGCGGTCGATCAGGATCGGCTCGATCAAGTGGTTCGTCTGGAACTTGATCTCGTCGAGGCCGTGCAGGTTGGTCGGGTCCGCCACGCCGACGAACAGCCGGTTGCCGCGCTTGAACAGCGGCAGCGCCTTGTGCTTGGTGATCAGGTCCTCGCGCACGCTGCCCATCGGCAACTGCGTCAGGTCGATCGCCTCGATGTCGAGCAGCGGCAGGCCGAACTCCGCCGACTGCGCGATCGCGAGCTGCCGGCCCGACACCAGTCCGTTGTCGACCAGCCAGGCCCCGAGCGGTACCTTCTGGCGGGTGGCGTCCTCGACCGCCTTGCGGGCGTCCGCCTCCGGCAGGGCGCCTTCGCCCACGAGGCGACGCGCAACACCGCTGAGGCCGGCCAGCGGCACGGGATTCAACTGTACTGCCATGATCGCGCGGTGACCTTCCCCTCGAGTCCTTCGGAATCTACTGCAAAAAGATTGCCGAAGTGTACTGTCGGGCGGCAGTATAGTGTCCTGCGACACATTTCCCGGGGGGTTCGCGGATGGCCGTGACCGGAGTTGGCGATTGCGGGGCGTCGACGCCTCCCGGCACGGTGTTCCCGGCCTCCGGGCGGCCGGTCGGGTGACCGCCGTCGACACCCGCGCGGCAGCCCAGGCGGCCGGACCCGGTGCGAGCGCCGCCACGGGGCCGCCGACCCCGGCGTGGACGGTGAGCATCGTGCTGCCGGCCCGGAACGAGGCCGCGGCGCTGGCCGGCCTGTTGCCCAAGCTTCGGACCGCGTACCCGGAGGCGGAAATCATCGTCAGCGATGATGGTTCCACCGACGGGACCCAGGCGCTGTGTGAACGGAACGGCGTGGCGTGCGTCAGCGCGCCCTATTCGATGGGCAACGGCGCCGCGATCAAACGCGGCGCGCGCGCCGCGCGGGGCGAGGTGCTGGTGTTCATGGATGCCGACGGCCAGCATGATCCCGTCGATGTCGGACGCCTGTTGTCGAAACTCGACGAAGGCTACGACATGGTGGTCGGCGCGCGCGACTGGGCCGGGCAGGCCGGCGTCGGCCGGGGCGTCGCCAACACGTTCTACAACTGGCTTGCGTCGCGGATGACCGGGCAGCGCATCGACGACCTCACTTCCGGATTCCGCGTCGCGCGTGCCGACAAGTTCCGCGAATTCCTGCACCTGCTGCCGAACGGATTCAGTTATCCGACGACCAGCACGATGGCGTTCTTCCGCAGCGCCCATCCGGTCGCGTACCTGCCGATCAGGGCCGCCGAGCGCATCGGCAGGAGCCACATCCGCCCGCTGCGCGACGGCGCGCGGTTCCTCATCATCATCTTCAAGATCGCGACGCTGTATGCGCCGCTGAAGCTGTTCGCGCCGGCCAGCGCCGCGTTCTTCCTGCTCGGCCTCGGGCACTATGTCTACACGTACCTCACGGCCCACCGGCTGACGAACATGAGCGTGCTGCTGTTCAGCGCCGCCGTCATCGTGTTCCTGATCGGGTTGATCTCGGAGCAGATCACGGCGTTGACGTACAGGCGTGATGCTTGAAGTCACCACAAAGCCGACGCCTCGCGAGCTAAACTCGGCAGCCAAGTTCGCCCCGTGCACGCAATGCGACTGAGCAACGACCAGATTCGACGCCTGAAGAAGTTGGTCCCCGTGGAACTGGGCGAATCGGCACGCTTGCGATTGTTCGGGTCGCGCCTCGATGACGACGCCAAGGGTGGCGATATCGACTTGTTGGTGGAGCTGACCGACCCTGTTTTCGATCCAGCGCCGCTGATGGCACGGCTTGCCGTCCGTGCCAGCCGCGCGATGGATGGGCGCAAGGTCGATGTCGTGTTGCTGGCGCAGAACCTCCAGCGGCTGCCGATCCACGAAGCGGCGCTGCGGCAAGGCGTCATGCTTTGACCCCCGGGCTGGGTTTGATTCGTTTCTTGCGGCACAACTGAGGGAGGGGGGTCATAAAGGCGTCGCGGGCAAGAGCGCCGGACCCAGTAGGTGACTTCAATTCTGGAGACGCAGACGCCGTGCCTTCGAGAACGCCACGCCGTGACTGATGCCCTAGTCGTCGTCACCAGTTCGTTCCCGATCCGCGGTGACGGCAGCGAAGCTGCCGGCTCGTTCGTGGCTAATGTCGTCGAGGAGTTGTCGAAGACGTTGGCCGTGCGCGTGGTCGCACCTGGACCGGCGACCGCTCGCGAGCTGTGGACGCATCGCGTGGAGGTATTCCGGTTCGCAGCGCCGGATCGACCGCTGTCCACACTGAAGCCTTGGCGTCTGCATGACTTGCGCTGGATCCGGCGCGTGTGGCGCGGCGGTGAAGCGGCAACTCGTGCCGCGACTGAGGCGAACGGTACCGCGTCGCACATACTCGCCCTATGGGGCCTGCCCTGCGGCGAATGGGCTCGGCGCGCTGCGGCCGAAAGCGGCATGCGGTATTCGGTATGGCTGCTCGGAAGTGACGTATGGACACTGGGGCGCATTCCGTTCCTGAAGGGTCGTCTTGCGCGCGTGATTCGCGAAGCAGCCCTTGCCTTTGCCGACGGCTACAAGCTGGCCGACGACGGACAGCGAATTGCGGGGGTGCCGGTAACGTTCCTCCCCAGCACGCGACGGATCGACCTCGTCGATCCGTCGCCACCACGCGATCAACCGCCGTACCGACTGCTGTTTCTCGGCCGATGGCACCCGAACAAGGGTGTCGATCTGTTGCTCGATGCGCTGGCCATGCTGGACGACGACGACTGGCGGGGCATCGAGTGCGTCGAAATTCAGGGTGGCGGGCCGCTGGACTCACTCGTTCGAGAGCGCGTTCGTGCTCTCCGTACTGCGGGGCGACCGGTCGAAGCTGGACGGTTCCTCACCAAGCCGGAAGCCGAAGCCGCGATCGCGCGCGCGGATTGGGTGCTGATTCCGTCGCGCATTGAAAGCATTCCGGTGGTTTTCTCCGACGCCATGAAACTCGGGCGACCGGTGATCGCATCGCCGGTTGGTGACCTGCCGCAATTGGTCGGGAATGGCTGTGGAGTGGCATGCGCGCGCGTGGACATGGTTGCGATTTGCGACACGATCCGCGCTGTCGTCAAAGGAAAGGTTGAATTCAATCAACACGCCGTCAACCACCTCGCAGCCGAGTTTTCTCTGGATACGATCGCGGCCAGAATCCTGAACATCATGGCTACGGCAGGCATCGATGGTCGATAACCGCCTGAGCTGGGAACAGCGGGCGGCTCGATGCGGTACGAGCCTTTCCGGCGTGCTTTTTCGTGGCTTGTCAAATCACGCGAACGAAGCTGTCCACGCTTGGCACGCATGGGTAGTCGAAGACGTTTTTGCGAATTCACTGGCACTTGGTACGCGTGTCCTCGATCTCGGCTGTGGATACGGGCGGCTTTCAAAAGTGTTGCTGAGAAGCCGCCCGGACTTGTCGGTTGTGGGGCAGGACCTGTCGGCAAACTACTGCCGCTTGTTCTTGCAGAATGGGTTGCCATGCGTTCGTGCGGATGCGGCGTACCTTCCGTTTGCAGACGAATCGTTTGATGGCGTCATGGCGGTCACCTGCCTCATGTATGCCGAACCGAAAAGCATGCCGGGCGTATTATCGAATCTCCTTCGGGTCGTGCGGCCCGGAGGGATCGTGCTCTTGCTTGACCCGGCCCTAGAGCTCCAGCAGGCAATCGCGCGTATTCGCGGGCAGCAGGCGCACTCGCCGACTGGTGGCCAAGGCTTCAAGCGATCCCGGTACATCGGGATGATCGCGGCGTCCGGTTTCACCATCGTGGCAAGCGGCGGAAACCCGGCGCTGTCGACTGCATTGCTGATTCCCGGATTGGCTCGTTCTGAAGGTGCGTGGTCCGCTCGTTTACTAGGGTGGTGTGCGAGAAAGGATTGCCGAAGGTCGGGATTCTCGGCAGCCGCACTGCATCGCTGGGTGTTGGCAAGGCGTGGTTTGGAGGGCCTTTGACTCTTCTTGCGCTCCAAAGCAGTGATGCATTTGTGATTGGAACGCGCGCGACGCTCGTGGTCGCTGCATTCGTCGTCACGCTTTTCCATTTCCAGATGGAACCGGCACGCTGGCGTTTTTGCTATCTCCCCGACGGCTCGATGACCGCCGTTGCGGCGCGCGTTCGTGATGCCCTGTTCTGCACGGCACTGGCAGCTTACATTTTGCCCTTCAAACTCGGGATTCCGCTGCGAATCGCACTGTTGCAACGCGAAGGAAAATTTGGATTGCATTTCATTGGAATCATCCTCGCTTTGGACGCCTCGATTACCCTGACACTTTGGACGGCGTGGACGGCGTCGTGTGTCTGGATTGCCGCATTGCACTGGCAGCCACCTTGGTATGTTTGGATTTTCGGCACGACAGGTGCTTGCCTTCTGGCTATCGTATTGGCATCTCGCGCCCGCGTTCGAGGGCAATGGTTCGAGAGGTGGCACGCCGCAATCAGTCAGTTAAACAGGCCGAAGAGTCGCGTCGTTGCCGCCGCCGCTTTCGTTGCGGTTGACGTTTTCTCGTATGGATTGCGCCATGCGATTCTCGTCTGGCTGGTGACGGGCGATCCGGATTTGGCCCTGATCGGCGGTGCAGTTGGCATAGTTGCGACGTTCGCGGGAATAGTGTCAGGGTTGCCGATGGGTTTGGTTGGCTACGATGCCACTCTGATCGCGATGCTGGCGGTAGCAGGCATCGGTCTGGATCAGACGTTGGCCGTTGCCGTGATCAATCGGGGCTTGAACATGGGTTCCGCAGCGATTCTCGGCGTTCCAGCCGCCGTCCGACTAGGTCTTGGCGGAGGAATCGTGTCAATACTTCGCAGGTTGCGAGAGTTGAGTCATGGTGGCAACTGATCACCGCGGCTTCTACACCAGTGAGGCAGCGAGCTATGAGGCTACGCGGTATGGTTCCCGCTACGGCCGGTTGTTCCGAATCCTGCAGCGCGCCGCAGTGGCACAGTCTGTAGGACAGGCGCAGCGAATTTTGGATGTCGCAACCGGGACAGGACAGATGTTGCCCGTGCTGGCTCATGCCGCCGGGTTGGTCGTCGCGAGTGACTTGACGCCGGCCATGCTCAGCGAGGCCCGGTTGACGTTTCCAGATCGTGACGGCATCGCCTACAGCGTTGGCGACGCTTCAAGGCTTCCTTTTTTCGATGGATCATTTGATGTGGTCGCGAGCTCCCGCTTTCTGCACCTTTTCGAGCCTGCGATGCAGGCGATCCTGATCAACGAAATGGCGAGGGTGTTGAAGCCCGGAGGAACGTTGATCGTGGATTTCTACAGCCATGATGGACGTAGCGCCTTCAAGGTCCCAGTCGCACTCTACCGAACACTTCTCCGCAAACGGCCCGAGAACGATTTCAGGGTAAGCATTACGGATGCACAAGCCATGGTCAAAGCATCGGGCTTGGACGTAACGAATATTCGAGGGCTCGGCAACTTCTTGCTACTGCCACTTGCGTGGTTGCCAATGAGCTGGCTCGTGCGCAGCGCTGCTCGACTGGGAAGCCGGTGGCCGAGGATGTCCGAACAATTCCTGCTCACGGCGCGAAAGCCGTGAAAGCCATCGTCCTGGTGGCTCCGGGAGTCGCGCCGCCGCTGACCGAAGGACGCAAGCTACTCGTGGCCGACCTTGCCGAGACCCTAAGAGATCGGGGAATGCGCGTGGAAGTCATCTGCGGAGCGCCCGGCGCATCCGGCGCTGCCGCGATTAGGCAAGTCTTGCAGGAACTCGATCGACATCTCCGATCGGGCGCTACTTCCGACGCGGTCGTGGTATTCCCGTGGGGCACCTTCCGTCGCCTGCGTCGGTTGGGAAATGCCTGGCTGTTGAAGCAGACGGCGGCCGTGTGCGCGCGCTTCGGCGTCACGTCTGTTCCGGTCTTTTACAGCTGCGTCGGACTCGGATTCGGCGAGCTGAGTCGCCGTTTCGGACCATCGGTTGCCGTGGGACGCGCAGGGCCGGGCATCCGTTCGATTCCGCTTGGCGTGCGTCGTGCGGTTCCGGAATGGCAACCCCGAAGTCCCGTTTTGCGAGACGCGTTGTTCCTTTGCGGTTATCAGAAGCCGACGCATCGGGAGTTGCGGGACGCCCTGGATGTCCGTGGCCTGGCCGACCTCCTGCGTGCAGGCTCGGGACTTGCCGCCGCCGGAATTCGTCTGTCGATCGCCATTCCGTTCCTTCGTAACGCGGTGATGCGCGATCGTTTGCTGGAGCACGTGCGACGACTTTGCCCAACGCTATCAGTGACATTGCATGACGAAGTGGACGCCGCGCGAGCATTCGCCGACCACGATGTGTTCGTGTTTCCCTACCGCGCGCATCATGCTGTTTTCATTCCGACGTCACTGCTGGAAGCACTCACGGCCGGGATTCCGGTGGTTGCGGCCGATCACGTGATGTACCGCTCGTTGACCGTGGGTGAGTCTGGTCCGCGCTGCAGTTTGCATCGCGTCGGCGACGCCAGCGACCTGGCGGAGCGGCTGATTTCGATGCGCGACAACTACACCATCGAGGTGGCGCGCGCAGCCCAAACTGCCATTCATGTGCGTACCGAATGGAACATTGAACACTGCGCGGATGAACTGCTTGTCGCGGTCAGTCGGGGCGGGGTAGGACAAGACAAGCCGTCGAGTTGATCCGGCAAGCGCTCGGACGCCGCGGATGACAACGGAACGCGGCGCAACAAAGTGAACCCGACTTCGTTCCCCCGTTACGCGACGATGGCGCGCACCGCCCCGATCACGCGCTCTACATCCGCATCCGTCAACTTCGGCGACAGCGGCAGGCTGACGGTCTGGCGGCCGAGGCGCATCGCATGCGGCCAGTGTTCGGGTTTCCAGCCGTAGCGTTGCCGGTAGAACGAGTGTTCGGGCACGGCGAGGTAGTGCACGCCGGTACCGATGCCACGCGCGTTCATCGCGTCGAGGAACGCATCACGCGAGATGCCGCAGCGCGCCGCGTCGACCATGATCGTGAACAGGTGGTAGGCGTGCTTCGTGCCGGGTGCGGGCGGCGCGGGCAGGCCGATCGGCAGGCCGGCGAATGCCGCCATGTATTGGTCCCAAATGGCTTCGCGCCGCCGCCAGTTGCGCTCGACACGCGCGAGCTGGTGGATGCCGATCGCGGCCTGCAGATCCATCATGTTGTATTTGAAACCCGCCTCGACCACCTGATAGTGCTTGTAGCCCTTATCGCCGAAGCGGTGCCACGCATCCTTGCTCATGCCGTGCAGCGCCAGCACTTTCGCGCGTGCGATGTGCGCCTCGTCGCGGCCGACGATCATGCCGCCCTCGCCGCAGACGACATTCTTGGTTGCGTAGAAACTGAAGCAGCCAAAGTCGCCGAAGGTGCCCGCCTTGCGGCCGTGGACCGTCGTTTCGATCGCGTGTGCGCAATCCTCGATCACGATCAGGTCGTGCTTCGCCGCGATCGCCATGATCGCGTCCATGGCGCACGGCCGCCCGGCGAAATGCACCGGCACGATCGCGCGCGTGCGCGGCGTGATCGCAGCTTCGATCGCGACCGGATCGAGGCACTGCGTCGCCGGATCGACATCGGCCAGCACCGGCGTCAGGCCGGCGTGGATGATCGCGTTGACGGTCGCGCAGAACGTCAGCGGCGTGGTGATGACTTCGCTGCCGGGCTCGAGACCCGCGGCGACCATGCCGACGTGCAGCGCGGCGGTGCAGGAGTTCACCGCCGCGACCTGCGTCGCCTGCAAGCCTTGGTACGTCGCGAAGTCCTGCTCGAAACGAGCCACGCGCGGCCCGGTTCCGAGCCACGACGACTCCATGCACGCGACGACTTCGTCGACCTCGGGCTGCTCGATCAGCGGCGAGCCGAAGATCAGGAAGGGCAACTTGGCAGCGTCGGGATGCAGCGTCATGGGAAATCCACGAATGGAGCGGGTTGAACCGCACTCATGAAGTCAGTGTAGCGCCGCGACCCGATTCTTGAGATCGGCGATGACGGTGTCGTAGTAGCCGGCCTTGTTCAGTTGTTCGGCCATCGCAAGGTGTTGCCGGGCCTTGTCCACCGCGCCGACCTCGAGTGCGATCCTGACGAGGTTGATCTGGAACGAGTACTCCAGCGCATTGACGCTCCAGTTTCCGACAACTCCTTGGGGAAGGAACTGACCCCGCCTGCACGGGAAATGGCGAACCACGTTCGGCACGAACCGGACGGCAGGACGGACTCCGCTCCAGAGTCTGCAGCCTCACTGCAGTGCTCGAGTCCGGCGCGTCATCGCGGCCTTGCGGCAGGGCCGACGAAGCGTACAACGCGAGGCGCTCGCGCCGTGCCAATTCGAGGTACGCGCATCATCGTAGGCCGCCTGCCGATGAACGCGCACGGCGTTCAGCTGCATCCGCGAGTGCCTGTTCTGCCGTTGCGTGATCGGGTTTCAGATGCGCAAATCCCGCAACAGCTTCAGGAAGGCGGTGCCGCGCCCTTGGAATCTCGCCGCGCAACTCGCCCTGCGCGAGGACATTCGCGATCTCCAGCGCCCAGATCGGTGGTGCACCTGTGCCGAGTCGGTACGTGCTCGCCACCGCAGCGACGACGGATTTCCGAAGGTTTGCCGTCACCGAGACACCAACGCATCGACACGGAACTGCTCGGCAATGTTCAATCGCGGCCTTTCTTCGATCAACGCCTTGATGTCGACGCCGGATACTGGTTCGAGCGCATGGCTTCCATCTGTTCTACCGCACGCGTAACGCTGGCTGGTTCGTGGTTTTCGCGGTCAGCACGAGTCTTGCGACAGCCTGCCCCGGTTGGTGATCGTGAACGACTTCTTGACGGCCCGGCAGTTCCGGCAGCCGGGTCTGGCCTCCTGGGAACCACCTGGCGTTCACGGTTGCCGCTCCTCCTTGCGCACAAACCAGCCAGGACCAGTCTGCTCAAGGTACGTAACGGGAGCTGGAGTCCGGCGCTGTTCAGCGACAGCGAGGGAACCGATCTCGTTGCCCATTGCGGGCTGGCGGTGGAAAGGTCGGTCGCGTGTTGCGACGACAATCGCCGCGGCGAGAGTGAATGCAGCGCCGATACTTCCCTAGTTCGCGGTTTTCTTACCCGCGCGCAACTGCTGCAACTGCTGCTGCGCCAGGGTATCGTCCGGCCTGATCTGTCGCGCCAGTTGTCGGCCATTTTGCCGTACCGGTGGTCGTCGCTGGCCTGGCAGCAGTTCTCGCAACGTACAGCGTGACTTGCGGTTGCGCCTCGCCGTCGGCGTAGGCGAGCTTCGCCTCTTCGACGGCTTTGTCCATGTCGCCGGAGACGGCGAGATTACCGTGCGGTTCTGGCGCCAGACTTCCATTTGCCGTGACGAACTCCCGCGCGATCGAGCATCGACGAGAGGCCATCGGCCATTTGCGGCGGCGTGAGTCCTGGGCAAGGCGTTCAGCGATCCTGTCACCACGGCGAGCATCAGGACGATGTCGATCCGCTTCGGTTTCCCGGCGAACATGTCCGTCACCGATTGCAGGAGTCGGGCTCTTGCCGGAAGCGCAATCGATGAGGACGCCTTCGACGGTGCCGAGCCGGCGAATGTCGTCGTCACCGTGCGCTGGCTTCGCGTAGGTCTTCGTAGCCCGGCGGCCGGGGCCGCTCGACATGGCCTGTAAGAATCAAGGTCCACCAGATGGTTGCCGGACCGGGGTGGGCCAGAAGCGATTGCGCCTGCGGCAGGTCTCGACCAGGGCGTAGTACGCGCCGCCGCCCGCGGCGAGGATGGCCACGAGCACGCACGCTGCCGTCGCGAATACGCCACCCGGATGGTGCATTCGAACCTTCGCTTCCCGATCGCGAAGGCCAGCAGTCCGGCGATGGCCCAGATGATGCCGACCGCCGGCAGGTACTTGCGGATGCTCGAATAGATCAGCAGCGGGAACACCGTCGATTCCAGCGCCTGCCCGACAAGGAAGATGCCGAGCCTGGAGGCCGAGCCGCCGGGATGGCTTGCCGCAAGCGCCACGCGATCCACGCCGCTGGCCACGCAACGAGCGCGATGAGTGTCGTCGGCGGGTCGAGCAGGCCACGGGACAACGGATAGTCGTCGTGATAGACCCCAGCCGCGTTCCACCCGGCGCGATCACCGTCTGGATGTAGTCCCACAGCACGCGCGCTTCGGTCAGCAGCCGCTCGGTCAGCGTGAACGGCCGGTTCGCATAGCCCGAGGTACACCAACGTGACCTGGCCAGTCAGCACGATGGCGACGATCGCTGGCGCGAACAGCGCGAGGCCGATGAAAATCTTCGCGGGCGTGGCGCGTCGCTTTCCCGGCGCCGGCGGGAACGCGAACAGTTCGATGACCGCGCAAAGTGCGCCTGGCGCCAGCACGCCGTTTTCCTTCGACAGCGCGGCGAGTATGGTGCAAACCGGAACTGCGACCAGCAGCAACAGGAAGCTGCGGCGTCGCTGCTGCGCTTCGACCGCGATGCGCCCATGCACGTACGCGAGCATCGCAAGCAGCGTGAAGAGGGCGCTCAGCATGGCCATGCGCTGCACGACATAAAGCACCGTGGCCAGCAACGGATGCAGCAGCCAGACCGATGCGGCGAACCAGGCCCACCACGCCGAAAACCGGGCGAGATCGCGGCCCGTCAGCGCGCCAACGGTTGCAAACGTGCGGAACAGCGCGAACGCCGGCGACGCCGCCCAGCAGTGGTGCAGCAGCAGGTTGCCGGCCTTGAACGCCCAGACCATGGACCAGCGATGACGACATGTCCAGGACGAACGATGTCATCTTCGATGCTGACCGCTCCGAACAGGCCGGAGCGGTTGTCGAGGATCACCGACAGCCAGCCGGTACGGCCCTGCAGCCAATCGTTCAGCGGCGCTAGGTTCTGCATCGTCGAACACCAGCGGGCCGGACAGGCCGACCCAGTACACGGCGACGGTGACGAGCAGCGAGCCGATCAGCGCAAGGCGAACCCGGTTCGACATTTGCCGGCCCCCAAACGAAAAGTCTCGGCATTGTGCCGGGACTTCTCGAACTCACCAACCTCGCGTATATCAGCGGCAAGTTGCCGGGAGTACTTCGGCGAGATGTCGGGTGAAGTGCACTTCAAGTCAACTGTGCGCTGGACGGCGACCGCAGTCGGGGTCAATACGATAGAGCCGGCAGCATTGGGAACGGTCGACGTCGCGGTGACGACGCCAGTCGCGTTGGTGATCGCGACGCCGCTGACATAGCTGGTCGCGCCCGGGAACACGTAGCCGCTGTTCGTGGCCGTGACCAAGTTCAGTGCGCCGAGGACGAAGCCGTTTCGACCGACGTCTTGCACGCGTCGCCGGCAAGGATCGCTTCCGAAACTTTCGCGCGGATCGTGTAGTTCTGGTACGCCGGCAGCGCGATGGCCGCCAAAATGGCGATGATCGCGATGACGATCATCAACTCGATGAGCGTGAAGCCTTGGGTCTTTCTGAAATTCTGGATGTTCATGTGCGTGGTTCCTCTGCTGTTGGGTTGCAAACCGGATTTCCCCTGAGCCGCCGACCGTGATCCGGTCTGGCCCGCATCCCGTCGTGGTTCCCGAAGGCGCATCGACGGCCCGCGGGAATGACACAGCAGCTTCCGTGCCAAGGCCGGAAACCGTTGGGAAAACGTGAACCTGGACCCGGATCGTCCCGAAGCGTGACCGGCGTCACACGAATGCCGATCCCACCCCGGCGGCAGTGTCACGAAGTGACGGAATTGCGCGCGCCACGGTGGCGTGGCCGGATCAAACCCGGCCCGCCGGCGGCCGGCAGCCCAGTTCAGGGGTGTACGTCCCGCGCTTCCCGGCGCCTTGCTCCTCCCCGCGCTCCCGCGCGACCCAAGGTGCGAGCTTGAACCGATAGAATACGCGTTTCACGGCATCCGTTTCGCATTTCCAGCCCGGGAGGACTTCGATCCATGGCCATCAAGGTCGCCATCAACGGCTACGGCCGCATCGGCCGCAACATCCTGCGCGCGCTGTACGAGGCGCATCGAACCGGCGAGATCCGGGTGGTGGCAATCAATGACCTGGGGGATGCCGAGACCAACGCGCACCTGACACGCCACGACACGACCCACGGGCGCTTTCCGTTCGACGTGAAGGTCGAGGGCAGCGACATGGTCGTCGCCGGCGACCGCATCCGCGTCTGCGCCGAGCGCGACCCGGCCAAGCTGCCGTGGAAGGATCTCGGCGTCGACATCGTGCTGGAATCGACGGGCCTCTTCACCAGCAAGGCCAAGGCGTCCGCGCACCTCGCCGCCGGCGCGCGCAAGGTGCTGATTTCGGCGCCCGGCACCGACGTCGACGGCACCTTCGTCTACGGCGTCAACCACGACAAGATCAAGGCGACCGACCAGGTCATCTCGAACGCATCGTGCACGACCAATTGCCTTGCGCCGATGGCGAAGGTGCTGCACGAGGCGATCGGCATCGAGCACGGCCTGATGACGACGATCCACGCGTACACGAACGATCAGGTGCTGACCGACGTGTACCACAAGGACCTGCGCCGCGCGCGCTCGGCGACGATGAGCCAGATCCCGACCAAGACCGGCGCCGCCGCCGCGGTCGGCCTCGTGCTGCCGGAATTGAACGGCCGCCTCGACGGTTTCTCGGTGCGCGTGCCGACGTTGAACGTGTCGCTGGTGGATTTGACCTTCGTCGCGTCGCGCGCGACCACGCGCGAGGAAATCGACCGCGCGATGCAGGCCGCCGCCGATGGCCCGATGAAAGGCGTCGTCGCCGTCAACCGCGAACCGCTGGTTTCGGTCGACTTCAACCACAACCCGTTGTCGTCGACCTACGACGCGACGCAGACCCGCGTCATGCAGGGCACGATGGTCAAGGTGTGCTCGTGGTACGACAACGAGTGGGGCTTCTCGAACCGCATGCTCGACATGACGGTGGCGTTCGCCAACGCCAAGTAGGGGGTGCGGCAGCGGGGCTTCCGCTCGCTGCGCGAGGGCGCCGGATTTGGTGCTGCGCGTCGCCCAAGGCAAGGCTTTCGCGCTTTGCGCGACCTGCTTCGGAGCAGAGCTTTCGCGCTTGCGCGCGATTGAAGCAAGGCTTTCGCGCTTGCGCGCGACATCTTTCAAAGCAAAGCTTCCGCTCTTCGAGCGGGTTACTTTCCTTTCGGGGAAAGTAACCAAAGCCATTGGCGCTGGGCGCACGGGCCGCCGTGACATCCGGTCACGGCGGCTGCCCTCGGCGGGACATGGCGGCCGCGCCGAACTCGCACATCCTTGTGCTCAGACATGCGGCGCTTGCTCCGCCATTCGGCTGCGAGGCTCGGCGGCCTGCAACGGCGCTTGAATGCTCGCTCAACACGGCCATCCCTGGCCTTCGTTGCGCAAGACTGCGAAGTACGCAGGCCATGGACGGCCGGACATTGAGCGACCGGCGCTGTTGCGCGCGGCCGAGGCGGGCCTGACGCGCCCGCGAGCAAGGCGCGCATGTTTGAACACAGGGACGTGTGAGTTCGCGCCGGCGCGGGCGCGGCAGTGTCCCGCCGAGGGCAGCCGCCGTGACCGGATGTCACGGCGGCCCGGGCGCCCAGCGCCAATGGTTTTGGCCACTTTTGCCGAAACAAAAGTGGCTCGCTCACGCAGTGAGCGAAAGCACTTGTTGTGAGCCGCGCAGCGCGGAAGCCTTGCCTTGGACTCGCCCACGCCCGCGCAGTGAGCGAAAGCATTTCATTGGGGGGGCGCAGATCGCCCGAGCATGCCTTCGATGGAGGTCGTCGAGGCGCGGGTCGGTCCCGGACCCGGCGATGGGCTCGCCGCCGGCCTACGAACGCCGGGCGATCCAGTCGCGCCTCAGCAGTCCGTACAAGGCGGTGTCCTGCACGCCGCCGCCGACGCGCCAGCGTTCGCGCAAATAACCTTCGCGGAGGAAGCCGGCGCGTTCGACGAGCCGGCACGACGCCACGTTGTCGGGATCGATGTCGGCTTCGATCCGCTCGAGGCCGAGCGGGCCGAACGCGAACGCGATCGCGAGGCCGACCGCTTCGCTTGCAAGGCCGCGGCCCTGGTGCCGGCGCGCCAGCGCATAGCCGAGCACCGCACGCAGGTGCTCGCGGTGGATGCCGAACAGCGTCACGGTGCCGATGAGCGTGTCGTCGCCATGCAGCGTCGTCGCCCAGGGATAGGTCTCGGTCGACTCGCGTTCGCGGGCAATGCGCACCACGTGTGCTTCCGCTTCGGCGCGCTCGCGCCAGGGCGGGTAGCTCCAGTACCGCATGACCTCGGGATCGGAGTGCAGCGCGAACAGCGCGTCGACGTCGCCTGCACCGAGCGCGCGCAGGCGCACGCGCGGGCCCGCCAGCTCCGGCACCGCCGGAATCGCGACCGTGCTCAATGCGCCACCAGCAACGGCAGGTCGCTGTGCTGGAACAGATAACGCGTCGTGCCGCCGAGCACGAACTCGCTGATCCGCGAGCGTCCCCACGCGCCCATCACGATCAGGTCGGCATTGCCCGCATGCGCGGCGTCGAGGATGCGCGCGCCCACGTCGCGCGTGGCGTCGAACGCCTGCGTCCGCGGATTGATTCCGCGTCGCCCGAGCCAGGCCTCGAGGTCGAGCGACGGCAGGTAGCGCAGCTTGAACGGATCCTCGCCAGGTTCGCCGGCCAGCACGTCGACCGCTTCCGCGCGCTCGAGCAGCGGCAGCGCGCCGCGGATCGCGAGCGTCGCCTCGCGGCTGCGGTTCCACGCGACGAGGACGCGCCGACCGGGGTCGACGACGGTCGTCGCCGCCGGCAGGATCAGCACCGGCGTCGCCGCGCCGAACACGGTGCGCGACACGGTTCCCCAGCCGGTCGGGGCGTCGACGTCCGGCTGCGGACGGTCGATGACGACGAGGTCGGACCAGCGCGCCGCGTGGCACAGCGCGCCGACCGCATCGCCGGCGGTGACCTGCCAGTCGCCGGCGACGCCGGCTTCCGCGAGCGCCGCTCGCCACCAGCCGGCGCGGGCCTCGGCGTCACGCAGCAGGGAATCGCTCTCGGCAACCTGCACCGCCACGCCTTCGGGCGATGCGAACGCCGCAGGACCCATCGGCACGACGTGCAGCGCGCCAAGCCACGCATCGAGCCGCCGCGCGAGGTTCAACGCGGCCTTCGCCGCCGGTGACAGGGCATCGAGCCGGGACAGGTGCAACAGGATGTCGTAGCGGGTCATCGACGCGATTCGGCGCCGCTGCGGCGAGCGCCACAGTCTACCGCCGGCGGCAGGCGTCGGCGCGGACGGTTTGGCATCCGGCAGCGCGGCAGGTACAGTGCGTTGTGCGGCGCAACATGCAGCCGATCGAGGGCGGGACGCGATGACCGAAGCCGACACCGTTGCGCGCTATCCGGTCGCCGAGGAATGGGCTTCGAGCCTGATCCACGGCACGGGCGTCGTGCTGTCGCTCGCGGCCTTGCCGATGCTGGCGCTGGCGACCCGTGGCGGCCCGCGCCTCGTGATGCTGGGGGCGTGCGTGTACGGCGCGAGCCTGCTGCTGCTGTACGTCGCGTCGACGCTGTACCACGCACTGCCGTCGCCGCGCCTGCGGCCGGTGTTGCGGGCGCTCGACCACGCGTCCATCTTCGTCCTGATCGCCGGCACGTACACGCCGTTCACGCTGCTGACGTTGCGCGGCGCGTGGGGCTGGTCGCTGTTCGCGTTCGTGTGGACGCTGGCGCTGGTCGGCGCCGTGTTCGAGTTCCGCGGCACCGCGCCGCGCGGCCTGCGGGTCGCACTGTATGTCGCGCTCGGCTGGAGCGGCCTCGTCGCAATCCGCCCGCTGGTCGAGAATCTGCCGGCGGGCGGCCTCTGGCTGCTGTTCGGCGGCGGTGTCTGCTACACGCTCGGCGTACCGTTCTACCTGTGGTCGAAGTTGCCGTTCAACCACGCGTTGTGGCATGTGTTCGTGCTCGGCGGCAGCGTGCTGCAGTTCCTCGCGGTGTGGTGGTACGTGTTGCCGGCGGCATGATCGCCATATCCGGTTTTGCGTTTTGGCAAGACTTCCGCGCTGCTCGCGGCCTACGTCAGAGCAAAGCTTCCGCTCTTCGAGCGGCCTACTTTCCTTACGGGGAAAGTAGGCAAAGCCATTGCGCCGGGCAGGCCGGTTGCCGCGACCTCGTGTCGCGGCAACGCTCCTGCGCTTCTCGCCGAATGGCGGCCGCGCCGAACTCGGCATCCTTGCGCTCGGACATGCGGCGCTTGCTCCGCCATTCGGCTGCGAGGCTCGGCGGCCTGCAACGGCGCTGGCAATGCTCGCTCCTGACGGCCATCCTGGCCTTCGTTGCGGCAAGCTTGCGATGTCGCAGGCCATGGACGGCCGGACATTGAGCGACCGGCGCTGTTGCGCGCGGCCGAGGCGGGCCTGAGCGCCCGCGGGAAAGGCGCGCCTGTCTGAACACAAGGACGTGTGAGTTCGCGCCGGCGCGGGCGCGGCAGTGTCCCGCCGAGGGCAGCCGCCGTGACCGGATGTCACGGCGGCCCGTGCGCCCAGCGCCAATGGTTTTGGCCACTTTTGCCGAAACAAAGTGGCTCGCCAGCAGTGAGCGAAAGCATTGCTCGGCGCGCAAGCGCGGAAGCTTTGCTTTGAAAGATGTCGCGCGCAAGCGCGAAAGCCTTGCTTCAATCGCGCGCAAGCGCGAAAGCTCTGCTCCGAAGCAGGTCGCGCAAGGCGCGAAAGCCGTTGCTTTGAGCCGCGCGCGGCGCGTGAAAGCAAAGTCAGTTCGCCATCCATGCGAGTGCGAACACGCCCAGCATCGCGCCGCAAATCGCGAGTTTCAGCACGCTGCCGACGATGAAGCCGAGCCAGGCGCCGACGCCGACCTCGGTGGCGCGTCCGAGCGTGCCGCCGGCCGCGATTTCTCCGATCAACGCACCGGCGAACGGCCCGATCAGGAGCCCGGGCAGCCCGAAGAAGAAGCCAACGACGGTGCCGATGGCGGCACCGGCCAGCGCCAGCCGGCTTGCGCCGACGCGCTTCGCGCCGGCGAGTCCGGCGATGAAGTCGACCAGCACCGCGATCAGCGCGAGCGCGCCGAGGATCGTCAGCGTGAGCGCGCCGACGTGGTTGAAGCCGTCGGCCCAGGCCGACAGCAGCAGGCCGCCGAATACCAGCGGGACGCCGGGCAGCGCCGGCAGCACGCTGCCGACGATGCCGGCCAGCACCAGCAGCGCCGCAATGACTTGCAGCACGATCATGGTCGTCATCCGTGGCCTCCCTTGCGCGGCGGATCGACGAACAGCGCGCGATATTCCCGCTTCAGCAGCGGACGCAGCACGGCTGCCGGAACATGCACCGTCTCCGGTCCCTGCGAATACGGCGCCACCTGGTATTGGGGAAAGATCACCGCGACGCCGGAGGCGTGGCCACCCGGTCCGCCATCGAACACGAACACATCGTAGTTCTCTTCCTTTGGCGCGCTGCCGTCGCGCAACCAGTTCGGATCGATGTTCGGCGGCAGCGGCGGCGAGACGTCGGGCGCGTCCTCGCCCGCGCGCGAGGCGAGCAGGCGCTTGCGCACGTGGCGCGCAAGCGTGGCGAGCGACCGGCGTGGGTCGGCGAGGAGATCCGTCAGGACCACGAGTTTCCCCGTCGACGGCACGAAATTGAAACTCGCGAGGATGGGGTTGCCGTGCGCGCCGCCGGTGAAGGCATCGCCGCGCGCCAGCACGCTGACGTAGTCGTTCCCGCGTGCCGCTTCGTTGAACTTGACCACCAGCGGCCACGGATAGGTCGCGAGGTCGTGCGGCGTCTCCATCTCGGTGAACACGTCGAGGAACGATTCCTTCTGTTTGTTGCCGAAGGCGCGCAACGCCGCGGCAAGCGGTTCCTCGCCCGGGTGGAGCGCGGGGTAGGTCAGCGTGATCTCGTAGCGCGCGGTCTTCGCGTGGTCGACGCCGGCGGCGTAGGGCGCCGGCGATGGCGTCGCCGTCTTGCCGGTGGCCACAGGTTTCGCGGTCGACCCGGCGGTCGCCACGGCGGCGGGTGGCGACGGATGGGGCGTCGGCACGCCGTGCGAGCACGCGCCAAGCAACGATGCCAGCAGGACGACGGCAACCGGCCGCCATGTCGAAATCGTTCGCAGTGTCACCCGCGGCTCCGGAGTCGGGGCGTCGATTCTAGGCACGGCCGGCATGAACGGAAACCGACGCGCCGGGGTGATCATCGACTCCGTGTCGGTGCGGACCCGGCCTTCCGCGTTCGTCATTGCGGCCGGCCCTGTTCGGAGGCGTCGGCGTGGCCGCCGTCCGCCGCGAGGCTCGGTACGACGACGTCGTGGTCGCGCCCGTCGTCGACGAGCGGAATCGTGTCGCCGTCGAACGTCGTGCCGTCGCACGTGATGCGCCCGGCGGCGCCGGAATCCGCCGGCACGATCCGGACGTGGTACGTGCTGCGCCCGAAGCGGTAGCGCACGCGCGCGCCGGGCCAGTGGGGCGGCAGCCGTGGTCTGAATTGCAGCCCGTCGCCGCGCCGCAGGATCCCGAGCAGCGACTCGACGATCGCACGCAGGAACCAGCCGGCCGATCCGGTGTACCAGCTCCAGCCGCCGCGGCCGCGGTGCCCGGGCGCGAAATACACGTCCGCCGCGACGACGTAGGGTTCCACTTTCCAGCGTTGCGCCGACTCGTCGGCGAGCGCATGCGACAACGGGTTGATCATCGCCAGCAGGTCGGCTTGCGTTGCGTGCCGGCCGGCCGCGCCGCACGCCATCGCGAGCCACACGGCCGCGTGCGTGTACTGGCCGCCATTCTCGCGGATGCCCGGCAGGTAGCCGATGATGTAGCCGGGATCGAGCGCGCCGGTGTCGAACGGCGGGTCGAACAACTGGACCAGGCGATCCTCCGGCCGCACCAGCAACCGGAGCGCGGAGTCGAGCGCGGTGACGCGCCGTTCCGGCCGGCCGGTCGCGGTCAACGACGCCCAGCTTTGCGGCAACGAGTCGATGCGGCATTCGTCGTTGCGCGCGGCGCCGAGCGGCGCACCGTCGTCGGTCCAGGCGCGCAGGTACCACGCGCCGTCCCACGCGGCGGCGTCGATGCGCGCCGCCAGCGTGTCGGCTTCGCCACGCCAGCGCGTCGCGTGTTCGCCCTCGCCACGGCGGTCGGCGAGATCCGCCATCCGCCGCAGCACGTCGATCAGGAAGAATGCGAGCCAGACGCTTTCGCCACGCCCGCGATGGCCGACGCGGCTGAAGCCGTCGTTCCAATCGCCGCTGCCGATCAGCGGCAAGCCGTGCGCGCCATACGCGAATGCACGATCGAGCGCACGCACGCAGTGCGTCCACAGGCTGGCGGAATGGGCACCGGCCGCCGCATAGTCGTAGTACGAATCCTCGCCCTCGGCGAGCGGGCGGCCGTCGATGAACGGCACTTCGGCGTCGAGGACCGGCGCATCGCCACTCGCGTCGACATACTGCGCGACCGCCCACGGCAGCCACAGGAAGTCGTCGGAAAAACGCGTGCGCACGCCGCGGCCGAGCGGGGGATGCCACCAGTGCTGCACGTCGCCTTCGGGAAACTGGCGTGCCGCGGCGCGCAGGATCTGTTCGCGCGCGAATGCGGGTTCGATTGCCAGCAGCGCGACGGCATCCTGCAACTGGTCGCGGAATCCGAACGCACCGCCCGACTGGTAGAAGCCGCTGCGCGCCCACAGCCGACACGCGATCACCTGGTACGCAAGCCACCCGTTCGCGAGCCGGTCGAGCAGCGGGTCGGGCGTTGCGATCGTGACGCGGCCGAGCAGGTCGTCCCAGTAGGCGCGCACGTCCTCGAGCACGGCGTTGGCGGCGGTGAGCGTTGCCGAGGCCGTCGCGAGGCTCAGCGCCTCCTCGACATCGGCGCCGGCACCGAGCACGAACACCAGCGTTTCCTCCGCGTCGGGCGCGAGCGCCAGCGTGGCCTGCCAGGCGGCGCATGGATCGAGGCCGGCGCCGAAGCGGTCGTCGGGTGGCGGGTGGTGCAGCGCGAGCGGATCGGCGAGATCCCGGTTGCGGCCGATGAACGATGTGCGGTCGCCGCTGCCGCGCGCCTCGCGCGCACTGGTCGCGAAGAACGCGGTGGCGTGCGCGAACGGGTCGTTGAACGGGTTGCGCGCCGTGATCACGCGGCCCTCGCGCCGCGTGACGATGTGCGGCGCGCCGCGTGCGCGGGTGTCCCCGAGCACCCACTCGACGTACGCGTGCACCGCGAGCGATCGGCGCCGCGTCGAAAGGTTGCGCACCCGCAGGCGCGCGTAGCGCACCGGCGCATCGCGCGCGACGAACAGCGTCAGCGTGCTCGCGATCCCCGCCTGCACGGTTTCGAACACGCTGTAGCCGAAGCCGTGGCGCACGCGGTACGGGTCGGCGCCGCGCGCCGGCCACGGCGTCGGCGACCAGAACATGCCGCTCTCGTTGTCGCGCAGGTACAGCGCTTCACCGCCCGCGTCGAGCACGGCATCGTCCTGCCACGGCGTCAGCCGGAACTCGCGCGCATTGCCGGCGAACGTGTACGCGCTGCCGCGTTCGGACACGACGCAGCCGAGGTGCGGGTTGGCCAGCACGTTGACCCACGGCGCCGGCGTGTCGGTTCCGGCCGGCAGCCAGATGACGTACTCGCGGCCGTCGGCCGCATGGCCGCCGGTGCCGTTGAAGTCCTGCAGGCCCTCGGTTGGCGCGAGGGCATGCCGGTCCGGTGGCGGGACCTGCCGGGCTTCCGCTGCGCGCGGATGGCTGGCCGGCGGCGGCTCCACCTGGTCGGTGAGCGAGCCGCGGCGCCCGTCGAGGATCAGCCGCGCGCACGCCTGCAACAGCACGCGGTCGTCGGGCCCGAGGTGCTCGCTGCGCCGCACGTAGACGCCGCCAGGCCGATCGAGCTCGGCGGCCTCGGCGCTGCCGCCGATCAGCCCC
This sequence comes from Lysobacterales bacterium, assembly GCA_046347015.1. Lineage (GTDB taxonomy): Bacteria > Pseudomonadota > Gammaproteobacteria > Xanthomonadales > Rhodanobacteraceae > Dokdonella_A. The sequence continues at coordinate 9,802 of JAXMHA010000008.1, read as the reverse complement.
ATGATGCGGTCGGACAACTCGTGCCGGTAGCCGGACGGGTCCTCGTTCCAGATCACGAGGTCGTGGGCGAGGCCGTGCATGCTCCAGAACCGGTGCGCCTGCAACGCCTGCCCCGCGAGCGCGATCTCGGCAAGGCTGCCGATCCGCACCAGCACGATCGGCAGGTCGCCGGAAATCCCGAACTTCCACAGTCCCGACTGGCCGGCTTCCGGCACCGGTGACCCGGGCGGGTGCAGCGACGGATCGGGATAGGCCAGTGGCGCGGCGAGTTGCGCCAGCACGCGGATGTCCTTCGCCGACAGGTTCGATTGGTAGCGGATCACCTGCGCGCGGGTCCATGCGAGGTCGAACACCCGCGCGCCGAGGTGGCGGTCGGCGTAACGCTCGGCCAGCGCGATCGCGCCCGCCCGGTCCGCGGCCGCGCCGAACACGACGTCGAACGTCGCCGATGCACCGGGTTCCAGCGTCACTTCACGGCGCAGCGCGAACGCCGGATCGAGCACCGCGCCGATGCCGCCGGCGAGCGCGGCACCCGGCACGAGCGCGGCCGGCGCGCGGCGCGATCCGGAACGGCCGAGGAACACGTCGCGCCGCGTCTCGAAGCTCGCGTCACCGACCGTGGCGCCGCGCATGCCGATGACGTGCAGGAACGTCGGCGGGTGTTCGTCCGGCGCGCGGGCGCGCCGCCGGGCGAGGAGCGCCTGCGGCCCCGGCACGTACTCGGTTTCGATGAAGAGCTTGTTGAAGCCCGGGTGCGCGTCGGCGTCCGCGCGGCGCGTCAGCACCAGTTCGGTGAAGGTCGTCAGTGCCAGCCGGCGGCGCGAACCGGTGCGGTTGGTCAACGTGATCCGGCGCAGCTCGATGTCGTCCTCGGGCGAAACCGCGATGCGCGTGCGGGTGTCGATGCCGTGGTCGTGGCGCTGGAACTCGGCGATGCCCTGCACGAACGTCGTCACCGCGTCGCGGCCCGGCGCGCGCACCGGCTGGAACGTGTTCGACCACATCCGGCCGCCGTCGAGGTCCTGCACGTAACACGCGATGCCGTCGCCATCGCGGGTGGCGTCCGCGTGCCACGGGTTCAGCGCGATGTCGCCCCAGCGGCTCGCGCCGCCGCCGGTGTGCGTGACCAGCACGTGGTAGCGGCCGTTCGACAGCAGTTGCACTTCCGGCAGCGGCGTGTCGATCGCCGTGATCGTGCGGTCCACCGTCGCCGTCGGCCGCGGTGGCGCGAGCAGTTCCTCGGCGCGGAGCGTGCCGGTGTCCACCGTCAGCGCGGCCGGAACCTTCTCGCGCAGCAGCAACTGGTTCGCGCGGAACATCGGCTCGCGCAGGAAACGCCGCTGCAGCGGACGCCCGTTGAGCGCCGTCGACAGCGCGGTCAGCGACATGCCCTGGTGGTGCGCCATCCACGCGCGCACCGGCGCGAACCGCGCGCCTTCCGGAACGCGCGCCGGCGTGAAGTCGAGCGCTTCGATGAAGCCGTATTCGCCGAGCGCGCCGAGGCGCGCCAGTTCCTCGAGGTTGCGGCACGCGGCATCGCTGCGCAGCGGCACCGCGAGCGCCGTGGCGTAGGGAGCGACGACGAGGTCCTCGGCGAGGCCACGCTTCAGGCCGAGCCCCGGCACGCCGAACGCGCGGTACTGATAGGTGAAATGCGAGTCGGTGACGTTGTACGCCGATTCGGAAATGCCCCACGGGATGCCGTGCTCGCGCGCGTACGCGATCTGGCGCGCGATGACGGCCCGGCACGAGCGCGTCAGCAGCGTGTTCTCGAACCCCGGCATGACGACCAGCGGCATCAGGTACTCGAACATCGAGCCGCTCCACGACACCAGCGCCGGACGGCCCGCCGCGAGCGTCAGCAGGCGGCCGAGCGCGAACCAGTGTTCGCGCGGCAGGCGGCCCTGCGCGATCGCGACGAAGCTGGTCAGCCGCGCTTCCGACGCGAGGAGGTCGTACATGCCGGCGTCGCGCACGTGCTGGTCGACGTGGTAGCCGATCGTCAGCAACCGCTGCTCCGGCACCCACAGGAAGTCGAAATCGGCGTCGGCAAGGGCGCGGCAACGCGCGGCCAGCGACGCCGCGTGTTCGCGCAAGGCGGCGAGGTGGGCGGTGGTCCCGGCGGCGTGCGATCGCCAGGCGATCCCGGCGTCGTCGCCGGTATCCGGCGGCGCGAGGTTCGCCAGCAGCGCCGACGTGCGCCGCAATGACGGGTTGTTGCCGAGGCGCGTGGCGAGCGCGGCGTCCGCTTCCGATGCCGGCGGGGTCGCGTCGAGCCACGGGGCGCGGGCGTCGAGCGATGACCGCCAGGCGTCGACTTCGCGGCGGAACCGTTCGAGCCAGCGGGCCGGCGCGTCGTCGAGCCGCCCGTCGGTGCGTCCGGCCAGCACCGCGATCGCCGCGGCCAGGGCCGCGAGCGCCTGCGCGTGGTCGCGGAGCGCGGCGACGGGCAGCGGCGCTTCGGCCAGCGCGGCGTCGATCGCCCGCATCGCCGCGGCTTCTCCGACGTCGGGCGGCCCGCCGCCACGGTCCGCGAGCACGTCGCGGAAGACGCGCCAGGTATCGGCGAGCCCTCCCCACACGCCGGGTGGCAGCAGGCGCTCGCCGTCGACCGCATCGAGCCCGCGCGCCAGCACCAGCAGGCACGCGATCAGGTTGCCGCTGTCGACGGTCGACACGTAGCGGGGCGGCAACGGCTCGAGCGTCGTCGTGCCGTACCAGTTGAGGAAGTGGCCGCGATGGCGCGGCATCCGCTCGAGCGCGGCCAGCGTCGTGTCGATGCGTTCGAGCAGCGCTTCGGTCGGGAGGTAACCGAAATCGCGCGCGGTGAGCGCGCCGAGGAGGTACATCCCGATGTTGGTCGGCGACGTGCGGTGCGCGGTTTGTTCGCTCGGGTATTCCTGGTGGTTGTCGGGCGGCAGCCCGTGGTCGGCCGCGGTGACGAAGGTGTCGAAGTAGTTCCACGTGCGGCGCGCGACGGCGCGCAGGAACGTGCGCTGCGTCGCGTCGAGCTCGGTGTCGCTGGCGCGCCGGCGCGGCCGGCCGAGCGCCCACGCGATCAACGGCGAAGCGATCCACAACAACGACACCGGCAGCGCGACGGCCGCCGCGGCGACGCCGTGCCGCAGCGCGAAGGCCACCGCGGCGATCCCGATCACCGGCGCGGTCCACATGACGCGGAAGTACGCCGCGGGCGTCGTCGCGGCCAATCGCGCGGCCTCGACTGCCGGCGTCCACTCGAGCAGGTGCCGGTGGCTCACCAGCATCCGCCACAGGCTGCGGCCGATCGCGTCGAGGTGGTGGCAGGCCTCGAACGCGAGGAACACCAGCATCAGGCCGGCCTGTTGCAGGCGGCGCAGCAGCGCCTCGGCGTTGAGCTGGAAGTGCACGCCCCAGGCGAGGCGCGGGTGGCGCGCGAGGAAGTGCTGGAACGAGATCAGCAGCGGCGAGGCGAAGATCACGCCGAGCACGAGCAGGGTCCAGTAGACCGGCCGCTGGCTGAGCAGCCATCCGTCCAGCAGCAGCACCAGCAGCGCCGCCGGCACGAGGCTGCGGCGCAGGTTGTCGAGCAGCTTCCAGCGCTGGTAGGGCGACAGCGTGTTGCGGACCCATTGGCGGCGCGGCGCGGGAACGCGCGGCAGCAACCACGCGAGGACCTGCCAGTCGCCGCGGATCCAGCGGTGGCGCCGGCGCAGGTCCGAGCTGTAGCGGTCCGGATGGTGTTCGAACAGTTCGATGTCGCTGACGAGCCCGCAGCGTGCGTAGCTGCCTTCGAGCAGGTCGTGCGACAGGATCAGGTTGTCGGGGAAGCGCGCGCCGGTGGTGCGGCGGAACGCATCGACGTCGTAGATGCCCTTGCCGACGAACGACGCTTCGCCGAACAGGTCCTGGTACACGTTCGACACCATCCGCGTGTACGGATCGAGCCCGATTTCGTCGCTGAACAGGCGCGCGAGGAGGCTCGCGCCCTCGTGCGTCGCGCCGACCGACACGCGCGGCTGCAGCACGCCGTAGCCGCTGGTCACGCGGCGCAGTCGCGGGTCGATGTGCGGGCGGTTCAGCGGGTGCGCGAGCGTCGCCACGAGCTTGAGCGCGGCTTGCGGCGGCAGTTCGGTGTCGGCATCGAGCGTGAGGACGTATTTGACGGTGCGCAGCCACGCGGGATCGCCGACGAGGATGTGGAAGCCGCGCGGCGCCCGGCCGCGCAGCACGCGGTTCAGGTCGGCGAGCTTGCCGCGCTTGCGCTCGCGCCCCATCCACGCGCCTTCGCGCGCGTTCCAGAAGCGGTCGCGCAGGAACAGGCCGAAGCGCGGCGTGCCGTCGGGCTCGTGGGCGCGGTTCAGCGCCTCGATGCCCTCGCGGACGGCGGCCAGCAGCGCCGCGTCGCCGGGCATCTCGCGATCCGGCGCGTCGCGGAAGTCGGCGAGGAGGGCGAACTTCAGGTTCGCATCGCGGTTGGCGAGGTAGCGGATCTCGAGCGCCGCGACCAGCTCGCGGATTCCCGCCGCGTCGTCGAGCATGCAGGGCACGACCACCAGCGTGCGCAGGTCATCCGGGATGCCGTGGTCGAGGGCGAGCCGGCACAGCGGCTGCGGCGGCATCACCAGCGTCACCAGCCAGTTGACGAGCGCGACGGCGAGGTGGCTCGCGGCGACGACGAGCGCCGCCAGCACCAGGGCGCCGTGCACGCGCCCCGCATGGACGATGCCGGGCACGCCTGCCACGACGATCGCGCCGGTCAGCAGCGCGATCGGCGTGGCGTAACCGGCGAGCGGATGCGCGCGCAGTCCGCGGCGGATGCGCTCGATGGCGGGCGCGTGCACGCCGAGTTCGCGTTCGAACGCCTGGCGCCCGGCGCCGAGCAGCCAGTAGCCGACGTGGTCGCGCGGCGAATCGCCCGCGCTGCCTTCCGCGGACGCCGCCCGGGCGACGGCGCGATCGGCGATGTCCCACTCGGCGCTGCCGCTGCCACGCGCCATTTCCTCGACGACGTGCCGGTAGCGGTCGCGCGTCGCGAAGTCCATTGCCGCGTAGACGCCGGCGGGGTCGCCGTGCAGCGACCGTTCCACGCGGCTGAGCAATTCGACCGTGTTGGACCAGTCGGTCCGCGCGATCGTCCTGAGGCCGCTGATGCAGTTGCCCATCGACACCTGGGCGATGGCTTGCGCGCGGGTCTCCTCGTCGAGCACCGAGGCGAGCGTCTGCCGCGCGAGTCCGAGCCGCTGTTCGAGCCACGCCAGCGCCAGCGACAAGGCCGGATTGCCCGTCTGCAGGCGCCGGTGCAGTTCGGTCGCGAACGCCGGCGACAGCGTCGCGCGCGTGCGCGCCATGTCGGCGATCGCGAGGACGATGTCGGCCGGCCGGTGGCGCGCGACTTCGCCGAGGTGGTCCGCCCATTCCGCGGCGCGCAGGCGATCGTCGAGCCGGGTGACGATCGCGTCGCCGAGCGGCGCGAGTCGCTCGATCAACGCGACGCGCAGCATCAACGGCATCGCCCACAGTTCGCCGAGCGTCAGTGGCTCGACGTCCTGGTAGGCGTCGATGAAACCGCTGACGAGGCGCTCGTGCACGCGCCCGTCGGCACTGGTCGCGAGTTCGCGCATCAGCGCGAGCACGCGCGGCAGGGGGTGCCGGTCCGTTCCCGCGATCGCAGGCAACTCGCGGCGGTACGATCGCGGGAGGCCGGCGCGGATTTCCTTGATCTGTTCCTCGATGACGTAGTAGTTGTCGATCAGCCATTCGGCGGCGGGCTCCGGCGTGCGCTCGGTCGCGGCCGCGCGCGCGGCGCGATAGGCCCGCGCGAGCGTGCCGGCGTCGCGGTTGAGGTGCCGCTCGAGTTCGTCGGTCGAACCGGAAGCGACGCGGCGGTGCGTCGCGGCGAGTTCGCGTGCGTGCTCGCGAAGCTGCTGGTCGCTGAGCAGGGACTGCCGTTCCGGCGGGGCCGGCACGGGCCGGAGCGCGGCATCGGGTGGCCGCGACCGTACCAGCCGGGAACCGAGGATGTGCAGCCAGGCGAACACGTTGTCCTTGTTTGCGGGATCGCGGCCGAGGCGCGATCGATGGCGTCGCTGCACCATACCATCCGCCGCGCCATGACCGGGGAGTGAACGAAACCGCGCGTGTGCGGTCAAACGGCAGGCGATCGCGGCCCCTCGGTGGCATCATCCACGGGGACCGCCGGTCTGCTGCATCCCCCGCGCACCCCGCACGCTGTCGTTCGACGACGCTCCGGCCTGTTCGCCCGGACTGTCGCGGCCACAAGGAGTTTTCGGCATGGCCTCACCCGCAACCGACGCCTTCGTGTTCTTCGGTGCCACCGGGGATCTGGCCTACAAGCAGGTTTTCCCGGCGTTGCAGGCCCTGACGCGCGACGGCCGGCTGGACATGCCGGTGATCGGCGTCGCGAAGTCCGGGTGGACGGTCGACCAGTTGCGTGCGCGTGCGCGCGCCAGCGTCACGGCGCACGGCGGCATCGACGAGGCGGCTTTCGACAAGCTCGCGGCGCGGCTTGCCTACGTCGATGGCGACTACGCCGACCCGGGGACATTCGACAAGCTGCGCAAGGCGCTCGACGGCGCGCAGCGGCCGCTGCATTACCTCGCGATTCCGCCGAGCCTGTTCGGCACCGTCGCCGGCGCGCTCGCGAAGTCGCGTTGCCTCGAAGGCGGGCGCGTCATCGTCGAGAAGCCGTTCGGACGCGACCTCGAGTCCGCCCGGCAGCTCGACGCAACGCTGCACGCGGTCATGCCGGAGAGCTCGATCTTCCGCATCGACCATTATCTCGGCAAGGAACCGGTACAGAACCTGCTGTACTTCCGCTTCGCGAACTCGTTCCTCGAGCCGATCTGGAACCGCAACTACATCGACAACGTGCAGATCACGATGGCCGAGTCGTTCGGCGTCAAGGGGCGCGGAAAGTTCTACGAGGAGGTCGGCGCGATCCGCGATGTCGTGCAGAACCACATGCTGCAGGTGCTGACGCTGCTGGCGATGGATCCGCCGGTCAGCCAGGATCCGGAGGCGCAGCGCAGCGAGAAGCTCAGGTTGTTCCGCGCGATCGCGACGCTGGACCCGGCCGCGATCGTGCGCGGGCAGTTCGAGGGCTACCGCAAGGTCGATGGCGTCGCGCCGGACTCCGATGTCGAGACGTTCGCCGCGCTGCGCTTCGACATCGACACTTGGCGCTGGGCCGGCGTGCCGTTCTACGTCCGCGTCGGCAAGCGGCTGCCGGTCACGTGCACCGAAGTCATGGTGACGCTGAAGACACCGCCGCAATCGGTGTTCGGCGAACCCGGGGCGCATCCCGACACGGTCCGGTTCCGGGTCAGTCCGCAGGTGCAGATCGCGCTCGGCACGCGGGCCAAGAAGGCCGGCGAGGCGATGGTCGGCGAAGACGTCGAATTGATCGCGCACGAGGACACCAGCGACGACATGTCGCCGTACGAACGCCTGCTCGGCGACGCGATCCGCGGCGATTCGACGCTGTTCACGCGCGACGATTGCGTGGAGGAGGCGTGGCGCATCGTCGATCCGGCATTGCATGCGGCGTCGCCCGTGATTCCGTACGCGCAAGGCAGTTGGGGGCCCGGCGCGGCCGACCGGCTGCTGGCCGCGGGGATGCACTGGCACAATCCGAAGCTGGCGGGGCCGGCATGACCCCGCGCGCCGCCATCGCGTTCCTGTTCGACGTCGACGACACGCTGCTCGACCACGACCGCGTCGAGGCGGATCTCGGCGCGCATCTCGATGCGGTATTCGGCGCCGGCGCCGGCCAGGCGTGGCACGCCGCATTCGAGGCGCAACGCGCCGAGCGCGGCGGTGCCGATTTCATCGCCACCGTGCAGCGGGTGTGGGCCGACAGCGCGTACGACCCGCGCTGGCTCGGCGTCGGCGACTGGATGCTCGATTACCCGTTCGCCGAACGCGTCTATCCCGGTGCGCGCGAGGCACTCGCCACGGCACGGCGCCTCGGCAAGACCGCGATCGTGTCCGATGGCGATGCGGTGATGCAGCCGCGCAAGATCCGCCGCGCCGGACTCTGGGCCGCGGTCGACGACGTGCTGGTCTACCGGCACAAGCAGGACGAGCGCGCCGACATTTCGCGCCGCTGTCCGGCCGCGCACCACATCATGGTCGACGACAAGCCGAAGTTGCTCGCGGCGATGAAGGGCGCGTGGGGCGATGCGCTGACCACGGTGCTCGTGCGCCAGGGGCACTATGCCTATGCGGCGGACGCCGGCGACGCGCGGCCCGCGCCGGACCATGCCATCCAGCACATCGGCCAGTTCGCCGCGCTCGCCGCGCGGCTGGCCGCACCATTTTCCATTCCGCCACAAGGAGGGCGCCATGAATTCGACCCGGAAGCTGCATGAACACGGCCAGAGCCTGTGGCTCGACAACATCACGCGCACGCTGCTCGACAGCGGCGGACTGCAGCGCTACATCGACGACTTCAGCATCACCGGCCTGACGTCGAACCCGTCGATCTTCCAGAAGGCGATCGCCGGCTCCGACGCCTACGTTGCCGCCATCGACAAGAGCCACGCGAAGGGCGCGGAGGCGCTGTTCTTCGAACTCGCGCTCGACGACCTTAAGCGCGCGGCCGACCTGTTCGCGCCAGCCCACCGGCTGAGCCGCGGCGCCGACGGCTGGGTGTCGCTCGAAGTGTCGCCGCTCCTCGCCGACAATGCGAAGGCGACGGTCGACGCGGCCGTCGAGTTGCACAAGCGCGGCGGGCGCGACAACCTCTTCATCAAGATCCCGGGTACGCGCGCCGGTTGCGAGGCGATCGAAGGCGCGACGTATGCCGGCGTGCCGATCAACGTGACGCTGCTGTTCTCGTCAAGGCAGCTGCTCGCCGCCGCCGAAGCGTGGATGCGCGGGATCGAGCGCCGCATCGCGGCCGGGCGCGACCCGCACGTGCGCTCGGTGCTGTCGTTGTTCGTCAGCCGCTGGGACGTCGCGGTGGCCGACCAGGTGCCGGCGGACATGCATGACCGGCTCGGCATCGCGGTCGCGCGGCGCGCGTACAAGGACTACCTGGACCTGTGCGATTCGCCGCGCTGGCAGCGCCTGGCCGACGCCGGCATCGCACCGCAGCGGGTGTTGTGGGCCAGCACCGGCACCAAGGATCCGAAGGCATCCGACACGCTGTACGTCGAGGCGCTGCAGGCGCCCGGCACGATCAACACGCTGCCGGAGAAGACGATCCATGCGTTCGCCGACCATGGCAACGTCGTCGCACCGATCCCGCGCGACGGCGTGGCCGCGACGTCGGAACTCGAGCATTTCCGCAAGGCCGGCGTCGACATCGACGCGCTTGCGGAACGCCTGCAGCGCGAGGGCACCAAGGCGTTCGATGCCTCCTGGCATGCGCTGCTGGACGACATCGACGCGCAGCGGCACCACCGGGGTGGCGCGCGTGCCGCCGGAGCGGCGCGATGAGCGTCGCCGCCGGCGCTGCGTGGCAGGCGCTTTCCGCTTACGCCGAGCGCCACCGCTCGACGACCATCGCCGGGCTGTTCGCCGCCGATCCCGGCCGTGGCACGCGCCTCGTCGCCGAGGGGGCCGGCCTCTACATGGACTATTCGAAGCAGCGCATCGATGCCGAAGGGATCGGCCTGCTGCTCGGCCTCGCGCGCGAGCGGGGGCTCGAGGCGCGCATCGGCGCGATGTTCCGCGGTGAACACATCAACCGCAGCGAGAACCGGCCGGCCTTGCACGTCGCGTTGCGGATGCCGGGTGGCACGCCGCTGGTCGTCGACGGCGTCGACGTGGTCGCCGAAGTGCACGCGGTGCTCGA
>JAXMHA010000007.1:0-119435 GCA_046347015.1 Lysobacterales bacterium | reverse complement strand
CATCCATCACTGTCGCAGAAGGCGCTGGAGCAGCTCGCGAGACTCGGAGTCGACGTTCGCGTTGCCGAGCCGGTCACGTCGATCGACAGGGGCCACGTCACGTTCGGCAAGGAATCAGTCGCCGCGCGCACGATCATCTGGGCGGCGGGCGTCGCGGCGTCGCCGTTGGGGCGCCAACTCGGTGCCGCGACGGACCGGAGCGGGCGCGTTCTCGTTGCGCCGGACCTGTCGTTGCCGGACCACCCCGAGGTGTTCGTCGCGGGTGACCTCGCCGCAGTCACGCAGCAGGGTGCGCCCGTCCCCGGCATCGCGCCGGCGGCGAAGCAGATGGGCCGCCACGCGGCCGCGATGATCCGCGCGCGGTTGTCGGGAGGCCGACCGCGCGCTTTCCGCTACATCGACATGGGTGCATTGGCGACGATCGGACGGATGAAGGCGGTGATCCAGTACCAGCGCTTCCGGATGTCCGGCGGCCTTGCGTGGTGGATCTGGCTGGTCGCCCACATCTGGTTCCTGATCGGGTTCCGCAACCGACTGTCGGTAATGATCGACTGGGCGTGGGCGTACCTCAGCCATGAGCGTACCGCCCGCATCATCCTCGGCCGCGACGAGATCTCGTGATCGGCTGAAACGAAAACGGCCCCGTTGCGGGGCCGTCGGTTCGTGGACATGAATCGCCCGGCGTCAGGCGACGAACAGGCCACGCATCTTCTTCATCGCGTTGGCTTCGATCTGGCGGATGCGTTCGGCCGACACGCCGTACTCGTCGGCGAGTTCCTGCAGCGTCGCCTTGCCATCCTCGCGCAGCCAACGCCGCTCGACGACATCGCGCGCACGCGCATCGAGCGCGGTGAGGCCCTGCCGCAGCGTGTCGAGGTGCGACTCGGTTTCCGATGCCGCTTCGACCGCCTGATAAGGATCGGCGGAATGATCGACCAGATACGTCTCCGGAGCCGGCGGGACGTCCTCGTCATGGTCGGCTGGCGCGTCGAACGCGATGTCACGGCCGTTGAGGCGGGCTTCCATTTCGAGCACGGTCGACGCCGGTACGCCGAGCTCCTTCGCGACCGTCGCGACTTCCGCGGCGTTCATCCAGCCGAGGCGCTTCTTCGACTTGCGCAGGTTGAAGAACAGCTTGCGTTGCGCCTTCGTCGTGGCCACCTTGACGATGCGCCAGTTGCGCAGGATGAACTCGTGCATCTCGGCGCGGATCCAGTGCACCGCGAAGCTGACGAGTCGGACGCCCTGCGTCGGGTCGAAACGCTTGACGGCCTTCATCAGCCCGATGTTGCCTTCCTGCACCAGGTCACCCATCGCCAGTCCGTAGCCCGAATAGCCGCGCGCGACGTGCACGACGAACCGGAGGTGCGACATCACCAGCGACTTGGCCGCATCGAGGTCGTCGTCCTGCCGGTACCGTGTCGCCAGCGCCTGTTCCTCGGCCTGCGTCAGCATCGGGATGCGGTGCACGGCACTGATATAGGCATCGAGGCTGCCGAGCGCGCTCGGGATCGGAAGATTGGCGGTGATGAGAGCTTGGGTCATGCGTTGCATTCTCCTCGAATCGGGTACTTCTGGCACTCGGCTACTGAGAGTGCCAAAGTACGCAAGAGTTCCGCAACCGGAAGAAAAACTGAACTGCGGGGTATAGTACTCTCATTCGCCAGGCTTTGCACGCTAGGAGCCGTTCGCCGGCCTCGGGGCCAAGTCGACAAACTCCAATCCATTCAGTCACTTGTATGGCCGGTTGGTCGAGCCTCCGGAGTGTCGAGCTCGGCCCGGGGCGGCAGTCGCCAGTCGATGGGCTGGCGGCCACGATCCCGCAGATATCCGTTCGCACGGGAGAAATGCCCGCAGCCGATGAACCCGCGATGCGCCGACAACGGCGACGGGTGCGGCGCCTTGAGAACCAGGTGCCGCTGGCGGTCGATCAGCCGGCCCTTCGCCTGCGCGTAGCTGCCCCAGAGCAGGAACACGAGGTGCTCGCGCTTGCGGTTCAATGCATCGACGCACGCGTCGGTGAACTCCTCCCAGCCCTTGCCCTGGTGCGACCCCGCGATGCCACGCTCGACCGTCAGCACGGCGTTCAGCAGCAGCACGCCGCGCCGCGCCCAAGGCGTGAGGCAACCGTGGTCAGGACGCGGCACTCCGATGTCGCGGGTCAGCTCGGCAAAGATGTTGTCGAGCGACGGCGGCACCGGCACGCCCGGCAACACCGAAAAGCACAGCCCATGCGCCTGTCCCGGGCCGTGGTACGGATCCTGGCCGAGGATGACGACGGCGACGGACTCGAACGGCGTCGCATCGAGCGCCGCGAAGATCGACGGGCCCGGCGGATAAACGACCTTCCCGGCCCGCTTCTCGTCGCGCAGGAAACGCGACAGCGCCTGCATGCGCGGCGTGTCGAACTGATCGCCGATTTGCGCCAGCCACGACGCCTCGAGGCGGACCCGTCCCGACTCGCTCATTCCCGGCCGCGATCACGCTGGCGCTGGGCCACGCGCAATTGGTAAATCAGCTTGGTCGCGAGCAGTCGTTCCTCGACTGGCTTGTGCACCAGGTCATTCGCGCCGGCGCGCAGCAGCGCCGCCTGGCTTTTCGGATTCTCGTCTCCCGTCATCACGAGCACCGGCAGGTCATGCCGGCCGAGACCCATGTCGATGCGAATCGTTTCCAGCAGGTCCGCGCCACCAAGCTCGCCCTTGAGGCTCAGGTCGGTCAGCACGATGTCGACGGGCCGCGCATCCGAATCGATGTCGGCGAGGAGTTCGAGCGCACCCTCGACGCTGGTGACGTGGCGGACGGTCAGGCCGTACCGCTCGAGCAGCCGGGTCGTTGCCGCCGACACGACGCGGCTGTCCTCGACATACAGCACCGTGCCCTGCGCGGCGGTTGGCGGATGCAGGTAACCACGGATGAATTCGGCAAGCGCCGCAGCGCCCTCGCCCTTGTCGAAGTAGTCGGTGACGTCGGCCGGCATCGGCTCGTTCGCGAGCGTTTCCTCGACGCTGCCGGAGACGACGATGACCGGCATCCGCGCCGCGCCGGGGCGGGCACGCACGCGGCGGGCCAACTCGCGCCCGTCGACATCCGGCAACTGCAACGCCGTGGTGACGAGATCGACTTCGCCGTCGTCGAGCACGCGTTCGGCCGCGGCGGCGCTCTCGCATTCGAACACGATGCAGTCGGGAATCTCGGCGCGCAACAACCGCGCGATGATCATCCGCACCGCGCGCGACGCGTCGACGACGACGACCCGCGGCGCGCCGGTCTCCGCCGCGCCGCGTTCGGCCCGGGATGCGCCGGTCATCATGCGCGTCCCGCCCGGCGGCCGTATGAACTCGCGGCGAGGAACGCGCCGCACCAGCCGAGGACGACACCCGCCGCGATGACGACCAGCGCCTCGATCACGCCGAGTCCGCGCAGCGGCAAGCCCGACCAGCCGTCGGCAAGGCGTCCGAGTGGCTCGCGCAGTGCGAACTCGATCGCGAGCACGAAGCCGACCGCGAGCACACCGCCAGCGAGGCCGTACCACGCGCCGGCGAACAAGAACGGGCGCCGCACGAAAGCCCCGCCCGCACCAACGAGACGCATCACCGAGATCTCCTGTTCGCATCCCTGGATGTCCGCGCGCACGGTATTGCCGACGATCAGCAGCGTGGCGATGGCGAGCAGCGCGGCGAGCACCAGCGCGGTCCGCTCGCCGAGCCCGAGGATAGCGGAAACGCGCTGCCGCAACTCGGCATCGTATTGCACGAAATCGACGCGCCGGTCGGACCGCAACTCGGCGACCAGCGGCGGATCGCCGCGCGCGGGCACCGCCTTCGGCGTGACGACGAGGATGCTCGGCAACGGATTCGCGCCGAGCGCGTCGAGCGCCGCGCCGAAGCCGGAGAGCTTGCGGAGCTCGGCAAGTCCATCCGCCGGCGTACGGATGCGCACGCCGTCGACATCGGCGCGCTTGCCGACCGCCGCCGCGATCGCGGCGGCGCCTGCCGCATCGATGTCCGCCTTCAGGAACACCGTCACGTCGCGGGCTTCGCCGAGGCCCGCCGCCCAGCCGCGCGCATTGTCGAGGCCAACCTGGAACAGCGCCGGCAACGCCAGCGCGAGACCGATCACGAGCGCGGTCAACGCCGTCGAGAGCGGGCGTGCGGCGAGCCGCGCGAAGCTCGCGTGTGCGCCGTAGCGGACGTGCCGGCGCCACGTCGAGATGCGCTGGCCGACGGTCGGTCGCGGCGGTTTCGGCAGCCGCGGCACCGCGGTTCCCTGCGTGGTTCGACCGGGCTTCCGGAACGCCATCGCTCAGGCCGGCTCCGGGCGGAAGTCGTCGATCAGGTGCCCGTGGTCGAGCACCAGCACGCGTTTGCGCATGCGCTTGATCAACGGCAAGTCGTGGCTCGCGACCAGCACCGTCGTGCCGACCGCGCCGAACTCCGCGAACAGGCCCATCACTTCGATCGACAGTTGCGGGTCGAGGTTGCCCGTCGGTTCGTCGGCGATGATGACCGGCGGCTTGCCGACGATCGCACGGGCGATGCCGATGCGCTGCTGCTCGCCGGCCGACAGGCTCGCGGGCTGCACGCGCTCCTTGTCGAGCAGCCCAACCTTGTCGAGGGCCGCGCGCACGCGCCGGCCGGTTTCCGCGTGTCCATTGCCGGCGATGACCAGCGGCAGCGCGACATTGTCGAACACGCTGCGGTCCATCAGCAGGCGGTGGTCCTGGAACACGATCCCGAGCTTGCGCCGCAGCCGCGGCACGGCGCGCCGGCGCGCGCCATCGATGCGTTCGCCGGCGACGGTGATGCGGCCGCGCGTCGCACGCTCGAGCATGCCGATCAGCTTCAGCAGCGTGCTCTTGCCGGCGCCGGAATGCCCGGTCACGAACACCATTTCGCCGGCGTCGATGTCGAAGCTGACTTCCTGCAAGGCTTCGTGCCGGGCCGCGTAGCGTTTGCTGACCTGCTCGAAGCGGATCATCGGCCGGACCTGCGGCGGGTGGCGGCGACGGCGTTCACTTCACGAGCCGGTTGAGGTCGAAGATCGGCAGCAGGATTGCCAGCACGATGAACAGCACCATCGCGCCGACCAGCAGGATCACCGCCGGCGCCAGCATCGAGCCGATCACGTCGAGCCAGCGGTCGAGTTCACGCTGCTGCTGGCGCGCGGCCTGCTCCAGCATCCGCGGCAGTTCGCCGGCACGCTCGCCGCTCGCGATCAACCGCAGCGCCACCGGCGGGAACTGTCCGCTGTCCGCCAGCGCGCGCGAAAACGAACCGCCTTCGCGCACCTTCGCCGCCGCGCCGCGCAATGCCTCGCGCATCGGCAGGTTCGGCACGACGCCGGCGGCAATGCCCAGCGCGTCGAGCAGCGGCACCGCACTCGACGCCAGCATCGCCAGCGTGCGCGTCGCGCGCGCGGTGTTCGCGGCCCGCACGAGGCGCCCCGCGAGCGGCAGCCGCAACACGCGTCGCTGCCAGGCGATCCGGATCGCGTCATTGCGCGGCGCAATGGTGGTGGCGACAACGATCACGGCGGCAACGACGACCAGCAGCCAGCCCCAGTGGTGCACGAAGGACGACAGTGCCATCAGCGCGCGCGTCGGCCACGGCAGCGATTGATGCAGGTTCACGAACACGTCAACGATCTGCGGCACGACGTAGGTCAGGAGGCCGGCGACGACGAGGAGTGCGACCACGGCCAGCAATACGGGATACGCCAGCGCGGCAAAGATGCGCTGGCGCAACGCGTCGCCCGCCTCGGCATGGTCGGCCAGGCGCTCGAGCACGTTGTCGAGCCGGCCGGACTGCTCGCCGGCGGCGACCGACGCACGGTAGGTCTCGCCGAACGTCGCCGGGAAATCGCCCATCGCCTGCGCGAGGCTCGCGCCTTCCATCACGCGCGAGCGCAGGGTCAGGAGTTGCGCGCGCTGGCGCTCGCCGGCCGCCTGCTCGGTCAGTGCATCGAGCGATTCGTCGATCGGCAGGCCCGCGCCGACCAGCGTCGCGAGCTGGCGCGTCAGCAGCGCAATCTGCCCCTGCCGCGCTCCTCGACTCCGCCAGCCGAACGTCCTGCGGGCGCCACCGGCATCATGCACTTCCTCGACCGCGAGCGGATTCAGGCCCTGCTCGCGCAGCGTGCCGCGGACCGAGCGAGCGGTGTCGCCCTGCACGACGCCGCGCAGGGTCTTGCCGTTCCGATCGAGCGCCTGGTACGCGAAGGCGGGCATGGTGGCAACGGAGGCCGCGATGCATCATTGTCGCCAGCCGGACGCCTCTTGTCTGCAACTGCCGCGATCGATCCGATGGCCTTCGACCCAACCGCACGCTCCCGGGCACCCGCGCCACGAGTGCCTGCCGGCCAGCCACGTCGCCGGGGCACTCGTGTCACGAGCGCGCTCGAATTGCCGGCGCGGTATCGCGCGCAGGAGATCCTCGCCTACCACCGCCGCGATCCGGAAGGGTTTTCCGAGCGGGTCGAAGGCCGTTCGATCACCAAAGGTCTGGTCTGGAACGGTGCCCCGGCCGTGCTGACCCTGCAGCTCGATACCCGCCGCGCGACCGCGATGCTCGACATCGACGGTCCCGCCGAGCCCGGGGCGGACGCGAAGCTCGCGCGCCTCGCGCGGCGCATGCTGGCACTCGACCAACCGATCGAAGCCTTCGCGCGCACGTTCCGGCATGACCCGTTGCTCGGGCCGGTGCTGACGCGGTTTCGCGGCCTGCGCGTCGCGGTGACGGCAACGCCGTTCGAAGCGCTGGTGTGGGCGGTCACCGGGCAGCAGATCAGCGTTCGCGCGGCGATCGCGCTGCGGCGGAGGATGATTGCCGCCGCCGGAATCGTCCACCACTCGGGGCTAGCCTGCCATCCCGACGCCGCGGCGCTGGCTGCCGTTTCGGAGCCGCAGCTGCACGCAGCCGGCTATTCGCGCACGAAGGCCCGTACGGCGGCACACCTGGCGCGGTCGGTCGCCGGTGGTGAGATCCCGCTCGACGCGTGGACCGTCGACCTGCCGGTCGAGCGAATGCGCGCGACCCTTGTCGCGGTACCGGGAGTAGGCCCGTGGACCGTCGACTACACGCTGCTGCGCGGCTATGGCTGGCTCGACGGATCGCTCGAAGGCGACCTCGCGGTGCGCCGCGCGCTGCAGGCGCGGCTCGGTCGTGACCAGCCGGTCGACGTCGCCGAAACGCGGAACGTCCTCGCGCGTTACACGCCGTGGCGCGCGCTCGCTGCCGCGTACCTGTGGGCATCCGGATCGAGCGCGGACCAGTGACGGCGGCGCAGCCGGGGCACGCGAGTATCGCGAGATCGGCTAGGCCTCGCGCGTTACCCGCAGTACTTCGCCGCTCGACGTGATGCCGGCGACGCATTTCCGCCAACCATCGTCGAGGATGCTTTCCGCGTGCGCGCGCGCGTGGTGTTCGAGTTCGCCTTCACCGGCACTGGCATGGATCATCTGCCGCATCGCATCGTCGACGGCAATGACTTCGTAGATGCCGGTGCGGCCGCGGTAACCGGCGAAGCGCCCGGCGCCGTCGTCGCGAGGCCGGAACAGCGTTGCGGTCGTGTCCGCCGGACGGCCGAACGCGGCGAGTTCGGCGGGAGTCGCGGGATAGCCTTCACGCTGCGCCGGGTCGAGCACGCGGACGAGGCGCTGTGCCGCGACGCCGATCAGCGAGGACGACAGCAGGAACGGTTCGACGCCCATGTCGCGCAGGCGCGTCACGGCGCCGACCGCCGAATTGGTGTGCAGCGTCGACAGCACGAGGTGTCCCGTCAGCGACGCCTGCACCGCGATCGCGGCCGTTTCCGCATCGCGGATCTCGCCGACCATGACGACGTCCGGGTCCTGGCGCAGGATCGCGCGCAACCCGCGCGCGAACGTCATGTCGACGCGCGTGTTGACCTGCGTCTGACCGACGCCGTCGATGTAGTACTCGATCGGATCCTCGACGGTCATGATGTTGCGCGAAGCATCGTTCAGCGCCAGCAGCGCGGCGTACAGCGTCGTCGTCTTGCCCGAGCCGGTCGGACCGGTCACGAGGAAGATGCCGTGCGGGCGTGCGATCAGGTCCTCGAGCCGCTGGCGTGCCGCCGCGTCCATGCCGAGCCCGGCAAGGTCCAGTTGGCCCGCCTGCTTGTCGAGCAGGCGCAGCACGACGCGCTCGCCATGGCTCGCCGGGATCGTCGACACGCGGACGTCGACCGCGCGGCCGGCGACGCGCAGTCCGATGCGCCCATCTTGCGGCAGCCGCTTCTCGGCAATGTCGAGCCGCGCCATCACCTTGATGCGGCTGACGACCGCCGCCGCGATCGCCTTGCGCGGACTCAGCACTTCGCGCAGCACGCCGTCGATCCGGAAACGCACCACCAGCCGGTTCTCGAACGGTTCGACATGGATGTCCGAGGCGCCATCCTTGACGGCTTCGGCCAGCAGCGCGTTCAACAGGCGGATGATCGGCGCGTCATCGTCGCTTTCCAGCAGGTCTTCGGGCTCAGGCAACTCTTCGGCGATCGTCGCGAGGTCGGTCGACGCATCGAGCTCCGAGGCCATCGTGCTGGCGTGATCCCCATGCTCGTACAACCGGCGCAGCAGCGGTTCGAATTCGCCATCCGGACAGGGACTGAGGCGCAGCCGCGCACCGAAATGGCGGCGCAGTTCGGCGAGAACCTCGGGCCGGACGCCGGGACGGAACGCGATCTCGGCCTCGCCGTCGCGCCAGCCGGTCAACGCGACGCCGTGGCGGCGCGCGAAGCCGAATCCCGGACGGGCGGGCGTGGCGTCGCTCATCGCGGCATCCGGGAACCGCCCGCTCAACGGCCCGGCGGCGGACCGGATCGCGGCTTCGCCGCAGGGACCGCATCCGGCGCGCCGTCGAGCGACGGACTGGCGAGGAAATCGCGCACCCCCGGCAGCAACGGCCGCTCGGTCGGGGGCGTCAGCGGCCACTCCTGCTGGCGCATCTCGAGTTGCTCGGTGCGCATGTAGTTGTACTTCTCGCTCGACACGTCGGCCTCGCTCGAGGGATCGCGCAGGATGCGCGGATGCAGGAACACCATCAGGTCGGTCTTCTGCCGGCTGCTGCTGCGGTAGCGGAACAAGTTGCCGATCAGCGGGATGTCGCCGAGGCCCGGCACCTTCTGCACGTTGTCCTTCTGCTGGTTGTCGAGCAGGCCGCCGAGCACGAGCAGCGAGTTGTCGGCGACCATCACACTGGTCGTGATCTCGCGCTTGTTGGTGACGAGGTCGACCGCGCCCTGCACCGGCGGCAGCAGGTTCGAGACTTCCTGGTGGATGTCGAGGCGCACCTCGTCGCCCTCGTTGATGTGCGGCGTCACCTTCAGCACGAGGCCGACGTCCTTGCGCTCGATCGTCTGGAACGGGTTGGTCGGCAGGTTCGTGCCGCCAGTCGTCGACGTGTTCGTGTACTGGCCGGTCAGGAACGGCACTTCCTGCGCGACCTTGATTTCGGCTTCGTGGTTGTCGAGCGTCAGCACCGACGGCGTCGACAGGATGTTCGACGTGCCGTCGCCCTTGAGCGCGGTGACCAGGGCGCCGAGCTGGAAGATCGTCTGGTCGCCGATCCTGATCGCGCCATTGATGTAGCCGAGGTTGAAGCCGTTGCCGACGCCGAGCGGATTCTGCGCGGCGCCGAGGATGTTGTTGCCGGGCGTCGTGCCGGTGAAATTGGTGCCACCGATGATGCTGTGGCGGAAGTCGCCGTTCGCATCCTGGTTGAGCGGCATCTGCCACTGCACGCCGATTTCGGAGGCCGTCTGCGCGGACACTTCGGCGACGACGGCCTCGATCAGCACCTGCGCGCGGCGGATATCGAGCCGGCGCACCACGGCCGCGAGCGAGCGGAAGATCGCCGGTGGCGCGCTGATGATGAGCGAATTGGTTTCCTCGTGTGCCTGGATCGTCGCGATCGAGCCGCTCCCCTCCCCTCCCCCCGTCGCGCTGCCATTGCCCTTGGCGCCGCCCGGCGTCACGGTGCCGGCCAGCGACGCCGCGACGTTCTGCAGGATCGGCACCAGTTCCTTCGCGCTCGCGTAATTCAGGTAGATCACCTGCGTCGCGCCGCCATTGTCGAGCGGCGTGTCGAGGTGCGCGATCAATGCCCGCATCCGCAGACGCGCATTTTTCGCGCCGGACAGCAGGATCGAGTTGGTACGGCTGTCGGCGAACACCCGCGGCGCGGTACCCGCGGGCGCACTCTTGTCCTCGCCGAGCTCGGTCAGCGTGCGTGCCAATTCGGCCGCGTTCGCGTGGCGCAGCGGAATGACCTCGACTTCGGCGTCCGAACTGGTGTCGACGCGCTTGATGATTTCCACCAACCGGCGGACATTGCCGGCGCGGTCGGAGACGACCAGCGAGTTCGACGCCGGATGCGCCAGGATCTGCGCACTCGCCGGCAGCAGCGGGCGCAGGATCGGCACCAGTTCGGCGGCCGACACGTGCTTGACCGGCACGACTTCGGTGACGAGGTCGTCGGGCGAACCCACGCTGCCGCCCGCCGCGCCACCGTTCTGCTCGGCCTCGGCGACCGGCACGATCTTCACCATGCTGCCGGCCGGGACCGCCGCGTAGCCATGCACGCGCAACACCGACAGGAACACGTCGTAGATCTCGTCGGGCCGCATCGGGCGCGAACTGACGACGGTGACCTTGCCCTGCACGTTCGGGCCGACAATGAAGTTCTTGCCGGTGATCTCGCTGACCGTCGCGATCAGGGCCTGGATGTCGGCGTCCTTGAGGTTCAGCGTGCGGGTACCGTTGTCATTCGCCGGCTTCGTCACGGCCGGCGCAGGTGCGGGAGCGGGTTGCGGCGCTTGTGCCACCGCGGCCGCCGCGAGCGCCAACGTCACCGCCCCGATCGCGACGCGCCATCTCGACCCGCAACGATGCACGTGCATCATCGGACGCTGACCTGGATGTCGGTGGGAGTGCCATTGCGCACGACGGTGACGCGCGCACCGGCGGCATGCCGCAGGCTGTCGAAGATTTGCGTACCGCGCGCCAGCGAATCGACCGGCTGGCCGTCGATCGCGGTGACGACGTCGCCGACCCTGAGGCCGATCAACCCGAGCAGGGCCGGGTCCGCGCCGGTGCCGATGCGGACGCCATCGATCTTGCCACCGTCGATCACCGGCACGATCGGGATCTTGTTCGCGAACGCGGCGGGGTCCTTCCGGAATTCGGCCAACACCGTTGCCTTTTCAGCCGTGACTGCTGCCGGCAATGCCGAAGTGGCAGTGGTGGTTGCGGCGCCATGTGGCGTCGACATCGCGCCGCCGGTCACGGATCCTGGATTCGCCGCCAGCGCTTCCGCCGGCGCGGGGTTGCGATCGCGCGCCAGCGACAACGTCGCGCGCACGCCACCCGTGTCGAGTTCGACACGTTCGGGATAAACCGCCACGAGGCGCAAGCCCGGCCGGATGTCGTCACCTACGCGATAGGCCTGCTCACCGCGGTTGCCGCCGTCGATCACCGCGACGCCGGCCGCCGGATCCGGTTCGGCGAGGGTACCCCGCAGGATCAAGGCCGTGACGCCGGATTGGCCATCACTGCCGACACCGGTGGGCGTCGGGGTCGCACCGAAGAGGTGCCAGTCGGCAATCGATACCGCCACCGCGCCGATGTGCGCCGGGATACGCACCGGAACGGAGTCGGCGGCAATGCCGGCGCGCGGCACGAGGTCCCAGGCAATGCGGGCCGCGAACCACGCGGCCGCGAGTGCCAGCATCGCGCAGGTGATGCGCGCGATGACGTCGAACCCGTGATCGTGCGTGAATCCGGCCAAGCGCCCCACTCGAGGTTCCCTGCTGCAAACCGCGGCAAGCGTAACAAAGTGCAGCCGCCTCCGGTGCATGGCCCGTCGCGGATCCGGCGTGACGCAACCGCCATTTTCGTGTGCGGGACCACGCCAGCGCCACGTCAGGGACCCGCTTCAACCCGGCGCGGGGCCACGCTGCGCGCGACGTGTCCCGCGGCTCAATGACGCGGCGTCAGGATCCGCATGATGCGGCGGAAGAGACCTGGCCGATGCGGTGTCTCGTGCGCCGGAGCCGTGGTGGCCGCATGCGGATAAGGCTTGCGTTCGACGATCCGCTGCGCGGGCGGTCCCGCTCGCGTGCCCCCCGGTCGCCCGGACGTGGCCGGTGCGCCATCGCCACGCGGCGGAGCAGCCGCGCCGCCGCGACTTTCATGCTGCTTGTTGCGGCCGCGGCCACCCCGACGGCGGCGTTTGCGCGGCGCATCACCACCTGCGACGACGGACCCGTTCGCTGCTATCCCGTTTCCGCCGGAAGACGGTACGGCCGCTGCGCCCGCGTCGGCCCGCTTCGAGGAAGCGTCGTTGCGGCCGCCGTGATGGCGTTCATTGCCGTCGGGCTGACGGCGATGTCCCGTGTGCGCCCCGCGTTCGCCGTGGCTTCCGCCCGGGCGATCCCGTCCGCGCCCGCCACGCCGGTGGCGTCCACCCGACTTCGCATCGGCCGGTGGACCGGCCGTATTGCGCGCGTCGTCGGCAGCCTCGGCCTCGGTGTTCGCGGCCTGCGCTCGCGCGCGCGGACGCGGCGGCGGCGCCACCAGCAGGTCCGGCGTGATCGTTGCCGTCGGCACCTTCTGCCCGATGAACGCCTCGATCTCGGGCAGCGCCACGGCGTAGAGGTCACACGCGAAACTGATCGCGTCGCCTTCGGCGCCGAGGCGCGCGGTCCGGCCGATGCGGTGCACGTAATCTTCCGCATCCTGCGGCAGGTCGTAGTTGAACACGTGGCTGACGTCGGGGATGTGCAAGCCGCGCGCGGCGACGTCGGTCGCGACGAGCAGCTCGATCTCGCCGCGCTGGAACTTGCCAAGCAGCCGTTCGCGCTTCGCCTGCGGCACGTCGCCCGACAACGTCGCGACCCCGAGGCCTTGTCGTTCGAGCCCGTGCGCGACCTTCTCGGCGGCGATCTTCGTGTTGACGAACACGATGCTGCGCTGTGCATCGACCTTCGACAGCAGGTTGATCAGCAGCGGCAACTTCTCCTCGCGGGCCGGGAAGTAGACGACCTGGCGCACGCGATCGGCGGTGACGTGCTCGGCCTCGACCGTGACCTTCTCCGGGTTGTTCATGTGTTCGTACGCGAGTTCGAGCACGCGATGGCTCAGCGTCGCCGAGAACAGCATCCCCTGGCGCTCCTCGCGCGGTGGCATGCGCCGCAACAGGAAGCGGATGTCCTTGATGAAGCCGAGGTCGAACATGCGGTCGGCTTCGTCGATGACGACGACTTCGACCGCGCGGAACGAGAACACATGCTGCTTCAGGTAATCGATCAGGCGGCCCGGGGTCGCGATGATGAGGTCGCATCCCGCCCGCAGCGCGTCACGCTGCTTGTCGTAGTCGACGCCGCCGTAGATCAGCGCCGAGGTCAGCCCGGTGTCCGCGCCGATTGCATGGAAGTCGCGGTCGATCTGGATCGCGAGTTCGCGGGTCGGCGCGACGATCACGGCGCGCGGATCGGTTTCCTTGCGGTCCGGGCGCGCGGTCCGCGTCAGCAACCGGTTCAGCACGGCGACGAGGAATGCCGCGGTCTTGCCGGTGCCGGTCTGCGCCTGCCCCGCGACATCGCGGCCCGACAATGCGATCGGCAAGGCCAGGGCCTGGATCGGCGTGCAGCGAATGAAGCCGGCGGAGCGCAGGCCGGACAGGAGGCTTGGATGCAGCGTGAAGCTTTCGAAATCGATATCGGTCAGGGGTTGTCGGGACATTCGGGTTCAATGACTCGCAATCTTCGTGGGCACGGGCGTCGCGTCGGCCGGTTCCGCGCGCGCGGCAATCCGGTGACCGGTGCGTTGACGTTGGCGGCGCGGTGCGCCCGGCAGGAATTCCGCAAATGGCGGAGGGCTTGTGGGTGGCCCGTACAGTCCCCAACTTGCACCGCGTTGAAGGATGGGCTCAAATGTGCCCATCAACCGCTGGTCCAAGTCCTGTCCGGATCCCGTCGACAGGTCCCAGTGTAGCCCAAACCCCGGCTGGATGCCCGGGTCCAGTCCCGAATTCGAACCGCAATGGAGCCATCGTGAGCGCGAGCAAGCACGTCACCCAGGTCACCGACGCCGATTTCGAGAACCACGTCCTGAAATCGGCCGATCCGGTGCTCGTCGACTTCTGGGCCGAATGGTGTGGCCCGTGCAAGATGATCGCGCCGATCATCGACGAGGTGGCGGAAGCGTACGAAGGGCGGCTCAAGGTCGCCAAGATCGACATCGACCACAATCAGGTGACGCCGCGGTCGTACAATGTCCGCGGCATCCCGACACTGATGATCTTCAAGGACGGCAAGGTGCAGGCCACCCAGATCGGGGCCGTCAGCAAGGGGCAGTTGAAGCAAATGATCGACCGCGCGATCTGACCGCCGGGCAACCGGCGCGGTCCTCGCGCAGCAGGATTCCACACCGTGCGTGAGCCGGAGCGGGTTCACGCGATGTCCAATCGGGGAATGGAAAGCCACTCGTCGCATGACGGCGGCTTCCAGTGCGACGCGTCTTTACCCGGGCGAAGGGCGATGCTAAGTTAAGTCGCGCTGCGACTGCGCTTTGCCGCGTCCCCGTCGCACGCGTCCCCGCCTCTTCCCACACAACGGCGCCCAGCGAGGTCTGCCCGTGTCCGAGAACGAACCCAACGAAGCTGGCGCGTCCGCGCCTGCCAGCGAACCTGCCACCGCGCCGGAGAACCGCGCGCCCGGCTCACCCGAAGCCGCCGGCACGCCGTCGGCACAACAGGGCAACGGCCCCCATAACGGCCCCCGCGATCGGCGTGGCCGGCGCGACCGCGACCGGCGCAACCGCCACCACCCACAGCAGAAGCCCGTCGACAACGGTGACGAGGAATACGACGAGTCGAAGAACGGTGGCGGCAACGGTCCGCTGATCGACCTCAACGAGCTGAAGCGCAAATCGGCAGCCGACCTGCTGGCGCTGGCGGAATCCCTCGGGGTGCAGGAAGGCGTCGCGCGCGCGCGCAAGCAGGACATCGTGTTCCTGATCCTGAAGGCGCACGCGCGGGCCGGCGGCGGCATCTACGGCGAAGGCGTGCTCGAGATCCTGCAGGATGGCTTCGGCTTCCTGCGCGGGTTCGATGCGTCCTACCTTGCCGGCCCGGACGACATCTACGTCAGCCCGAGCCAGATCCGGCGCTTCAACCTGCGCACCGGCGACTACATTACCGGCCGCATCCGCCCGCCGAAGGAAGGCGAGCGCTACTTCGCGCTGCTGAAGGTCGACCACATCAACGGCGAGCCGCCGGAAGCGTCGAAGAACAAGGTCCTGTTCGAGAACCTGACGCCGCTGTTTCCGCGCAAGTCGTTCCGGCTCGAGCGCGGCAACGGCTCGACCGAAGACATCACCGGCCGCATCCTCGACCTGGTCGCGCCGGTCGGCAAGGGCCAGCGCGGACTGATCGTGTCGCCGCCGAAAGCCGGCAAGACGATGATGCTGCAGAACGTCGCGCAGGCGATCGTCCACAACCACCCCGAGGCGCACCTGATCATCCTGCTGATCGACGAGCGCCCGGAGGAAGTCACCGAGATGCAGCGCAGCGTGCGCGCCGAAGTCATTTCCTCGACGTTCGACGAACCCGCGGTGCGCCACGTGCAGGTCGCCGAAATGGTGATCGAGCGCGCGAAGCGCCTCGTCGAACACAAGAAGGACGTCGTGATCCTGCTCGATTCGATCACCCGCCTCGCCCGCGCGTACAACACCGTGGTGCCGTCGTCCGGCAAGGTGCTGACCGGCGGCGTCGACGCCAACGCGCTGCAGCGTCCGAAACGCTTCTTCGGCGCCGCGCGCAACGTCGAGGAAGGCGGTTCGCTGACGATCCTCGCCACCGCGCTGATCGACACCGGCTCGAAGATGGACGAGGTGATCTACGAGGAGTTCAAGGGCACCGGCAACATGGAAGTGCATCTCGATCGCCGCATCGGCGAGAAGCGCGTGTATCCGGCCATCAACATCAACCGCTCCGGCACCCGCCGCGAGGAACTGCTGATCGAGCCCGACTACCTGCAGAAGATCTGGATCCTGCGCAAGCTGCTGCATCCGATGGACGAGCTGGCCGCAATGGAGTTCATGCTCGACAAGATGAAGAACACCAAGACCAACGAGGAGTTCTTCGGGGCGATGAAGCGGGGTTGACGCACCGCAGCGGCTCGCCCGGTCTAGCGGACGGGTTCCGGCGTTCCTTGTCAAGCGGAACCGGGCGTGCCGGGTCGGAACCGGACGTTCGTCAATCCGTAGCGCTGACGAGATCGGTCCTGCCGAGCCGCCAAGTCCCGCCCTCCTTCACCATCAGCACGCGGCCGACGCGCTTGATGTCGTCGCGATCGACGCCCTCGATGCGCAGCACCGCCTGATCGCCACGCTGCACGCCGGAGACGATTTTTGGCGACACGGGTTTGCCGTCACGCAAGTCCTTCAGGCCTTCCTTCGCGCGATCCTGATCGTCGGCCGGCAACTGCCAGCGCGCGTCCTCGCCGAGCAGACGGTGCAAGGCCGGAACGTCGCCCTTCGCCAGTGCATCGAAGTACGCCTTCAATGCCGTGCCCGGCTCGCCGCCATCGGCGGGCAAGCGGGTTCCCGGCGCGGGCGCGGTCAGCGGCGTATCGAACACGAGGTCGAAGTCGATGGCCTTGCCGAAGAAGTCCGAAGGCTCCTTCTGCGACCAATGCCCCTTGATCTGGCGGTCGTTGCGGAGGTCGAGCTTGAACTCCCCGGACCCGCTGAGGTTCAGCGACGAACTGGGCTGGTCGTGCGAGTAGTACAAGCCGCACTCGCTGCCGTCCGCAGCCACGCAGATGCGCACATAACCACCGGGCTTGTTGCTGTCCATCTGCCCGGACACCGCGAACCCCGGATCGAACGCATCGGCGACCTTGTGCACGTCGATCGGATCGCTGGTCAGGATCACCAGCGTCGACATTTCGCCACGCGCGTTCTCGCTGCGCGCCGCGTAACCGTGCTTCACGTCGAGTCGCGTTTCGCCGTAGTGGAAATACCCGCCTCCGCCGGGCGAAGCAGCCGGTACCGCAAACGCGCATCCCAGCAACAGGCAGGCAAGCGACGATAGACGCCGTGTCGTCTTGGCTTCGCTTTCAGAAGCTCCCGGTCGGGGAGCTCGCACGAGAGTCAACATGCCGGGGCGACCACATCGAACACGAACGGACTCCACTGGGCCACCGCGTATCCAATCACGGGGGGTGTACGCGTTCCCGTAGCAAAACTCATGGTGGACTGCAGCAGTTACCACAAACGCGGTCACAACAACTTGTTGCGCCACAGCAAACGAGTGAATTTCCACCTGGGCAGTGCGCGCTACAGCAACCCAGAGGTTCATTCGGGACACCTTGAGTCAAGGTTCGACCAGAAAGTCCTACCAAAGCTGACTGTTCGACTGGACAACCACTCGAAGCTGCGACATTGCTACCAATAACACTTGGTGCTATCGCGTTTTCTTGGTCACATCCACCTTCCGAAGAATCTGAAGCTGCCGCTGACACGTCGCGTTGAATCATGTACGAAATATCAAACCGTGGTGCTGGACGCTGGAGACCTTCCCCTTGAATACTAAGTGACGCATTCTGACCTAGAAAAGTCGTGACGTCTGGTTCACTGCGCAAAACCCATTCACCCTGATACTGCTCAAAAAACATGAGGTCTAATTCAGCAGACTCCTCGCCGTTCGGTCCTGCACTGGAAGGCTTGACCGTAAGTAATCCGCGTAAAGCACTGTCTGGCTGCCCAGAGTTCACCGTAAACGTAACTTGCTTTCCCGCCACCAAGCCAATATGCGGCTGGGAAACAACCACTCCGTCCCGCTGGATTGACAGGTCCACTTCATATGCAGGTCCTGCGTTCGCGGTAGCCACAAGGAAAACGGATCCCAACAAACCGGAAAGCGCCAGGATGCTGACGGCCATGACTCGATCTCCTTCATTAATCCCAAGGTGAACAACCGCTCCTGTTGCCGTCGCCATGCTACATCGGGCATCAACGCCAGAACAGGTATCTTGGTGCGGCGCAGCAGACACCCATGGAGGGGGCGTCGCAGCACAAGCTTCCGCAAGAACTTCCGACCACGTAGCCGGGGAACGTCGGTCCGGCAGCGGCTTGTCGGTGGGTCGCTGTCCGCGACAATCCTATGGCGCGACTCGTTGAAGTCGGCGACGATGTCGCAGTATGATTTCGGCGCTTTTTTCGAACACGCTTCGACCAAGTTGAGACTTCTGGTCCTCCTGTTGGCGCTGTCGCCTTCGCTGATCGCGGTGTGGTTCGGCTGGCGGGGAGCAGGTCACGCTGGCCCGGCGTTTGCTCCTGGTCGTCACGCTGGCGCTGGTCGTGCTGGGCCTCTATGCCGTCGTCATCTATCCGGTGCAGCAGTTGACGTTTCGCCTGCTGGTGACGACGCAGGCCGAGTTGCAGGCGCGGGCCGATGTTGTATGGACGGCAACGGATGTCGTCAGCACGTTGCTCGTGTGGCTGGCCGGCTGGCCGATCGCCCAGCGACTTCATCGCGTATTCTCGCGGGCGCTGCCCGCGGATCGTGGACTGCCAGCAACTCTCGAACACTACGAAACACGGGCGGGAGGACCGGCATGACGCCCTGGTTGTTTTACGCGGCGTTGATCCCACCGGTCCTGTTCGCGATGGTGTTGATCGGGCTGTTCCGGGTGCATCGGAACCGCGTCCTCTTCGGCATCACGGCGGTGCTGGAAGTATTGGCGATCGAAGCGATCGTCGTCGAACCGTTGGCCGAAAGCTTCGTGGTGCCATGGCTCGCGCGTACCGCGGCGATGGGCGACGCGTATTGGCACATCGGTGCGACGCTGGTCGTCGAATCGGCGCTCGCGGCGCTGCTCGCCGCGCCGCTCGTCGCCGCGTTGCGCGGGGTGTCCTTGGCATCCGGCTCATAGCCGCCGAAGCAGTGCCGCAAGTTCCCGCCATCACCGCCACCGCGCCGCCGGTGGCGACCAACGCGCAAGGGCTTCGCGCGTGCGCTGGCGGCCGATCTCGATCAGCTCGTCGGCGCGATGGAAGTCGTACGACGCGCAAGCGTTGTACGGCACCGTGATCAGCAGGTCCGGCGGTTGCGCCGCGAGTTTCAGTCGCGTCATCGAGCCTTGCAGGGCATCGAGCGAGCGGGTGAACAACTCGATGATGCCGGGAACATGCTCGCTGCGCCGGCTGGCGTGCTTGTCGAGCAGCGATTCGACGAACTCGCCGATGCGCTGGCGGTAACCGGCGGCGCCCGCCGCGGAATCGGCAGGATCGTCCGCGGTCGAGATCAGCGGCATCGGCAGGCGCTGGCCGCGCACCGGCGGCCGTCCGCCGGTGGCCGCGGCGACCTCCGGCTCGGCCTGCCCATTGACGTCGACGGCGATGATGAAGTCGGTCAGGTCGCGCAGCGTCGGTGCGACCGGCAGCGGGTTCAGCAGGCCGCCGTCGACGAGCAGGTGGCCCTGGTAGCGGTGCGGGCGGAACACGGTCGGCACCGCGATCGAGGCGCGGATCGCGTCGAACAGCGGCCCGCTCGACAACCACACTTCGCGCTGCGTGTCGAGGTCGACGGCCACCGCGGTGTAGTCGATCGGCAGGTCGTCGATGGCGATATCGCCGATCAGGTGCTTCAGCACTTCGACCAGCTTGTCGCCCTTGATGAAGCCGCCGCCGGACAAGGTCCAGTCGAGCATCCGCAGGACGTCGACGCGGCGCAGCGGCCGCACCCAGTCGCGGTAGACGTCGAGCTTGCCGGCCGCGTAGATGCCGCCGATCAGCGCGCCCATCGAACTGCCGGCAATGGCGCGGATCGCGAAGCCGCTGGCAAGCAACTCCTCGATCGCGCCGATGTGCGCATAGCCGCGCGCACCACCCGCCCCGAGCACCAGCGAGACCGGGATCGGGTTCTGCTTGTTGCCAACGGCAGGCACGGCGGCCATCGGTTCCAGTCTAGTACGCCGGCCAGCGGACGCGCGGCCAGTCAGGAATAGGCGCCGGCAGCCAGCCTGAGCAGGATCTTCATCTCCTCGCGCAGCGACGTCGGCGCGACGATTTCGGCGTCCGGTCCATACTTCAGCACGTCCATCAGCAACTCGCGCGAGTTCGAGTACGGCACCTGCAGCTCGTACTTGCCGTCCGCCAGCCAGCGGCCCTGTTGTTGCGAATGCCAGTGTTCCTCCGCCACCCAGCGCGCCGCACGCTGGTTGAAACGGATCGTCGCGGTGGCCTTCGGCGTGCCGGAGAAGATGCCGTAGCTCGACGCGAAATGGGCATCGAGCTCCGCCTTCGCGCGGTCGATCGCGGCGGCCTCGAGGGCGCGCGCATTCGTGATGCGGTCGATCGCGAAGCTGCGCAGGCCGTTGCGCGACGGATCCCACGCATCGAGGTACCAGTTGTCGCGGTAGTGCGTCAGCCGCTGCGGCGACACCGTGCGCGTGGTTTCGGCATCCGTGGTGCGCGCGTGGTAGTCGAACGCGAGTTGGTGGCGCCCGAGCACGGCGCCGGCGACGATGCGGAACACGTGCTCGTCGAGATGGCGCGAGCCATACGGCACCACCCGGATGCGTTCGAGTGGCGGCGCCTTGCCCTGGCCGTGCTGGCCGAGCAGGGCCTCGATGCGGGCCTTGATCGGCGCCAGTGCCGCCGACAGGACACCGGGATCGGAACGGCCGAGCAGCTCGTTCAACGCAAGCAGCGCCGAAAGCTCGTCGCTCGACAGCCACAGGCCGGGCAATTCGAAGCGCTCGGCCTCGTCCTCCGCGTAGCTGAACGCGGCGCCACTGTCGGCGCTTTCGATTGGTGCGCCGAGGGCGTCGCGCAGGAACGCGATGTCGCGATACACGGTTGCCCGCGAACAGTCGGTCTCGTCCATCAGCCGGCCGAGCGGCACCGGATAGCGCGCTGTCCGCAACAGGCGATGCAAGGTCAGGATGCGTTCGTAGCGATCCATCCGGGCGTACCCAGGTCGATTCCGTCCATTGTGCCGAATCCCCGCCCGCGAATCGGGTTTGCCGCGTCAACCACCGGCCGGCATCGCCTCTTCGTCTTCGGCGGCTTGCCGGCGTGCCGCGTCGGCGTCAGCGGCGAGCTTGCGTTCCAGACCCGCGGCGCCACCCTTGTCCTTCGCGAAGCGGTTGGCCGCCTTCAGCATCCAGGCGGGCGGCGGCCTGGGTCCGGAATCCGGAGCCCGCGCCGTGGCGAGCGCCGTGCCGACCTCGGTCAGGGTTTTCAATCCGATCAGCACGAACACCACGCTGAACGGGGATCCCGTCGCCGCCATCGCGAACATGCCGAAGATGATCGCGAGGTGCAGCACCGCGATGCGCCCGAACTGTCCGGTCGCGAACGCCTTCATTGCGGCGAACGACCACCATCGGATCGTCGCGAGATCGGCGACGAGCCCGACGGCGACCATCGCCGCAACGACGATGGCGCCGTGCAGGACCTGGCGCGGCGCGACCTGCCAGATCGGCTGGTCGCCGTAGTTCTGCGCGAGGATCACCAGCAGCACGACAACGAAGACGCCGTGCGCCAGCGTGAACCCGAACGCCTTCATCGCGTAACCGCCGATGATGCCTGCCTTGACCGGTTGGTCGTTCAACGTGACGCCTTCGAGTGTCGCGACGCGCCAGTATCCGCGCTTGCGCGTCAGATTGCGGTGCACGACCAGCCGGATCGTGGTCGCGATCGCGATGAGCAGGTTCTCGAACCAGTACAGCACCAGCACGTTGGCGGCCGACCAGCCGTAGTGCAGGATGCCGATCACCGGGACCGCGTTGACCAGCAGCGCCAGCGCGAGGACGCGCGACTTCGCGAAAGCGGGCGAATCGCCGGCCATCGGCGCGTTGACGTCCATGACGGTCCCTCCCCCGGATCGTTCGACGCCGATGGTAATCCGGCGCGCGCCGTGATGCAGCACCCGCGGGCGCAAGCCCGTCCGCTTCCGCTACCATGAGCCCGGCCCTGCCCTCCCCGCATGCCCGTGCCTCACGCCCACCTCGACCTCGACAAACCAACCGGCGACGAGGTCCTGGCGACCACGTGCTACATGTGTGCGTGCCGCTGCGGCATCCGCGTGCACGTCAAGGATGGCCGCGTCCGCTACATCGACGGCAATCCGCGCCACCCGGTCAATCGGGGCGTGATCTGCGCCAAGGGCTCGGCCGGGATCATGCAGCACTACTCGCCGGCACGGTTGTCGAATCCGCTGTTGCGGGTCGGCGAGCGCGGCGCGCACGAGTTTCGCGAGATCGAATGGGACGAGGCGCTGGCACTCGCGGCGAAGTGGCTCGGCGACATCCATGTGCGCAACCCGGACGAACTCGCGTTCTTCACCGGCCGCGACCAGTCGCAGGCGCTGACGGGCTGGTGGGCGCAGCAATTCGGCACGATCAACTACGCGGCGCACGGCGGCTTCTGCTCGGTCAACATGGCTGCAGCCGGCATGTACACACTCGGCGGCAGCTTCTGGGAATTCGGCGAACCCGACTGGGACCTGACGCAATACCTGATGTTGTGGGGCGTCGCCGAGGACCACGACTCGAACCCGATCAAGCTCGGGCTCGGCAAGCTGAAAGCCCGCGGCGCGAAGATCGTCGCGATCAACCCGGTGCGCACCGGCTATGCCGCGATCGCCGACGAATGGGTGCCGATCAACCCCGGTACCGATGGCTTGCTGGCCGGCGCGCTGATCCACGAGCTGTTGCGCACCGACCGCGTCGATCTCGACTATCTGGTGCGCTACACGAATGCGCATCATCTCGTGATCCGCGATCCGGGCGCGGCGGACGACGGGTTGGTCGCCCGCGATGCCGACGGCCACCCGCTGTGCGCGGCGCGTGCCGAGGGCGGAACCCGGGTGGCGCGCGCCGACGGCGTCGACGTCGCTCCCGTCGTCGTCGGCGAGCTTGCGCTGCCGGACGGCCGCACGGCAATTCCTGCGTTCCAGTTGTTCGCCGAACGTTTTTTGGCAAGCGACTACGCGCCGGCAACGGTCGCGTCGGCGTGCGGAATCTCCGTGGATACCATTCGCCGCCTTGCACGCGAGCTTGCCGAAACCGCGTTCGACCGCGCGA
Source organism: Lysobacterales bacterium (assembly GCA_046347015.1). Lineage (GTDB taxonomy): Bacteria > Pseudomonadota > Gammaproteobacteria > Xanthomonadales > Rhodanobacteraceae > Dokdonella_A. Next base: position 96,317 of record JAXMHA010000007.1, on the reverse strand, counting down.
TCGAACTTCCACAGCGCTGGACCGATGCGTGGGGCCGTGAACAGGCGACGATGATCGGCCGTCCGGTGTCGATGCACGCCATGCGCGGCATCGCGGCGCACGCCAACGGCTTCCACACCTGCCGGACCCTCCATCTCCTGCAGATGATCCTCGGCGCGATCGACACGCCCGGCAGTTTCCGCTACCAGCCGCCCTACCCGAAGCCGGCACCACCCTCCAACCGACCGGGCAAGTCACGCCGCCCGGACGGCACGCTCGACGCCGGCCCACTCGGCTACGTACAGGCACCCGCCGATCTGGTCGTGGACCGACGCGGCGAGCCGCGCCGCATCGACAAGGCATTCTCGTGGCAGTACCCGTTCGCGGCGCACGGACTGTTGCAGAACGTCATCGCGAACGCCGTGGCCGGAGATCCGTACCGGATCGACACGCTGTTCCTGTTCATGGCCAACATGGGCTGGAACTCGGCGATGAACACGGCCGCGACACGCGACATGCTGCGCGCCCGCGATCCGGTGACCGGCGAGTACCGCATACCGCATATCATCTACGCGGATGCCTACGATTCGGAAACCGTCGCGTTCGCGGACCTCGTGCTGCCGGACACGACCTACCTCGAGCGGCACGATTGCATCAGCCTGCTCGACCGGCCGATCTCGGACGCCGATGGCGCGAGCGACGCGATCCGGCGGCCGGTCGTTCCGTGCAACCGTAACGTGCGGCCTTTCCAGGACGTCCTGCTCGACCTTGGCGCTCGCCTCGGCCTGCCGGGAATGACCGATGCGAACGGGCGCGCTCGCTACCGCAACTACGCCGATTACATGGTGCGGCACGAGCGTAGTCCCGGCGTCGGCCTGCTCGCCGGCTGGCGTGGCCCCGAAGGCGCCAGCGAAGGAATCGGCGCACCGAACCCGGCGCAGCTCGATCGCTACATCGAACACGACTGCTACTGGCACGCGGAAATCCCGCCCGCAGCCCGCTACTACAAGATGGCGAACCGCGAATACCTCGGCTGGGCGCAGCAGCTCGGCTTCGCCAGGTCGAACGCGCCAATCGTGCTCGAATTCTATGCGGAGTCGTTGCAGCGGTTCCGGCTCGCCGCGCAAGGGCATGGCGACCACCGGCCGCCCGAGCGCGAGCGTTCACGCGTCGCGCGTTTCTTCGACCCGTTGCCGTTTTTCTACGAACATCTCGCCGGCGATGCCGCACCGGAAGGATCGGGCACACCGGCAGGTGCGGGCGACCTTCCGCTGCGAGCGATCACGCAACGGCCAATGTTCATGTACCACGCGTGGGGTTCGCAGAACCGCTGGTTGCGCCAGATTGCGGCACGCAACGCCCTGTACGTCGATCCCGCGACCGCCGCCGCGCATGGCGTCGTCGACGGCGACTGGGTGTGGGTCGTGAATGCCCGCGGCCGGCTGCGCGTGCAGGCCCGCGTGCATTCCGGCTCGGCGCCGGGCACGGTGTGGACCTGGAATGCGATCGGCAAGAAGCGGGCGGCGTGGAAACTCTCGACCGACGCGCCGGAGTTCACCGAGGGCTTCCTGTTGAACCACCTGATCGACGATTCGCTGCGTGCCGCCGACGGCCGGGCCGTCTGCGCCAACGCCGACCCGGTGACGGGACAGGCGGCGTGGTTCGACCTTCGCGTGCGGTTGGAGCGCGACCCCGAGCCGAGCCGGCCGGGGCACCGCTTCGAACGCGCCTGACCGGCCCAGGCACCGGCGATCACTGGACCGGAACGGCGCTGGAAGTCACCCTGACCGGAATCGTGTACTGCATCAGCTTCTCGGTCGCGCCATTGGAGAACTGCTGGAACAACAACAGCGGACTCGCGGCGTACGTCGGGGTTTCGAGGCGCGGATACGTGAAGTCGTTGCCGCCACCTTCCATGCCGTGCACCAGTTTGTATATATAGCTGAACGTCGTTCCGGAATCACGGCTGACATACACACCGGCGTTGGTGCCGATGTCGAGGGCAACGACGAGGACACCCGGCATGATCGAAACTTGGGGATAGGCGCCGGTGATCTGGTTTGTCAACTGGCGTGGTGGCGCCCACGTCCCGCTCGCGGCGTCGTAGCGCAGGTAGATCAACTGGCCGCCATCGACCGTCGCAAGATGCACGTTGCCCGCCGCATCCGCGACGAGGCTGAAATGGCTCGCGTACGGATCGGTGCCCTCGCCCGTGCGCGTATAGAGCGGTTGCACGCTCCAGGAGTCGTCCAGTCCTGCCGAATCCGGACGCGTGGCCCAGTAGAAGTCGTCGTGGACCGTGAACACCATGCCCATGCCGCCCGGGATCCGAACGGGGCGCGCGCTGCGTTCGATCGATGCGTTGTCGACGGTGCCGAAGACGAGTCCGGTATCGGTCCAGGTGCCTGAACCTGCCGCCTGGACGATCATCCGGATCGAATTGTCGAACGTCGTCAGGTCGCCAACGACGAACGGCACCCAGAGATTGCCGGCCGCATCGGCCGCTATGCCGGGATTGACAGCGAACGAGGTACTCGACGCAAAGACCGTGCTCGATCCCACCGACGTCCAGACGCTGGAAGCCGGGTTCCAGCGCAGTGATGCGAACTTGATGTCGTTCGCGCTGGTGGAATAGACGACATCGAGCAAATTGCCGGCAAGGAAACCATCCTGGGTCGAAGTCTCGCCGCTGTCGGAGAATGACGGCCCGCTGAGCCACGACACCCCACGATCAACCGTCGAGAAGAGGCGCAGCGCATCATTGCCCGGCTGATTGCCCTGGTTGATCAGGATGTGCACGGCGCGATCGGACGATTGCCAGCTGTGGTTCTCATGCCGGTAGGAAATCATCCGGACCGCCGTGCTCGTCAATGGCGTCACGACGGGATTGAGGATGATCGGATTGGGCACATCCGGAACCGCAACCTGAGCGGCTGCCACCACCGGTAGCGCAATCACAATTGTCGCCACCATTCCTGCGATCGCCACATTGAGCTTCATGAGTCTCCTTCTCCCACAACCCGGAACCAATTGACTCGACCCTAGGTACACGCGAGCGTCCTGATACAGCACGAATCGGGCGCCGACTTGGAGGTGCTAGCCGATCCGCCCTTCCACGAACGGCACTTCGAAGCACATCTCGTGCATGATCGGGCCGTGCCCGAAGTAACCGTCCTCGCCGAACAGTTCGCCGTGGTCCGCAGTGACGATGAAATGGGTGTTCGCCGGCGCCTTGTCCATCAACTTGCCGATCAGGCCGTCGATGTATTCGGCGCATTTGACCTGCTGCTGGTGCAGGCCGCGCAACTGGTCGAGGTCGAACGAATCCCTCACCTTCACCGGTGCGCCGGGTCCCTCGACACCCATCGACTTCAACGCGCCGTGCAACCCCGATACATGCGGCAGGCTGTCACCTGACAGCATGTAGGGGTAGTGCGTCTCGCCGAGGTTCAGGAAGTAGTACTGCGGCTGGTCGTCCGGAAACTCCATCTCTGCGACCATGCCGGCGAAGTTGTTGTGGTTGTCCATCAGCTTGTAGTCGTCGAAATGACGGCTGATCAGCGTGTGCCGGTTCAGCACCGGCATCGATACCCGCGCGATCGTGCAGTAGCCGATCTTGCTCAGCACCTTCGGCAGCGACAATTCGGGCAGGAAGTCCTTGTAGGCGAGATTGCCCCCGCCGACGCGGTCCATCCACTGCTGGTACTCGTCCTTGTAGACCTCGGACGCGAACACGTCGCGCGGGCTCGAGTGCGGCATCATGCCCATCGTGAACGTGTAGTGCGACGGCGCGGTCCACGACGCGTACGAGTAACGCTTCGCGGCCTTGCCGATGCGGTCGATGTTCGGCGTCTTCGCCATCATCAACGTGTCGTACCGGCAACTGTCCATGACGATGAAGACGATGTGGTTGTTGTCCATGACTGAACCTCGAAGGATCTTGGGCGCGCGGCCGCGGGACGGCGCGGGACGTTCGTCCTGCACTCAGGTGATCAGACTGCGCTTGCGCAGGTAATCGACGACCACATCGGCGGCGTCGGCGGCCGTGCAGGCGACCGTATTGATCGTCAGTTCCGGATCTTCCGGCGGCTCGTAGGGCGAGTCGATGCCGGTGAAGTTGTCGAGTTCGCCGGCGCGCGCCTTCTTGTACAGCCCCTTCACGTCGCGCTGCTCGGCCACCGCCAGCGGCGTGTCGACGTAAATCTCGATGAAGTCGCCGTCACCGAGCAGGCGACGCGCCATGTTCCGTTCCGAAATGAATGGCGAAATGAACGCGGTCAGCACGATCAGGCCGGCATCCACCATCAGCTTCGCGACTTCCGCCACGCGCCGGATGTTTTCGACGCGGTCGCCTTCGGTGAAACCGAGGTCGCGATTGAGGCCATGGCGCATGTTGTCGCCATCGAGCAGGTAGGAATGGCGGCCCTGCGCGTACAGCTTCTTCTCGACGAGGTTGGCGATCGTCGACTTGCCGGCGCCGGAAAGGCCCGTGAACCAGAGCACGACGGGCCGCTGCCCCTTCTGGTTCGAGCGCGCGCCGCGATCGACGTCCGTGTGCTGCAGGTGCACGTTGTGCGCGCGCCGCAACGCAAAGTGCAGCATGCCCGCACCAACCGTCTGGTTCGTCATGCGGTCGATCAGGATGAAGCCACCGGTCGCGCGGTTGGCCTTGTACGGATCGAACGGCACCGCACGGTCGAGCGCGATGTTGCACACGCCGATTTCGTTCAACTCGAAGGTCTTCGCCGCCAGGTGCTCGAGCGTGTTGACGTTGACCTTGTACTTGATCTCGGTGACGGCCGCGCTCGTCGTCAGCGTGCCGAGCTTCAGGAGGTAGGAGCGCTCCGGCAGCATCGCGTCGTCGGCCATCCACACGATCGTCGCCTCGAACTGGTCGGCGACCTCGGCCGGCGACTCGGCAGCGGAAATCATGTCGCCACGCGAGGAATCGATTTCGTCCGCCAGCGTCAGCGTCACGGCCTGCCCGGCGACGGCCACCGGCAAGTCGCCATCGGCGGTGACGATGCGCCGGATCGTGCTCTCGCGCCCGGAAGGCTGCGCGCGGACCCGGTCTCCCGGTTTCACGACGCCGCCCGCGATCGTTCCGGAAAATCCGCGGAAATCGAGGTGCGGGCGATTGACCCATTGCACCGGGAAACGCAATGGCCCGCGTTCGTCTAGCGTTTCGTCCACCTCGACGGTGTCGAGGTAATGCATCAGGGTCGGGCCGTGGTACCACGGCATGTTGCCGCCCGGCTCGATGATGTTGTCACCGCGCAACGCGGACAGTGGAATCGCGGTGATGTCCGTCAGTTCGATCTTGCGGGCAAATTCGCGATAGGCACGGACGATGTCGTCGTAAACCTGCTGCGAATAGCCCATCAGGTCCATCTTGTTGATGGCCAGCACCACCTTGCGGATGCCGATCAGCGACACGAGGAAGCTGTGGCGGCAGGTCTGGGTCAGCAGTCCCTTGCGCGCGTCGATCAGGATCACCGCGACGTCGGCCGTCGATGCGCCCGTGACCATGTTGCGGGTGTACTGCTCGTGGCCCGGCGTGTCGGCGACGATGTACTTTCGCTTGTCGGTGGTGAAAAAGCGGTAGGCGACGTCGATCGTGATCTTCTGCTCGCGCTCGGAAGCCAGGCCGTCGACGAGCAGTGCGAAATCGATCTCGTCGCCCTGCGTGCCCCAGCGGTGCGATTCGGCTTCGACCTGCGCGATCTGGTCCTCGAACAGCATCTTCGATTCGTACAACAGCCGTCCGATCAACGTGCTCTTGCCGTCATCGACACTGCCGCAGGTGATGAAGCGCAGCAGGCTCTTGGCCTCGTGCTGCTTGAGGTAACCCTCGATATCTGTCGCGATCAGGTTGGATGCGTCGCCCATGCGAATGTCCCGGATTGAAACGCTGCCTGCGGTGATGGTTGCTGCCTGTCGTCCGGATCCGGCGACGCCGAAGCCGGGGCAACGAAACTAGAAATAGCCTTCTCGCTTCTTCTTCTCCATCGATGCCGTGGCATCGTGGTCGATCACCCGGCCGTTGCGCTCGGAAGTGCGCGCCAGCAGGGTTTCCTGGATCACGCGCGGCAACGTGTCGGCGTCCGATTCGATGGCTCCCGTCAGCGGATAGCAGCCGAGCGTGCGGAACCGCACCTTCTTCACCTGCGGGACTTCGCCGGGGTGCAATGGCATGCGATCGTCATCGACCATGATCAATACGCCGTCGCGCTCGACCACCGGCCGTGGTGCGGCGAAGTAAAGGGGAACGATCGGGATGTCTTCGATATAGATGTATTGCCAGATGTCGAGTTCGGTCCAGTTCGACAGGGGAAAGACCCGGATCGACTCACCCTTGTTCTTGCGGGAGTTGTAGAGGTTCCACAGTTCCGGCCGCTGGTTTTTCGGGTCCCAATGATGTTGGGCACTCCGGAACGAGAAGATGCGCTCCTTGGCGCGGGACTTCTCCTCGTCGCGGCGGGCGCCGCCGAATGCGGCATCGAAGCCGTACTTGTCGAGCGCCTGCTTCAGCCCGACCGTTTTCCACAGGTCGGTGTGGACCTGGGAACCGTGCGTGAAGGGATTGATGCCGCGGGCGAGCGCATCCGGATTCCGGTGGACCAGGACTTCCATGCCGGATTCACGGGCCACCTGGTCCCGCATCTCGTACATCGCCTTGAACTTCCAGGTCGTGTCGACATGCAGCAGCGGAAATGGCGGGCGCGACGGAAAGAAGGCCTTGATCGCCAGCCGCAACATCACGGCGCTGTCCTTGCCCATCGAAAACAGCATCACCGGCCGTTCGCATTCGGCAACGACTTCGCGCATGACATGGATGCTCTCGGCTTCCAGGCGCTGCAGGTGCGTGAGCCGCGGTACCGACGGCGTCACACCCGGGTCGGCCGTGGTCTCGACCGCGGCGAGGCTGCCCTCTTCTTCTCGCTTCATTGCCGGTGTTACTCCCCGCTCGGAAGGTTGGACTTGCGGCACGCCTGTTCACGGCCGGCGCGCAGACACGATCGCGCAGCCGCGGCCATTCGGCTCCACGGGCATGGACAGGCACCATGCACGTTACGGGCCAGACATGGACAGTACAGCCTTGCCTGTCCGTTGCCTCGACGCGACCGCCGTCGATCCTTCGCCCTCGCGCCGGCTGCGCCTTTCCCTGGTGGGGGACGCGAGCCCCGGAAGGCGGCGCGTTCACCGAAGGCCGGATTCCGCGTTGCAGCATCGGACTTCGCGAAGCCGAGGTCAACCCCTGCGTATTGTATATGGGCAGCGAACGCGGTCGCGGGAACCATTACATCCGGGGCAATCTAGGTTATCATGCTGCACTTGCGTCACGGGGATCGATCGAGGAGTCGCGGGCACGCTTCTTGCTGCGGAATAAAGGTCGTGAGATGTCGCGAGATCGGTGCCTGACGCCCTGAATTCGCCATCCCGCCCCTGATTCGCACCAGCGCAAGCATTCGGCCCGGCATCGGAACCGGGTTTCCCCGACTGGGCCGACTCAACGGACGAGACAACGCCCGACGTGGAGATGGCCACATCCACGCCGGCCGGAGATTGCGCACTGCCGAGCACGAGATTGCATCAAGACGGGACCGTAACCCCATGACAGATTTCGTCACCTTCGCGCTGCTTCCCGCCGGGCTCAGGTCTCCGGCACTGGCGATCGCCGCCAGCCGGGCCGGCGGCGTCGGCGTCGTCAACGGTGAACTCGAGGCCGACAGCGCCGCCCTGGTCCATGAGCTCGACGACGTCGGGCGTCGCACCCGTGGCGACTACGGCCTGCGCGCGGACCGCATCGATGCCGAACTCGACGCCGCCTTGCGGGCGCACGCCCGGCAGGGCCTGCGCTGGCTGGTCCTCGACGCCGAGGGCGTTCCCGCCCAGCGCAGCTTGATCGCCGACCTGCGGGCCGCGGGCGTCAAGGTGTTGGCCGAGATCAAGACGCCCGACTGGCCGGCGGAAGACCTCGCGGGCCTACTCGACGGGCTGTGGGTCAAGGGCAACGAAGCCGGAGGATTCGTCGGCGAGGAAGCCAGCTACATCCTCATCCAGAAATGGCTTCGGCAGACGCCATTGCCGCTGTACGTCCGGGGTGGCGTGACACCCCATTCCGCGGCTGCCTGCGCGGCAGCCGGGGTGGCGGGCGGTGTCCTCGACGCGCAGCTCCTGCTGCTCGAGGACAGCGGCTGCGCTGCCGCGCTCATGCCGCTGCTGAAGAACCTGTCCGGCAGCGAGACTGTCGCGGTGGGCGACGGTGAACAAGGGGAGTACTTTCGGATCCTGGTGCGGCCAGGCAACCCCATCGCCAAGGACACGGTCGCCCAGGGCGAATCCGAGCGGTGGAGCGGCCTGCGCGCGCTGGTTACGGGAAAGCTCGACTGGACACACCCGACCCGATCGCTGCTGCCGATCGGGCAGGACGTCGCGTTCGCCGCGCCGTGGCGGGCGCACTACGGGTCGCTGAGCGCGGTTTTTCGCGCCATCGATACGGCCGTCACCGGCCACCTCCGCACGGCGGAAGAACTGCAGCCGATTTCCGAGAACGGCCCCCTCGCCGCGGCGCTCGGGCTGCGTTATCCGATCGTCCAGGGCCCGATGACGCGCGTCTCGGACACCGCCGAATTCGCGTTGTCGGTCGCCAAGGGCGGCGCGTTGCCGATGGTGGCGTTCGCGCTGCTGAAGGGCGCACCGCTCGATGCGTTGCTGGCCCGGACCCAAAAGCTCCTCGACGGGCGCCATTGGGGCATCGGGCTGCTGGGTTTCGCGCCGCAATCGCTGCTCGATGAACAACTCGGCATCGCGATCAAGTACAAGCCGGATTACGCGATCATCGCCGGCGGGCGGCCCGACCAGGCCGTCCACCTCGAACAGGCCGGTGTGCCCACGTTCCTGCACGTGCCGGGCGCGAAGCTGATCCCGATGTTCCTGCAGGAAGGTGCGCGCCGGTTCATTTTCGAAGGCCGCGAGTGCGGCGGCCACATTGGTCCGCTCAGCAGTTTCGTGCTGTGGAGCGCGATGGTCGATGCCATCGCGGCTGAACTCGCCGGCGGCAAGGTCGCTGGCCACGAGATCGAACTGCTGTTTGCCGGCGGGGTCCACGATGCGGTGTCGTCGGCGATGGTGCAGGTGCTGACCGCGCCGCTCGCCGCCCGCGGCGTGCGCGTCGGCATCCTGATGGGCAGCGCGTACCTGTTCACCCGCGAGATCGTTGCCGACGGATCGATCGTTCCGCAGTTCCAGAAGGAAGTCCTGGAATGCGGGAAGACGATCAATCTCGAATCCGGGCCCGGCCACGCCAGCCGCTGTGCCTACACGCCGTTCGCCGAGGAGTATTTCCGCAAGCGGGCCGAGATGCGCGCGCGCAACGTGCCCGGCGACGAAGCCCGGCAGGTCCTCGACCAGTTGATCCTCGGTCGCCTGCGGATCGCCTCGAAAGGCCGCGTCCGCGATGGCCTCAACGGCGAACTGCAATCGCTCGACGCGGCCCAGCAACGCGCCGAAGGCATGTACATGCTCGGCCAGGTCGCGACGCTGCGCAACGAGTTGACCGATATCGAGACGCTGCACCGCGAGGTGACGGCAGATGCCGGAGCGCTGCTGGCCGCGAGCCTCGACCGCGCGCGGCAGGCCGCGCCGCAGCCGCCACCTGCCGCAACCGCGGCCGACATCGCGATCGTCGGCATGGCCAGCGTGCTGCCGAAAGCGGCATCGACCCGCGAGTTCTGGGAAAACATCCTCGCCAAGGTCGACGCGATCACCGAGATTCCGTCGCATCGCTGGGATTGGCGGCTCTATTTCGACAGCAACCGGCAGGCCAAGGACAAGATCTACTCGAAGTGGGGCGGGTTCCTCGACGACCTGCCTTTCGACCCGGTCCGCTACGGCATGCCGCCGAAGTCGATCGAATCGGTCGACCCGATGCAGTTGATGACCCTCGAGGTCGCGCAGCGTGCGCTGGACGATGCCGGCTACGCCGACAAGCCGTTCGATCGCGAACGCGCATCGGTCATCGTCGGCGCCAGTGGCGGCGCCGGCGACGTCGGCATGCAATATGGATTGCGATCGGAACTGCCGCGCTTCACCGGCGCCCTTCCGGACAGCGTGGCCGAACGCCTGCCGCAATGGACCGAGGACACGTTCGCCGGAATCCTCCTGAACGTCGTTGCTGGCCGCATCGCGAGCCGGCTCAATTTCGGCGGTACCAATTTCGTCACCGACGCGGCCTGCGCATCGTCGCTCGCCGCGATCTACCAGGGCGTCTCGGAGCTGACGGCCGGGCGCAGCGACATCGTGCTTGCCGGCGGCGTCGACACCGTGCAGGGCCCATTCGGCTATCTCTGCTTCAGCAAGACGCAGGCGCTGTCGCCACGCGGCCGCTGCGCGACTTTTTCGGCCGATGGCGACGGCATCGTGATTTCCGAAGGCATCGCGATGATCGTGCTGAAGCGCCTGGCCGACGCCGAGCGTGACGGCGACCGCATCTACGCGGTGATCAAGGGCGTCGGCGGCAGCAGCGATGGCAACGCCAAGGGCCTGACGGCGCCGCTGCCGGCCGGACAGTTGCGCGCGATGCGCCGCGCGTACGCGCAGGCGGGCTTCAGCCCGCGGACAGTCGGCCTGTTCGAAGCCCACGGTACCGGCACCGTCGCCGGGGATACCGCCGAACTCGAAAGCACCTCGCAATTGATCAAGGCCGACGGCGGTGCGCGCCACCAGTCCGCCATTGGTTCGGTCAAGACGATGATTGGCCACACCAAGGCCGCCGCCGGGGTCGCCGGGCTGATCAAGGCGACGTTGGCGCTGCATCATCGGGTCCTGCCGCCGCAACTCGTCGCTTCTGCGCCGAACCCGACCCTCGTCGCCGAAGACAGTCCGCTGCACCTCATCGCCAATGCCCAACCGTGGCTCGCGGCCCCGGACGGCACGCCGCGTCGCGCGGCGGTCAGCGCGTTCGGCTTCGGCGGCACGAACTTCCACATCGTGCTCGAAGAGTACGCGGATGAATACCGCGAGTGGCTCGCCGCCGCGCCGACCCGCAGTTGGCCGGTCGAGCTGCTGGTCTGGAGCGCGCCCGACCGGGCGGCGCTGAAGCAGGCCGTCGCCGCGACACGCGCCCAGCTCGCCGGACTCGAAGGTGTCCCGCTGCGGCATGTCGCCGCGAGCCTTGCGCACGCGTTCCGCGCCGATGCCGAGACACTCGCGATTGCCGCGGCCGACATCGCGGGGATGGGCACGCAGATCGATGCGGCGCTCGAGTACCTCGATGGCGTCCGGAAGACGCTGCCGCATGGTGCCCACCACGGTTCCGCCGATGGACCACGCGGCAGGATCGCCGTGTTGTTCCCGGGGCAGGGCTCGCAATACGCCGGCATGGGACGGGAGATCGCCCTCCATTTCGACACCGCCGCGGACGCGCTGGCACACGCCGACCGCGTCCTGATCGAACCCTTCGAGCAACGTTACGGAACAGGGACCCGCCTCAGCCAGTACATCCTGCCGCGCGGCGTCTACAGCGACGCCGACGCAGCGCGCGCAGCGCAGGCGCTCACTGACACCGACATTGCGCAACCCGCGCTCGGCGCCGTCGAAGTGGCCCTGCTGCGCCTGCTCGGCGAGTTCGGACTCGTACCAGACATGGCCACCGGCCACAGCTACGGCGAGTTCGTCGCACTGCACGCGGCCGGCGCGATCGACTTCGACACGCTGATGCGGCTGTCGGCGGTTCGCGGCCAATCGATCGTGGATGCGGCACTCGCCGCCGGGAGCGAGCTCGGCACGATGGCCGCGGTGCGCGGCCACCGCGACCAGGTCGCCGAGCTGATCCGCGGCCTCGACGACGTCATCATTGCCAACCACAACGCGCCGCTGCAGGTCATCATTTCCGGATCGCACGCCGCAATCGACAAGGCGGCGACGAAGGTGGCGCAGGCCGGACTTGACGTGACGCGCCTGCCGGTCGCGGCCGCATTCCATTCCCAGCGCGTCAAGCCGGCACGCCAGGCGTTCGCCGCGGCGATCGACGCGATGGCGTGGCAGGCACCCCGCATTCCGGTCTACGCGAATGCGACCGGCCGCCCACATCCGCAGGATCCTGCCGACATCCGCCACGCGATGGCCGAGCACCTGGTGTGTCCGGTCGAGTTCGTGTCGTGCGTGGAAGCCATGCACGCGGACGGTGCCCGCGTGTTCGTCGAAATCGGACCGAAACCGGTGCTGACCGGCCTCGTGCAACGCATTCTCGGCGACCGCCCGCATGTCGCGATCGCCCTCGATCGTGGCAAGGGCCTCGCCGACTTCGTCAACGCGCTCGGCCAACTCGTGTGCGCTGGCATCGACATCGATGTCGGACGCCTGTTTACCGGCCGCGAATGCCACGTCGCCGAAGTGGGGCAACTCGCGTCGCTCAAGCCGGCGCCGGCGATCTCGCGCACGACGTGGTTGTTGAACGGCGCGAGCGCGCGCCGCGCAGGCCAACCCCAGCGGCAGGTCGGCGTGACGCTCGAGCAGGCCTCCGTTGCATCCACGGCAATTCCCCGGGCCGCGGCTGTCGCACAGGTACCCGCGGACCGTGGCCTGCACGCGGTTCCGCCGACGCCCGGCCCCCACCCCGAAGCGCCCACCTATTCGCCCGATACGCCGACGGCCCGGCCGCCGGCACGAACGATGCACACGGGAACCCGACTTCAAAATCCAGAGGAACGTCGCATGAACGAGCATCGCCCTGCGGTTACGTTGGATGCCGCCGTGATGGCGGATTATTTCGAAACCATGCGCCAGTTCCTCGATACCCAGGGGCAGGTGATGGCGGCCTTCATGGGTGCGGCTCCCGAGGTTCGCGTGCGCGCGCCGGCCCGCGTGGCGCCGCGTATCGCGGGGCCACGGCTGGAACCGGTCGCGCCAGCGGCACCGGTGCCGGAACCGCCTGTCATCGCACCGCTCCCGGCGTCGCCACAGGCACGGAGCAACGGTGCGGTGCACGCACCGGCGCCCGTAGCCGCCCCGGTGGCAGCGCCACAGCCGGTCAAGGCTGAAGCGCCGGAGCCTGCGGCCATGCGTGGCAACGGCGCGGTCCACAAGACTGGCACCGGCGTGGCAATGAGCCGTGATGCCCTGACCAATGTCCTGCTGGGAATCGTGGAGGAGAAGACCGGGTATCCGCGCGACATGGTCGGGCTCGACCAGAACCTCGAGGCCGATCTCGGCATCGATTCGATCAAGCGCATCGAAGTGGTCGGCGCGATGCTGCAGTCGCTGCCCGAGAAGCAGCGCGAGGCCATGACGTCGCAACGCAGCAAGCTCAACACGCAAGCGACGTTGAACGGGATGCTCGACCTGCTGGCCGCGAGCCTCGACAAGGCCGCCGCGGCCTGAGAACTCGATGATGCGCCGGAGTCCGGGCCCCGAGTTGCCGGGAGGCTGCACTGCCAGCCTCCGAAGCGGGCGGGAACGCGCAGGATTCCTCGCGCGCCGGCCCGACGTCGATTGAAACGGAAAATCGGCATGCCTGCACCCCTGTTCCTGCTCGCCCCACCGCGGTCCTACACGTCGCTGGTCAACGCGATGATCGGCCAGCATCCGCAGGCGTTCGGCGTGCCGGAGCTGTGCCTGTTCAACACGGAACGGCTGGTCGACCTGTGGACCGGGATCGATGACGAGAGTGCCGACCGCGCAACCCGGCGGCGACACGGCCTGCTGCGAACGCTCGCCGAAATCTATTGCGGCGAACAGACCAGCGCGGCGGTCAACATGGCACGGGCGTGGGTGGCGGCGCGCGAGGATTGGACGACCGAACGCGTCTACCGCACGCTGGTGGAAAAGATCGACCCGCTCGTGATCGTCGACAAGAGCCCGTCCTACGCCATTTCGGTACGGCGCATGCAAGCCATGCAGCGGGCATTCCCTGAAGCGCATTTCATCCATCTGGTGCGCCATCCCGTCGCGCAATGCAAGTCGGTCATGGAACTCAAGGAGGGCGCGTTCTGCGTGCGCATGGGCGCGTTCGAGCTCCGCGAGGACCACGGAATCCTGGAACCGCAGATCGCGTGGCACGACGTGAACCTGACGATCCTCGAATTCCTGGAGGGCGTGCCCGCCGCCCAACAGATCCGGGTTATCGGCGAAGAGCTCATGGCCGATCCCCGCGCCAAGCTCGGCGAGATCGCACATTGGCTGGGCTGGCGCAGCGACGCTGCGGCGATCGACGAGATGATGCACCCTGAGCGTTCGCCGTTCGCCTGCTTCGGTCCCGTGGACGCCTTGTTCGGCAACGATCCGAAGTTCCTTGCCGGTCCCACGTTCCGGCCACACAAACCAAAGATTCCGAAGATGGATGCAGCGTTGCCGTGGCGCACCGACGGCAAGGGCCTCTATCCGGAAGTGGTTTCCCTAGCACGGGAGCTTGGCTATGGCGACTAAGCCCGAGTCCGGCGGTTTGGTGCCGCCGGCGGAACCGGTGCCCGCTGAAACACCAGTGGCCAGACGCGAACGGCTCGCGCCCGCCCCGCTGGACGACCACGGGCGGGTCGACGTCTCGAAGATGAGCACGCCACAAGACGCCATGCGCCAGTCGGTGGTGGACTGGTTCCATGCCAAGAAGTCGAGCAACTACCTGCAACAGCAGATCAACCACATCGTGTCCAACCGCGAGTTGGTCGAAGGCATCCAGTTCCTGTTCGACGAGCATCACCGCGCACCCGCCAATGCGCCGCTCGAGGACATCGTCGAGGAGCGCCGGATGATCGAGTATCGACTGATGTGGCTGGATAGTTTCGCCGCGGAGATGCGCGATCGCCTGCTCAGGATTCGCGAGATCGAAGACGCGGCGCTCGAAATCCTCAGCAGGAGCGATCCCGATGCGTGAGACCCAAGCCAAGGAACGCAGTCCCTTCTCCGGAATGCGGCTCACCTGCGGAGTTTCCGTCCGCATGGCGCTGCTCGCCGGGTTCGCCACGCTGGCGTTGACCAGCTGTGTGCTGGGTCCGGACTACCACCGTCCGGACGTCCCGTTGCCCCAGACGTGGCGCACGCCGGCGGGTGAAGCCGCAAACGTGGTCAACACCGCGTGGTGGCAGGGATTCAAGGATCAGGCGCTCGACGCGTTGATCCAGAAAGCCCTGGACGCGAACATGGACCTGCTGCAGGCCACCGAACACGTCAAGCAGTTCGAAGCCAAGTTGCAGATTGCCGGCGCGGACAAGTACCCGCAACTCGATTACAACGCCGGAGCCGAACGCCGGCGGTTCAGTACCGAACGCCCGGTACCGATCGGCGTATTCACCCAGCCGACGCAGAACCTGTTCCAGACCGGCATCAGCGCAGGTTGGGAGCTCGACATCTGGGGCAAGGTGCGCCGGGCAAACGAAGCGGCCCTGGCCGACCTGCTCTCGGCGCAAGACACGCGCCACGCGGTCATGCTGACCGTCGTCAACGATGTCGCGACCGCGTATTTCAACCTGCTGGCGATGGACCGCGAACTCGCGCTCGCATCGGGCACGCTGGATACGCGCAAGAAGGCGCTCGACTTGATCACCACCCGCTACAAGGGGGGGCAGTCGAGCAAGCTCGCGGTCCTGCAGGCGCAGGCAGCCGTGTCCGAAGTCTGGGTGAAGATTCCCGACATCGAGCACCAGATCACCACACTGGAAAACGCGCTATCGCTGCTGCTCGGACAGAACCCCGGCACGATCATCCGCGGCACCGACGACAAGGTGCAACTGCCGGAGGTGCCCGCGGGCGTGCCCGCGGACATTCTCTCGCGGCGGCCCGACGTGCTGGCCGCGGAGCAGAACCTGATCGCCGCGAATGCGCGCATCGGTGTCGCCAAGGCCGAATTCCTGCCGACGATTTCGCTGACCGGCCTGCTCGGCGTCGCCAGCAGCGAGCTGTCGGAGCTGACCGATCATTCCGCCACGGAAGCGTCGATCGGTGCCGGAGTGCTCGGCCCCATCTTCAGTGGCGGCAGGATGACCGGCGACGTGAAGGTCGCCGAGTCGGTGCAGCGCGAGCTCGTGATCAAGTACAGGCAGTCGGTGCAGACTGCGCTGGCCGACGTCGAAGACGCGCTCGACTTCAACGTTCGCGCCGCCGAGGAAGCCCGGCGCGGCGTCCAGCAGGTCGAATCGCTGCGTGACCTGGTCAACCTGGCCCAGGTCCGCTTCGAGGGCGGTCAGTCGGACTACCTCGAGGTGCTCACGGCCGAAGAGAAGCTGTACAAGGCCGAAGCCGAACAGGTCGATCGGCATCGCGACACCTATCTCGCGCTCGTGTCCGTTTACGCCGCGATGGGCGGCGGCTGGATGCAGGCACAGGACAAGTTGCACGCCGCCACCACCGAACACGCAGCCGCGCCCAAAGCCGCGGACACTTCTGCGTCACCCTCCGGCAAGCCGGTCACAGCCGCGACGACGGCTGCCGCCGAGCCGGCCAACGCGGCCGCCAACGCGATTTCCCAGGAACAGCAGCAATGATCGAAGCCAGCAGCAAGGTGGCGCTTCCCGCCTACATCACCCACCGTTGCGAGGCGTTCCGCATCGTCAAGGGCAACGAGCACAGCTACGTCGTCCGCGACAAGGTCCGGCACATGACCTACGACTTCGACGCCTGGCAATACTTCGTCCTCGAAGTGCTGCCCGGCTGCGAGTCGTTCGACAAGCTGCAGGCGGTGTTCAAGGACCGGTACAACCGCACGCTTTCCCGCGACGAGCTCGACGAGTTCCTCGCCTCGGTCGCCGATCGGGAGCTGTACGAGGACACGGCACTCCAGCACCCCCTGCTGTCGGCATTTGCCACGCGCACTTTCGAAGTGGTCAACGGCAAGCCGGTACCCAAAAGCTTCATGTCGCAGCTGCGCAGCCCGGATGCGCCACGCACCGGATATGCGACCACTCCGAAGGTGGAAGCCTCCCCACAGGCGCAACCGGTGGGCGAAGCAAAACCTGTCGGGACAGGTGGACACGAACTCCCTGGTGACGATCGCCGCACCCGGGAGAACATGCACGATGTGTTCGATCCGCGTCCGGTCCTGCGCTGGCTCGGACCGCTGGTCGCGCCGCTGCGCTTCCTCGTTTACGTGGTTCCCGCCCTGCTGCTGCTGGCGTTGATGCTGGTGGCCACGCACTGGTCCGCTTTTACCGGGGCTATTTCCTACGTTCGCGTGAATGTAGGCCTTGGTTTGCACCTGCTTTTCTGGATGCTCACCATGAATGTGTCCGTGTTGTTCGTCCGCGCCTGCGTGGCGCACAACTACGGGGCACAGGTGGAAGCCATCGGATTCCGGCTGGACGGCGGGTACCTGCCGCGGTTCGACGTGGGCGTGCGCTATCTCGACAAGCTCTCGCGCACACAGAACATGTGGTACGGCGGCGCCGTATTGGTGATGTACTTCTTCTGGCTGTCGGTCGGAAT
Organism: Lysobacterales bacterium; assembly: GCA_046347015.1. Lineage (GTDB taxonomy): Bacteria > Pseudomonadota > Gammaproteobacteria > Xanthomonadales > Rhodanobacteraceae > Dokdonella_A. Next base: position 78,923 of record JAXMHA010000007.1, on the reverse strand, counting down.
CTTCCTCTGGTACTTCAACATCTACCGCCCCGGCAGCGTTGGCAACGTGGTGGGCGTGCTGCTGGTCATGTGCAGTTGCGCCAGCCTCCTGATTGGGACCGGCAACCCGTTCGTGAATGGCAGCGGTTACCACCTGCTGTGCGCATTCCTCAACGAACCCAACCTGCGCCACAAGGGGGTGGTGGCGTTGCTGAACAAGATCCATCGCAAGTCCTATCAGGAAGGTGATAGCAAGGCGCTGCTGGCGTATGGCCTCGTCTGCATCCTCTACATGATGGTGCTGACTTGCGTCGTGACGATCGCGCTGGGTATCTGGCTGGGGACGAGCTTCACCCTTGGCATGGGGCCCATCATTGCCGCAGCGCTGATCAGCGGCTACATCGTGTGGCGAAACTTCACGGTGCTGAGGGAAGTCAACGCCACCTACGAGCGGGCCCTGCAGTTCGACCGCTGGCGGTCGCGCACCCTGGTCGTGGAAGACCTGGACGAAGCCGAAGTCAAGGTGCCGAAGAAGCACTATTGGCGCTACGTGGCGCTGATCTTCTTCCTGCTGTTGATGCTGGTTCCTTATCCGTATGATGTCAGCGGTCCGGTGCAGGTCTTCCCGCTCCGCAAGCAGGCAATCTCGACCGACACGCCCGGACTGGTCAGCAACGTCAATTTCGACGGCGGCGAGGCGGTCAAGAAGGGAACCGTCATCGCAACGCTCGAACACGCCGACTACGATGCCAAGGTCAAGGTGCTCGATGCCGAGATCGCCTCGCAGGAAGCGGTCATCGCCGACCTCAAGTCGCGCCCGAAGCCGGAGGAGGTCCAAGTCGCCGCCGAAGCATTGCGCGTCGCGCAGACGCAGGCGCAGTTCAGCCGCACCAAGGTACCGCGCATGGAGAAGCTGTACAACGCCGGCGCGGTGGCATTCGAGCAACTCGATGATGCCCGCAAGCAGGCGGATACCGACGCCATGCAGGTCCAGGAAAAGCAGGCCGCCCTCGCGCTTGCGAAGACCGGTCCGACGCCGGACCAGATCGCAGCCGCGGAATCGAAGCTCGGCAGCCTCGAGGCGGAAAAGGCGCTGTATGCGGGCAAGCTCGATCGCACCATGCTGCGCATGCCGTTCGACGGCAATATCCTGACGCTGCACCTGAAGGACCAGACCAACAGCTACCTCGAGCAGGGCAAGCCGTTCGCCTACGTCGAGTACACCGGCATCGTGACCGCGCAGGTCGATATTGCCGAATCCGACCTGCAGTACGTCAAGGTCGGTGCCAAGGTCCGGTTGCGCCCGACCGCATACTTCAATCGGCAGTTCGACGGGGTGGTCACGCTGATCGATCGCAACGTGACGACCAATGCCTCGGGAACCTACGCTGCGGTCATCGCGACCTTCCAGAACCCCGGTGGCCTTTTGAAGACGGGCATGACCGGTGAAGCGAAGATCGACGGCGCGACGATGCCGGTATGGCAGGCGTTCACGCAGGGACTCCAGCACTTCTTCCAGGTCGACGTGTGGTCCTGGATCCCGTGATGCGGGTGGCTTGAATGGGTGCCGTCTACGGCGGAATGCCCGGCCGACGGCACTGAAGTGAGGAGATCGGGATGACGAATCGTGCAACGCCCGACCGGTACGACCCGGCGGTCGTCGCCAGCTACTTCGCGACCATGCGCCACTTCCTGCAGACGCAGGGGCGCGTGATGTCGGCGTGGATGGGCCGCGGCGCGGAGACGCCCGTTCGTCCGGAGACCATGCGCACGCCGGCGGCGAACCCGCTTGCCCCGACAGCGAGTGCACGAATTCCGGTGACTGCACCCGCAGCCCCTGCACACGTGGCGGCGCGAGCACCTGCGGCGACTGCTGCGACAGTGCCGGCGGCTGCTCCGGCGGCCCATGAGCCGACTGCGGTGCCTGCGCCTGCCGCAAATCCGGCGGCGGTACCGATGGACGACCTGCGCGAGCGGCTGCTCGGCATCGTCGAGGAGAAAACCGGCTATCCGCGCGACATGGTCGGCGTCGACAAGAATCTCGAGGCGGATCTCGGCATCGACTCGATCAAACGCGTGGAGATCGTCGGCACCCTGCTGCAGGGTCTTCCGGAAAGCACCCGGGCACGGCTCGCCGGGGTGCGCACGCGCCTCAACATCCAGTCGACGCTGGGCGGGATCCTGGAACTCGTCCACGTGGCGCTGGCAGACGATCCGGCTTCCGACGCCGCCGCTGCGCCGGTCGATCCAGCCGGCCCGATCGCGAGCGCCGCGATTGCGCTGCCGGCGCGCGCGGTGATGCGTGCCGTCGCCGAACCCGTTCCCGCGGGAGCCGCGCGCCGGCTCGCCGCAGGACGGTTCGTGCTGACGGTCGACCGGCTGGGCGTGGCCGGGAACCTGGCATCGGTGCTGCGCGCGCGCGGGAATGATGTCGTCGAGATCGAGCCGGACACGTTGCAGGACGAAAAAGCGCTGATCCAACGCTGCCAGTCATTGCGCAGCGAAGCAAGGATCGCTGGCGTAGTGCATCTCGCCGCGCTGGGACAGCCGGCGCTGGGCGAGGATGACTCTCCGGACGATTGGCGGCGGGCGCTGCAAGGCAACGAAAAGGCCTTGTTCGTGCTGTTGCGGGAATTGTCCGCGCACCTCATCGACGATGCCCACGTGGTCACGGCGAGCGACCTCGGCGGCCTGTTCGGCCGGGATGGCAGCAGCGACGGCATGCTGCGGCTTGCCGGGGGCGGCGTCGGGACCGTGAAGTCGTTCCGCGCCGAGCACGAAACGCTCCGCATCAAGGCCATCGATCTCGACCCCGCGCGTAACGCCGCATTGTCCGCCGCCGACGTGTTCACCGAAATCGAACTGTCGGGAGGTCGCCAGGAAGTCGGCTACCCCGCCGGGCAACGTACCGTGTTCCACACCGTCGCGGAAACGGTGGCGCCGGATCCCGGCCGCGAGGCGGAACTGGCCAACCTCGTCGTGCTGGCGACCGGCGGCGCGAGGGGCATCACGGCGGAAACCCTGCGCGAGCTCGCGCGCCCCGGCAACACCCTGATCCTGACCGGCCGCAGCGCACTCGAGGACGAGCCGGCGGACATCGCCGCGCTCACCGACGCGGCTGCCCTGCGCGATCATTTCGTGGCGGAAGTCCGGGCAGGCCGCGCAAAGTTGAACCCGCGCGAGATCGGCAAGCGCGTCGCCGGCGTGCTGGCGCAACGGGAGATGCGCGCCAACATCGCCGACTTCACGGCGGGCGGCGCCAAGGTCGAATACGTCCCGGTCGATGTCACCGACGAGGCTGGCATCCGCTCGCTGGCACAGGATGTCGCGCAACGGCACGGGCCGATTTCCGGCGTGGTGCACGGCGCCGGCATCATCGACGACAAGCTGCTCGCCGACAAGACGAGCGACAGTTGGTCGCGGGTCGTGGAGACCAAGGTCTTCGGCCTGCTGCTGCTGCAGAAGCACCTCGACCCCGCAGCGTTGAAGTTCTTCACCGTCTTCAGTTCCGTCGCCGGCCGCTACGGCAACAGTGGCCAGTCGGATTACGCCTGCGCCAACGAATTGATGAACCGCCTGTGCTGCGCGCTGCAGCACCGCTGGGGCGATCGCGTCGCGGTGAGTGCGCTGTGCTGGGGACCGTGGGGCGCGACGAAGTTCGGCGCGGGCATGGTCACGGCCGAAACCGAGGCCAAGTTCGCGCGCGCCGGCGTGAAACTGGTGTCCGCCGAGCTCGGCCGCAAGCTCTTCCGCGGGGAATTGGCGCGCTTTGCCGGCACGCCGGTCGAGGTCGTCTGCGGCGAGGCGGCATGGGACTCGCGCGAAGCGGAACTCGGCAGGATCCACGTCGGCGAAGCTGCGGCTTCGCCGAAGGCCTCCGTCGACGCGGCGGACGGCGAGCCGCTGCTCGGCACGGCAGCCACCGAGGCCCAGCCGACCGGTGAACGCGTGGTGACGCTCGAACTCGATCGTGCGCGGCACCGGTACCTGGACGAACACATGCTCGACGGCAAGCAGGTGCTGCCCGCCGCCGTGGCCCTCGAAATGATGGCCGAGGCCGCTCGCATGCTGTGGCCCGGCTGGCAGGTCGCGGAAGTCCGCGAGCACAAGCTGATGAAGGGCGTCGAGATGGAGTCGCGGCCGCGCACGATGCGGATCCTGATCCAACCGCCACCGTACGGCAGCAGTGAAGGCTTCGAGGTCACCGCGCAACTGCAGAGCGAGCTCGCACCCGGAAAAATGCTGACGCACTACCGTGCCGCGTTGTGCCTGGCGCAGGAATTGCCGGATGCGGTGCCTGCCGAGCGCATGCGCCATGCGGAAAAGTCGCTGACGATCGCGCAGGCGTACGACGAGTGGCTGTTCCACGGTCCGCGCTTCCGGGTGATCGAAAGGGTCGAAGGCCTGTCGCGCCACGGCGCGGGCGCGCGGGTACGTGTGTCGCAGCCCCGGCAATGGCTGGCTGGCAACGGTGACGGCAGTGCCGGCTGGGTGTTCGATCCCGCGTTGCTGGATGCCGCGGCACAAATGGCGTGGCTCTGGTCACGCGCGTTCCGCGACGAAGCGGCGCTGCCGGCGCGTTTCGGGCGCGTGGTGCGCTACCGCGCCCGCTTTCCGGAACACATGCACATGGAATACACTTGCATCGAATCCGGCGATCCGAGCCTGGTTCGCGGCAATGTCACGTTTTTCGACGAACAGGGTGAACCGGTGATGGCGGTCGAGGAACTCGACAGCATTGCCAGCGCGGCCCTGAACCGGTTCGGCGGTACCGCGCGGGTGACGCAGGGAGCGGTGGCATGAAATCCCGAGCGCCCGCGCGGGAAACCCCGCCGCCCATCGCCATCATCGGCATGGCCTGCATCTTCCCGCAGGCGCCGGACCTCGCGGCCTACTGGAACAACATCCTCAACGGCGTCGACGCGATCAGCGAACCGGTGCCCGATTGGGGCGCGGAACGCTACCTCGCGGCCGGCCGCATCCGCACGCAGCGCGGCGGGTACCTGAAGGATCTCTATCGCTTCGATCCGCGTGAGTTCGGCATCATGCCGAATTCGGTCGATGGCGGCGAATCCGACCAGTACCTCGCGCTGCGCGTCGCGCGCGACGCGCTTGCCGATTCGGGCTACCTGAAACCCGATGCCGACCACCACGCGACCGGCATCGTGCTGGGCCACAGTGCCTACCTGCATCGCGGCCAGGTCACGGTCATCCAGCACAACATCGTGCTGGACCAGACGATGGACCTGCTGCGCGCGGCATTGCCCCACGCGGATGAAGCGGCACTGGCCGAAGTCCGTGAAATCCTGCGCGGGAAACTGCCGCCGACGACCGCCGACAACGCGCCGGGCCTGGTGCCGAACATGATGACCGGCCGCATTGCCAACCGGTTGAACCTGCGTGGCCCGAACTACGTGCTGGACGCCGCGTGCGCGTCGTCGCTGCTGGCGGTGGCCGCTGCCGCGGACGAGCTGCTGAGCGGGCGCAGCGACATGATGCTGGCGGGCGGCGTCAACGCGACGCTGCCCGCGGATGTCACCACCAGCTTCACGCAGCTCGGCGCGCTCAGCGCGCGCGGACGGGTGCGGCCGTTCGAAGCGGGAAGCGACGGTACGCTGCTCGGCGAAGGGCTGGGCGTGGTGGTGCTGAAGCGGCTGGATGACGCGATCGAGGCCGGTGACCGCGTCTACGCCGTACTGCGCGGCGTCGGCCGTTCCAGCGACGGCCGCGGCGCGGGATTGCTGGCGCCCAGCCACGACGGTGAAACCCTGGCGATCCGGCGTGCGTACGAACTGACCGATATCGATCCGGCCACGGTCGACCTGATCGAAGCGCACGGCACCGGCATCCCGCTGGGTGACCAGACCGAGATCGCCTCGCTGAAGAGCGTCTTTGGCGAACGCAAGACGGAATTCGGCGTCAAGGCAATCGGTTCGGTCAAGTCCATGATCAGCCATTGCATCCCGGGCGCCGGCATCGCCGGCCTGATCAAGATGGCGCTGGCGCTGCACCACCGCGTGTTGCCCCCCACCTTGTGCGATGAAGTGAATCCGCAACTCGGCATCCACGAGACACCGTTCTACGTCAACACGCGCAGCACGCCCTGGATGGCGCGCCCGGGCGCCATGCGCCGCGCGGCAGTGAACTCATTCGGTTTCGGCGGCATCAATGCCCACGCGATCCTCGAGCAGGCGCCCGCGAACGCGCGCGCGCCCGGTCGGATCACCGCGTGGCCGACGGAACTGTGCGTCCTGGCGGACGGCACCGCGGAAGGCTTGACCGGAAAGCTGGAACGGCTGGTCGATGCGCTCGCGGCCAATCCGCAGTGGAGCGTCGCCGAAGTGGCTGCCACGCTCTCGCGTGGCGACCACGGTGGCGAACACCGGGTGGCGATCCTCGCGCGGGACAGCCGGGAATTGACGGCCAACATCGTGCTGGCAATCAGCGCGGTCCGGGAAGGAAAGCCCACGCGCAAGGCCAACCGTGCGCGGGTCGTGTACGGCCGGCACCGCAGCGATGCCAAGCTCGCTTTCGCCTTCCCCGGCGAAGGTTCGCAGTACCAGGGAATGCTCGCCGATCTGGCGCAGTTTCCCCGGGTGCAACATTGGCTGGACTTCTGGCACGGCCTGCACGACCTGCCCGAGGGACAGACGCGCACCGACATCGTGTTTCCCACCTGCGAGGTCACGCCCGAGCGTCGCGTCGAACGGGACCGGCGCCTGCATGAGCTGGACGTCGGCTCCGAAGCGGCGTTCATCGGCGGCATGGCGATGTTCGACCTGTTGCGCAGCCTCGGCATCGCGCCGGACGTGATGGTGGGCCACAGCTCGGGCGAGTCGGCCGCGCTGGCGGCTTCCGGCGCCAATGCGAGCAGCGATGCCGAACTCGCGGCCGCCATCGTCCGGCACTGCGTTGCGTACGACGAACTGCTGGAATCGGATCGCATCCCCACTGGCGCGCTGCTGACCGTCGGCGCGCTGCCGGTGGAGTTGATCGAGGCGGAAATCGCTTCGCAAGGCGGCGAGGTACAAGTCGCGATGGACAACTGCAGCAACCAGCAGGTGCTGTATGGATCCGTCGCGGCGATCGACGATCTCGAACAACGGCTCGCCAAACTGGGCGGCATCTGCATACGGCTGCCGTTCGACCGGGGCTACCACACGCCCGCGTTCGAGGCCGCCGCCGGCGTGTACCTCGATTGCTACAAGCACATCAAGGTCGGCCGTCCGTCCGTGCCGCTCTATTCGTGCGCCACGGCCGATCTTTTCCCGAAAGCCCCCGAGAAAATGCGTGAACTGGCTGCCCTGCAGTGGGCACGCAAGGTTCGCTTCCGGGAGACGGTCAAGAAGATGCACGACGACGGCGTCAGGATCTTCGTCGAGGTCGGTCCATCCGGCAACCTGGTGTCGTTCGTCAACGACATCCTCTCCGGGCGCGACTTCCACGCGCTGCCGACCAATGTCCGCGGTCGCGGCGGAATCGAGCAATTGTCGTTCGTGCTGGCCTGGCTGTACGCGCTCGGCCGCTGGACGACGCCGGACAAGCTGCACGCCGCGCGCGACATCGCACCGATCGACCTCGACGATCGCAAGCCGAAGCCGCGTCCCCCGCTGCTCGACAACACGATGCCGATGGTCCGGCTCGCGGCCGCGGATCGCGAACGGATCGGGGAACTGGTGGCGCCGTCGATGGGGAGTGACATCCCGCTGGCAGGCAACCCCCATGCCACGTTCGGCAATTTCGACGACACCAGCGCCAACGACATCGGCGGTGTGGACGACCTCGGCTGGCAGGAAGCCGCCGGGATCGATGCCATCCCGCGCTCCACCCACGCCAGCGACAGCGCGACGCCCCTGCTGGACACCATCCTCGAGCACGACACCGGGCGTGTCGTGGCCGTATGCCGCGTGTCGCTGGACAACGACCGGTTCATCCGCGACCACGTGCTCTCGGGTCCCGTCTCGGCCGCGGGGGAGTCGCTCCGCGGACTCGCCTGCATGCCGTTCAGCGTCAGCATGGAGCTGATGGCGGAGGCCTGTGCGTTGCTGGCGGGACGCACCGATTTCAGCGTGATCGAGAACGTGCGCGCTTTCGACTGGGTGACACTCGACGAGGGCGCACTGGACATCGAAGTGCGCGCCGAGGTGCTCGACCGCGAGGCAGGCCGCTTCCGTGCCTCCGTCCACACGCCACGCGGCATCGCGGTCAGCGGCGAATTCTCGTTGTCACGCGATTTCAGGCTGGACCCCGTCGCACCCCTGCGTGAACCCCGCGCGTGGAATTCCGATCCGCCCACGTACGTGCCCGGCCGCTTCGCGATGTTCCACGGCCCGATGTTCCAGAGCCTGCGCAACATCGATGCGTGGGGCGAGGACGGCCTCGACGTCGCGCTCGGTGACGCCAGCCTGGCCGGATTCTTCGAGCCTGGCCATTCGCCGTTCCTGGTGTTGAATCCGGTGCTGGTGGACGCGTTGAGCCAGGTGGTGCCGTACTGGCTGCTGCAGTACGTCGGTCCCGAGTTCCATTCCTTCCCGTCCACGATCGAACGCATCGAGTTGTACGAGCCGTGCCCGGCCGAACGCGACGGCATCGTGATCCGCGGCCGCCAGGTGCCGGCCGATCCGGCCAACGACGACATCAACGCGTTGCGTCTCTGGCAGTTCGATTGCACCGACGGGGACGGCCGGGTGTTGATGCGGGTCCACGCGCTGGGCAACCTGTTCTTCCGCACTCCCCCCACCTACCACGCATTGCGCACGAATCCGGCGATCGGGATGCTGGGCTCGCCGGCCGATTCACCGGAACCCGGTGTCGGCTTGTGGGAGGTACCGCTGATCGAAGAGCGGCTGTTCCTGCAGTCGGGCGGAATCTGCGCGCGCGTCCTGGCGCACATCCTGCTCGGCGCGCGCGAGCGCGGGGAATGGCGTGCCCTGGACAAGGTCGCGTTGCCGCGTCGCCGTGAATGGTTGACTGGTCGTGCCGCCATCAAGGAGGCCGTGCGCCACTGGGTTTACGAACGTACCGGACAACTGTTGTATCCGGCCGACATCGAGGTCGGCCATGACGACGCCGGCGCGCCCTGCGTCGATGGCTGGTGGACCGAATCGCTGGTCGACGCGCCACGGGTGTCGCTGGCCCACGATGCGACCGCGTGCATCGCCGCATTGGCGGCGCCCGAACTGCCGGTCGGCGTCGACCTCGAACGGCTCGATCGACCGCTGCAACCGGATCTGGTCGCGAACTCGTTCGCCGCCGGTGAGGAATCGCTGCTCGCGGGCTTGTCCGGCGCCGACCACCACGAGCGCGTGCTGCGCATCTGGTGCGCGAAGGAAGCTGCGGCCAAGTGCCTTGGCACGGGTCTGCTGGGCGATCCCGCCGCGTTCCGGATCGTGGCCGCCGACCCGGGGTTCGCCCGCTGCGAGGTCGCGCACGCGGCCGGCAGCGTGATGGTCACCCTCTCCAGGCGCGGCGCGGCCATCGTCGCGATCGGAATCCTTTCAGTACAGCAACTCGAGGCGCAAGCATGAACAATTTGAGGAAAGACAGTCCGCTCGGCACCGTTGCCGCGGTCGCCGCGGATCTCACGCAGGACTGGGGCCTCGACCCCGGCACGCAGTTTGCGCCCGAAACGCTGGTTGCCGGGGATCTCGGATTCACCTCCATCGACATCATCCAGTTCTGCGTCGCACTCGATCAATCCTACGGAACCCGCTTCGGATTCCAGGACCTGCTGATGAAGGACGGCAGCTACATCGGCGACGTATCCCTCGGGCAGTTCGCGGACTTCATCGCCTCCCGCCTGGACGCACAAGGAGCATCGGCATGAGCGTACGTACCCTTTTCATCGGCATGGACGGTGCGACGTTCACCGTCCTCGACGATCTCACCAAGGCCAACGGCAGCAAACCGGTAATGCCGTTCCTGGCGCGCATCTATGCGGAAGGCAGCCGCGCCAAGTTGCGCTCCACGCCCAACCCGCTGACGCCGCCGGCGTGGGTTTCATTGATGACCGGCCGCGGACCGGGCTCGCATGGGGTCTACGACTTCATCCGCGCCGAAGAGCAGGGCGACGAAGTCTTCTTCACGCTGTACGACTCGCGCGATTGCCGCGTCGAGACGATCTGGTCGATCGCCAGCCGGCAAGGCAAGCGCGTATGCGCGCTGAACTTCCCGTTCACCGCGCCGCCGCCATCCGAACTCAACGGCGTCATCGTGCCGGGCTTCATCCCATGGCGGCATCTGCGTCGCAACTCGTATCCGGAAAACATCTACGAGCGCGTCAAGGCAATCCCGGAATTCGACCCGCAGGAACTCGCCTGGGATTTCGATCGGGAGAAGCAAGCAGTCGATGAGCTGAGCGACGAGGATCGTGAAAACTGGGTGCGTTACCACCTGCCGCGTGAGAAGCAGTGGTTCAAGATCGCGGAACACCTGATGCGCGAAGACCAGCCCGACCTGATGGCGGTGCTGTTCGACGGCGTCGACAAATTGCAGCACCAGGCGTGGCAGTACGTCGATCCGAGGCTCCAGCACGACGAGCCTTCGGGTTTCCACCAGCGGATGCGCGAGCTTTCGCTGAGCTACTTCCACCAGCTCGATGGCTTCATCGAACAGCTCGTGAAAGCCGCGGGACCGGAAGTCCAGGTGTTCTTCGCGTCCGACCACGGATTCACGGGTTCGACCGAAGTCGTGCGGATCAACGCGTACCTGGCCGAAAAGGGCTACGTGCACTTCAAGGAACTTCCCGAAGGCGAAGCCGGCAAGCGGCGCGACAGCACCAATTTCGCGTTCCTGGACTGGAGCCGGACCACGGCGTACTGCCGCACGCCTTCGTCCAATGGGATCACGATCCGGGTGGCCCGCAGACCCGGTGAAACCGGCATCGACCCCAGGGATTACGACAAAGTGCGGGCAAAATTGATCCGCGACCTCGAGGACTTCAAGGATCCCGCGACCGGCGAACGGATCATTGCCGAGATCCACACCCGCGAGGACGTGTTTCCAGGCTCGGCCATGGGTGACGCACCGGACCTGCAGCTCGTGCTCAGGGACTTCGGCTTCGTTTCGGTACGCAACCTCCAGCCGGTGGTGCAGCCTCGCGACTACGTCATCGGCACGCATCATCCCGACGGCGTGTTCCTGGCGTACGGCCCCGGCATCGAGGCCGGCAAGGTGCTCGGCCGCCGCCACATCACCGACGTCACGTCGACGCTGCTGTACAGCCTCGGCCTGCCGGTGCCCTCCGACCTCGAAGGCAAGGTGCCGACCGGGATGTTCACCGCCGACTACCAGGCGAAGCATCCGCTCAAGGTCGGCGATGCGACGCGCGGTGGCGGCAAGGACGACCGCGGCGAAGCCATGGACGACGAGGAAAAGAAGCAATTGATGGAACAACTCCAGATGCTTGGCTACATGGAGTGACGGGGTGCCGAAAGCTGTCGCCAACGGAGTCCGGCTGCACTACGTCCAGGTCAATGACGGCCGTGCGGACGATCGCGAGCACCTGGTCATGGTGCACGGCCTCGCCGCGAACCTCGCGTTCTGGTACTTCCGGTACGCGCACGAGTTCGCCAAGCGCTTCCGCGTGACGCTGGTCGACCTCCGTGGCCACGGCGGTTCGGACATGCCACCCGAGGGTTATGCGCCGGCCAACGTCGCGCGGGACGTTGGCGAACTCCTCGCGACCCTCGGGATCGAGCGTGCCCACTTCGTGGCCCACAGCTTCGGCGGTGTCGTCACGCTGCACCACGCCTGCCGCAACCCCGACGCCGTGCAAAGCCTGGTGCTTGCCGACAGCCACATCCCGGGGTTGCGCAACGAGGCAACACCGTGGATCTGGCTTCACGGCCAGGTCATCCGGCCGGTGCTCGAACGGCATGGCATCGACCTCGACACCAACGATCCGCATTTCGGGCACCGCCTGCTCGGCCAGATCGCGCGCTTGCGGCTGGAAGGAGAAGGCATCCCCGAAGACCTGATGCGCATCATCGGGCCGGTGATGGCCCGGCTCAGCCGGCGCACCGCCGCGCAGTGGCTCGAGCTCATCGAAACCACCAGCGTCGAACGCGACGTCCTCGGGGCCACTCCCCTGCCCACCGCGGACCTTGCGGCCCTGGGCTTCCCCGTCCTGGCGATCTACGGCGATGCCTCCCATGCGCGGCGCACCGGCGACAAGCTGTGCGAAATCTGGCCGGACGGGGATTTCCGCCTGATCCGCCACGCGGGACACTTCTTCCCGCTGTCACGCAGCGACGAGGTCATCGCCGAATGCAACGGGTTCTGGGATCGCCTCGGCGATGGCAGGAAGCGCACATTGCGTCCCCACGACACCCGCGGCTACTTCCGCAGCAACCGCGTCTACGCGATCGACGGCGCGTGGTATTGCGCCGTGCGCGAGGGCGGGCCCCTGGGCCCGTTCGACACCCGCGACGAAGCTTCCGATCGACTCGCGCACGCGATGTCCGCGGGCGGAGCATGACCCGATGACGATGAACCGGCTGGGCGTGCGCCGCGGGCTGCGCCGCTCGGACTTCAAGCTGATCGCCAAGGAAGGGTTCGGCGACGGCCTCAACGCCTACGCGCATTCGATGGCCTGGTTCAAGGGTCGCTTGTACGTGACGACGATGCGCGGCAACTTCGCGCTGATGCGCCTGCGCATCAAGCTCCCCTTCGACGTGTGGCCGATCCATTGCCCGCTCGATCCGTTCGATCTCGACCTGCGCGCCGAAATCTGGGCCTTTGACCCGGCCCGGAACGATTGGGAGCGCGTGTTCAAGGCACCGTGGATCACCGGCAGCGACGGCAGCAGGATCCCGCGCGACATCAGCTACCGCGCGATCGCGGTGCACCGCAGCTCGCCGTCCGGACCCGAGCGGCTCTACATCAGCACCTGGTGCCCGGCACGCGGACCGGGGCCGGTCATCATGGCGACCGAAGACGGCCGCAACTTCGAAGTCACTTGCCAGCCCGGCCTGATCGGGCTGCCGGTGACGACCATCCGCACCATGCAGTCCTTCAAGGGGCGCATGTTCACCACTCCCGCGGGTTCCCGCGGCGGCAACACCAACATTTCCGCCCATTCCGTCCTGTACGAGAGCAGCACGCCCGAGACCGGCAACTGGCAACCGGTCTGCGAGTTTGGGTTCGGCGACGCCAACAACGTCTCCCTGGTCGAATGCGTCCCGTGGAAGGACCACCTGTACGTCAGCACGTTGAACCACGGCGGATTCCAATTGTGGCGCAGCGACTGCGAGGGGAAACCGCCGTACCGGTGGACACAGGTGCTGCGCGATGGCTGCGGGCGCGGCAGCCTGAACCAGTCCGGCTTGAGCCTGTACGTGTTCAAGAACGCGCTTTACGTCGGTACCGGCATCCAGGGTGGCGGCGTCGACCACGCCAACAACATCGGGCCGGCCGCGGCGGAACTGATCCGCGTGAACGAAGACCTGTCCTGGGACCTGATCGTCGGTGCTCCGCGTGACACGCCGGACGGCCGCAAGGAACCGCTGTCGGGTCGCCTCGCCGGCTTCGACAACTACTTCAATGGCTACTTCTGGCGCATGTGCGAGCACGACGGCTGGCTCTACATGGGCACGTTCGAATGGAGCAGCACGCTCGGCTACGTCAACCGCAGCAGCTGGCCCGGCACGATGTCGAACGTGATCGGGCGCGTCGGTCCCCAGAACATCCTGAAGTACGGTTCCGGATTCGACCTCTACCGCAGCCCTGACGGCGAGAATTGGGTGCCGGTGACGACCAACGGCATGGGCAATCCCTACAACATGGGAATGCGCACCATCGCGTCGACACCTTACGGCCTGTTCATCGGCACCGCGAACCCCTGGGGCCCTAAGATCTGGCCGCTCGACGGACGGAACCGGTATGTCCACAACCCCCGCGGTGGGTGCGAGATCTTTTTCGCGCCGAACCTCGACTGACGCTGGTTCAGTTTCGGACGGAACTTTCGACACCCGTGGCTGCCTCTTGCCCAAGTTGTCTGGAATGATCGCCGCACTGTTATGCTGTACTGCAGCAGACCCGGTGCGCCAACAAGGGCGAAATCACGATGAAGTCACTCTGCACAAGGATCCTTTGCGCCATGTTGATCCTGGGAATCGCGTTGCCTGTCTTTGCCGGTCCGTTTCGAGGCATGTTCGGCGGCCGCGGCGCACGCGGGCAGTCCGATGACGGAGAAGGCCGCGCCAACCGCGCACCGATCACGCTGCCCGCCGGCGCCCGGCTCGAGGCCAACGTCGCTTACGGCTCCGATCCGCAGCAGAAGTTCGACGTCTATGTCCCGGCCAACGCGAAGAACGCCCCGGTCCTGTTCATGGTCCACGGCGGTGCCTGGCGCATTGGCGACAAGACGTCGAATCGCGTCGTGCAGAACAAGATCGACCACTACCTGCCCAAGGGCTACGTCTTCATCTCGACCAACTACCGGATGAATGACCGGATGACACCACTGGCCGAGGCCGACGATGTCGCCGCCGCGGTCGCCTACGCGCAGCAACACGCGGCGAGCTGGGGCGGCGACCCGTCCCGGTTCGTGCTGATGGGGCATTCCGCCGGGGCCCACCTCGTCACCCTGCTGTCGGCGGTCCCGCAGATCGATCAACGGGCCGGCGTCAAACCCTGGCTCGGCACCGTCGCGCTCGACAGCGCGGCCTACAACGTCGTCAAGATCATGGACCAGCGGCACCTCGGCTTCTACGACGACGTGTTCGGCAGCAACCGGCAATTGTGGGAGGCGGCTTCGCCGACCCTGCAGCTCAAGGCGGCACCACCGCCGATGCTGCTGGTGTGCTCGTCGCTGCGTGCCAATTCGTGCGATCAGGCGACCGCGTTCGCCGACAAGGCGAAGGGCTTCGGCGGGCACGTCGACGTGCTGCCGGTGGCGATGCGCCACGCGGAAATCAACATCGAAGCCGGCGCTCCGGGCCAGTTGACGGACCGGATCGATGCTTTCCTGCGGTCGCTTGGCTTGAACTGACGCGGGCGTTCCGTATCGCGGCGCCATTGCTGCCGGGTACATCGTCCGGTAGCGGCGCCGCCGGTCGTGGTGCGCCGCGGGTGTCGCGTCTCGACATGCACGCCCGGGGGGAGTCCCGGAGCTTTCCGGAGATCAGGGGTGACTTGGCAAGCTTGGGCCTTGGTGGGGATCGTGATCGGAGCGCTCGCGTTGTTCGCGAGCGAAAAGCTGCGCGCGGATGTCGTCGCGCTGCTGGTGCTGTCGCTGTTGATGCTGCTGCATCTCGTCACGCCGACCGAGGCCCTGTCCGGGTTCAGCAACGAAGCCACCATCACCGTCGCGGCCATGTTCGCGCTGAGCCTCGGCATCGACCGCTCGGGGGCGCTCGACCCGCTGATGCGCCTGATGAGTCGCATCCGCCAGCCCTGGCTGCTGACGCTCGCGATCATGCTCGCGATCGCGCCGATCGGCGCCTTCGTCAAGAACACCGCGCTGGTCGCGACATTCCTGCCGTTGGCATTGAAGGTCTGCCAGCGCACGCGCACGTCGCCGGGCCGGGTGCTGATGCCGATGGCTTATGCGGCGCAAATGGGCGGCGTCTGCACGCTGCTCGGCACGTCGTCGAACCTGCTCGCCGACAGCATTGCCCGCGAACACGGACTCGCCGGATTCGGCGTGTTCGAGTTCACCCACCTCGGCTTCATCCTCGCGATCGCCGGCATCGCCTACCTGATGATCGTCGGCCGCTGGCTGCTGCCGCTGCACGTCGACAGCGAGAACGCCGACGCCACCGATGTCGGCAAGTACGTGGCCGAGCTCAGGATCACGCCGACGTCGCCGCTGATCGGCAAGACGATCGCCGAAGCCCAGTTCGCCGAAACCTACGGCGTCTACGCGCTCGAGCTGATGCGCGGCGAGCGCCAGTTGTACACGCCGCGCGCGCAGCACCTCGCCGCCGGGGATGAACTGCTGGTGCGCGGCGAGTGGGACAAAATCGTCGACTTCCGCAAGCGAGCGCTGCTCGAAGACGCTTCCGACCGGCGCTACCCGCGTGGCGCCGAAGCGCCGCAAGTGCTTGCCGAGGTGATGATCGCGCCAGCCTCGACGCTGGAAGGGCGGACGCTCGGCGAACTCGAGGTGAGTTGGCAATTCGCCGCCACCGCGCTCGCGATCCACCGCCGCGGCCACATCGTGCGCGAGAAGATGCGCGACACCAGCCTCGAGGTCGGCGACGTGCTGCTGATGCTGGTCGACGACGACGCGCTCGGCAAGATGCGCTCCGACGACCGCCTGATCGTGCTGAGCGAACGCGAGGACTCCCACCGCACGCCGCGCAAGGCCTTCATCGCGATCGGCATCATGGCGGCCGTCGTCATCATCTCGGGCTTGCGCTGGATGCCGATTCCGGTCGCGGCGATCTGCGGCGCCGTCGCGATGGCGCTGGCCGGTTGTTATGGCCGCAAGGACGCCTACCTCGGCATCGACTGGAAGATCATCATCATGCTCGGGGCATTCCTGCCGCTCGGCATCGCGATGGACCGCACCGGTCTCTCCGATGCCGTCGTGCAGGGCGGAATGGCGATGGTCGGCACGCACGGCCCGCTGGCCGCCTTGTTGATGATTTACCTGCTGACGGCCCTGCTCACCGAGTTGATGGGGCACAACCCGTCGGTCGTGCTGATGGCCGGCATCGCGGTTTCGGTCGCGCACACGATGCATGTCGACCCGCGCCCGTTCGTCGTCGCGGTCGCGTTCGCCGCCGCGACATCGTTCGCGACCCCGGTCGGCTACCCGACCAACACGATGGTCTACTATGCGGGCGGCTATCGCTTCACCGACTTCATGAAGGTCGGCATCCCGCTGATCGCCCTGTTCTGCGTGATTTCGATGTACCTGATCCCGTACTTCTGGCCGTTCCACCCGTGACCGCGTTGCCGCAGCCCGGCAACCGCAAGCTCGGGCTCGTCATCGACCTCGACATCTGCGTCGGTTGCCACGCCTGTGCGGTCGCGTGCAAGGAGTGGAACGACGGCGGCGACTTCGGACCCCTCGATGACGACGAACCGTACGGCCGCCATCCCCACGGTGTCTGGTTCAACCGTGTCCACACCTATGCCGTCGAACCCGCGACCGGAAACGCGGCGCCGGCGGGACTGGACCCGAACGCGCTGACGGTCCATTTCCCGCGCTCGTGCCTGCATTGCGAGACGCCGGCCTGCGTGACCGTCTGCCCGACGGGCGCCAGCTACAAGCGCGCCGAGGACGGCATCGTGCTGGTCGACGAGGACAAGTGCATCGGCTGCCAGTTGTGCGCGTGGGCCTGCCCGTACGGCGCGCGCGAGTTCAGCGCCGCACACGGCACGATGCAGAAGTGCACGTTGTGCATCGACCGCATCTACAACGAAACGCTCGATCCGGTCGATCGCCAGCCCGCCTGCGTGCTCGCCTGCCCGACCCGCGCGCGCCATTTCGGCGATCTCGGCGATCCGGACTCGCCGGTGTCGCGGCTGGTCGCCGCACGCGATGGCTACGCGCTGATGCCGGAGTTCGGATACCGGCCGGTCAATCGCTACCTGCCGCCGCGACCGCGGCGATGCGGCGAGGATTCGACCGCGGCGCCGATCGATGCGGATTCGCGGCCAGCGGACGAACCGCTCGCGGGCATCTGGCGCTGGCTCGATCACGCGCTCTCGCGTTGACGGCGGCATGCGCCCCACCCCTTCGATCATCCTCTTCACCGTGACGTCGGGCGCGGGATTCGGACTCCTGTTCCTGCTCGGTGCCGGCCTCGCGACGGGTGTCGTTCCGTCCGGCCATGCGGCGCACGCCGACGATGCGCTGCCCGGCACCATCGCCGCGCTGATCGCCGGCGCCCTGCTCGCGGGTGCCGGACTCGTCGCGTCGCTCGGCCATCTCGGCAAACCGCTGCGGGCGTGGCGGGCGATGTCGCAATGGCGCACGTCGTGGCTGTCACGCGAAGGTGTCGCGAGCATCACGACATTCGCTCCGCTGGTCGTCCTCATTGCCCTGCTGCCGTCGAACGCGGCAACGTTGCCGGTGCGCGGCGTCGCGCTGCTGCTGTCGCTGTGCAGCGTCGTGACCGTCACCTGCACGGCCGGAATCTACGCATGCCTCAAGCCGATCCGCGCCTGGCACGACCCGCACGTGTTGCCCGGTTACCTGCTGTTTGGCGCGTACTCCGGCGCCTTGTGGTTGCTCGCGCTCGACGCCGGGAAGCCCTGGCTCGTGGCACGGTGGCCCGTGGCTGTCGCCATCGCGTGCCTGCTCGCGCTCGCATCCGCACTGTTGAAATGGAGCTACTGGCGTGGACTCGGCCGGACACCGGCGCGGCCGTCGACCGGCGTCGCGACCGGACTTGCCGCGCGCGGCGAGGTCTCCAGCCTCGAAGTGCCCCACACCGAGGAAAACTACCTGTTGCACGAAATGGGGTTCGTCGTCGCGCGCCGCCACCGGCGCAGGCTGCGCGCCATCGCCGTCATCCTCGTGCTGGTGCCGATCGCCTTCCTCGCAGGATCCGTCACCGGGCCGAAACTCCTCGCGTGGCCCGCGCTCGCCGCCGGCATGTCCGGAATCTTCATCGAGCGGTGGTTGTTCTTCGCCGACGCAAAGCACGCAGTGACGGCATACTACGGCCGCTGAGCGGCAACCCACCGTGACCAAAGTTGACCCGGCGCGGCGAGATGTTCACGCCGGATTTAAACCGCATCGGTACCATCGTCCATGCAACGCCGCCTTCGGGCGGCGTTTGCTTGTGGACCCCCGAAAACTCCAGGAACGAAACGATGAACAAGATGCTGATCCCGATGGCCCTCGTCGCCGTGCTGCCGCTCGTTGCGCAGGCGGACGACGGCTGGTCCGGTTCCGGTGAGCTGGGCTTCGCCGCGACCAGCGGCAACTCGAAGTCGCAGAACCTCAACGCGAAGCTGTCCTTCAAGAAGGAGGACGCGCAATGGAAGGATTCGTTCTACATCACCGCGCTGCGCAACAAGGGCGAGGTGAAGGCCGCGACCATCGTCGACGGCCAGATCGTCAATCTCTCCACCTACGACCTGACGGCCAACCGCGTCGAGGCCGGCGCGTCCGCCGGCTACAAGCTCGACGAGCGCAGCTACATCGTCGGCGCGGTGCGCTACGACCACGACGACTTCTCGCCGTTCCAGTACCAGTGGGTCGCGTCGATCGGCTACGGCTACACGGTGTTGAAGACCCCGGCCGACGAACTGTCGTTCGAGATCGGCCCCGGCTTCAAACGCTTCCAGCCGGTCGACCTGCTGGTGCCGCTGGGCGACCCGCCGGTCATGACGTCGATCGGCCAACCCAGCGAAAGCGAAGTCGTCGCGCGCGGCCTCATGTCGTACAAGCACGCATTCACCAGCAGCACGTCGTTCGTCAACACACTGCTGATGGAAGCGGGCAGCAAGAACACGTTCTTCCAGAACGACGCCGGACTGCAGGTCGACATCAACAAGCAGTTCGCGCTCAAGGCCGGCTGGCAGGTTCGCCACAACTCGGACGTGTTGCCGGGCATCAAGACGACGGACCAGGTGCTCACGACCAACCTGGTCTACAACTTCGGCGGCTGACGCCGGGTGCGTGGTTGCGCCCCGGTGCCGGGCCGGGGCGCAATGCCGCGGCTTCGATCAGTGACGGGTGCTGCGTTCGGCCAGCAGCCGGTCGGCGACACGCTGCCCGAGCACGTCGCCGGCACCCAGGGTCTCCCGGGCCGTGGCGCGCACCAGCGGGTCCGCGGGCCCACCGCCAAGCAGGCCATGGAGTTCCAGCCCGTCCGCAGTCTCGAAGCAATACCCTCCCACCGGCACGTCGCAGTTCGCCCCGAGCGCGCGCCCCATCGCCCGCTCCGCGTCGACACACCTTCGGGTCGCCGCGTGGTCGAGCGGCGCAACCAGTGCCTGCGTCGCGGCATCGCCATCGCGACATTCGATGGCAATCGCACCCTGTGCAATGGCCGGAAGCCACCCCGGCGGGGCGAGGCGCGAGCGGATCCGCGCACCGAGCGCAAGACGCTCGAGCCCCGCGCACGCGAGCACGATTGCCGCGTATTCCCCCGCATCGAGCTTCGCGACGCGCGTATTGACGTTGCCCCGCAGGTCGACGATCGCGAGATCCGCCCGCAGTGCACGCACCTGCACCTGGCGCCGTAGCGACGATGTACCGACGCGTGCACCCGGCGGCAATCCACGCAGGTCCGCCGCGACGGTGCTGACGAAGGCGTCGGCCGGATCGGCACGCTCGAGGATGGCCGCGATCCGGAACCCCGGTGCGAGCGTCATCGGCACGTCCTTGCACGAGTGCACGGCGATGTCGGCGTCCCCGGCATCGAGCGCGACCTCGAGTTCCTTCAGGAACAGGCCCTTGCCGCCCACCAGTGCGAGCGGACGGTCGAGCACCGTGTCGCCGCGCGTCACCAGCGGCACCAGTTCGACCGGCAGTGACGGATGCACGGCGCGCAACCCCTGCGCCACGTGTTCGGCCTGCCACAATGCGAGTGCACTGCGGCGAGTCGCGATTCGCAACGCCTTCATGCGCGCACGCCCCGCCGTGGCCTTCCGGAGTACCAGGCGTTCACAGCGCCCGCACCAGGCGACGCACCGCCGACAGGTTGCGCCGGCTGACTTCGAGACGGTCGTCCGCGCCGGTCACGCGGACGACGATGCTTCCATCCGCGGTGCGCTCGAGGCCGTGGATGCGGTCGTGCGCGACAAGGCAGCTCCGGTGGATGCGGGCGAACCGCGCGCCGAACTCCTGTTCCAGCGCCGCCAGCGACTCCTCGATCAGCACCGTGCCGTGAACGTGCCGCACCTTCGTGTACTTGTCCTCGGCCTGCAGGTAGACGACATCCGGCAGGGGCACCAGCACGAGGCTGCCGCGTACATGCGCGCACAGGTGCGTGCGTTGGCGGCCGGATTCCGCGCCGTCGAGTTTCCGCAACGTGTCACCGGCCAGCCGGCGCGCCTTGGCCAGCGCCGAGCGCAACCGGTCCTCGCGCATCGGTTTCAGCAGGTAGTCGATTGCGTTCGCGTCGAACGCGGCCAGCGCGTGGTCGGCGTATGCAGTGCAGAACACGATCGCCGGCGGTGCATCGAGCAGGCCGAGATGACGCGCAGCCTCGAGTCCATCCATGCCGGGCATGCGGATGTCGAGCAGCACGACGTCGGGCGTCAGCGCAGCAACCCGTTCCAGCGCCGATACGCCGTCGCCGGCCTCGCCGGCGACTTCAACGCCGTCGATCCCGG
The DNA here is from genome assembly GCA_046347015.1 of Lysobacterales bacterium. Lineage (GTDB taxonomy): Bacteria > Pseudomonadota > Gammaproteobacteria > Xanthomonadales > Rhodanobacteraceae > Dokdonella_A. The sequence continues at coordinate 57,698 of JAXMHA010000007.1, read as the reverse complement.
CCAGCAACTCGCGGGCGCGCGCACGCGCCGGTGGCTCGTCATCGACCAGCAGGATCTTCATGCGTCGCGGCGGAGCTGCGTGCGCGCCATGCCGCCGATCATACCGGTGCGTTGCCCGGACCGAGCGCCGCGCGCCACGGATCGAGCAAATTGCCGTAGTCCGGCACGCGCCGTCGCATCGGCGCGATCGGCTTGCGGACTTGCCCGGCGCTGACGGTACGAACCAGCCGTTCCGCTGCGTGCGGTGCGAGGCAGGCGGCATCGAACGGCAAACCGCAAAAGTCGAGCAGCGCGCGGATTTCGGCTTCGGGCTCCCCGGACAGCCGTTCGATCGACTGTTCACGAACCTCGCCGGCAAAGTGCCGGACCCAGGAGCGGATCGTGCGATCGAAGTCACGCCACTCCGCCACCAGGTCGTCGATGTCGTAGCTCCACGCCTGCCGGCCCGGCGCGAATTGCCTGCGCCAGCACGCGAACAGATTTTCGAGCGGATCGCGCCGGCACACGATGATGCGCGCGCCCGGCAGCATCGCGCGGATCACGCCGACGTGCAGCCAGTTGCCCGGCAACTTGTCGGTGACGAACTTCGCGTCGCCGCGCGCTGCCCGGATGCGGGCAACGTAGTCGCTGCCGAGCCGCTGCCAGTCGTTCGCCGTCGCCTTCGCGACCCAGTTCGGGAACGGCACGCCCCGTCGCCGCGATTCCGCGCCGAGGATGGCCGGGATGTCGCCGCGCTCACCGCCGCCGCTGACATCCGGATGCGCGGCAAGGACCTGCTCGACCAACGTCGAGCCCGACCGCGGCATGCCGACGATGAAGATCCCGCCGGCGCCGTGTTGCCCCGGCGCACATGGCAGCGGACGATCGCACGCGGCCAGCACCGCGTCGCAACGCGTGCTGGCGGCCACGGCATTCCATGGCTCGAGCCGGTGCATGCGCCGGTTGGCTTCGGCCAGCACCGCAAACGCGTCGGCAAAACTTCCTTTCGCGTCGAGCGCAGTGGCCAGCGCAAACCCGAGCGCCGCGGTTTCGCGCCGCGCCGGATCAGCGTGGGCCAGCGCCGCCTTCATCGACGCGACGTCGGCATCTTCGAGCGCGCCGGCAGCGAGATCGGCAAGGCCAAGCCACGCATCGCCATCCTCCGGCCGCCGCGCGAGGATTTCGCGGTAGTCGTGCGCCGCCGCCTCGTCGTTACCGGCGATGCGGTGCACGTAGGCCAGCGTGAAGCGCGTCGGGATCAAGCCGGGATCGAGCGCCAACGCTCGCTCGAGTGCCGCAATCGCTGCCGGCACGTCGCCGGCATCGCCGAGGCTGCGGCCGAGGTTCGCCCACACCGCGGCGACCCCCGGCGCCCGCGTGGCCGCATCGCGCAGCACCGCGGCCGCATCGGCGTGCGCGCCACCACGATCGAGCGCGACGCCGAGCGCGTTCAACAGCGCGACGTCAGCGGGACGCTGCGCGAGCGCCGCACGCAAACGTGCCGCGGCTTCCGCATGGCGGCCGCCGCGTGTCAGCAGCGCCGCTTCCAGGCGCAGCGTATCGGGATGCCCGGGCGCCGCCTGCCGCAACTGCGCCAAGGCCCGTTCGGCGGGCCGCGCATCGCCATGCGCGAGGCCCGCGTGCGCGGCGCCGGCAACCGCCCGTAACGGCTCCGGAAGCAGCCCGGAGGCGACCGTTGCAGCAGGGTTCGATTCGGCCATGCCGCCATTCTCGCCGAGTCCATTTCCGGCGTCGAATGCGGGGGCCGCAGCCCGCCCGCCGCCGGAACCGGCCCAAGGCCTGCCGCACCGGTAGAATGCGCCGTCCCTGCCCCGGATCCACCCGATGTCGAACACCCCGATCGCTGCCAGCAGCCGCCTCGCGGCCGTCCAATACGAAATTCGCGGCGCGCTCGACCGGCGCGCCGGAGAGCTCGAAGCCGGCGGCACGCCGGTGCTGAAGCTCAACATCGGCAATCCGGCGCTGTTCGGCCTGCGGGTACCGGCAACCGTCGAAACCGCGGTCCGCACGCACCTCGATGCAAGCGCCGCCTACTGCCAACAGCAAGGCCTGCCGCAGGCACGCGAGGCGATCGCCAGCCGTTACCGCAATGCCGGTGCGAACGTCGAGGCACGCCGCGTGTTCATCGGCAACGGCGTCAGCGAGCTGATCGACATGACGCTGCGCGCGCTGCTCGAACCCGGCGACGAAGTGCTGGTCCCGGCGCCGGACTATCCGCTGTGGAGTGCCGCGACGCGCCTCAATGGCGGCGTCCCGGTGCATTACCCGTGCCCGGCCGGACGCGACCACCTGCCCGATGCCGGCGAGATCGAAGCACGCATCACGCCACGTACGCGCGCACTCGTCGTCATCAATCCGAACAACCCGACCGGCGCCGTCTATCCACGCGCGCTGCTGCGGGAACTCGTCGCCACGGCGGCGCGCCACGACCTGTTGCTGCTGGGTGACGAGATCTACGATTCGGTCCGTTACGACGCTGCGCCGTTCGTGCCCATCGCGTCGCTGTCCGGCGATGCGCCGTGCATCAGCTACGGCGGGTTGTCGAAAACCCATTTTGCGTGCGGCTACCGCGTCGGCTGGCTGGCGATGGGTGGCGAGGAAAGCCGCATCGCGCCGCTGCTGGCGGCGCTCGACAAGCTCGCTGCTCTGCGACTGTGCAGCAACGTCACGGCGCAGTGGGCGATCGAGCCCGCACTCGCAAGTCGCGACGAGATTTCCCGGCTCACCGCGCCCGGCGGACGCCTGTTTGCAGCACGGGCCTGCGTCGTCGACGCGGTCGCGCGCAGCGCATTCCTGACACTGGTCGCGCCGCGCGGTGCGCTGTACGCGTTTCCTGCCGTCCGCGACGACGCGCTCCCCGGATTCGACGACATGGACTTCGCGCAAGGCCTGCTCGAGGCCGAGCACATCCTGCTGGTCCCGGGCCGGAACTTCAACATCGCCGCCCGCAATCACTTCCGCGTCACGCTGTTGCCGGAACCGGCCGTGCTGGCCGATGCGTTCGAGCGGATCGAGCGGCACCTCGAGCGCCTCGCGAGCGCCGGGCACCGGCGCGTCGCCTGAGCCGTGCGGCTGCTCGCACTCGGCGACTCGTACACGATCGGTGAAGGGGTAGCGCCCGGGCAGCGCTGGCCGGAGCAACTCTCGCGCCGCCTGCGCGAGGACGGCGTGCCACTCGATCCACCCGCGGTCATCGCCAGGACGGGATGGACCACCGACGAACTCGAGGCCGCCATCGACGCCGCGAGCCTCTCGTCTCCCTACGATGCGGTCAGCCTGCTGATCGGCGTCAACGACCAGTATCGCGGCCGATCGGCCGCGGAGTTCCACCGCGGATTCGAGCGTCTGCTCACGCGCGCGATCACGTTCGGCGGCGCGCAACCCGAACGTGTCGTCGCGATCTCGATCCCGGATTGGGGTGTCACGCCGTTTGCCCGCCACGAGGGGCGCGATGCGGAAGACGTTGCGAATACGATCGACCGGTTCAACGCGACGGCTTGGGACATTGCCGGCGCGGCCGGCGTGCCGTTCGTCGATGTGACGTCGATTTCACGCACCTGTGGCGACGGCCCCGGAATGCTCGCCGGCGATGGCCTGCATCCCGGTCCCGCGCAGTATGCGCTGTGGGCCGACCGGTTGCTGCCGGCCTTCCGCTGCATCCTCGTTCCGTCGACGAGAGCGGGCTGAATCGCCTGATCCGCGACGTCACGGCCACCGAGAATTGCGGCCCGGCGTCCCGCCGGCCTGCTGTCGATCGGCTGCATTCGCGCTAGGCTGTGCGTCGGCCAGAGGGGAGCACGCATGGCACGCACACCGTTGCTGCATATCCTGCGTCGCGCGGCCGCGATCGCGGCCCACTCACGCGCATCGGGCGAACCGCTGGACGAGGTGATCGAACGCGAGCGCGCGCTGCGCGGCGACGCGGGACGGCGCCGCTTCCTCGTCCAGTCTGCCGCGGCGGCGGCCGCGCTGGCGTTGCCGGCTTGCGTGCGCACACCGCCGCGGATGGCTGCCGATTCGGATGCCGAATCCGTCGTCGTGGTCGGCGCCGGCATCGCCGGACTCACATGTGCACACCGTCTGCGTCAGGCAGGCATTCCGGTGCGGGTGTACGAAGCACAGTCCCGCGTTGGCGGACGCATGTTCAGCCTGCGCGGCCATTTCGCCGACGACCAGGTGTGCGAGCTCGGAGGCGAGCTGATCGATACCGGTCATGCACAAATGCACGCGCTGGCCGCCGAACTGGGCCTCGTGCTGGACGACCTCGAAGGCGATCCGACCACGGCCTACGGCGACGTGTGGTTTGCCAACGGGCGTCGCCATGGCGAAGCCGAGATCCTGCGCGAATTCGCGCCGCTCGCGACGGCCATCGCGCGCGATGCGGACAGCCTGCCGGATGCCGACATCACCTTTCGCGCGCCGGGTGGCGCGCAGGCGCTTGACGCGCTCACGGTCAGCGAATGGCTGGATCGCGCGGGTGCGAACGGGTGGCTGCGCACCTTGATCGAAGTGGCCTATACGACCGAGATGGGGCTCGAATGCGACGAGCAGTCGGCGCTGAACCTGCTGACCTTCATCGGCAGCGGCGACGATCACTTCCGCATTTTCGGCGAGAGCGACGAGCGCTACCACGTGCGGGGCGGCAACGACCTCGTCGTGCAGCGCCTCGCCGCCGGGCTCGAAGGGCACATTGAAACCGGCTGCGCGCTGGAGTCCGTGGCGCAGGACGCCGATGGCCGCTATCGCCTGTCGTTCGCACGCGGCGCCGGTGCCATGCAGGTCCGCGCGTACCACGTCGTGCTCGCGATTCCGTTCACGACGTTGCGGCGCGTGAACCTTGCCGTCGAACTGCCCGACTGGAAGCAGCGCGCCATCGCCGACCTGCGCTACGGCACCAATGCCAAGCTGATGATCGGCTTCGACGAGCGTGTCTGGCGCACCCGCCACGCGATGAGTGGCAGCACGTACAGCGACCTGCCGCTGCAAACGACGTGGGAGACCAGTCGCATGCAACCCGGCGCGGCCGGCATCCTCACCAACTTCGTCGGCGGCCGGCACGGCGTCGCGATCGGCGCAGGCACTCCGGCGCAGCAAGCCGCGGTGGCAGTAGGTCAACTCGAATCGATCTTTCCCGGGATCGCCGCGGCCCGCGGCGGTGCTCGCGAGGCTCGCTTCCATTGGCCGACGCACCCGTGGACGCTCGGCAGTTACGCGTGCTTCACGCCGGGCCAGTGGACGACGATCCGCGGTGCGATCGGCGAGCCGGTCGGAAACCTGTACTTCGCGGGCGAACACTGCTCGTTCGACAACCAGGGCTTCATGGAAGGCGGCGCGGAAACGGGTGTAGCCGTCGCCGCGCGCATCGCGGCAACGCACGGGCGCAAGCTTGCGTTGCGGGATTGGGCTGGAACCGGATCGGCCATCGGCAGGCCTCGACAATACGCGACTTGACGCGTCGCGGTGGGTTGCCCGCAAACATCCGCGCACAAGGTTTGCCGGCTCCGGAAGTCGATGGTGGCCAACGCCGTGGACCGTCCGCTTGGCGTGCGCGGACCGGGGACTCGCTGTCACGCCGGCCCGGGTGGCGCGGCGCGCACCGTTCCGCGTCACCGCGACGCACGGCGTAAGATGGCGAGTGCGGCACGCGACGCGCGCCCGCTCGTCCCCTGCTCCAGGAATCGCCGTGTCCCTCGACCCCACCGTTCGCCAACGCATCGAAACCCTGCTTGCCGCCAACCCCGTCGTGTTGTTCATGAAGGGGACGCGGCGCGCACCACAGTGCGGGTTTTCCGCCGCAGCCGTCGGCTGCCTCGACGACGTACTCGACGACTACGCGACCTTCGACGTGCTGGGCGACCCGGACTTGCGGCAAGGCATCAAGGAGTTCGGCCAGTGGCCGACCATTCCGCAACTGTATGTCGGCGGTGAACTGGTCGGCGGCGCCGATCTCGTGCAGTCGATGTACGCATCGGGCGAGTTGTTCACGCTGCTCGGCAAACCGCCTCCGGACCGTTCGCCGCCGGCGATCACCATTACCGGCGCGGCGGCGGAACGCATCAAGGCCGCCCTCGCCGATTCCGGTGACGATGCCTTGTTCCTCGTCATCGACAACGGTTTCCATCCGCGTTTCGAGTTCCGGCCGCAAGGCGAACACGACATCGTCGCGACGGCCGGCGGCCTCGAGGTGCGTTTCGATCCGGCCAGCGCGAAACGGGCGCGCGGCGCCAGCATCGACTGGACGACGACACCGCACGGCGAAGGCCTTGCAATCCATCTTCCGGAGGCGCCCCCCACCGTCAAGGCACTCGATGTCCACGCGCTGGCCGAAAGGATTCGCGACGGCAAGGTTACCGTCATCGACGTGCGCGGCGCCGACGAGCGCGCCCGCGCGTCGTTCACGGACGCCGAAGTACTTGACGGCGACAGCTATGAACGACTGGCCGCGCTGCCGAAGGACACGCCGCTCGCGTTCCTCTGCCACCACGGCGAACGCAGCCGCGAAGCCGCCGAACACTTCCGCGAACTCGGCTTCCTCGACGTCGCGAACGTCAACGGTGGCATCGACGCGTGGGCAAGGGAGGTCGACGCGGCGGTGGGGCGGTATTGATCATTCAAGAACGGCTGAGTGCGGAACGAAGTTCCGCACTATTCCGCGCAAGTCTGTATGTTCGCAAGCGATCCGGGGATTGGCTTGGGCTAAGGGGGCCCAGACGAGAATTGCGCCGTCACATCTGCTTCTTCTCCCTGACGAGAGGAGCTCAAGCAACGTCAAGAGGTAGCCAGCATGCGCGCATCGTCATCGAACGGGCAGCCGGAAATTTCTCGGCGTACATTCACTTCCAGCTGCTTCGCCACCGGCGACACCGTCGAAGAGGCCGATGCGCAATCCGGGAAGCCATCGCGTTCCATCAGGAGGGATTACGCGAAGATGGAATCATGACGCCCTCCCCGGCATGCCGGCTCGCGTACATCGAGATCTTGGTGTAGACCAATCCGCGCAAGGAACTGCGGCACGGAAGTATCTCCTTTCTACCGTTTTCTCCTCGAACTTGACACTCAAATCATCTTGGCTTCTGCCATGGCGACAAGAAGTACATGGTTCAGTGCTTGTCTGGTCGGCGGTAAATACCGCCAAGAGTTGCCCCTTGATATAGTTCGCTGTTGCGCCTGCAGAGGCAACCTCGTCGCGATAGATCGCCAGATGTCAAAGGTCCCGATGTGGTCTGGAGTTGGCCCAGTATGTGCACGAGCGGCAGCCCCGATAGTCGTACGAACTCGCTGAAGTCCCGCATGACGATCCCCCCCAGTACGGCAAGATCGTGTTCACTTCGAGTTCGCCACTTGGCACGCGTTGTACGAATGGTGCTCAGACGCGATGCCATGTTTCGACGGTTTCTTCTCGGCGCGGCGTTCCTGCCGCTTTCGCTAACACGTCATGGCGTCCGTACTCTGTGACACCCAGATTCGTGAACGGTCGGGCTGTCAGGTTCCAAATCGTGACGAGGCAACTGTTCTCCGTCCCCGCAAAGCTGGCTGGCAAGTATCAGCGAAAGTCCCCGCGAGAAATCGTGTACACGTCCAGCTCATATCGGACATCTAGTTTCGGTTTCGATGCGTCGATCTTACGTGGTGTCGCACAGCTACTGCAGAGGACCGCCCATTGGGTAGAAGACGAGATCACAATTTCATGAGCACCGTCCCCTGTCTTATCGCATGGCCACAAGATGGGATTACGATTTTCCTGGTTTGGATCCTTCTGCCGATATCGCCTATTTGCAAGGCAAGCGCAAGCTCAGGAGGATACTGCGACCTTTCAAGCACTCATGTCCATTAATCAGCAGAATGCCGCGAAACGGTCCATTACCTGTCAGAGCAGGCAAGTAGGAAATAGCGTGGAGACGACTTGCCCTTAGGCAGTGAGGCGTCTCTGGTTCGCGATTTGCTGATTGATGTGAATCACGCTGTCATCGGCAGCTTCGCCTTGTACCGATTGTGGGTCGGTTCGACTCCCGCTAGCGAGGCATGCACTATAGCCACCAGGTACCACTCGTGGTTGAACAGACCGCTGTCGCTTGCAGTAGCGGGTCAAAGCAGTTCCCGCACCACCCTCACCTCAACCCCCACGTCAAACTCACCCCCACCGACCGTTCGGGTGCGAACGTCGACAGCTCGTCGGCAGTCGCGTAGTAGAGCTTGTCGAACGCGTTGCGGACGTAGAACTTGAGGTCCAGCTCGTCGTTGATGCGGTAGCGGGCTTCGAGGTCGACGATGTCGACGTCGGCGCGTTCGAGTTCCTCGAAGCCCGGGCGGCCCTTGTTCCAGCGGTGGGTGTAGAGGCCGGACAGGCGGAAGTTGCCGATGTCCCAGACCGCTTCGAGGCTGGCGGTGAGCGGCGGGATGCCGTACAGCGGCTCGTCGATGCTGGTGTCCTCGCCGTACACCGAGGCGGCGGTGGCGCGCAGCGTCAGGTCCGTTGCCGGTTTCCAGCCGACCACGACCTCGGCGCCGTGCAACGTCGCCTCGCCGACGTTGACGAAACCCTCGACGTCCGGTTCGAGTTCGATCTTCTGGATCAGGTCGTCGACGTCGGTGCGCCAGGCGTGCACGTCGACATTCCAGTTGCCCGACCACCACGCGTAGCCGAGGTCGATGCCGGTCGAGTGTTCCGACGCGAGATTCGGGTTGCCGACGATTTCGCCACGGCCGGTGACGCCGGTAAAGAACCGCTCTTCGAGCGATGCGAAGCGGAAGCCCGAGGCGAGGTTGAGCGTCCAGTGCGAGTTGCCATCCGGCGCCCACACCGCGCCGGCAGTGAACGCGGTGTCCGCATCATCGGGATGCGCGCCGGACTGATGCTGCTTGATCCACGACGTGCGCGCGCCGAGTTCGAGCGTCAGCTTTGGCGACGGCCGCCAGTTGGTGATCGCGAACAACGACCACGCGTCTTCGCTTGCACCATCAAGGCTGTAGGTGCGGTCGGATTCCGTACCGACGGCATCGTAGCCGGTCACGTCGCGGCGGCCCGAGTATTCGATCCCGACGTCGTTGCTGAAGTTGCCGGCCTTCCACACCTGCTGCAACGTTGCGCCGCCATCGGTGCTGGCGATGCTGGCGAACTCGTCCGGCTTGCCGACGCTCTGCTTGAACGTGCGCAATTCCTGGTCGTGCGCGTAGACGCTGGCCTCGAATCCCGAGTCGTGGCGCACGCGCAGCCGCCCGATCGTGTGGTCGTCATCGGGATAAGTCGTCGTCTGGCGTGCCGGATAGCGGCTGTTGGACTTGCCGATGTCGGTGGTGCGCGACGGCATCAGCAGCGCATCGATGTCGAACGCGCCGACGCGATGGCGATACTGCAAGGTCGCGCTGTCGCGCTCGTAGCTCGTGTTGAGCGGCGTGCCGTCCGGCGCTTCGGTGTCGCCGGCCTGGTGCCGCGCGGCGGCCACCGAGAACCGTTCCGAACCGGTGCCGGCCGCGACGTTCCATTCGTTGCCACCGGTCGCGTAGCCCCCGGTTGCGAACGGCGCCGTGAACCAGCGCGGCTCGAACGAGACCGCGCCGCCGAGCGCGCCCGGGCCGAAGTGCACGACCGCCGGTCCGCGCGTCACACTGACTTCGCCGAGCAGGAACGGCTCGACGAACGACACCGGTACGCCCGCGCGCCGCTGCGCGGCCAGCGGCACGCCGGCGGCGAGGATCAGGATCTCGTTGGCGCCGGCGCCGCGGATCGAGAACGTTTCGAAGATGCCGTTCTGCCCGGTCGCGCCGACGCCGGGTACCCGCGTGATCCAGTCCTGGAAGTCGGCCGGCTCGGCCACCGCGTTGGTGTAGTCGAGGACTTCGGTCGCCAGAGCCGAAGGCCAGTCGGCTGCCGTACCCCTTGCGGTGACGGTGATCGCCTCGCCCATCCAGGTGTCCGATTCGACGTCGAGCGGAGTCGTGGTCGCTGGCAAGCCTTCGGCGGCCTGACCGGTGTGGTCGCGCGCTTCGGAGTCGACGGCGTCCGCGACGACCTCCCCCCGTGCGGGCAACGCCACGAATGAAGCGAGCACAAGCGCGGCGCCGAACGCGCGCGAAACGGGATTGACCATGACGAATCCGACCGGGCATGCCGTGAACCCACGGCGAAAAGTGCGAGTCTAGGCAACGCACACCCGGCCGGAATCGCCTCAAAGGCCGATCGGGCCTCGGTCTCGGGGCGTATGCATCGCGACAGGCCGCCTGTCTACCTTCACCAACAGTGTTGCGAGCGGCCGGCAGGCCGTTCCAGTACCGCCAGCCCGGGTTCGAGCAGGGCATCCATGGCTGAGTCGAGCGGGACGTCCGGCGACGCCCTTCGCCCGGGGAATGGCAGCATTCCTTTTTTCGATTGCCGAGTTTCCACTCCTGGCCTATGTTCGCGATATGCATTCGAATCGAGGATGCGATTCTCCGCCTGCCCGGCCATCCGGCACGTCCGGGCAAACGCTCACTTTCCCCCGTCGAAACGCACGAACGCATCCGCCGGGGCCGACTGACACTCACGGGAGACCACGATGCCCAAGTACATGGTGAGGGTGAACTACACCGCCGACGGCGCCAAGGGACTGATCAAGGACGGTGGTTCCAAGCGGCGCGCCGCCGTGCAGAAGGCCGCCAGGTCGGTCGGCGGCAAGGTCGAGTCGTTCTACTTCGCGTTCGGCGACACGGATGCCTACGTCATCATCGACTTTCCGGACGCCGAAAGTGGCGCCGCCGTCGCGCTCACGGTGGCCGCGGGCGGCGGCGCGGTCTCGCAAACCTCGCTGCTCATGACGCCCGAGGAAGTCGATGCGGCGGTCAAGAAGTCACCGCTGTACACGGCTCCGGGCCGCTGACGAGGCGACGGCCCCGACATGTCACAGTCGATCCCGAAGTCCGGCCTGTCCGCCGCCTGCATCGCCGCGATGGCACTCGCGCAAGGCGCGCCGGCGGCGACGGTCACGGTCAACAGCGATGCCGATGGCTCTGCTGCCGACGGTTCGTGCACGCTGCGCGAGGCGCTGCAGGCGACCAACACCAACCTTGCGGTCAACGACGATTGCAGCGCCGGCCAACCGGCGCCGACGGTCGACGTGATTGCGTTCGCAATCCCGGGCAGCGGGCCGCACGTCATCGCGCCGACGGGGTATCTCGGTGCGATCAACGAGTCGCTCACGATCGACGGCTTGACCCAGCCCGGTGCCGTGGCGAATACGGCAACGCCCGCGCAGGGCGGCTTGAACGGTACCATCGCAATCGAAATTTCAGGCGTGAACTGCAGCAACTGCAATTTCCCGATCGGTCTTGGCCTCACCAGTGGTGAGGCGACGTTTCGCGGCCTCGCCATCAGCCATTTCCCTGCTCCCATCAACCTGGGCTCGGCATCACCTGCGACCTTCCGCATCGAAGGTTGCCACATCGGCACCGACGTCGATGGACTCACCTCCGCCGGCACGCAGAATGCCATCGTCTTCAACAGCGGCATTTGGTACATCGGCGGCACGACGCCGGCCAAGCGCAACCTCATCGTCGCCGAGAGCGGCGCCATCTGGAGCCAGTCCTCGGCCAGCGTCACAGTGCAGGGCAATCTCATTGGCACCACCCGCAACGGACTGGCGCCGCTGCCGCTATCGGGCGACGCGATTCACTTGCGCATGCTCCCCGGCGGCGCCGCACAAATCGGCGGCAGCGACCCCGGAGCACGCAATGTGATCGGATCGGCCGGCGGCTTCGGCGTGCACTTGCTCGGATTCGGCGCCGACGGAATGGCGTTCCGCGTCGAAGGCAACCACATCGGCGTCGGAGCGGACGGAGTGACCCCGATGCCGAACCTGGCCGGCGGCGTGCGCTGGGGAACCAACTCGCCGGTCGTGAACGGCTGGCCGATCATCGGCGGCGGCAACCTGATCGCATGGAATTCCGGCCCGGCAGTCGTGGTCGCGGGCGGTGCCAACGCCGTGACCGAAGTCGTCGGCAACAGCCTGCATGACAACGGCCTCGGCATCGACCTCGACGAAAACGGGCGCACGCCCAACGACCCCGACGATGCCGACAGCGGTGCGAACCTGCTGATGAATCATCCCGATCTCGGCGGCTACACGTGGAGCGCCGGCCAATACACCGTGCGTTATCGCGTCGACACCGCCACGGCGAATGCTGCCTATCCGCTGCGCGTGGATTTCTACCTCGCCGCGGGCGTGGACGACGCCGAAGGCGTGCAGTGGCTGGGCAGCGACATGATCGATGCCGGTGATGCCCAGCAATGGCGGGATTTCACCGTTCCCGGCCCGCAAGGCCACGCGCTGGCCGCCACGACCACCGACGCGATGGGACGCACCAGCGAATTCACGGGGCCCGACCGGATCTTCGCGGATTCGTTCGAGGCACCGTGACGCCGGGTCGGACACGCGCCCCGACCGCAATCCCGTCGCCGAAAAGAGTACGCCCCGGTCGAGCGGTTGCCCACGGAGCGGAATCGTTTCCCGTCCGCGGACCGGAATGCTCAGTTCGCGACCGTTTCCTCGTCCGGCCCGGATTCGAGGTCTTCCTCGAACCGCAGGTGCTTGACGCTGCGGCCGTGGCGGCGGACGAGCTTCAGGGCTTCGATGCCGATGCGGATGTGCGCATCGACGAACTCGGCCGTTACGGCACGGTCACTGGCGGCGGTCTTGACGCCGCTCGGGATCATCGGCTGGTCCGACACCAGCAGCAGCGCGCCGGACGGGATCTCGTTGGCAAAGCCGGCCGCGAAGATGGTCGCGGTTTCCATGTCGATCGCCATGCAGCGGGTCTTGCGCAGGTAAGCCTTGAATCCGGTGTCGTGTTCCCAGACGCGGCGGTTGGTCGAGTACACGGTGCCGGTCCAGTAGTCGCGGCCGAAGTCGCGGATCATCGTCGACACGCCGCGCTGGAGCTGGAACGCCGGCAACGCCGGAACTTCGGGCGGCAGGTAGTCGTTCGACGTGCCCTCGCCGCGGATCGCGGCAATCGGCAGCACGAGGTCACCGAGCGCGTTCTTCTTCTTGAGGCCACCGCACTTGCCGAGGAACAACGCGGCCTTCGGGCGCACCGCGGACAGCAGGTCCATCACCGTCGCCGCATTGGGGCTGCCCATGCCGAAGTCGATCATCGTGATGCCGTCGGCGGTCGCGTTCGGCATGGCCTTGTCGCGGCCGCGCATCTCGGCGCCGACGATGCCGGCAAAAACGTCGACGTAGTGGCTGAAGTTGGTCAGCAGCACGTAGTCGCCGAACTCGTCGAGCGGCGTGCCGGTGTAACGCGGCAGCCAGTCGCGGACGATTTCCTGCTTGTCGACCATCGTTGCCCTCCCCGCCTTCTGTCAGCGTGAAACCGGCTTGCCGAGCGCACCCGGGTCCGCCGATGTTCAGCATGCCGGACGGCATAATCCGCGCATCGGGAGTCTCCGGATATCCGGCGCCGGCGCCGGTAGGCTGCGCGGCGGCCATACCCGGCAGCCGAAGTGTACTGGCGCGTGCACGGCGATTGCGAGCATCGGCGACGCGCATGCTGCCGGGAAGAGAGAGCCGTGCGGAGAATCCGTAGCCGCGGGAGTTCATCGTGGTAACCGTCATCATCCTCATCGTCGCCGTGGCCGTGCTGCTTGCACTCGCGTTCCGCGGCCTCGGATTTCTCGCCTGGGTTGCCGCCGGCGCGGTTTGCCTCGCCGGCTGGCGGCTTGCAGGCATCGCCCATCCGCTGTTGTTCGGACTCTGCGCCGTGATCGGGATCATCGTCGCGATCCTCACCGGCATCCCGCCGCTGCGCCGCCTCCTGATCTCGCGCTTCGTGATGCCGGGCTACGCGAAGCTGCTGCCCCGCCTCGGCGAAACCGAACGCGTCGCGCTCGAAGCCGGCAGCGTGTGGTGGGATGGAGACTTGTTCGGCGGCCAGCCGGATTTCGCGAAGCTGCTCGGCTTCGACATCCGCGGGCTTTCCGCGGAGGAGCAGGCGTTCCTCGACGGCCCGGTGGAGGAATTGTGCCGCCGCCTCGACGACTGGGCGATCCACCAGCAGCGTGACCTGCCGCCGGCCATCTGGGCATTCCTGCGCGAGCACCGCTTCTTCGGCATGATCATTCCGAAGGAGTTCGGCGGACTCGGCTTCTCGGCCACCGCCCATTCGCGCGTGGTGACCCGGATCGCCAGCCGCTCGGTCGCCGCCGCGGTGACGGTCATGGTGCCGAACTCGCTCGGGCCCGGCGAACTGCTGGTGAAGTACGGCACCGATGCGCAGAGGCGGCGTCATCTGCCGCAGCTTGCGAGTGGCGACGAGATCCCGTGCTTCGCGCTGACCGGTCCCGAAGCGGGCTCCGACGCGGCCGCGACGCAATCGACCGGCGTCGTCGAGAAGACCGTCGTCGACGGCGTCGAAACCCTGACGGTGCGCCTTACCTGGAAGAAGCGCTACATCACGTTGGCGCCGGTCGCCACGCTGATCGGCGTCGCGTTCCGGCTCGAGGATCCGGACGGCCTCGTGGGTCCGCCCGGCGATCGCGGAATCACGCTGGCCCTGGTGCCACGCGCCACGCCGGGCGTCGAAATCGGCCAGCGCCACGACCCGATGGGCGTGCCGTTCCAGAACGGCCCGACAGTCGGCCGCGACGTGCGCGTGCCGCTCGATGCGGTGATCGGTGGCCGCGAGGGAATCGGCCACGGCTGGCGGATGCTGATGGAATGCCTCGCCGCCGGACGTTCCATCTCGTTGCCGGCGTTGGCGGTCGGCGCCGCGCAGATGGCGACGCGCACGTCCGGCGCGTACGCGACGGTGCGTGAGCAGTTCGACACGCCGATCGGCCGCTTCGAGGGCATCGAGGAACCACTGGCGCGGATTGCCGGGCTGACTTACATGATGGGCGCGGCACGCGACCTGACCTGTGGCGCGCTCGACAGTGGCGAAGAGCCCGCGGTGATCGGCTCGATCGTCAAGGCGTACCTCACCGACAGCATGCGCCAGGTCGTCACCGACGCGATGGACATCCGCGCCGGAACGGCGATCCAGCGCGGGCCGCGCAACACGCTCGCGCGGGCGTGGGCCGCGGTGCCGATCGGCATCACCGTCGAGGGCGCGAACATCCTGACCCGTTCGATGATCATCTACGGACAGGGCGCGATCCGCTGCCATCCGTTCGTGCACGACGAGATCGCATCGGTCGCGGCCAACGACCTTGCCGCGTTCGACCGCGCGATCTTCGGCCACGTCAATTTCCTGTTCACGCGGAGCGTGCGCGCGTTGCTGCTGGCCCTGTCCGGATCGCGGCTCGCGGGCCACCCGGACGCACACGACACCACCCGCTACCTGCAGCACCTGTCCCGGCTCTCGGCGGCATTCGCGATCGTCTCCGACACCGCGATGGGAACGCTCGGCGCGGCCCTGAAGCGACGCGAGATGCTGTCCGGCCGGCTCGCCGACGCCCTCGCCTACCTGTACCTCGCGAGTGCCGCCGCCAAACGCTATCACGACGGCCCCAAGACGTCGTCCAACTTCGCGCTGTTGCGTTGGTCGGTCGAACTTTGCCTGTACCGGATCCAGGAAGCCCTGCGTGGCGTGATCGACAACCTGCCGAACCGCCCGGTCGCCTGGTGGCTGCGCTCGCTGGTATTCCCGCTCGGCGCGCGGTTCCGGCCACCGGCGGACCGGTTGAGCCGCAGCGTCGCGCGCACGATCCTCGAAGACCGCGAGGCACGGCGGACCCTGACCCCGGACGTGTTCGTGCCGCCTCCGGGCGAAGTCGGCCTCGGCGCGCTCGAAGCCGCGCTCGACAAGGCCGTGCGCGCGCTGCCCATCGAAACCAAGTTGCGCGATGCGGTGCGGGCCGGGCGGCTCGACCATGCGCCAGGATGGTTACTCGACGAACTCGGCGTCGCCGCAGGCGTCATCACCGGTGCCGAATACGAATTGTTGAACGATGCGCGAGACGCGCGGGAAGAAGTCATCCAGGTCGATGCGTTCGACCCGGAAACGTTTCGCAACCTGCATTGATGCGTCTTTCCCACCCCGCGAGTGACGCGGGATGCGGATGAATCCCTCGATGGGCTCGGGACAGGCTCGCGAACCCGGACTTTGGTGCTGCGCGGGGCTCAAAGCAAGGCTTCCGCTCTTCGAGCGGCCTCAAGAAGTGCTTTCGCTCACTGCGTGAGCGAGCCACTTTTGTTTCGGCAAAAGTGGCCAAAACCATTGGCGCCGGGCGCCCGGGCCGCCGTGACATCCGGTCACGGCGGCTGCCCTCGGCGGGACACTGCCGCGCCCGCGCCGGCGCGAACTCACACATCCTTGTGCTCAAACATGCGCGCCTTTCCCGCGGGCGCGTCAGGGCCGCCTCGGCCGCGCGCAACAGCGCCGGTCGCTCAATGTCCGGCCGTCCATGGCCTGCGTCATCGCAGTCTTGCCGCAACGAAGGCCAGGGATGGCCGTCAGCGAAGCGAGCTCTGCCAGCGCCGTTGCAGGCCGCCGAGCCTCGCAGCCGAATGGCGGAGCAAGCGCCGCATGATCGAGTGCACGGATGCACGAGTTCGGCGCGGCCGCCATTCGGCGAGAAGCGCAGGAGCGTTGCCGCGACACGAGGTCGCGGCAACCGGCCTGCCCGGCGCAATGGCTTTGGTTACTTTCCCCGCAAGGAAAGTAACCCGCTCGAAGAGCGGAAGCTTTTGCTCCGGGCCGCGCGCAGTGCGGAAGCTTGAGTCACTGAAATGCGGTCGCTCACGGAGTGAGCGAGAGCACTATTTGGCCGGCGCGGCGCGCAGCAGCCTAGTGCACGGTTTCGGATCCGGCGACAAACGAAACGGGTTCGACGAGCTTGACGACCAGATTGCGTCCACTCGACTTCGCGCGGTAGAGCGCCGCATCGGCGCGTTCGATCAGGTCATCGGAAGTCCGAGCGGTCGCATCGGCCATGGCAACGCCGATGCTGACGGTGAGTTCGATGCGGATCCCGGAAACGAGCAGCGGTTCGTTCTGCACGCGGTTGCGGATCCGTTCGGCCACCGCCTCGGCCTGCGCATCGGTGGTGTTGGCGAGCACGACGACGAATTCCTCCCCACCGTAACGACCCATCAGGTCGCCGTGCCGGAGCTCGCGTTCGATCGGGACGACGACGGCACGCAGGCATTCGTCGCCCGCACGATGGCCGTAACTGTCGTTGATGCGCTTGAAATGATCGATGTCGATGAACAATACCGACAGCGGCATTCCGGCAAGACGCGCGTGGGCGAAGGCGGTACGCAACCGCTGCTGGATCGCACGGCGGTTCAGCAAACCCGTCAGTGGGTCACGTTCGGCGAGGCGATGCGCGGCATCACGTTCATGCCGGACCGCCAGCGTCGACTCGGCGAGGCCGTAGGCGATCACGAGATTCGCGAACGCGAGTGCCGCCGGGATGCCGAACTCGAGCCAACCCGGAAGCGGCCATTCGAGCCGCATCTGCAGCACGCGCAGCACGATCAGGATGAACCCCGGTGACCAGGCGACGAGGTAAATCGCACTGTGGCGCATACCGTGCCACCACGACTTCAACGCAGTGACCGTCAGCAGCGGAATGCCCGCGAGGAACACCAGCGTTGCGGCGCTTTCGATCCATCCGTTGCGGGTCAAGACCGGAATCAGCGCGCATCCGGCCACGACCAGGATCGGCCACTGCAGCGCGCCGAGCACCACGTCGAGCCGCGGCAGCCGACGCCGCGTATCGAGGAAGCGGCGCGTGAACTCGATGTCGAACGCAAGGCCGGCCAGCGCCGACAGCCATACCGCGCCGAGGCCGAACACCCCCAGCCACGCAAGCCCCGGAAGGTCGTAGGCGAGCCCCGAACTCAGGATCTCGAACAGCAGGAGGCAAACGGCATAGCCGACGAAGTGCGCGTACATCCGGTCGCGCAAGGCGAGAAAGAATGCCAGCATCACCAGGATCGTCGCGATCTGCACCGCCGGGAACAGTACGTCGAGCCGCGTCCGCACGACGTCCGCGGTCCGGAAGGCCGTGACGCTCGTTACCGACAACGGCCGCGGGACCGCCGTGGCCGGAGCGACATGGAGGTAAACGGGTTCGTCCGCGCGCAACGTGCCGGGCAGCGGGAACACGAGGTCATGCCCGGAGAACCCGGCGGGATTCCCGCCACCGGCAATGCTCGATTCGTGACCCTCGTAGTCCGGTGGCATGTACGCGCGAACTTCGAGCCCGGCCGGATCGCCGATGGTCAGCAGTGGTGGCGCGGTTTCATCCCAGTCCGAAACCAGGGAGAGGCGATACCAGGTTCCACCGGCAGGCGATGGCACCAGCGCCGCGAAGGGTTCAGGGACGAACTGGCCGGCAAAACCGCCCGCGACGATCCGATCCGTCGCATCGATTCCAGCGGCACCCTCGAGACGCGACAACGCGATCGATTCCGCCGCGCGCGCTTGCCCGATGGTGGACAACCCGATCAGCAGCAACAACAGCGTGCGTCCGAACTGCATGCGTGGTGTTCCAACCTGCTCGTGCTGCGCATCCTATCGCCACGCAAGCGGCCGCGGTGATCGCGATCTCCGCGTTGTGACTTCGGTCACGCAGCGGGCTCCGTCGGCGGAACCGGCGGGCCGCGGCTGGCGAGCACCGTCGCGAGTTTCCGCAGGCAGCGCCCGGTCAGCGTGGTGCCACGGCTGAGCCCGGCCACCGCGCCGACGCAGACTGCGAGCGTACCGACGAGGCCCAACGTCTTGCGGTAGAGCATGCGGTGTTTGGCGACCACCGCGAGATCGGCCTGCATGGTCCGCCACTTCCGGCTGGTGAGGTTGCCGTGATCGAAGCGGCGCAGGCGCGTCAGCGGTTCGGGGAGGAAACCGATACGCCGGCCGGCCACGGCGAGGCGAATGGCAAGGTCGCGGTCTTCCGTCATGATGCGGCGCGTATCCCATCCGCCGATGGCATCGAGCGCCGCGTGCCGCAGCAGCAGCGCCGAAGGCAACATGTGCGTCTCCCGCAGAGCGTCCGCGACTCCCAACGGGTCCGGCTTGCGCACGCAATGCGCCTCGCTGCCATCGCGCCGGAATGCCGTGACGCCGGTGTGCACCGCATCGAGTTCCGGACGCCGCAGAAGGAACGCAGCCTGCCGTTCGAGCTTTTCCGGGCACCACTCGTCATCGCCGTCGAGATAGGCCAGCCAGTCCGATCGGGTCGCGCCGGCGCCGGTCTGGCGCGCCGCGCCGACACCGCGATTCACGGCGTGGCGGATGACGCGGACATCGGGCGGAAGGCCCTCGAGGCTCGTTGCGAGCCAGGGGGGCGACGCATCGTCGACGACGATGATCTCGTCCGGACGACGGGTCTGCGCACGTACCGAGGCCAGCGCGGCCGGGAAGTACGCGTCGTCGTCGAAGAACGTGATGATGGCGGCAATTCGCACTCAGAACCCGTAGTGCAGGAATCCGCCGTCGACGGCGATGACTTCACCGGTGATGTAGCTGGCGGCCGGCAGGCAGAGGAATGCGGCTGCCGCGGCGACTTCCTCGGCTTCACCGACGCGCCGCATCGGCGTCCGCTCGAGGACTTCCTCGAGTCGGTCCGGGTCGGACAGGTCGGGCTCGGTGCGTCGCGTGCGGATGTACCACGGCGCGACCGCGTTGACGCGGATGCCGTCCTCGGCCCATTCGCACGCGAGATTGCGGGTCAGTTGCATGACCGCCGCCTTGGTCATGCCGTAGGCCGACCCGGTCCGAACGTGCGTCAATCCCGAAACCGACGCGACATTGACGATGGCGGCATTGGCGTGTTCGGCGAGGTGCGGGTGGGCAAGGCGGCTCATCTCGAACACGCTCTTCAGGTTCGTTTCGATGACCCAATCGAGTTCGTCCCCGCGCACCTCGAGCGTCGGCTTGCCGATGTTGCCACCGACGTTGTTGACCAGCAGTGACAGCTCGACGTCGAGGTCGGCAATCCAGTCGAAGACCTCGAGGCGCTGCTCGGGATCGGCGACATCGGCGGCCAGCACCCGCACGATGCGCCCCTCGAATTCATCCGCCAGCTCCCCGCGCGCGCCTTCGAGCCCGGCTTCCTCGCGCGCGACGAGCAGCACGTCGGCTCCGAATGAAAGCAGTTCGCGCGCACAGGCGAAACCGATGCCGTGGCTCGCGCCCGTGACCAGCGCCACCTGGCCATCGAGGCGCCAACGTGACGGATTCGACATGGCGGTCTCCGGACGCTTGTCGGCAATGTAACGGTCGGCGCAGACTCTAGCCGATCCCGACCCGGAGTGTGGCCATGCCCAGAATCAGCGCCGTGTTCGCCTTGGCCGCGGGCCTCGCGGGTTGCTCCGGCAGTGCCCCGCCAACCGCGCCCAAGCCGGCCATGCCGCAAAAGACGATGATCGACGCCCAGTTGCAGGACTTGCAGAAGGCGCGCGACATACAAAAGGTGCTGGACGAATCGGCCAAGCGCACCGACCAGGCGATCGACCAGCAGAGCGGCGGGCCGTAAGCGAGCTGCGGCGACCGTCCCCGCGGCAGTCAGCGGAGCGCTGCTTCGAGTTCGGCCCTGAGGTCGTCGACGTCCTCGACGCCCACGGACAGCCGGATCAATCCGTCGCTGATGCCGAGGCGCCGCCGGTTCGCCGGTGGCACCGATGCGTGCGTCATGATCGCCGGATGTTCGATCAGGCTTTCGACGCCGCCGAGTGATTCCGCCAGCGCGAACAGCCGGCAACGCTCCAGCACGCGCCGCGCCTTGCCGAGGCCGCCCTTCACCTCGATCGTGACGATGCCGCCGAAACCGTCCATCTGGCGCCGCGCGAGCGCGTGCTGCGGATGGGACTTCAGGCCCGGGTAGATCACACGCGCGACGGCCGGATGATGTTCGAGCCACGTCGCGAGCGCGAGTGCATTCGCGCAATGCGCGCGCATGCGCAGGTGCAGCGTCTTCACCGCCGCGCAACGCGAGGTAGGCGTCGAACGGTCCGGCAATCGCGCCGACGGAGTTCTGCAGGAACGCGAGGCGGTCCGCGAGCTCGTCGTTGCCGCCGACGATGGCGACGCCGCCGACCATGTCCGAGTGGCCATTGAGATACTTCGTCGCCGAATGCACGACCAAATCCGCGCCATGCTCCAGCGGGCGCTGCAGCACCGGCGAGCTGAACGTGTTGTCGACCGCGAGCAGTACCCCGTGCTTGCGCGCGAACTGGCCGAGCCGGCCGAGGTCGACCAGCTTCAGCATCGGGTTGGTCGGCGTCTCGGCCCAGATGAGGCGGGTATTCGGCCGCAATGCCGCCTGCAACGCCGCGGCGTCGTTCAAGTCGACGAAGGTGAAGTCGAGCCCGGCGCTGCGCCGGCGCACCCGCTCGAACAGGCGGTAGCTGCCACCGTAGAGATCATCCATCGCGATGACGTGGCTACCGGAGTCGAGCAGCTCCAGCACCGTCGCCGTCGCCGCCATGCCCGACGCGAACGCGAAGCCGCGCCGGCCGCCTTCGAGGTCCGCGACGCAGCGTTCCCACGCCATCCGGGTCGGATTCTGGGTACGCGAATATTCGTAGCCCTGGTGCACACCGGGGCTCTTCTGGGCATAGGTCGACGTCGCGTAAATCGGCGTCATGACCGCGCCGGTCGACGGGTCGGGATGCTGGCCGGCGTGGATCGCGCGGGTGCCGAGTCCGGATGGCGACTTCGAGCGCGGTGTGGTGGCCTTGCTGGACGATTTGGACACGTGGAATCCTCAGTTGACCCGCCGGCGCAGGAAGTTCAGGAGGTCGATGCGGGTGATGAGGCCGAGGAACCGGCTGCCGTCCATCACGATCGCGACATGGCCGCGGTCGAAGACCGGCATCAGTGCGTCGATGGGCGCCTGCATGTCCAGCATCTCGAGCTTGCTGACCATCGCGGTCGCGACCGGATCGCGGAAACGGTCCTGGTCGGCGTGGACGTGCAGCAGCAGGTCCGACTCGTCGAGGATGCCGACGATGCGGTCGTCGTCCATCACCGGCAACTGCGACACGGTCATAGAGCTTCATCCGGTTGTATGCGGTGACCAGGAGATCCGCGGGCGAGACGATGATCGTGTCGCGCGCCGCATACGGACGCAGGATGAGGTCGCGCAAGTCACCATGTTGCGGGCGCTCGATGAAGCCGTTGTCGACCATCCAGTACCATCGTGTGAGCTGGCGAGGTACTTGTTGCCGGTGTCGCAGACCAGGGTAACGACGCGCTTCGGCGTGGCCTGTTCCCGGCAATAGCGCAGCGCTGCGGCCAGCAGCGTGCCGGTCGACGAGCCGCCGAGGATTCCCTCCTTCGCCAGCAGCTCGCGTGCCGTGAGGAAGCTTTCGCGATCCGAAATCGCGTACGCCTTCTTCACCCGCGAGAAGTCGCTGATGGTCGGCAGGAAGTCCTCGCCGATGCCTTCGACCAGCCAGCTTGCCGACTTGGCCGACAACGTTCCTTCATTGATGTATTGCGCGAGGATCGAGCCGACCGGATCCGCGAGGACGATCTCGGTCGCCGGCGATACCCGCGCAAAGTACCGCGACAGCCCCGTCATCGTTCCCGATGAGCCGCAGCCGACGACGACCGCGTCGACCTTGCCGTCGAGCTGGGCGAAGATCTCCGGCCCGGTCGTCGACTCATGCGCGAGTGGATTGTCCGGATTGCCGAACTGGTTGATGAAGTACGCGCCGGGAGTATCGCGCGCAATCCGTTCGGCCAGGTCCTGGTAGTAGTCGGGGTGGCCCTTGGCGACGTCCGAGCGCGTCAACACGACATCGGCACCCATCGCCTTGAGGTTGAAGATCTTCTCGCGGCTCATCTTGTCCGGAACGACGAGGATCAGCTTGTAGCCCTTCTGCTGCGCAACCAGCGCAAGTCCGAGACCAGTGTTGCCCGCGGTGCCTTCGACCAGCGTCGCGCCGGGCTTGATCTTCCCGGCCCGCTCGGCGCCTTCGATCATCGACATCCCGATCCGGTCCTTGATCGATCCGCCGGGATTGACGCACTCGAGCTTCAGGAACAGCGTGCACGGTCCGGTATCGAGGCGGCGCACCTGCACGATCGGGGTGTCGCCGATGAGTTCGAGCACGGATTGGCGAATCATGTTGACGCTCCACGACGATGGCTTGCGGTCATTGCCGCCACACCCGCCGGCTGGCCGGCACGAGAGGCCGACGAAGGCCGCACCGAAGCACTGCGGTCAGCGCGGCGATCAACCGGCAACGGAGGCATGCCACAAGCGGCGCGGGTACCTGGAGTACCGCGCCCAGGGTCGCCCGGATTCAACGGACCGGGCGACCGGTCACTCGAAGGTTACGATCGGGTCAGGCACTCACCACGCCGCTGGCCCTGCGGCACAAGGCCCACAACTGCGTCAACCGGTCCTTGGCGTGGAGCTTTTCCTTCTTCATGTTGAGCAAGGTCACATCGTCCACCGCCAGCACGCCGAGCTCCGCATCGCGAACCTTGCCGTCGAGTTCCCGGTGCCGGTGGTACAGGCTCCGGAACTCGGCGTTGTGCTGGATCAGCGCATCGACTTCCGCTTGCTCGTGCTGTTCAAACATCAGCTGACCTCCTCGACAGGCGCGCAGGGAAACCGCTGGCGCAGTGAGCCGGCACGAAGCCGGCTACTGCGCTGCGGGACGAGAACACCAAGCTTGCGAAATGGCTTCGGAACCGAAGCCGCCCGCGGACAGAGTGGATCGATGCGCCGCGAGCCCTTAAGGTCATGGGGTGGAAGCCACTGCCAGGTTTCTTCCGCCCGCACGCCCTTCTCCCGGGGACACCGGAAGACGGGACTCGAGGATTGCTTTGGTCGCGCTCATGCTCCGGGCTTGGGCCCGAGCGGCGGGCTGGACAGCGTGGCCACTCGGGAGGGACACGCTACTCCTTCACCCCGGAATTGGCAACCTCGGAAAGCTGGAGCCAACGGTTGGCTCGCTCCAATGACGCTGGTAAAAATCCTTCATAAACAATGTCATGGAAGAATACGACCCGAGCCGGGACAGCTCGACAACCACTCCTGGCCCGATCCCCGGGGACGTCCATCCCGGGGGTCATCAGGTACCCGGACGAACACGCCTGAAGGCGGTGTTCGTCCTTCATTCGGGCGACGGGGTGCACACTTCACTCGGACAGGAACCAAGGACCGCGCCGTGCCGGCGATCCCTCAATTCGGCGCATCGAACCCGTTCTGGAAGATCACGTCACCCTTGCCGTAGACGACGTAGACGAAGTCGCCGATGGAGCCCTCGCTGGAACTGCTGGTCGAGACCACGAGGTCATCGACGCCATCGCCATTGACGTCGCCACCTCCGGAAACACCCGTCACATAGGCGCCGGTACTGAGCGCATCGATCAGGAAACCGTGCACGCCATCGAGGTAAGTCTGGTCGAGTGTCGCCGGAAAGCCGTTCGGGCTGCCGAAGATGACGTGCACCAGGGTGCGGTTGCCGCCGGAGGGCAACAGGAAGGTTGCCGTGCCGATCGCGAGATCGTCGTACCCGTCGTTGTTGATGTCGCCGACCATCGCGGCCTGGGCCCCGGTCTTCGTCGCGTAGGGCTCGGCCTGGTAGGTGAAGCCGTTGGTGCCGTCGAGTTGTGCCGGAGTCAGCGTTGCCGGATAGCCCGTCGCGCTGCCGAACACGACGTAACAGGAACGGCCGGGAAAGCTGTGGCCCGGGCTGATGGTGCCTTCGCAGAACATCATGTCCGGCTTGCCGTCGGCATTGATGTCACCACCCGTGGCAACGTTGAAATTCGAGAGGCCATCGCCGACGAACCGGAAACCATTGGTGCCATCGAGCGTCGGGATCGTGAACGACGCGGGGTGCGGTCCCGGCGTTCCGAACACGATCACCCCTTCGGCACCGTAGTTGTCGACCGTCACGAAATCGGTGAGTCCGTCACCGCTGAGGTCGCTGCTCGACGACAGCATGCCGCCGAACGCCTGGTTCGCGGCCGCGCCATCCATCCGGAATCCGTTGGTGCCGTCGACGCCATCGAGTGAAAACTGCGAACCGAACGGGTCGGCGTGGCCGTAGACCGAGAAGATCGCGCCCACCGGGGCCGTGAAGAGCGGGTAGTACTGATCGGCTGCGACCACATCCGAGACGCCATCGCCGTCGGTATCGCCGGTATCGAGCCCGGTGATCGAGTTGTATCCGGAACCGGCCGGTGCGGTGATGAGGAAACCATCCGTTCCGTCGAGGGCGGGCAACGTGATCTCGGCCGCGAAAGCCGGATCACCCGGGGCGTGCCCGAATACCGCGTACGCCCGTTGCTGGGAAGCGAGCAACAGGTCCTGCCGACCGTCGGCGTTGACGTCTCCGCCCGGCGCCAACAGCCGCCCAAGGTACAGGTCGTTGATCTGGGTGCCCGGATCGAGCCGGAAGCCGTTCGTTCCATCCAGGGTCTCCGAGATCGAAGCGCGCCGGCCACCCTGACGCGCCGAACACGACGAACACGACACCGGTGGAGACATTGGGGTTGTCGTACTGCGGGACTCCCATCGCAATGTCGGCAATGCCGTCACCATTGATATCGCCGACGACCCTGACGTTGCTCAAGGCGTTGCCGGATTGCAGGCCCAGCGCGCTGTTGAACACGACACCGACGGTTCCGTTCCCGCCGTTTTCCGGCTTCAACGAAGCCAGTTGCATCGTGGCCGGAAAGGCACCGGCAACTTCCGGCGCCAAGATGCCGGCACCTGCAACGACCATGGCCGCCAACGCGCAGCCGAGCATCCACCCGCTGCGGGCGCCTGACAGAACTGACATATGACCTCCGAAGAACTGCTCCTGGAACGAAGCATCCGCTGCTCGAGACACACGGCCGGCACGCGGCCGGGTCCGGGCACATTCGGACCCCCTGTTTACGGTCCGTCCGTGAATCTTATAACGGTCGATGCGGGCGTTTCCAATGCCGGCCGGGTGGCCCTTCGGAGGTCGACGGGCGCCGCCGGCCGACAGTTCAGGAATCCAGGCCAGACCCCGTGCCCAATGGCGCTCCAGCCCGCAGGCAGCACGGCCGATGGTGGATTCAGTCGCCCGACGGACGAGCCACCAGTTCGACGCGCGCGGCCTTTGCGGCCGCTGCGGAAATCGTCAGGCGGGTGCCGGCAATGCCGGTTTCCACCAGCGCCTTGCGCAGCGCCTGCGCCCGCTGCTCGGCCAGCGCCTTCGTCGCGGCCCGCATCTCGATCCGCACCGGCGTTCCGGCGGCCTTGACGAACGCCGCCGCATCCCGGATCGCGGCCGAGCTGCCCGCCGCGAACACGGCTTTGTCGGACACAAAGATCCGCACCGGAATGCGGTGCACGCGTGGAGCCGACGGCGATGCCTTGCCGGACCCGGAACCACCGAGCGACGACGCGAGTTCGGCTTCCTTCTTCGCCAGTGCCGCGGCTTGGGCTTGCGTCGCCGCCATCTTCTTCGCCTGCATTGCCGTCGCCTGCGCCGCCTGCGCCGCCTTGGTCGCTTCCGCTTCCTGGGTCCGGGCCGCCTCCGCCTCGCTGGCCAGCCGTTCGGCTTCCTCCGTGCGGATCTGTGCCTGCAGCCGCTGTTTCTCGAGTTCCACGCGAGCCTGCGCGGCATCGCGACGGGCCGCGGCCAGCAGGAGTCGGTCGTGCTCGCGTTGCAACGTGTCCCGCTCGCGCGTCAGCGTTGCCACCTCGACCGCCGCACGCACGATGTCGATCCGCTGTTGCGCGATGTACTCGAGATGCGGACGTGCCTTGCGGCCCGCATCGGCAAGCTGGTCGAGCGTGCCGCGCGCGAGCGCCAGTTGCGCCGGTGCATCCTTGACGACTGACGGAGTCGTCGCCAGTGCATTGAACTCGCCAACGAGACGGGAGTAGGCGTCGTCGCGCGCCAGCGCAGAAGCGGCGATGCAGGCAC
This sequence comes from Lysobacterales bacterium, assembly GCA_046347015.1. Classification (GTDB taxonomy): domain Bacteria; phylum Pseudomonadota; class Gammaproteobacteria; order Xanthomonadales; family Rhodanobacteraceae; genus Dokdonella_A. The sequence goes on along the minus strand of JAXMHA010000007.1, from coordinate 30,849 downwards.
CGGCGGCGAGGACGGCAAGACGGCGGGCCGACACGATCATTGACCGTCCCCCGGTGGCGCGTCCGGCCCGAGGTTCGCCCGAAGGTCGGCGTTCTGCGTGCGCAACTGGTCGATGGCCTTGCGCAATGTCGCCGCCCGCGCCCGCGCTTCGGCGAGTTCGCTGCTGGCCGCCGATTCACGCGCGAACCAACCTGCCGCGTCGAAGTCGCCATCCTGTTCGGCCGACTGCGCCTGGTCGAGCCGGCTGCGGGCGGCGGTGAAATCCGCGGGTGCCAGCATCGGCGCATTGGCGGCCCGCGCCGCGGCCAAACCACGCGCCGCGGCATCGAGGTCCGCCAACGGCGGGCGGGCCGGGCTGCAGGCGGCAAGGCCCAGCACGGCCGAAACCGTGATGAACGCATGGATTTTTGTCGTCCGTGGTGTCATAAGGAGTGCTGCTCGCGCGGGGCTTGCCGCCCCGCCTATTGTGGGAACCGCGGCCCCGGTTTGGCAACGGCCGCGTCGGACGACGCGCATTCGAGGGGAGAGACGTGGATATCGGTTACTTCCTCAAGCTCATGACCGAGAAGGGTGCCTCGGACATGTTCCTGACCACCGGCGCGCCGGTGAACATCAAGGTCGAAGGGCGGCTGTACCCGCTCGGCAACACCGGCTTGCCGGGCGGCATGGTGAAGAAGATCGCCTATTCGCTGATGGACGAAGGCCAGGTACCGCAGTTCGAGAAGGCGCTCGAGCTGAACATGGCGATCGCGGTCAAGGACGCCGGGCGTTTTCGCATCAACGTGTTCAAGCAGCGCGGCGAGGTCGGCATGGTGATCCGCGCGATCAAGAGCGAGATCCCGACCATCGAGCAGTTGCGCCTGCCGCCGTTGTTCAAGCAGATCATCATGGAACCGCGCGGCCTCGTGTTGCTGGTCGGCGCGACCGGCTCGGGCAAGTCGACGACCTTGGCATCGATGATCGACCACCGCAACCAGAACACCTCCGGACACATCCTGACGATCGAGGATCCGATCGAATACCTCTACCGGCACAAGAAGTCGGTCGTCAACCAGCGCGAAGTCGGCCTCGACACGCACAGCTACCACGAAGCACTGAAGAACGCGATGCGCGAGGCGCCCGACGTGATCCTGATCGGCGAGATCCGCGATGCCGACACGATGGAGGCCGCGATCACGTTCTCGGAAACCGGGCACCTGTGCCTCGCGACGCTGCACTCGAACAACGCCGACCAGACGATCGAACGCATCCTGAACTTCTTCCCGGATGCCGCGCACAAGAACATCCTGATGAACGTCGCGCTGAACCTGAAAGCCGTCATCAGCCAGCGCCTCGTGATGGGCAAGGACGGCCACCGCCTGCCCGCGGTCGAAGTGCTGATCAACACGCCGCACATCCGCGACCTGCTCCGCCGCGGCCAGATCCACGAGGTCAAGGAAGCGATGGACCGCAGCCTGCAGGAAGGCATGCAGACCTTCGACCAGTCGCTGTACGCGCTGTACAAGGAAGGCAAGATCGAACTCGAGGAAGCGCTCAACCACGCCGATTCGCGCGATGGCCTCGCGCTCAAGATCCGGCTGGCCGAAGGCGGCGATTCGCCGATGCAGGAAGACCTCGAGACGGCGGCGTACTGACCGCGTGGGCAATCAGGCCCGCGCGGGGGGATCGTCGAATCCGGCCGCGAGCTCGGGCACGAACGGCAGGTAGCGCCGCCAGCGGCCCACCGACGTCGTGTAGACCGGCTGGCGGGCCTGCCAGAGGCTGGCCGACTCGATCGGCGCATCAGGCGCTTGCGACGCCGGGGATTCCGGCAAGCCGAGGCGGTGCGCGAGTTCACCGATGACCCCGTCCGGGTCTGCAACCAGCGATTCGTAATGCACGGTCTCGATGGGCGTGCGCAACGTGCGGTGCCAGTGCCGCAGCAGGCGGTCGTGACCCTCCGCGAAGCCCACGATCGATGGAAAATCGAAGGCGAACGCTTCGTCCGGGTGCGCGAAGTCCTGGCTCCACAGCGACAACACGACGTCCCGCCGCGCACGCATGCAGTGGACGATGCGCGCCCCGGGAAACATCGCCGTCACGAGATGCAGCCAGCGGAAGTTCAGCGGATCCTGGTCGATGTAGGCCACCGCCGGCGCGTCGTCCTGCACCGCATGCGCACGGTACAACCGTGCTCCCTCGGACAGTGCTCCGGAGTCGGCGAGATGCCGGCCGGCAATCAACGTGTTGGCGACATAGCCGAAGGTGCGCAGTTCGCCACGGTCGCGCGCGCCGGTGCGGCGCGCGAGCAGCGAGGCCGTCAACGTCGTGCCGCTGCGCGGCAGGCCGACGACGAACACCGGTGCGAAACCATCGGACGCCGGCAGTGCGGAAGGTCGTTCCTGCTGCCGCGCCCGGACCGACTGGTCCCAGACCGACGGCGACCACGGCACGATGCCGCGCACGAGTGCGTTCCCCTTGCGCAGCGCGGCGACCGCCGCCACCACGTCGCCGACATCGTCGCTCGCCTTGGCGAGACCGAACAAGGTGGCCGCACGGGCGCGCGGTGAGGCACCGTCGGATTCGACGTGGCCACGAAACCGCGCGAAGTCCGGATGCTCCGCATCGTCGTAACGCTGGGTGCGCGCCAGGGCGGCGAGCACGAACCAGCGTTCGAGGTCGATGCCGCCATCGAGGGCGGCGAGGTAGTGCGTCCGAGCGGCGGCGAACGCCCCGCATTCGAGCCGCATGTTGCCGGCCACGGCGTGGAGCTCGGGTCCGCCCGCGCCACCCGCCAGAGCCGCTTCGCAAGCATCGGCCGCCAGTCCCGGCCGTTGGCAACGTTGCAGGAACTGGGCGGCGCGCAACGTGAAGTCGACCGGGAAACCCTGGCGCCGGCAGGCATCGAACAACGTCGATGCAGCCGCACCGAAGCGGCCACTGTCGCGCTCGATCGTCGCCAGCAACAGCGGGGCGTCCTCGCGGTGCGGATCGCGCGCGACCAGTTCGCGTAGAATCGCCTCGGCTTCCGTCGCGCGGTCGGCTTGCCACAGGCGCTCGGCCTCGGCATAGCCCGGACCCGCACCCGTGGCACGTGATGGCGGCATGGACGTGAAGTGTGGACCGGACTCCCGGAGTGTGCCACAGGGTGCCACCCCGGGCGGGCGCCCGGACCACGGCGCCCGGCGCTCCCGCCCCGACCGGCCAAGGGCCACCAATGACTGCAACGACTGCCGGATTTGACTCCGCCGCGAAACAGCATTTCGGTGCCGCCGCGCGGGCGCTCGACCGCGGCGAGTTCGCGCGCGCCGCCGCCGCGCTCCAACCGCTCGCCGCGGCCTACCCGGACCACCCCGAAGTGCTGCGGCTCGAGGCCGGGCTTCTGAGTGGGCGCGGCGAACACGCCGCGGCCGTCGCCACGATGCGGCGCGCAATCGCGGCGCACCCCGCCAGCGCCGTATTCCAGAACACGTTCGCCACGATCCTCGCCGAGGCCGGCGATCTCGACGCCGCGATCATCGCGCTCGAAGCCGCACGCCGCCTGCAACCCGGGAACACGGCGGCGACCTACAACCTCGGCATCCTGCAGGTTCGCCGTGGGCGCCTCGACGAGGCCGAACGATCGTTGCGGGAAGTCGCCGCGCAGTCGCCGCAAAACCTGCAGGCGCAGCTCCAGCTCGCGGACCTGCTGCGGATGCGTGGCGCAACCGACGCCGCGCTGGCTGCCTACCGTTCGCTGATCGAACGCGCTCCGTGGTGCGGCGGCGCATGGTGGGGACTTGCCGAGCTTCGCGCTGCACCGTTCGACGACGCCGATCGCACGGCGATGCAAGCGGCGCTCGTGCGGAGTGAAGCGACACCGGAGGACCGCATCGCGATCGGATACGCCCTCGCCCGCGCGTTCGAGGATGCCGGGCGCCTCGACGAGTCCCTGGCCCAACTGTCGCGGGCCAAGGCGCAGGCCGCCGCGCGACAGCCCTGGCCAGCGGCTGCGTTCTCGCGCACGGTCGACGCCGTCGTTGCCGCGTTCACGCCACCACCCGCCTCGCTTGCACCACCGGATGCGGGACACGGGATCATCTTCATCACCGGACTGCCACGCTCGGGGACGACGCTGGCCGAACAGATCCTCGCCTCGCACCCGGAAGTCGAAGGCGCCGGCGAGCTGCCCGACCTTGCACTGGTCATCGCCGGCGAAGGGCGGCGGCGGGACGCGTCGTACCCGGGGTGGGTCGCCAGCGCAAGCCCGGATGACTGGGCGCGGCTGGGCGCGCAGTACCTCGAGCGGACCGCATTCCGCCGCCGCGAGCGGCCCCGCATGGTCGACAAGATGCCCGGCAACTGGCTGCATGCCGGTGCGATCCGCGCGATGCTCCCGGGCGCGAGGATCGTGGTGTGCCGGCGCGATCCGCTGGAAACCTGCCTTGCGTGCTATCGCCAGCGCCTGCCCGGCAACCTGTACGCGAACTCGTTCGAGGACCTGGCTGCGTACTGGCATGACTTCGACCGCTTCGTGGCGGCGATGCGGATCCTCCACCCGCGCGCACTCCACGAACTCGACCACGAGAAGCTCCTCGAGGACCCGGAGGCCACGATCCGTTCGCTCCTCGAATCCTGCGGCTTGCCGTTCGATCCGGCCTGCGTCGCGTTCCATCGCAACCCGCGCGCGGTCGGCACCCCGAGCGCAGCGCAGGTGCGCGAACCGCTGCGAAGGGACACGTCGCGCGCCGCACGCTATGGAACGTTGCTCGACCCGCTCCGCACCGCCCTGGAGAGGCCCCGCATGGTCCCGGAGCCGCGATGAGCATGGCAGCGGAACCGGACGTCGACGGACTCGCCGCGCGCTTCGCGGCCGATGCCGCTGCCGGACGCGAACCCGAGGCGCAGACCGCGCTGATTGCAGCACTTGGTGCGAAGCCGGCGGGCGATTGGCTCGCGTGTGCGCGGCAGCTCGTGTTGCGCAGGGCCGCGGGCACGGCGCGCGCGGTGATGGCCGCGGCTCACGAGCGATTCCCGCACGACGGGAACCTCACGTTCGCGCTGTCGGGCCTCGAGCGCGATGCCGGCCGCGGCGACGCGGCGGCGGCGTTGCTGCGCGAGCTCCTGTCCGCCGACCCGGCACACGCGGCGGGCGCGCTGACGCTGGCGCGGCTGCTCGGTGACGCCGGGCGCGTCGGCGCGGCCGGCGATGTGCTGCGCGCCGCATTCGTCGCCCATCGCCAGCCGCTCGAGATCGCGTTCCGCGCGATGGACCTCCTCGACGCACTCGAACGCGAGGACGTCGCGCGTGACATCGCCGAAGGCGAGATCGCGCAGGGTTCGAAGGACCCGCGCATCCACGCCTATGCCGGCATGTATGCGGTGCAGCTCGGCGACTTCGGGCGGGCACGGGAGCGCCTCCTGTTCGCCCATGCACACAGCCCGCAGGCGCCCGAATGGAATGTGCCGTACGGCCTCGCCATGGCGCAGCGTTACCGCGACGCATCGCATCCGGATTTCGCGCTGTTTGCCGAGTGCTCAGGGCGGTCCGACCTCGGCGATCGCGCGCGGATGAACCTCGCGTTCGCGACCGGCAAGGCGCATGACGACATCGGCGACTACGCCGCGGCGGCGCGGAGTTTCGCCGAGGCGAACGCGATCGCGCGCCGGCTGGCCCCCGTGTCGCGCAAGCAATGGCGGCGCAAGGTCGCGGCGCGGATCGCGGCGCCGCCGTTGCCGCTGCGGCGCGCACCGGACGCCGATCCGTTCACGCCGATCTTCATCGTCGGCATGCCGCGCTCGGGCACGACGCTGGTCGCGGAGCTGTTGTCGCGGCTGCCGCGGGTCCGCAACCGTGGCGAACTCGGTTGGCTGTGGAAGATCGCGCAGAAGCTGCCGGCAGCCGGCGCACCGGACGCACGGCAACTCGATGCGCTTGCCGCCGAGTACGCCGCCCACCTCGTGCGCGACGACGGGGGCGACGCGCTCTGGTTCATCGACAAGCAGCCGCTGAACCTCGTCAACATCGAACTGGCGATGGCGCTGTGGCCACACGCACGCTTCGTCCACATGACGCGCAACGCCCGCGACAACGCGCTGTCGCTGTGGATGCAATCGTTCATCGACGCGACTTATGCGTTCGCGTCCGACTTCGCGGACATCGCCGCGATGCAGCAGGGTTGCGACAAGCTGATGGCGCATTGGCGCACACGCTATCCCGCTGCAATCCGCAGCGTCGCCTACGAGGCACTGGCGACCGACCCGGCGCGTGAAATCGCGGCGCTGGCCGAGTGGATCGGCATTCCACCCGCGGAGCCGGCGTCCGCCGATGACAAGCCGGGGTCGATCAACACCGCCAGCCTCTGGCAGGCGCGGCAACCGGTCTACACCCGGTCCGTCGGCCGTTGGCGGAACTACGCGGGGTACATTCCGGAGTTGCTCTCGTTTCCGGACCGGTGAGTGATGCGATGCACGGGCCGGGCTGAGCGAAGCGAGGCTCGACATCGATGCGCTTCGGTTCGGTCCCACGTCGGGGTTCATTGCAATCACCCCGACCTGCTGAAGCTCGACAGCAGACGCCTCACTCCTGATCCGCGCGGACTTGAATGCCGGAACAGCGAAACGAGGGGTTGAATTTGGCGGAACCAGGGAGTAACAAGGCTGCATGATGTACCCGAGGTTCGCCGCCGGTTCGTTTGCGCGGTGGAGCGCCGGTGTCTTGATGGCGCTCGGACTGCTGGCTGGCGCAGGCGCGCCTGCACACGCGTTCGGCCTTGCCGAGGAAGACAGCAGTTTCCTGCCGGGCCTGTACTACTTTCACAAGGGCTGCGATTACTTCCGTCGTGGCGATCAGCGCGTCGCGGTGCAGATGTGGGAAATCGCCGCGGGATGGGCCGTCAAGGACGCGCAGTACGACCTCGGCATCGCCTACATCCGGGGCCTCGGCGTTCCGGTGGACAAGCCGCGCGGCCTTGCGTGGCTCGCGCTGGCCGCCGAACGCAAGGATGAGGCGTTCGAATCCGGACTTGCATCGGCATGGGCGCAGGCATCGCCCGCCGAGCGGGGTGCCGCCAACGCGATCTGGCGCGAGTTGAAAACAACCTACGGTGACGCGGTTGCGTTGCGGCGGGCGGAGCGCCACTACCAGCAGGAACTCGCATCCCTCACGGGTTCACGCGTTGGCACGTCGGGCAACGTCACGATCTGGACGCGCTCGACCGAGAGGTTGAACCTGTCAACGTTCAAGAAGGAAATGCAGCGCAAGGCGGACCTCGCGTTCGGCAGGCTGCCGAAGGGATCCGTCATCGTCGAACCGCTGGTTCCTGTCGGCACGGAAAAGTCGCGGTAGCCTGCCGGAGCGTGCCGGATGCCGTCCGACGTCGACGTGGGTTGTCGTCGCGCGATGTCGGGGTTCGCAGGCGCACTCCCGACCTACGGACAACGACCCATTCCCGCCTTCGCCGAAACTGCGGCAGCGGACGCCATGCAGACCGAATGCGGCGATGTCCGAACGGGGCTTGTTCACCCTGTCACGTCGTAACCCCAGCGTTCGAGCATCGGCGCGAGGATCGGCAGGACCGGCTCGAACTCACGCTGGTAGCGGCGCCAGCGTTCGGTGCGCGCCGAGGAGATCGGGCGGATCACTTCGGTGTAGCTCGGCGTCGCGATGAAACCCTTTTCCCTGGCGCGCTTGTCGTAGTCCAGCATTGGCGCGGCGTCGTCGAGGCCGAGGAATGCGGCGTAGCGCTCGGCCTGGCGCCGCGGGTCGGCGACCAGATCCTCGTAGCGCGACTCGAGCACGTCCGGGTGGATCAGGTCCACGTGGTACAGCCAGGATTCCATCGCCGCGACGTAGGCGCGCGCGGTCCGCTCGAGCGTCGAGCACGCGCTTGCCAGCGTGGTGGACTGGTAGTTCTGCATGTAGTTGCTCAGTACCACGTCGCACGGATGGCGCAGTGCGAGGATGAACTGGGCCTGCGGATAAAGCCGGGTGATCAATGGCAACCAGAGCATGTTCAACGGGTTCTTGTCGACCAGCCGCGTGTCCCAGCGGCGACGGATCTTCTCCGTGACAAGGCCAAGGTAGCGCTTGCGCAGTTCATCGCCATCGCGCTGGTTGAACCGGCCAATGTCGTCCGGAATGCGGACGCCGAGTCCGGCAAGGTCGTTGCCGAGGATCGTGAAGAACGGGCGCTCGTCCATCGATTGCAACGCGGGGTGCGCGTCGAGCATCTGCTCGAGCAGCGTCGTGCCCGAGCGCGGGAAACCGACGATGAAGACCGGGGACTGGGTGCGGTCGGGCGCCACCAGCGTTGGCCAGGTACGGAAGGACTCCGGTGCGAGACGCTTGACCGCGTTGGGCAACACCGGTGCATCGGGCGCGAACGTGTTCGGCGCGATCGGGGTCAACTCTTCGATCTGCAACCGATGAGCCGTTGCGAGCGCGTCGAGTGCCGCCCCGGTGTCGCCGAGCCGGTCATCGACGCCGGCCAACGCGAAGTAGTGCGCGGAGTCGAACGCGTGCCGTGGGCCGTTGCGCTCGAACAGCACGCGGGCTGCTTCCAGCTCCCCCCTGCGCGCGGCGAGCGTCGCCTCGAGGTGCCCCGCTTCGAGTTCGGCGCCTTCCTCCAGGTCCGGATGAATCGTGCGCGTCTCGTCCAGCAACAGCTGCGCGCGGCCGACATCGTTGCGACGCTCGTACAGCGCCACCAGTTGCAGTCGCGCCTTGAGGTCGCCCGGCGCGCGCCGCAGCAGGTCCTCGAGCACCGCAAGCGAATCGGCGCCTTCGCCGATCGTCAGCAGCAGGTGCGCCAGCTGCAACTGTTCGGGCGGATCGAGCGGCAGCCATTGGCGCCAGTTCCGCAGCAGCACGTAGGCCTGCGCATCGCGCACCAGCACCAGCGCATTCGCCGCATTCAGGCGGGCTTCGATCGAGGCCGGGTCCAGCTCGCAGGCCTTCAACAAGGCCTCTTGCGCGGCCGGCGGATCGCCCGCTGCGAGAAGCGCCTGCCCCAAAACGACATGCCGCGAGGACGAGCCCGGTTCGAGTTCGACGGCACGACGTGCCGCCGGCACCGCGGCTGCTCCGTCACCCGCCATCCGCAGCGCGGTCGCGAGATTGGTCCAGTGGGCGGGAACCTCGGGCGCGAGTTCGGTCAGGCGCCGGTATTGCGCCGCGGCCTCCGCATCCTTGCCCTGCTGTTGCAGCGCCATCGCAAGACCGAACAACAGGTCGGTGTCGTCGGGCGACGCTTCAAGGCGCGCGCGACTCAGACGCTCGGCCTCCGCCATGTCCGAGCGCTGGAACGCGGCGATGATGTCTTCCGGGATCTGTCGGGTCATGGGCAATCTCGCGACGAACAAGCTCACGCCAGCCTACACGGGCCCGGGCGCGGGCGGTGCGTCGGGCCCTGCAAACGGCCTCCGACCGCCGGTTACCCTTGTCGGTGGCCGCCAGGCGGGCCGAAGAAAAAAGGCCGCGCGATTTGCATCGCGCGGCCCGTCAATGGAACGACTGCTGGATCGATCAGGCGATCAGAACTTCACCTCGACGCCAGCGTGGAAGTAACGCCCCACGACGTCGTAGGTTGCCGGATCGGTACCGAGGTTCAGCGTCTGCGTGTCGTAGCCCCAGAACGGCGGCTGCTTGTCGGCGATGTTGTCGACGCCGACCGAGATGCGGGTGTTGATCGGTTCGATCGTGTAGCCGACCGTCAGATCGTTGTACACGTACGCACCACGCTTCAGCACGCTGCCCGGCCACGACGGATAGGCTTGCTGGCCTTCGTCGAGGTTCGGGTTGCCGTTCTGCACGCGGCCGATGTAGCGCATGCGCCACGACGCATCCCACGAACCGAGGTTCCAGTTCAACGCCGACAGCGCCTTCCAGCGCGGCACCGTGCACGCGCCGGAGGCCGCCGGGCACGCCGCGCCTGCCGCCGAATCGTAGCCGACGAAGTGGCCAGCGATGTGGTAGACCACGTCGCCCACCTGGCCCGGTGCGATGTCGACGTTCAAGTACTTCATGTACGTCGCACCGACCGTCGCCGTGAAGCGGCCGAACGAGAACTCCGGCAGGCGATAGGTCAGGTTGAAGTCGACGCCCGACGCGTCGGTCCGGCCGAGGTTGACCGTCGGCTGGATCATCGTCGCGAGCTGGCCCTGGTTCGGGCCCGACGCGACGCGCGTGAACAGCGGACAGAACTGCGTCGCGCCGTTGAAGCAGAAGTCGAGGATCGACTGGCCGTTGATGCTGTTGATCGAGTTCAACAGGTAGATGCGCCACACGTCGGCGCTGACCGACAGGCCGTCGAGCCAATGCGGGTCGTAGACCACGCCGAAGTCGAACGACTTGCCGTACTCCGGTCCCAGCGGGAAGCCCGCGTAGGCGGAACCCGACGAGATCGCGCCGAACTGCAGGTTGTCCGCGACGTACGAGTTCGTGAACGGCCCGGTGGCCGGCACGTTGGTGCACGCCGGGTTCCCGGCATTCGGGTTCGCACCGGCGCCTGCCCAGTCGCAGGGATCGTGGCCGAAGCTGATCGCGCTGGCCCCAGGCGGTCCGAAGATCGAGCTGATGGATGGCGCACGGAACACCTTCGACACGGTGCCACGCAACAGCAGGTCCTCGATCGGACGGAACTCGAGCGCGGCCTTCCAGTTGTTGGTGCTGCCGAACGTCGAGTACTTCGACCAGCGGTCACCCACCGTCAGGTTCAACGCGTGGATGAACGGCAGGTCCTTCAGGATCGGGACGAACAACTCGGCATACGCTTCCTTGACGTCGTAACCACCGTTCAGCCCGGCCGCGCATTGCGTGCCGAGGACGCAGGTGCCGGTCGCCGGGTCGATGTTGAGCAGCGAATCCACGGTGTTGCGGATGTACTCGTCGCGCTTCGAGTAGCCCGCGGCGAGGGACATCGTGCCGGCCGGCAGGTCGATGATGCCGCCGGACACGTCGAAATGCTCGACGCGCTCGAGGGACAAAAACGTGTTCGTCGCCGGTGCCGAGGCTGCCGCGAGTGCGGCCACCGCATTCGGATCGATGCCGTTGTTGACGTCGAAGATGTTGAACGGCGTGCAGCCGGTCAGGATCGGCGCGTCCGGCGTGCCGCACACGACGGTGCCGGTGTCCGGGTCGAAGAACGACGGGCCGAGGTCCTTGTTCAACGTGGCGACGTTCGGCAGGTTGAGCTTGGTCGCGACCAGCGAAGAGTGGCCGAAGTTGTAGCCGAGGTTCCAGGTCCAGTTCTGGTTACCGATGTCGAACTGACCCTTCAAGCCGGTCATGATCTGGTCGGAGCTGTTGCCGGCATGCGTGACACGGTTGCCGCCGGCGACGTTGCGCAACTGGTAGTTGTAGCCGTTGGCGAAGCTCAACTCGTAGCCGAACGGGTTGTAGTAGCTGTCGGCCGAGATGACGAGGCCGCCCGGCGGCGTGGTGCCGATGATCGACGGCGCCAACTGCGAGGTCGCCGACGTCTTCGAGTGCCACGCGGTCAGGTACGCATCGACGTTGCTCGTCAGGTGGTAGACGCCATTGACGAACACCGAGGAGCGCTCCTGCGGCATCTGGATGTAGTTCAGCTCGGCGTAGTTGAAACGGTCGGCCGTGCCGAAGCAGTGCCAGTTGTTGGTGTCGACCGTCTGGCCGGTGGCGCCCGGGTTGATCGAAAGGCGCGTGCACCCGAAGATGTCCTGCCACGGGGTGCCGCCGATGTCGACGCGGCCCGGCTTCGGGTTCGACGAACCGCCGACGAACACGTACGGCGGCGTGCTCGGGCTGCCGGTCAGGTCGAATGCCTGCTTGCCGAACGCGCGGTTGGCCGCCATGACCGGGTCGGTCTTGTTGTAGTTGACGCCGGCCATGATGCTGCCCTTGTCGGAGCTCTGGCCGAACGTGAACGAATAGCCCTGCCGCTGGCCGTCGTCCTTGTCGGAAATGCCGTAGTTGGCGTCGAACTCGGCACCCTGGTAGTTGCTCTTCAGGATGAAGTTGATGACGCCCGCGATCGCGTCCGAACCGTACACGGCCGAAGCGCCGTCGGTCAGGACTTCGATGCGCTCGATCATGTTGGCCGGGATCGCGTTCGGGTCGCCGTTGAGGTAACGGGCGCCGTTCACCAGCACCAGGGTGCGGCCCGAACCGAGGCCGCGCAGCGCCAGTGCCTGCGTGCCGGCGTAGGTACCGCCGTTGTTGGTGGTCGGACCGACCGGGCTGCCGGACATCGCCGGCATCTGCTGCAGCAGGTCACCGACCGTCAGCTTGCCCGACTGCTGGATCTGGGCGGCATCGATCGTGATGACCGGGTTCGACGTTTCAATGTCGACGCGACGGATGTTCGAACCCGTCACCGTGATGGTTTCCAGCTGCTGGCTGCTCTGGTCGGTGCCTTGCGCGTTCTGCGCGAACACCGGAGCCGCCGACAAGCCGACCGCAGCCGAAGCACCCGCGTACAACGCGTAGCGCACGGCCTTGAAAAGCTCGTGGTTCGTTAGCCTCATTACACTCTCCAACGTCAGAGATGTTTCAGTTTCGGGACAGGTACCTTTTGCCGGAATATGACCGACGGGCCCACCTTCGGCCTTCCGGGCAGCGCGGGATACTAACAAGATTCTTACGACGTGGGAATCCCCACGAAAGATTTCCTCCGGACCACGCCAATCTCCGGATTCCTGTTGTGATTCAATGATTTGATCGAATATCCCTGCCCCAAGGCAGGAATTGGGCACGTTCCGGCGGCTGAACGCGAACGCAACAACCTTCGGACGAGGCACTTTGGCACAGGGGCCCGGGTGGCGCAAGGCAAGTGATCGCGTGCCACGCCTCGTGGCCGCGGCTGACGACTTGAAACCGCACGTTCAAGCAGCAGAGCAGCTCATTTCGGGATCGGGCCAAGACTCAAGCTGCCGCTCTGTGAGCACCTCCGGAGCAAAGCTTCCGCTCTTCGAGCGGCCTACTTTCCTTTCGGGGAAAGTAGGCAAAGCCATTGCGCCGGGCAGGCCGGTTGCCGCGACCTCGTGTCGCGGCAACGCTCCTGCGCTTCTCGCCGAATGGCGGCCGCGCCGAACTCGTGCATCCGTGCACTCGAACAGGCGGCGCTTGCTCCGCCATTCGGCTGCGAGGCTCGGCGGCCTGCAACGGCGCTGGAATGCTCGCTCAACACGGCCATCCTTGGCCTTCGTTGCGGCAATACTGCGAAGTCGTAGGCCATGGATGGCCGGACATTGAGCGACCGGCGCTGTTGCGCACGGCCGAGGCGGGCCTGACGCGCCCGCGGGAAAGGCGCGCATGTCTGAGTGCAGGGATGCACGAGTTCGCGCCGGCGCGGGCGCGGCAGTGTCCCGCCGAGGGCAGCCGCCGTGACCGGATGTCACGGCGGCCCGGGCGCCCAGCGCCAATGGCTTTGGTTACTTTCCCCGAAAGGAAAGTAACCCGCGCAAAGCGCGGAAGCACTGCTTGAAGTAACCCGCGCAAAGCGCGGAAGCACTGCTTGAAGTAACCCGATCGAAGAGCGGAAGCTTTGCTTCGAGCCGTTCGTAGCACGAAAGCGAGTGGATCCGGCGCCAAGCCAGCGCCGCGATGACGAGCGGGATCAGAGGTCCTGCTTGTACTGGATGTACGGCATCCGCCCCTGGTTCGGGTCGATCTCGGTCGACGGGGTCAACGGTGCCGACCAGAGATTCTGCGCGCCGAACCGGAATTCGCCGCGCCACGGGGTGCGCCAGGACACGCCGAGGTCGATCGTCGTCCAGCGCTTGCCGGCCAGCGCCGGATCATCGCTGCTCATGACGTGCCCGATGATGATGCCATGCAGCGATCCCGCGCCGACGCCGAGGCTGAGGGATGCCTGATCCAGGTCGAGGGCCTGCCCCGGCAGCGCAAACGACGAGAACGGCTGCAGGCGATCACGGCCGTAGCTCGCGCCGATGTCGAAACCGGCATCGGGCAACAGTTTCCAGGCGCCGTGGGCGAACAGTGCAGACTGGCTTTCGAGGCCGTAGCCGGAGTACTCGGTGGCCATCCACGGCGCGCCGAACACCGGCGTCGCGACGTTGTCGCGATCGCTCTGCAGCCACGACAGGCCGTAGGAGAGATCCGTGCTGCCGTCGGGTGCGAGCCAGCCGAGGCCAAGCGACGCGGATGTAGTGCCGGACGTGAAGCGCGGCACGCAACCCCGTTGGCTCAACGCGCAAGCGGTGAAGGACGGTCGGGATCCGCCGAGGATCGCGTCCGCGTAAAGGCCATCGGCATTCCGCCAGCGCAATCCGCCGAGGGCTGGCTCAGGGCTCAACCAGGCCGGCAGGAGCGACGTGCCGACATCGCCGTCGATCGCCAAGGTAGGCGGCAGCGCAACGATCGCCAGCAATTGCCCGCTGGTCCCCGACCAGATCGGGACGACTGGGGTCGGCGTGATCGCGAGCGACGATCCGCCGGGGTTGATCGCCAGCAGTTCCGCGACGAGGGGGGTGGTTTCGCTCGGGCCGAGCGCGAGCGACGGCAGCGGATCGGCCGCCCCCGCCACGGGAGGCAGTACCGCAAGACACAAGGCAGCCGCCAGAACCCACTGTTTCATTTCAGACACCAACCCGACCAGACACGGCGCTCCGGCGCCGCCTCCCGTATCCACGATCCGCTACAACCGGCACCAAAACCGTGCGCCTTCAACCAGATTGACGGTGCTGCAGAGCGGAAGTTCCGTCCCTTCCGCAGGGCGCCAATTATAAGCCGAAACACGAAATGTTAACAGCCGGCGTGGAGTTTGCACCCAAAGGTTTTCGTCCGCCTTTCACGATCCGGGTGGGCGCCGGATGACCCGCACCCGCGAGGTCTTGCGCCGTTCCGTGCCCGGCGACGGGAGGAATCGGCGCTTCGATCCGACTCGCGGCGGATTGCCTCGGGGACACTGCCGATGCATCATTCGCGGTTCAGCCTCGCTTCACGTCACGGCCTCGCCCGAGGCCGGCCCTCCTTGTCCACTGGGGAACCACCGTCATGCGCAAACTCCCTCCTCGCACCGTCCTCGCAGCGGCGCTTTCCGTCGCGCTCGGCGCCGCGTTCACGTCCGCCGCCGACGCGGCGAACATCATCGCGGCACAGCCCAGCGTGGCCTCGATCGACGCCGCCGCCGGCAACCCATCGCTGCTCGTGCTTCGCACCGGCATTTTCGATCCGGCGCGCCAGCAGCTCGACGTCGCGCCAGTGGGCGCGGCTTCGGCGCGGCCGTCCGCGTATGCGATCGTGCAATTCCAGCCAGGCCGGACGGGAGACCGCACTGCGCTCGAACGCCAGGGCGTGCAGTTCCTCGGCTACGTGCCGAACAATGCGTACTACGTCAGGCTCGGCAAGACGGGTCTCGCCGCACTGCGCAGCGACCCATCGGTGCGCTGGGCCGGGACGTTCGAGCCGGCGATGAAGCTCGACCCGGCGCTGTGGACCGCGCACCGCGCGACATCGGCGGCGAAGCAGGCCAACGGGCGCTATGAAATCCTCGTCAACGCATTCAGCGGCGTATCGTCGGACCGGATGGCGGCCGCGCTGGTCAAGCTGGTGCCCGGCGTCGTCATCACGCTGCGCAGCACGCGCCCCGACGCGCTGCCGTACGTACGTGCGTCGGTCGACCCCGCGCACCTCGACGCGCTGATCACGGCGGCAACGGCCATCGAAGGCGCCCAGTTCGTCACGCCGTGGATCCAGACCGTCACCACCAACGCCGGCGCCGTCGGCGCCATCCAGGGTGACGCCACCGGCGCCTGCGCGGGCAGCGGCCCGATCTGCGGACCGGCGCCGATCTGGGACCACGGGATCATCGGTTCCGGCCAGATCGTCGCGTCGGCCGACTCCGGCACGACGCCGAATGCAGCGTGGTTCGCGACGATCGACCGGGGCTCGGGACCGCACACCGCGGTCACGTTCAGTGACAACCCGCCGCCGGTGCTGCCGAACGTCGGCAACATCTACCCCGACAACAAGATCATCGCGTACTGGCTGCAGCCGAACGGTCCGGTCGACTACGACTACAACTCGGGACACGGCACGCACACGTCCGGCACCCTGATCGGCGACGCGGCCGGCACGTTCGGCGCGAACACCTATCTCGCATCGACGCCGACCGAACCCAACCATGACCTCGCCGACGGCATGGCGCCGAACGCGCAGTTCATCGAACAGGACGTCGGCGGCACCGATTCGTCGGCCGTCTACATTTCCGACTTCCAGGGCACGCTGGAACAGGCGTTCTCTGGCGGTGCCCGGATCCACAGTGACAGTTGGGGCGCACCGACTTCGGGCGCATACACCTCGGACGACCACAACCTCGACACCGTGGCGTTCAACGTCGAGGACATGCTGGTCGTCGTCGCGGCCGGCAACGACCAGTCCGGACCGATGGCGACGGGTTCGCCCGGCAACGCGAAGAGCGCGCTGACCGTCGCGGCGCTCGGCCATGCCGGCAGCCTGACCAAGGCCGGCTTCTCGAACTCCGGTCCCACCGCCGACGGTCGCCTGAAACCCGAAATTTCGGCGCCGGGCACCAGCACCGTTTCCGCGCGCTTCGGCACCAATGTCGACAACACGATCACGGCGCCGCAGACGGCGACGATGTCGGGCACGTCGATGGCGACACCGACGGTGGCCGGCGGTGCCACGCTGCTGCGGCAGTACTTCGCCGACGGTTTCTATCCCCGCGGCGACGCCAACGCGGCGGACGACCTGAACCCCACCGGTGCGATGATGAAGGCGGTGCTGCTGAACGGCACCAATCCGATCAACAGCAGCGGCTGGCCGAGCACCGGCACCGGGTACGGGCGCGAGTGGCTCGACGGCAGCCTGTGGTTCAACACGACGATGAGCGGCGGCAATGACGACCGCCGCACGCGCCTGTTCGAGCGCACCAACAGCGGTGGCTTGCAGACCGGCGACGTCAACACCTACACGATCGCGAACGTCGCCGCCGACCAGGAGTTCCGGGTCACGCTGGCGTGGTTCGACCCGGAAGCCGCGGCGGGCGCTGCGGCAACGCTGGTCAACAACCTCGACCTGACCGTGATCGGCCCGGGCAACCAGACGTACTACGGCAACCATTTCACCGGCGGGGTTTCCACGACCGGCGGATCACCGGACGCGATCAACACCGTCGAGCAGGTTCGCTTCACCGCGCCGGCGGCGGGCACTTACACCTTGCAGGTGAGCGGCACGTCGGTCCCCGGCAACGGCCGCGCGCTGACCGACCGGCAAGGTTACGCGCTGGTCGCGTCGGGCGATTTCGGCCTGCCGGACCAGACGCCGTACCCGGCGCCGACCAGCCCGACCGTCGCCAGCAACGACACCGACGGCATCGGCATCGGCTTCACCGCCGCGTCGGGTTCGGAAGGCTTCCAGCTTTACCGCGCCGACGGCACCTGCGGCAGCGCTGCCACCGGCGACTTCCACATGGTCGCGAGTGGCGCGGCGAGCCCGCTGGTCGACAACACGACCCAGGGCGGCTTCGGCTACGCGTACAAGGTGCGCGGCATCGAGAACGACGTCGAAGGCGAGGCCTCGACCTGCGTCGACGCGGTGTCGAACGACACCTGCACCCTGCTGCCGACGTTCGACCAGAGCACGATCGCGGCGAACGGGGCACAAGCGAGTTGCGCGGTGGACCTGTCGTGGGCGGCGGCGCAGGCCACCTGCCCGGATTCGACCGGCGTCACGTACACGATCACGCGCTCTGCCGATCCGTATTTCACGGACGGCGGCACGATCGTCGCGCAGGGCGTCACCGACACGTCGTACGCCGACACCGCGGTGACCGACGGCACGCCGTACTACTACCGAGTGTCCGCCGCCGACAGCGTCGGCAACTCGACGCCGGCCACGCGCACGTTGAATGTCACGCCGACCGGACCGGACGGCCCCGACCCGGCGAGTTTCGTCGACGATGTCGATACGCACACCTACATGTCGATGGAATCGCCGTGGCAGATCACCAACACCGCGGCCAGCGATGGCACGTACAGCTACCACAACGCGGCCGATGGCCAGCCGTACAAGGACATGCAGTGCGCGTCGATCACGATGCCGCCGCTGGCGATCCAGTCCGGCGCGTCGATGCTCGACTTCATGGCCGAGTACGACCTCGAGTACCAATGGGATGGCGTCGTGATCGAACTGTCGACCGACGGTGGAGCCACGTGGAACGACTTGCCCCCGGTTGGCGGCTATCCGAACACGTTCGCGCAGACGCAGGACCCGCCCGTGAACGCCTGCGGGTTCCCGGCTTCCCACGGCGCCTTCACCGGCGTCAGCACGGTCAACTCGGACAGCGATCCCGGCAACGGCACGGCGACCGCCGTGTTCAAGCCGTTCCAGGTGGACCTCACGCCGTATGTCGGCCAGACCGTGCAGGTCCGCTGGCGGTTCTCGAGCGACCCGGCCTCGGGCTTCGCGGGGTTCTACCTCGACCAGGTGACGCTCGGCGAAGGACTGCCGGGAGACGTGATCTTCGCCAATGGCTTCGACAGCGCGCCATCGGGCGACTATCAGTGCCACTGACATCAGGTGGCCCGCGACGGGCCGCCTGACGATGCTGCGGGCGGCCCGCAATCGGGCCGCCCGACTCCCGCCGGCAATGGCGCCGACGAGCAATCGTCCCCGGCGGTGTTCGTGAGTTCGCCGCGCCAGCCGCGCCGGCGTTTCGTCCGTGTCATTGCCTGGATCGTCGGCGGCTGGCTGGTGTTGACGATCGTCCCGGTACTCGTGTTCCGTTTTGTCCCGCCTCCGGCATCAATGGTGATGCTCGAAGCCTGGGCCGGCGCGAAGCTGTCCGGTGACCACGACTTCACCCTCCGCTACGACTGGACGCCGTGGTCGCGCATGTCGAAGGCACTGCCGCTCGCCGTCATCGCCGCGGAAGACCAGCGGTTCCCGTTCCACCACGGCTTCGATTTCGACGCGATCCACGACGCGATCGAGGAGGCCGACGAAGGCGAGCGCCTGCGCGGCGCCAGCACGATCTCGCAGCAGACGGCGAAGAACCTGTTCCTGTGGCAAGGCCGCAGCTTCATCCGCAAGGGACTCGAAGCCTGGTTCACGGTGCTGCTCGAGGCGCTGTGGCCAAAGCGGCGGATCCTCGAGGTCTATTGCAACATCGCCGAGTTTGGTCGTGGCGTTTATGGCGTCGGCGCCGCGAGCCGGCGCTATTTCCGCGAACCTCCCTCACGCCTCGACATGAACCAGGCCGCACGTCTCGCGGCGGTACTGCCGAATCCGATCCGGTTCCACGTCGACCGGCCGTCGCCCTACGTGCAGCGCCGCGCGGAATGGATCATCCGGCAGGCCGATCAACTGGGCGGCGTCGCGTACGTTCCGCGGTAGCGGGATTCCGCGCGATCCGCTCTTCGTCGCCATGCCCCCCCGGGTGGGAAGGACACGAGCGAAATTCGACCGGAGGCTTGCCCGCCCTGCCGCGGGCGACGGGCGCAGCGACTCCGTCGACCACCTTTTCCCGGCCCCACGGGCGAGTATGATCCGTCGCTCGGCGGAGACGAACACCCGCCGACTCGTACGGAATTCCCCGGGGGAACCTCGATGATCAAGGCGACACGGTGGCGGCTGGCCGCCCTTTTGGTGCTGGCCGCGGGTGCGGCATTGTGCTTCGGCGTGGGAACGCGGTTGTTCCTTACCGCCAGTCCCGCCGGCATCCACGGTGACCCGGATGGCGATCGCGGGCCACCGGACGGCGACTATTGGGCCATCCGCGCCAGCTACGGCGGCAACCCGTCGAACATGCGCTTCGACTCCCGCTGGATCACCGCGTCGGCGCGCCAGGAAAAGCGCATGGCTTCCGGTGTCCCGGCGGGTACCAAGGACTACCGCAAGCCCCTCGGCGCGACCTTCAGCCTCGACCCGGACGCGTTTACGCTGCTCGGTCCGCAACCGCTCGAAGGCGAAGGCTTCGGTTCCGGCAACAACGCCGGGCGTACCAACGTGATCCTGAGCGACCCCGACGATCCGACGGTCGCGTGGATCGGCTCGGACGGCGGCGGCATCTGGAAGACGACGAACTGCTGCACGGCGGCAACGACGTGGACCATCAAGACGGACTTCCCCGAAATCGCCAGCACTGCCATCGGCGACCTGACGATGGATCCGAACAACCACGACGTCCTGTACGCCGGCACCGGCGACCTCCGCTATGGGTCGTTCTCGTTCGGCGCGGCCGGCGTGCTGAAGAGCACCGATCGCGGCGAAACGTGGACGGTGCTCGGCGAGGACGTGTTCACGCCGTACTACCCGCCGTCGGCGAACTCCTTTCCGCAGTACCAGGCCATCGGCAAGGTCGTCGTCGACCCGAACGATTCAAACAACGTCATCGTCGGCACCAAGACCGGCGTGTACTTCTCGTACGACGGCGGCACCGACTGGTCCGGACCGTGCTACACCAACCCGTATTCGGGCGGCGCGACGCCCCAGCGGCAAGACACGACCGGCCTCCTCGCGATCAACCAGGGCGGCACGACGATGCTTTACGCCGGCATCGGCACGCGCGGCTCGCCGACCCCGGTGCAACCCGACCTCGGCAACAATGGTGCGAACGGCGTGTATCGCACGCCGATGCCATCTGCCGGTTGCCCCGATGTCAGCGCCTGGACGCTGTTGAACGACAACTGGCCGACCGCCACCGGCAATGGCACTGCCGGAGGGACCTTGAACGGCCGACTCGAGCTCGCCGCCGCGCCAAGCGACCCGCTGACCGTCTACGCGATGGTGTCGAGCACCAACCTCAACAACGGCGTGCTCGCGATCTACAAGACCACCGACGGCGGTGACACGTGGACGCAGACCGGAACCAACAACAGCTTCCCGGGCGGCGCCGGCGGGCAAATGTGGTACGACGCCGGCATCACCGTGTCGCCGACCGATCCGACCGTCGTATTCGCCAGCACGATCGACATGTGGCGCTCGACCAACAGCGGTGCCAACTTCACCGACCTGACCGGCGCGTACAGCGGCGGCCCGGTGCATCCGGACAACCACGCCCGCGCAATCGTCGGCGGTGATCCGAACAGGATCCTCGACGGCAACGACGGCGGTGTCTACTACATCG
Organism: Lysobacterales bacterium; assembly: GCA_046347015.1. GTDB lineage: Bacteria > Pseudomonadota > Gammaproteobacteria > Xanthomonadales > Rhodanobacteraceae > Dokdonella_A. The sequence goes on along the minus strand of JAXMHA010000007.1, from coordinate 9,802 downwards.
ACAACGCGATGACGGCAACCGGCTTCAACAACGCGAACTGGATCGCGTTGAACGACACCTTGCCGACGATCGAGATGTACCACGGCGACATCACGGCCAACTTCGCGACGTCGGCGAACGCGGGCGCGACCGCCGGCTTCCAGGACAACGGCAGCGCTTCGGTCGTCTTCAACGGCAACCCGGGTCCGCAGGCATGGCAGAGCACGAACGGTGGCGACGGCATCGTGTCGCGCATCGAGCCGGTCCTCGGGCAATGGTGGTACACGTCGATCTACTACGGCCAGGTCTACGTCAGCACCAACGGACCGTTCGGGGGCCAGCAATATGCCGCTCCCAATTTCCCCGGCAGCGAGCGGGAGAGCTTCCTGACGCCGTTCGACCTGTATCGCTACGGGGAACTCGACGCGCCCGGCAGTGGCTGCACGTCGGCGGACGGCTGCAAGCACATCATCCTCGGCACGCAGCGCGTGTGGGAATCGCTGCAGGGCGGACTCCCATCGGGTTCGTGGAGCGCCAAGACCGGCGACCTGACCAAGAACAACCTGATCGTCGGCGGCGACAACCGCTCGTACATCAACCAGATCCACTACTCGATCACCGACCCGACGATCGCGATCGCCGGCACCAACGATGGCAACGTGCAGTACATCTTCGACCTCGGTGCCAGCGGCGCGGCGACGCCGGTCGACGTGACCGGTGGCAATGCGGTGCTGCCGGACCGGCCGATCATGGACGTCGCGACCGACCCTGTGAATCCGCTGGTCGGCTATGCCGCGGTCGGCGGCTTCAACGAGAACACGCCGGCGACGGCGGGACACGTCCTGCAGGTGACCTGTTCCGACCTTTGCGCCACCTTCACCTGGGCCGACAAGAGCGGCAACCTGCCGGACATCCCGGCCAATGCGATCGTCGCCAACCCGAACATTCCGAACCAGGTGTTCGTCGGCATGGATTGGGGCCTCTACTACACGAACGACATCACCGCGGCATCCCCGGTCTGGCAGCGTTTCGAAGGCTTGCCGCACATGATGATCTGGAGCTTCGCGATCGACCGCGGCTTCACGACGCTGGCCGCGTTCACGCGTTCGCGCGGGGCCTGGGCGTGGCCGTTGCCGACCGCGCCGGCCAGCGGTGCCGACCTCGCCGTGACACTGGACGGCTCGCAGGGAATCGATCCGGGACACAATGCGGTGTTCACGATCACCGTGACCAACAACGGCCCCGATCCGGCCGACAACACGCAACTGTCGGCGACCCTGCCGAACGGTCTCGGCCTCATGGGCAATGCGGGCGACTGCACCAGCGGTTTCCCGTGCGATTTCGGCACGCTCGATGCGGGTGAAACGCGGCAGGTGACGACGACGCTGTGCGTGCCGTCGGACTACTCGACGCCGAGTCCGGTGCCGTTCTCGGTTGCGGTCGGCTCGGACACGTCCGATCCGGACAGCGGCAACAACAGCGCGGAATTGCTGCTGTCGACCCCCACCTACATCCTGTTCGCCAACGGCTTCGATCCCTGCCCACCCGATCCACCGTGAGGCACGGCGCGCGCGCGGGATTCCAGTAATTCCCCGCGGGCTGCCGTTCGGTCCCTCGACCGGGCGGCAGCCCGCGACTACACTGCCCTTTCCGGACACCCGTCACGGAGGGATGCAGACATGTTGCAGGTCAAACACCTCCTCGCGCAGAAGGGAGGCGCGGTCCAGTCGATCGACCCGGATGCGTCGGTCCTCGATGCCATCCGCAAGATGGCCGAGCACACCATCGGCGCCCTGCTGGTGATGCGGGACGACCAGCTGGTCGGCGTCATTTCCGAGCGCGACTACGCACGCAAGGTGATCCTGAAAGGACACTCGTCGCGCGAAACCCCGGTGCACGACATCATGACGTCGCCGGCCATCACGGTCGGTCCCGCCGACACGATCGAAACCTGCATGCATCGTTGCACCGACCAGCGGGTTCGGCACCTGCCGGTGATCGAGAACGGCAGGGTCATCGGCGTCGTGTCGCTCGGGGACCTCGTCAAGGCCGTGATCGACGAGCAGTCCGAGCAGATCGAACACCTGCAGCGCTACATCGCCGGCTGACCCGGGTCCGATCAGCTTTTCGGCGCGTCCGGCTGCCGCTCCGGCGCCGCGTCGGCGAATGCCGCCAACGCGTTGCACCCGCTGTCGATGCGGACCAGGTTCGGGTAGGGCGTGAGGTCGAGCCCGACGCGGCGTGCGTTGTACATCTGCGGCACGAGGCAGGCGTCGGCCAGGGTCGGTGTGTCGCCGTCGCAAAACGCGCCGGTGCCGGGATGTTCGGCGACGAGTTCCTCGAACGCCGCGAGCCCGGCCGCGATCCAGTGGCGTGACCAGGCGAGCCGCGCGTCGGCATCGGCGCCGAACTCCTGCTCGAGGTATTGCAGCACGCGCAGGTTCGCGAGCGGATGGATGTCGCAAGCGACCAGCAGGGCCAGTGACCGCACGCGCGCGCGCTCACGGGCGCCGGACGGCAGCAATTGCACGCCCGATCCCGACGTTTCCTCGAGGTATTCGATGATCGCGAGCGACTGGCGCACGATGCGCCGGCCGTCGATCAACACCGGCACCAGTTCCTGGGGATTGAGCAGGCGGTACGCCGGATCGTGCTGCTGGCCGCCATCGGCAACGAGGTGCACCGGGACCTGGGCATACTCGAGTCCCTTCAGGTTCAACGCGATCCGGACACGGTAGGCCGCGCTGGATCGCCAGTAGCCGTAAAGGATCAGGGACCGCATCGTCCGCTCCCGTCCAGTCGATGGCTGCAGGTTAGCGCGAAACCATCACCGGACGCTTGTGGTTCGACCGGCCTCACGCCGGTGGCGTGTAACGCTCGATGTGCTGCTCGATGGCGCCGAAAATACTCACGCCATCCGCATCCGTCATCTCGATGCGCAGCGTGTCGCCGAACTTCAGGAACGGCGTCGACGGCTTGCCGTCGCGCAAGGTCTCGACCGTGCGCCGTTCGGCGAGGCACGATGCTCCCTTGCCGGTGTCCTCGTTCGCGATCGTGCCCGATCCGACGATGGTACCGGCACCGAGCGGCCGGGTTTTCGCGGCATGCGCAACAAGTTCGGCAAAGCTGAACTGCATGTCGACGCCGGCGTCCGCCTCGCCGAACCAATGGCCGTTCAACCAGGTGCGCATCGGCAGGTGCAGCTTGTCGCCCCGCCATGCATCGCCGAGCTCGTCCGGCGTGACGAACACCGGCGACAGCGCGGAACGCGGCTTGGACTGCAGGAAGCCGAACCCCTTTGCGAGTTCGGCCGGAATCAGACCCCGCAGCGACACGTCGTTGACCAGTCCGACGAGCTGGATGTGGTCCGATGCCCGCGCCGTCGTCACCGCCATCGGCACGTCGTCGGTGACGACGACGACTTCCGCCTCGAGGTCGATGCCGTAGTCTTCGCTCGCGACGGACACCGGATCGCGCGGCCCGAGGAAGCCCGCGCTGGTGGCCTGGTACATCAGGGGATCGGTGTAGAAGCTTTGCGGTACTTCCGCGCCGCGCGCGCGCCGGACGCGTTCGACGTGCGGCAAGTACGCACTGCCATCGACGAACTCGTAAGCCCGCGGCAGCGGCGCAGCCAGCGCCGTCACGTCGAGACCGAAGGCACCATCCGCCTTCCCTCCCTCGAGCGCCACCGCCAACGCGTCGAGGCGCGGCGCCGCGCGGTGCCAGTCTTCGAGCGCGGCCTGCAAGGTCGGCGCGATGCCCGTCGCGCGCACGGCACGGGCCAGGTCCCGGCTGACGACGATGAGGGTTCCATCCCTGCCACCCTCCTTGAGGGATCCGAGTTTCATCGTTCGTCCTTCATGCGGTCGGGAATTGGCGCCGTCCCGCGACTTGCGATCGCGTCGGGGATCCGGCAGGCCGTCAGGTTCGTTCCGGCCGAATCATGCAATGCCGACGCGCGGATTGCGAGCATTCGGTACGGCGGACGCTCATGTCGCTGCCCGGGGCTTGCGCAACACCGCGACCAGGTTCGGATCCAGCGGCAGGCGGCGGATGCCGTACAGGCGTGCAATGTGACGTTCGATGCGGCGACGCCGCCACGCGAGCCAATGTTGGCGCAAGGCCGGCAACACGCCGGTATGCGACGAGACGCGGCAGGCGTTGTCGATCCGCACGACGTCGAGGCCGGTGAGCTGCGCGAGATATTCGATCCTGTAGGTCGACAGCGTCGTCCGGTGGCTGAAATCGCCGTGCTGGTAGATGCGACCATACGGGCTTTGTCCGTTCGGGAACCGCGCGAGGAACAAGCCGCCGTCGCGGAGCAGGGTCTGGATGTGCCGGAAATTCGCGACCAGTTCGGAGTGATCCCAGTGCTCGAGGACATCGAGCGCGACGATGACATCGAACGCGGTTCCGTCGGCCGCGAGCTCGGCGAGCGTCGCCGCCGTTACATCGAAACCTGCGCGCCTTCCGGCGATGCAGAGGCCGGCATCCAGCTCGATGCCGCGAACTTCGGCACCCGCTGCACGCGCCCATGCGAGGAATCCGCCATCACCGAAGCCGATCTCGAGCAGCCGTTTCCCGGCCAGCTCGATGCCGCGAAACTCCGCGGCGAAGTAGCGTGCATTGCGGGTATCCGCCGCGAACCGACCCGTCCAACCCTTCCATTCGACGTAGCCCGCGTAGCCGTCGGCTGCGGCAACGCCGGGTGGATCCGCCCGCCGGTCGTCCTCAGCCGTCACGCCGGCCAGGGTCGAAATGCTTGCTCAGTCCGGACCAGCACAGCCGGTAGTCACGCTGGCGCAACGGCGACTCGAGCGCCTGCGCGGTCGTGTGCAGGATCGCGCGCGTCTCGAACATGATGGCCATCGTGTCGGTGACATGCAGGGGTTTCGCCGTGTCGCCCGCCATTGCCTTCTCGTAGCTCGCCGCGTCCGGACCGTGTCCCACCATGCAGTTGTGCAGCGAGCTTCCGCCCGGCACGAATCCACCGTTTGCATCGGCGGCCTTGGCGTCGTATTCGCCGTGGACCAGGCCCATGTATTCGCTGGCGATGTTGCGGTGGAACCACGGCGGCCGGAACGTGTGCTCGGCGACCAGCCAGCGGGGCGGGAAGATCGCGAAGTCCATGTTGGCGGTGCCCGGCGTATCCGACGGCGAAGTCAACACGGTGAAAATGCAGGGGTCGGGGTGGTCGTACGAGATCGAGCCGATCGTGTTGAAGCGGCGCAGGTCGTAACGGCAGGGCGCGAGGTTGCCGTGCCACGCCACGACGTCGAGCGGCGAATGGTCGATCGGCGCGTGCCAGACGCGGCCGGCAAACAACGTGATCAACTGGAAATCGCCGTCGACATCCTCGTAGGCGGCGACCGGTGTCTCGAAATCGCGCGCGTTGGCGAGGCCGTTCGAGCCGATCGGGCCGAGTTCGGGCAGGCGCAACTGGGCTCCGAAGTTCTCGCACAGGTAACCGCGCGCGGTGCCGTCCGGCAGGTCGACGCGAAACCGGATGCCGCGCGGGATGATCGCGATCTGCTGCGGCTCGACCTCGAGGACGCCGAGTTCGGTCGCAAGCCGCAAGCGGCCCTGCTGCGGCACGATCAGCAGCTCGGCGTCGGCGTCGCACAGGAAACGTCGCTCCATCGAGCGGTTGCAGGCATAGAGGTGGATGCCGACGCCGGCTTGCGCGGCCGGCCCCCCGTTGCCTGCCATCGAGAACATTCCGTCGACGAAATCCATCGGCTCGGCCGGGACCGGCATCGGATTCCAGCGCAGCGGGATCGGCGGCAGCGGCACTTCCGCATAGCGGTTGTGGAGCCGCGGCTGGTTGTACGGCGCGAACGCGCCCACCTGCGCCGCCGGCCGGATGCGATACAACCAGCTTCGCCGGTTGGCGTGGCGCGGCGCGGTAAACGCCGTGCCGCTGAGCTGCTCGGCATACAGCCCGTAAGGCACCTTCTGCGGTGAGTTCTGTCCGACCGGCAACGCGCCGGCGAGCGCCTCGGTCGCGAATTCGTTGCCGAAGCCGGTTTGGTACCTGGGTTCGCTCATGCGCGTGGGTCTCGAAATCCCCCTCATCCCGGGAAGGGGTCCGGTCGCTACAACACGCCCCGCTTCATCTGATCCCTCTCGATCGACTCGAACAGGGCCTGGAAATTGCCTTCGCCAAAGCCCTCATTGCCCTTGCGCTGGATGATCTCGAAGAAGATCGGACCGATGCAGTTCTGCGTGAAGATCTGCAGCAGCAACAGCTTCCTCGTTTCCATGTCCGCGTCGATCAGGATCTTGTTTTTCGCGAGCCGCGGCACGTCTTCGCCGTGGTTCGGCACGCGCATGTCGATCACCTCGAAATAGGTGTCCGGCGTGTCGAGGAACTCGACCCCGGCCGCGCGCATCTTCTCGACCGTATCGTAGATGTCGTTCGTGAACAAGGCGACGTGCTGGATGCCCTCGCCCTTGTACTCGTCGAGATATTCATTGATCTGCGACTTCGGGTCGGACGATTCGTTGAGCGGAATGCGCACCATCCCGTCCGGCGCGGTCATCGCCTTCGACACGAGGCCGGTCTTCGCGCCCTTGATGTCGAAATACCTGATCTCGCGGAAGTTGAACAGGCGCTCGTAGTAACCGGCCCACTTCGCCATCTGCCCGAAGTGCAAGTTGTGGGTCAGGTGGTCGATGAAGGTCAGGCCGAAACCCTTCGGGTTGCGCTGTCCTTCCGGCACCAGCCATTCATAGCCGTCGAACACGTCGCCCTTGTCGCCATAACGGTCGACGAGATACAGCATGCAGCCGCCGATGCCTTCGATTGCCGGCGCATCGACTGCACGGCTGTCGGCCTTGTGCGTGATCTCCTTCGCGCCATTGGCCAGCGTCGCCGCCAGCACCTGCGCCGCCGGTTGGGCGAACCGGATCGCGAAGCCACTGGCGCATGGGCCATGCTGCTTCGCGAAATCGGCAGCGAAGGAATCGGGCTGCTCGTTGAGCAGCAGGTTGCAGCCGCCCTGGCGGTACAGCGTGACCGCCTTCCGGCGGTGCTTCGCGACCGCGGTGAACCCGAGCCGCTTGAACAGGTCGTGCAGGTTCCGTGGTTCCGGAGAGGCGAACTCGACGAACTCGAAACCATCCACGCCCATCGGATTCGCGAACGTGGTCGGCCGCATGCCGACATTGGCTTGAGCGTTCATGGGACCTCCGGAAGCAGGTGCTCGTGGACAGAAAGGGCTTTGGAAGCGCGCGTCGACCGCACCTTTCGACGGCCGCCGCCGATATGGACATTCGCTGACGAACGCCACGCGACCGTGTAAGATAGTTTCACCTGCAACCAATTGCAAGTGCCCCGCGGCATGACCCGCCACGCCCCGCTCGAACTCGAAGGCTTCCTGCCGTACCGGCTGTCGATCCTCACCAACCGGATCAGCCAATCGATCGCCCGGGAATACCAGGAGCGCTTCGGCCTGACGGCGACGGAATGGCGGATCATCGCCGTCCTCGCACGCCACGATGGCGAGGACCTGTCGGCGGGCGACGTGGCCCGCCTCACCGCGATGGACAAGGTTGCGATCAGCCGTGCGTTGGCGCGCCTCGTGGAGGCGGGCCGGGTCCTGCGCCGCACGCACCACGGCGACAAGCGCCGTTCGATGCTGCGCCTGTCCGCCGCGGGCTGGAAGGTCCACGACGCGGTCGCACCGCGTGCGCGCGCACACGAGCGCAACGTCCTCGGCCGCCTGACCGGGGAAGAACGCGCATGGCTCGACCGGATCCTGGACAAGCTGTCCGCATCCGGGTGAATGTCCCCGTCGCGATTGCCGGCGGCGAACGAAGTCATCGCACGCCGTGCATCAGGCGCACGATCCACGGCGCAAACAGCAGGTAGACGGCGGCAATCGCGAGTCCGCCCCACAACAGCCAACCGAAAACGCGGACGTAGGCGTCGAGGCCGCCCGTCGTCTGCGCGGCGATCTGCCCGGCAAGGTCATACGACACGCTGATGCCGAAGAACCATCCCCCCATCGCGAGCGATGCCTCGTCGGGCGCGGCGAGCTTGCCGATCATCGCGTAACCGATCGGCGACAGCGCCAATTCCCCGAGCGTCGCGAACAGGTAGTACGCGCCCAACGCCGGCCACCATACGCGGCCATCCGGCAGCAGCCCGTGGCGGGACGCCAGCAGCAAGACCCCGTAGCCCAATGCGACGAGCAGCAGCCCGATGCCGAACTTGCGCGGCGTCGTCGGGTTCAGGCCGCGCCGGTCGAGCCACGGCCACAGCAGCGCGAGCAGCGGCGCGAAGATCAGGATGAACAGCGGATTTGCCGACTGGAACAACGTGTAGTCGAACGGTGCGTCGACGAAATCGCGGGCGAAGAAGTTCATCGCGCTGGCGCTGAGCAGGCTCCACGCCCAGAACAGCACCATCGCGACGAACAGCAGCAGCATCGCGACGTAGCGTTGGGCCTGCACCCGGTCGCCGCGCCGCCAACCGACGACGACGAAATACGCGACCAGCACGGCCATCAGCAGGTAGACGACGGCATCCATTGCGCGGGGATGGCGCAACAGCCACGCGCATGGCCAGACCAGCACGACGATGGCGCCGATCACCGCCAGCATCGACCATCGGCGCCGGAAGCGCACCGCGTCGGCGGCTCCCGGAAACTGCCGGTGCCGGAACTCGAACACGGCTGCCGCCAGGGCCATGCCGGCTGCCGCGGCGACGAAACCCCAACGAAAGCCGTAGCGAGCGCCAATCCACGCCGCGCAAATGAATGGCGCGATGAACCCACCGAGGTTGATCGCGAGGTAGAACAACGTGTAGCCCGCATCGCGGCGCGGATCCGCATTCGCATAGTTGCGGCCGATCAGGACCGTCAACGGGATGCCGAGTCCGGCCGCCAGCACGAAGAACGCCAATGCCAGCGAGAACGCCGACAGGTTCGGAACGGCCATGCCGAGCAGGCCCGCGACCGAAAGCCACAAGGCGAGCCGCAATGCCGCCACCTCGCCGAGCACGTTGTCGGCCACCCAGCCACCGAGGATCGCGGTGCCGTAGGTCAGAGCGCCGAATCCGGCGAACAGGTAGTTGGCAGCGGCGAGCGCCTGTTCGTGCGGGCGGTCCGCAAAGAACGCCTCGGCGGCGTAGGGGGCGAGGAACGCCCGGAAGCCGTAGAACGCGAAGTTCAGGCCGACCGTGACGACGAGCAGCGTCCACAGGAGGCGTGGGTGACCGAGCACCGTGTCCGGCGATGCGTCTCGCGAATCCGCGTTGCCCATCGTGGTGGCCCCTGCGCCGGACGGGCCGGCCCCGGTCGGCGACGTTAACGGCCAAAAGCCGGTACGGCAACCGGAGTCGCCACCGCTCCCGATGTCCCGGGTCATCATGGCGTCCCGACGGACGATGGCCGTCCGGCCTCGCGATCGGGCATCATTGGCCATGGGGGCTGATTTGACCTCGGTCAATCCTGCCCGGGAGGCGTGACACGACAATGCGCGACTCGTCGCGGGGACCACGATGACGACCACCGAGTATTACAACGACCACGTCGTGCGCCTGTTCCTGCTGGCCTCGGCGGTCTGGGGCATCGTCGGCATGCTGATCGGCATGTACGCGGCGGCGGAACTGGCGTGGCCCGGCCTGAACCTCGGCCTGTCGTGGATGACCTTCAGCCACATCCGCCCCGCGCACACGTTCGGAGTGATCTTCGCGTTCGGCGGCAGCGCATTGATGGGAACGTGCTACTACGTCGTGCAGCGCACCGGGCATGCGCGGCTCGCCTTCGACCGGCTGGCCGAGTTCACGTTCTGGGGCTGGCAGCTCGCCTGCGTGCTG
>JAXMHA010000006.1:0-177063 GCA_046347015.1 Lysobacterales bacterium | reverse complement strand
CGCATTGATGGGAACGTGTTACTACGTCGTGCAGCGCACCGGGCATGCGCGGCTCGCCTTCGACCGGCTGGCCGAGTTCACGTTCTGGGGCTGGCAGCTCGCCTGCGTGCTGGCAATGGTGTCGATGCCGTTCGGCCTCACGCAGAGCAAGGAATACGCCGAACCCGAGTGGTGGGTCGACATTCTGATCGCCGTGGTGTGGGTCAGTTTCGGGGTGGTGTTCTTCGGCTCGCTGGCGCGCCGTCGCATCCGCCACATCTACGTCGCGAACTGGTACTACGGCGCCTTCATCATCGCGGTCGGCCTGCTGCACATCGTCAACAACCTCGCGCTGCCGGTGTCGTGGACGAAGTCGTACCCGATCTATTCCGGCACCGTCGACGCGATGGTGCAGTGGTGGTACGGCCACAACGCGGTCGCGTTCTTCCTGACCGCGGGTTTCCTCGGGATGATGTACTACTTCGTGCCACGCCAGGCCCAGCAGCCGTTGTGGAGCTACCGCTTCTCGATCGTCAACTTCTGGGCGCTGATCTCGATCTACATGTGGGCCGGCTCGCACCACCTGATGTACACCGCGCTGCCGGACTGGGTGCAGTCGGTCGGCATGGCGTTCTCGCTGGTGCTGCTGATGCCGAGCTGGGGCTCGGCCGCCAACGGCCTGCTGACCTTCAACGGTTCCTGGCACCGCCTCAAGGACGACCCGGCCGCGAAATTCATGGTGCTGGCGCTGGTGTTTTACGCGGCGGCGACGTTCGAAGGCTCGATGATGGCGATCAAGACCGTGAACTCGCTGTCGCACTACACCGACTGGACGATCGCCCACGTTCACTCGGGCTCGCTCGGCTGGGTCGCGATGATCACGATCGGCTCGCTGTACGCGATGGCGCCACGCGCGCTCGGACGCCCCGAGATGCACTCGCGCAAGGGCATGGAACTGCACTTCTGGCTGCACACCGCGGGCACGTTGCTGTACGTCATCGCGATGTGGACGGCCGGCGTCACCGAAGGCGTGATGTGGCGCGCGACGCAACCCGACGGCTCGCTGACCTACCCGTTCATCGACAGCCTGCTCGCGATCAAGCCGCTGTACTTCGTGCGCTGGTTCGGCGGCGTGCTGATCTGGCTCGGCATGTGGGTGATGGCGTGGAACCTCTGGTACACCGCCGCCGACGCGCGGCGCAAGATCATCCAGCCGGTCCCGGTGCCGATCCCGGAGCCGATCGCGCAGCAGTCACCGGCACCGTTGCCGGCGGCGGGGTGAGTAACGACCATGGCCTATCGGCACTTCGAGTTCATCGAGAAGCATGCCTGGACACTCGGCATCCTGACCGCCGTGATGGTCTCGCTCGGCGGCCTCGCCGAAATCACGCCGTTGTTCGTCGAAGCGCATCGTTTGAAGCCGCCGGCGGACGTGAAGCCCTACGATCCGCTGCGCCTCGCCGGCCGCGACATCTACGTGCGCGAAGGGTGCTACCTCTGCCATTCGCAGATGATCCGCGCGCTGCGTTTCGAAACCGAACGCTACGGCCATTTCTCGACCGCCGAGGAATCCGTGTACGACCGCCCGTTCCAGTGGGGCAGCAAGCGCACCGGCCCGGACCTCGCGCGCGTCGGCGGCAAGTACTCGGACGAATGGCAGCGCGTGCACCTGATGGACCCGCGCGCGGTCGAGCCGGCGTCGAACATGCCGGCGTACCCGTGGCTCGCGAAGGCTCCGCTCGACGGCAACGACATCGCGGCGCGCATGCGCGTGCTGCGCGAACTGGGTGACCCGTATTCCGACGCCGACATCGCCGGCGCGCCGAAAGCCGTTGACGGCAAGACCGAAATGGACGCGTTGATCGCGTACCTGCAGGGACTCGGCATCGCCAACGAGCCGCAACCGGCCGTGGGCGGCGCGGCCGCTGCCGCGGGGAAGACGCCGTGAGCCCGGTCTGGGGCCACGTCGCCGGCGTCATCACGACGCTGATCATGCTGGCGTTCATCGGCATCTGGATCTGGGCATGGTTGCCGCGCCACCAGCGCACGTTCGGCGCGTTGGCCCGGCTGCCGATGGAGGACGACGCCACGCCGGCCGACCACACCATCCCCGCCACCGACAAGGAGATGCTGCGATGAGCACCGGCTGGTCGTGGTGGGTGATGTTCCTCGTGGTGCTCAACATGGGCATCACGTTCTTGCTGTTCCTGTGGGCGCCACGCGCGAAGGTGCCGACGCTGCCGGACGGCACCACCGGCCACGTCTGGGCGCACGGCGTAATCCGCGAAGGCATGCACCGTCTGCCCGGCTGGTGGATCGTGCTGTCGTTCCTGATGTTCTTCTCTGCGTTCATCTACCTCGCCCTGTACCCGGGGTTCGGCAACCACAAGGGCACGCTCAAGTGGACGTCGCACGGCGAACTCGCAGCGGACACCGCCGCCAACGCTGCGAAGCTCGGCCCGCTGATGCAGCGATTCGGCACGATGGGCCTCGCCGAAGTCGCGCAGGATCCGCAGGCGCGGCAGATCGGCGAGCGGCTGTTCGTCGACAACTGCGCGGCTTGCCACGGCCGCCACGCGCTCGGCAACGTGCTGCTCGGCGCACCGAACCTTGCCGACGCCGACTGGATCTACGGCGGCACCGACAAGGACATCGCGACGTCGATCCACGATGGCCGCTCCGGCGTCATGCCGCCGTGGAACGCGCTCGGCGAGCCAACCGTGAAGAACCTCGCCCAGTATGTCCTCGGCCTATCCGGCGCACCTCACGACGCCACGGCCGCCGCGGCCGGCGAGGCCGTATTCAAGACGACGTGCATCGCGTGCCACGGGCCCGACGGCAAGGGCAACCCGGTCATCGGCGCGCCGAACCTGACCGACGCCGCGTGGTTGTATGGCGGTACGCTGGCCGACGTCGAAGCGAGCATCCGCAACGGTCGCCAGGGCCACATGCCGAAGTGGAGCCCGCGGCTGTCCGACGAACAGATCCACGTGGTCGCTGCCTATGTCCACTACCTGTCGCAGCGCGGGGATGCGGCCGCCCACTGACCGGCCGCGCCGCGGCGCGTGGTACGCGCAACCCGTCGTGTGGCTCGGCATCGCCGTGTTCGCCGCGTCGATCGCCGGCTGTGCCTGGCTGATCGTGGTCGCCGCGCGGTACGACGACGCGAAATTGCCGACCACGCACGAAGTGTTCGGCGTACCGGTCAAGACGCCTCCCGCGAACCCCCCGCCGTGAACGCACGCACCGACCCCTGGTCGCGGCCGGCGCTGCTCGGGCAGGTGCTGCGGCGGCGCGCCGATGGCCGCGCCGAAGTGCTGCTGCGCGTGCCGGCGTTGCAGTCACCCGTGCGCGTCCTCACGCTCGAGCGGGCACTGCACGCCTTGCCGGCGGTGGCCCGGATGGCGTTCGAAACCCCGGCCCGGCGCATTCGCATCGCGTTCGACGATGCCACGCTTCCGCTGCCGCGCCTGCGCGAGGCCTGCGCGGCCGCCGGCTGTCCGGCCGAACCGTTGCCCAGCGCCCTGCTCGACGACCCCGCGCGCAACTCGCGCGACGCGTCGCTGCGACGGCTGCTGGTCGCCGGCCTGTTTTCGATGCAGGCGATGATGTTCGCGTTCGTCCTCTATCTCGGCGTGGTCGATCCGGTCGACGCGACGACGACGGCGCTGTTCCGCTGGCTCGGCGTGCTGAGCGCGATCCCCGTGGTCGGTTACGCGGCGCTGCCGTTCTATCGCGATGCGCTGGCGGGCCTGCGCGCCGGCCGCCCCGGCATCGACTTCCCGGTGGCGATCGCGATCGGCTTGATCTTCCTCGCCAGCGTCGGCAACGCCGTGCGCGGCAGCGGCGAGGTGTACTTCGATTCGATCAGCATGTTCGTCTTCGTGCTGCTGCTCGGCCGGCATCTCGAACTCGTCGCACGCTGGCGCCACAGGACACTTGGCGATGCCGCCGCCGATGCGATGCCGTTGACGGCGGAGCGGCGGCGCGACGACGGCACGCTGGAAAGCGTGGGTGCGATCGAACTCGCGCCGGGTGATTGCATCCACGTCGCCGAGGGCCGCCCCGTGCCGTGCGACGGGGTCCTCGAAAGCGCGCGCGCGCGCCTCGACGAATCGCTGCTGTCCGGCGAATCACGCCCGGCCCTGCGCCGCCGTGGCGATGCGATCGCCGCGGGTTGCACGGTGCTCGACGCACCGCTGGACCTGCGCGTCACGCGTGCCACGGCTGCCAGCGCCGTGGCGACGCTCGGGCGCCTCGCCGATGCCGCGGCGGTCGCGCGGACGAGTGGCGACGACCCGGCGTCGCGCCGTTTTGCATGGCGCGTGCTCGTGCTGGCCGTCGCCACCGCGGTCTTCTGGTCCTGGCGTGATCCCTCGCGCGCGTTCGACGCGACGCTCGCCGTCCTCGTCGTCGCCTGTCCGTGCGCGTTCGCGATTGCGGCGCCGGCGGTGCTGGCGCGAGTCATGGCCGTACTTGCGCGGCGCGGCGTGCTGGTCACGCGGCCGGCCGCGCTGACGGCGCTCGCGCGTGCCGACCGCATCGTGTTCGACAAGACCGGCACGTTGACCGAGCCCGCGCTGCACGTCACGGACATCGAGACTTTCGGGACGATGGAGCGGGATCGCGCGCTGCAACTCGCCGCCGCGCTGGCGCGCGAAAGCGACCACCCGGTCGCACGCGCGGTGTCGGTCGCGGCGCAGGGTACGGAGCTTCCGGCCGCAGTTGATGTCGACGTGCAGACGGGTGGCGGCATCCGCGGACGCGTGGAGGGGCGGATGCTGCGGCTTGGCCGCGCCGGTTTCGCGGGTTGTCAGGATGACGACGGCTCGCTGTGGCTCGCCGACGACAACGGTCCGCTCGCACGACTGCCGCTGACCGAAGCGCTGCAATCCGGCGTCGCCGCGGCAACCGCAAGCCTGCACACGCAGGGACTCTCGCTGTCCATCGCCAGCGGTGACGCCACCGCGCGCGTCCGCGCCACCGCCGAACGACTCGGGATCAACGAGTGGCACGCGCGCCTGTCGCCACGGCAGAAGATCGATTGCGTGCGCGCCGAAAGCGCCAGCGGCTTCACCGTGCTGGCGGTCGGCGACGGCAGCAACGATGCCGCCGCACTGGCAGGCGCCGATGTTTCGGCCGCGCGGGTCGACGGCGCCGCCCTCGCGCGCGCGCACGCCGACCTGCTGTTGTGCGAGGGTCTCGGCGGCCTGCCGATCGCGCGTGCGGCCGCGATTCGCGCGGCTGCCATCCTGCGGCAGAACCGGGCGTGGGCCTTCGCGTGGAACCTCGGCGCGATCCCGTTCGCGGCGCTCGGCTTCGTGCCGCCGTGGCTGGCGGCGGTCGGCATGGCGGCGAGTTCGCTTGCGGTGGTGCTGAACACGCTGCGGATCCGCACGCCGCGCGCGGCACCGCGTGGTGGCGGATCCACGCCATTGCGCGAGCGTCCCGCATGATCGCGTTGCTGATCCTGATTCCGGTCGGCCTCGTGCTCGCGGGCGTCGCGGTCGCGGTGTTCTTCTGGGCCGTGCGCCACGACCAGTTCGAGGATCTCGACACGCCCGCGAGCATGCCGCTCCTCGATGCGGCGCCACCCGAAGCCGTTCCGGCCATCGACGCCGGATCGCGTCATCGCAACGCCTGAACTGCGTGCGCGGAAACCCCGCGTTGATCCAGGTCACCTGACCGCGGGATTCTTTCGTCCTATACTCGCCGGACTTCTGCGGCAGTGTTCACGACCTGCCACGAATCCCTTTGCGGCCCGAGCCCGCAGGCGCCGACCGTTCCATTCCAGCGACTGGAGTGAACCATGGCGGCTGCCGCGCATTCCATTTCCCGCACCGTTCCGGCGCCGAACCGCAACGACGCCGACGAACGCGCGCTGGTCGGTGTGTTCAAGGGCTACACGGTCAGCGCGACATTCTGGCTGGTGTTCGCGACCGCGGTCGGGCTGCTCCTCGCGTTCAAGTTCGGCGCGCCGGACTTCTGGGCGGCCAAGTACCTGACGTTCGGCCGCCTGCGTCCGATCCATACCAACGACACCTTCTACGGCTGGGCCAGCATCGGTCTGGTCGGCCTCGCGTACTACGTTGCCGCGCGGAGCTGCGGCACGAAGCTCTACAGCACGAAGCTCGCGTGGGTCGGTCTGTGGCTGTTCAACATCGCTGCCGTCGCCGGCACGATCGCGCTCGACCTCGGCTACAACTGGGGCGACCTCGAATACCGCGAGTGGCCGTGGCCGATCCGGCTGGTCTTCCTCGCGGCACTGCTGGTGACCGGGTGGAACCTGATCGGCACGGTCGCGCGGCGCAGCAGCGAGGACATCTATCTTTCCAACTGGTACACGATCGGCGGCGTGCTGTGGACGTGCGTCATCGCGATCGTCGCGGTGTTGCCGTGGTACCAGGTCGGGCTCGGGCAAGTCGCGATTTCCGGCTATTACATGCACAACGCGGTCGGCATGTGGTTCACGCCGCTGGCGCTCGGCGTGTTCTATTACGCGATCCCGAAGATCCTGAGCCGCCCGATCTATTCCTACGCGCTCGGCGTGCTGGCGTTCTGGACCAACCTGCTGTTCTACCCGCTGCTAGGCGCGCACCATTTCCTGTTCAGCCCGCTGCCGTGGTGGCTGCAGACCACCGCGATCGTGTTCAGCGTCGCGATGCTGGTGCCGGTGTGGGGCGGCAGCGCGAACTACCTGCTGACGATGCGCGGGCGCCAACGCGACATGATCCATTCGTACCCGCTGATGTTCATCTTCGTCGGCGTGATCGGTTACCTGTTCGGTTCGACGCAGGGGACGGTGGAGGCCTTCCGTTCGCTGCAGGCAATCTGGCACTTCAGCAACTTCACGGTCGGACACTCGCACCTGACGATGTACGGCTTCGTCAGCTTCGCGGTGTGGGGCGGGCTCTACGCGCTGCTGCCACTCGCCACCGGCAAGAGCCCGGGCCGCCTCGGCATCGCACTGCATTTCTGGATGGCGCTGGTCGGCAGCTTCATCTACGTGATCGCGTTGTCGATCGGCGGCACGATCCAGGGGCTCGACTGGGTGCACGGCGTCCCGTTCATCCAGTCGGTGGTGGACATGCAGCCGTATTACGTGTGGCGCGGCGTCGGTGGCTTGCTGATGTTCCTGTCGCACCTCGTGTTCGCGTGGAACGTGTGGCGGATGACCTCCGGGCAACCCGGCAACGCCGCATCGCCGATCCTCGGCCCCGGCGAACAGGCGGTCACGGCATGAACAAGCTCGTTGCCATCGCCGGCGGCGCGCTCGGCATCTACATCGTGATCGTGCTGGCCATCGCGGTGATTCCCGCGATCGAGCTGTCGCGCACGCCCGCGGGCCCCGGCGTCGTGCCGCTGACGCCGCTCGAGCAGGAAGGGCGCGCCGTGTTCGCGGCGAACGGTTGCGACTACTGCCACACCCAGCAGGTGCGCCCGCTGCCGGAAGACAAGGCCTTCGGGCGCCCGTCCGCACCGGGCGACTTCGCGTGGCAGACCCCCGAGCTGCTCGGCTCCGAGCGCACCGGTCCCGACCTCACCAACGTCGGCGCCACCAAGCCGAGCGACGTCTGGCAGTACATCCACCTGTACGACCCGCGCGCGGTGGTGCCGGACTCGATCATGCCGAACTTCAAGTTCCTGTTCCGCGTGGTGGACGAACTGCCACCCGGCGCGACGGCCGTTCCGGTGCCGGCGGAATTCGCGCCGAAGGATGGCAAGGTCATTCCGACGCAGCAGGCGAAGGCGCTGGTCGCCTACCTGCTGTCGCTGAAGCAGGCGCCGCTGCCGGGCTACCAGGAATCTCCCGGCACGACGACGGCGGCGACGCCGCCGCCGGCGCCGGCTGGCGGTGCCTTCACCTACGACGCCGCCAAGGGCAAGGCGTTGTTCGAGACCAACTGTTCGGCCTGCCACCAATCCAGTGGCGAAGGCATTCCCGGCGCGTTCCCGCCCCTCAAGGGCAATGCCGCGGTGAACGATGCCGACCCGACGCTGCACATCCACACCGTGCTGCACGGCGCGCAGGGCGTCGTCATCGACGGCGTGAAGTACACCAGTGCGATGACGCCGTTCGCGAGCCAGCTGAACGACACCGAGATCGCCGAAATCATCGACTACGAACGTTCGTCCTGGGGCAACCACGGCAAGCCGGTGACGCCGGCAGATGTCGCCGCGGTGCGCGCCAAGGGCCCGTGAGCGGAGGCCGCGATGCACACCCACATGATCATGGGACCGTTCTGGGGCAACGTCATCATCATCGCGATCAGCGGGGCGATCACGCTCGGCTGTTTCGTCGCGATGTTCTGGTTCATTTTCCACCCCGGCGAGCGGGATCGGCACCACGCCAAGTACGACATCCTGCGCGACGATCGTTGAAGCGAGCACCGAAATGACCGGCAAACCGCATGTCCGCGTATACGTCGACGACGATCCGCAGCCCGTGATCGACCGGGAACTGCCGACAGCCTTGTCGCTGGACACCCACACCCTCGCGGACGGCCCGCACCGGCTCATCATCCGCGCCGAGGACCAGAGCGGCGCCGAGGGCGTCGAGGAAATTCCGTTCCACGTGCAGAACGGACCCGGCATCCTGGTGTCGGGATTGCGCCCGGGCTCGACCCGCCGCGGTACGCTGCACCTGACCGTGGATGCATTCAGCACCGATGATCCGTTCGACGCACGCCGCGCGGAAGCCCGCTCGTCGATTCCGGTCTGGGTCTGGGTGCTGTGTCTCTTCGTCGTCGCGTGGGCGGTGTTCTACGCCGCACGGATGTGGGAGGTTCCCGCGAAATACCAGCACTCGCCGACCTACGGCACGCCGGCGGCGTCCGCACCGGCATCCCGTTGACCCGGCAGCCGGCGTTGCGCGACACCGGCGTCCCGACTGACCGCCGTCATGTCGCGCGGCGGTTCCAGTCCTTATGCTTGCCCCATGACGGTTGCACCTCCCGCGTCCCGCGCGCCCGACCCCGCTGCGCCGACACCCGCCGAGGTCGCCGGGCTCGTCGACCGGTTCTACGACAAGGTCCGCGCCGATCCGCTGCTCGGCCCGGTGTTCAACCCGGTCGTGCGCGACTGGGCCGTGCACAAGGCGCTGATGACTTCGTTCTGGTGCACGGTCGCGTTGCGCGCGGGCAGCTACCGCGGCAACCCGATGGCGAAGCACCAGCCGCTGCCGATCACGCGCGAACACTTCGCGCGCTGGCTCGAGTTGTGGCGGGAAACCGCGTGGGAAGACCTCGCTGATCCCGGCGCGGCGTTGATGGTCGGCTACGCGGAGCGGATCGGTTACGGCCTGCGGGTCGGACTCGGCCTCACCGACCACGCCCGCGGCCGCGAATCCGGCATCCCGGTTCGCGGGCGGCGCGCCTGACGCCGCGTCACAGCGACGTGCGGACTTCGAGCAGTTCCGGGAAGAACGTCAAATCGAGCGCCTGCTTCAGGAAGCCGACGCCGGACGACCCGCCGGACCCCTTGCGGTAGCCGATGATCCGTTCGACCGCCTTCATGTGGCGGAACCGCCAGAGCTGGAAGTTCTCCTCGATGTCCACCAGCATCTCGCACAGATGGTATTCGGCCCAGAACGTCTCGGGTGCCTGGTAGATGCGACGGAACACCGGCAGCAGCGACGCCTCGGGCTTCCACCCCTCGCGCACGTCGCGCCCGAGGATCGCCTGCGGGACCGCATGGCCGCGCCGCGCGAGCCAGCGCAACGCGGCATCGTAGAGACCCGGCGCATCGAGCACCGCGCGCAGCGCCGCCTGCGCCGCCGGGTCGTGCCCGAACACCGCCAGCATGTCGGCCTGCTTGTTGCCGAGCGTGAACTCGACGATCCGGTACTGCAACGACTGGAACCCCGACGACGGGCCCAGCGCATCGCGGAACTTGAGGTACTCGTGCGGCGTCATCGTCTCCAGCACGGCCCATTCGTTGAACAACTGGTCCTGGATTCGTTTCACCCGGGTCAGGATCTTCAGGGCGGGATCGGCGCGGTCGGCGTCGATTGCGGCGATCGCGGCGCGCAGCTCGTGGATCAGCAGCTTCAGCCACAGCTCGGCGACGTGGTGCTGCACGATGAACAGCATCTCGTCGTGGTAGGGCGGATCGGACACCGGCCGCTGCGCGGACAGCAGCACGTCGAGTTTCAGGTAACTCGCGTACGTCATGCGGCCCGACAGGTCGCGCTGGATGCCGGCTTCGATCTCGCGCAGGTTTTCGTTGGGCATGGCGCAGGTCCGGGAAAGGGGGAGCGATCGGCGGAGCCTAGCGCATGCGCAGGCCACCGGCGATCATGATCGGCCATCGCGCGGCGGCAGCCATGACACGCATCAAGCGGACCCCGGCAGCCGGATGGCGCCGGCGCCGGGCATTGCCCGGACGGACGGCAGCCGTGGGATAATTCTCCATCGCCCGGCCGCCTGCCCTGCTGCGTGTGCGCCGGACCGGTGGCTTGCGGCAAGGCCGCGGGACCGCCGGAAGCCTGCACCCGCATCAGGAGACCCTCCGTGTCGATCGCCGCGAAGTTCGAAATCGAATACCTGCAATACCTCGGACCCGACGGCACGCTGGTCCGCAAGGATCTACCGGATTTCGCCGGCGACCTCGCCCACATGACCGAGTTGTACAAGCTGATGGTGTCGACGCGGGTGTTCGACGCCAAGTCGGTCGCGCTGCAGCGCACCGGCAAGCTCGGCACGTACGCGTCGTGCCTCGGCCACGAGGCCTCGCACGTCGGCATCGGCAGCGCAATGAAGCCGGAAGACGTCCTCGCGCCGAGCTACCGCGAATACGGCGCGCAGCTCTTCCGCGGCGTGCAGCCGCGCGAGGTGTACATGTACTGGGGCGGCGACGAGCGCGGCAATGACTACCAGAAGGAACCCGCGCGCCACGACTTCGCGTGGTCCGTGCCGATCGGGACGCAGTGCCTCCACGCCGCCGGCTCGGCGCTGGCGTTCAAGATCCGCGGCGAGAAGCGCGTCGCGGTGTGCACGATCGGCGACGGCGGCTCGTCCAAGGGCGACTTCTACGGCGCGATCAACATCGCCGGCGCGCGGCAGCTGCCGCTGGTCGCGGTGATCGTCAACAACCAGTGGGCGATCTCGGTGCCGCGGCGGATCCAGTCCGGCGCGCAGACCCTCGCGCAAAAGGGCATCGCGGCGGGGCTCGCCTGCATCCAGGTCGACGGCAACGACATCATCGCCGTGCGCAAGGCGATGGGCGACGCGATCGAGCGCGCGCGCCGCGGCGAAGGCGGCAGCGTCGTCGAGTGCGTGACGTATCGCCTCGGCGACCACACCACCGCCGACGACGCCCGGCGCTACCGCGGCAAGGAGGAAGTCGAGGACGCGTGGACCAAGGATCCGGTCAAGCGCCTGCGTACCTGGCTCGAGTCTAAGCGGGCGTGGGACGAAAAGCAGGAAGCCGCCTGGAAGGCGCATTGCGACGACTGGATGGACAACGAGGTCAACGCCTACCTCGAGACCAAGACGCAGCCGATCGACGCGATCTTCGACTACACGTTCGCCGAGCTGCCGGCCGATCTCGTCGCGCAACGCGATGCCGCGCGCGCGCTGGAGGGCCACTGACATGGCCGCCATCACGCTGATCGAAGCGGTCACGCAGGCGCTGGCCTACGAGATGGCGCACGACCAATCCGTCGTCGTGCTTGGCGAGGACGTCGGCGTCAATGGCGGTGTGTTCCGCGCGACGGTCGGGCTGCAGCAGAAGTTCGGCGACTGGCGCGTGCTCGACACGCCGCTCGACGAGACGACGATCGCCGGCGTCACCGTCGGCCTCGCCGCGCAGGGCATGCGGCCGGTCGCCGAAGCACAGTTCGAGGGCTTCATCTACCCGATGATGGAGCAGATCTGCTGCCATGCCGCACGGTTGCGCAACCGCACGCGCGGGCGCATCACCTGCCCGGCGGTGTTCCGCGCGCCGTGGGGCGGTGGCATCCACGCGCCCGAACATCATTCGGAAGCGAACGAACACCTGTTCACGAACGTGCCCGGCCTGCGCGTCGTGCTGCCGTCATCGCCATCGCGCGCGTACGGCCTGCTGCTGGCTGCTATCCGCGATCCCGACCCGGTCGTGTTCTTCGAACCGAAACGCATCTATCGCCAGTACAAGGAGGAAGTGCCCGACGACGGCGAGGCCCTGCCGCTCGACGTGTGCTTCGTGCTGCGCGACGGCAGCGACGTGACACTGGTGACGTGGGGCGCGGAAGTGAAGGAATGCCTCGAAGCCGCGGATGCGCTGGCGAAGGAAGGCATCGGTGCCGAAGTGATCGATGTCGCAACCCTGACGCCGCTCGACTTCGACACGATCGCCGAGTCGGTGCGCAAGACGGGCCGCTGCGTGATCGTGCAGGAGGCACCGAAGACCGCCGGTTTCGGCGCGGAGATCGCCGCGCGCATCGCCGAGGAATGCCTGTATGACCTGCTGGCACCGGTGGAGCGCGTCAGCGGCTGGGACGTGCACACGCCGCTGTATCGCCTCGAGCTGAAGCAGTTGCCGAGCGCGAAACGCATCGTCGACGCCGCCAAGCGCGCGCGCGCGGCCGGTTGAAACCCGGCATGCCGGCGATCGCCAACAGCCTGATCGCCCTCGTCGCGCTGCTGCACGCGTGGTTCCTCGTGCTGGAAATGTTCCTGTGGGACAAGCCGATCGGCCGGAAGGTGTTCCGGCTGACGCCGGAGTTTGCCGCGGCGTCGAAATTCATGGCGGCCAACCAGGGCCTGTACAACGGCTTCCTCGTCGCGGGTCTCGTCTGGGGACTCGCCAGCGGCGATTTCCGCGTCAAGATTTTCTTCCTCGCCTGCGTGATCGTGGCCGGCGTCTACGGTGCGTGGACGATCCATCGCAAGGTTTTCTTCGTGCAGGCCTTGCCGGCCATCATCGCGCTGGCGCTGCTGCACCTGACCTGAGGTTGCCATGTCGAACGTCAAGACGTTTCATCTGCCCGATCTCGGCGAAGGCCTGCCCGACGCCACCGTCGTCGAGTGGCTGGTCGCCGAAGGCGCCACCGTCAAGCTGGACGAGCCGCTGGTGTCGATGGAAACGGCGAAGGCCGTCGTCGAGGTGCCGTCGCCGTTCTCCGGCAAGCTGCTGAAGCAGCACGGCAAGGCCGGCGACGTCATCGTCACCGGCGCGCCGCTGGCGGAATTCGAGCTCGACCCCAACGCGAAACAGCGTGCCGAGGGCGAATCGCACGGCCACGGGCACGCCGCGCCGGCCAAGGCGGCCGCCGAACCGGCTCCGGCGCGCGGCGCGACCGTCGTCGCGTCGGACGACGGCGGCGAAGTCGAGGCATCGGTCGAGCTGCGCGAGGACGAAGGCACCGTGGTCGGCGCGATGGTTGCCGGCAACGAAGTGCGCAAGGAACAGGCGGCGAGCGTCGGCGGCGTGAAGGCGTTGCCCGCGGTGCGCGCGCTGGCGAAGAAGCTGAAGGTCGATCTCGCGCGCGTCGCCGCCACCGGCGCCGGCGGCGTCGTGACGATGCAGGACGTCAAGAGCGCGGCAGCCGCGGGATCCGCGGCGATCGGTGCGGCACCCGCACCGGCAGCGGCATGGGTGGCAACGGCGCCCGCCACGGCCCAGCGCACGACCGTTTCGCAGTCCGGCAAGCCGATGCGCACGACGCCACCCTCGGTGCACGCCACCGGCCAGCCGGAACAGTTGAAGGGCGTACGCCGCAACATGGCGCGCGTCATGGCCGACGCGCACGCGCAGGTGGTGCAAACCACGATCGTCGACGATGCCGACCTGCACGCATGGCTCGGCAAGCAGGACATTACCGCACGCCTGATTCGCGCGATCGTCGCCGCGTGCAAGGCCGAGCCCGGGTTGAACGCCTGGTTCGACGGCAAGAACCTCACCATCACTCGGCACCCGCACGTCGATCTCGGCATTGCGGTGGATACCGCGGACGGCCTGTTCGTGCCGGCGCTGCGCAACGCCGACATGCTCGACGCACGCGGCCTGCGCGAAGGCATCAACCGCCTGCGCGCGCAGGTCGAGGACCGCTCGATCCCGATGTCGGAGCTGACCGGCTACACGATCAGCCTGTCGAACTTCGGCATGTTCGCCGGCCGCTACGGCACCGTCGTCGTGGTGCCGCCCTGCGTCGCCATCGTCGGGGCCGGCAAGCTCTCGCACGATGTCGTCGCGGTGATGGGCGGCATCGAGGTGCACCGGCGCTTGCCGATTTCGCTGACGTTCGACCACCGCGCGTGCACGGGCGGCGAGGCCGCGCGGTTCCTCAAGGCGATCCTCGACGACCTGGCGTTGCCGCAGTGAAGTGGCGGTCCGGAGCCGCCGTCACATGTCGAACCGGTAGTTGACCTTGATCAGCAACTGGTCGCTGTCGCGCAACGAGAAGCTGTTCTTCAGCAGGCCCAGTGCGTCGTCCGGCTCGTCATCGAGCAGGTACCCGCCGCGGCCGTAGACGACGTACAGGTACGACAACGGCGCGAGCTCGTAGCGGTAGCGCAATTGCAAGCCGAGGTTGCGCACGCTGAAGTCGTCGACCGGATCGTCGCTCCGCACCGCGTGGCCACCGGTGACCCGCCACGCGTCGCGCAGGTTCGCGTCGAGCCCGATCGCCTGCAGCTTGAGGCGCAGTTCCTGCCGGTCGCCGATGCTCCAGACGAACCCGGCGTCGAGTTCCAGCATGTGCTGGTCGAACTGACCGATCAGGTTGTCGTGCTGCCACACAAGCCAATCCGGATCGCGCTTGTAGTCGAAGCCCAGCGAGACATTGAACGCGTCGCTGACGTAATAAGTCGGTATGACCTTCACTTCGTAGCCGGGCCAATGATCGAGATCGACGCCACCGTGGTCGACGCCGCCGCTCTCGACGTCCACGCTCCAGTTGCTGGACCAGTTCCCGCGGCGCGGAGTGTTCCGTTCGACCTCCATCTCGAAGGACGGCGGCAGCAACAACGCGCCGTTGCCGCGCGTCAACAGGTCATCCCACGCCGCGGAGTTGACGTTGACGGTCACGGTTTCGTTGGCGCCGTTGCGCAGATCGCTGTCGCGTTCGATCCGCAGTTGCCGGCGCAGGCGCAACCCGTGATCGTTGTCCAACGCGTCGATCCGGAAATGCCAGTCGTGCGAGTTGTACGCCGAATCGGCGGGCAGGTCCGCCTGCCTCCGGCTCACCTGCCAATGCGCGTAGTCCATGTTGTTGCGGGCGAGGTACCCGAAGTCGTTGACCTGCAGGCGGTCGTCGAAGTGCATCGCGAGCCACTGCTGCCGCCATACGTCGTTCATTTCCCAATCGGCGACGAACGTGGCCCCGAAACCGCGGGTGGTCCCTCCACCCTCGTCGATGTCGCTGCCGACGAGGTTCGTCGCGATCGTCACGCTCGGGCCCGGGTGCCAGCGGTGGTCGATGCCGACCACGGTCGCCTGCCGGCCGAGGAACGGCCGGTCGACGTTGGTCACCAGCACGCCAAGGCTTTGCGTGTCCCAGTCGTGCACGACCCGCGCCGCGGTGAAACGGCGCCCGGTGTCGCCCCGTTCGTCCGCGGCGAGCACGCCATAGTTGGTGTCGCCGACGCTGCCGTTGACCTTGACTGCGGCGTCGATGTCGCTGACCCCATTGCCGTCGTCGGCCGGACCTCCGACGCGGCGCGTATAGACCAGCGCACTGTTGTCATCCAGCAGGCTGAACGCGAAGAGCCCCTGGTTCTCGGTGAAGAACGGCCGCTTGTCGCTGAAGAAGGTTTCGATGGCGCCGAAGTTCACGACCAGATCGTCGCTTTCGACCTGGCCGAAATCGGGATTCAGCGTGGCGGTGAGCTGGAACTGGCCGTTCGGCTTCCAGAACACGTCCGCACCCTTGCTGATTCCGCTGGCATCACCGACGTTGTCGTGCAACACGGACACGTAGGGCGAGATTGCCAACAACGACTGGCTGTACGCCGCGACGTCGATCTTCGCGAACTCCGACAGGAACCGCGGGCGTGTGTAACTGACGACCGGCCATGCCGCGCGCAAACCCCGCGACGCGATGACGCGGTCGATGTTGATGCCGATCGTGCGCTGGCCACCGGCGGCATGCTGCATCGGTGCGGTGTACCAGGGAATCAGGAACTCGGCGGTCCAGCCCTGCGGGTCCTGGCTCACCGCGTGTTGCCAGATCCCGTCCCAGTCGGGATTGAAGTTCGACTCGCCGGTAATGACCGCATCGCCGACTGCGCCGGTCGACGCGACCACGAAGTTGTAGCCGGTACGCCCGTCACCGTCGAAATCGACGCTGACATTGACGCGGTCGACGTTGTCCTGGAAGTCGCGCTGGACCCGCTGTCCGGTGCGCGGCACGCCCGGCGGCTGGCTGACGCGCACGCCGACGGCCAGCCCGTGCGGGGTCGCCAGAACCCACGCCTCGACCGGATATTCGGCCGGATCCCCGGTCAGGGGTTCGGTCTGACGAAAGTCGGTGACGTGGCGCGCGCCGTCCCATTCGCCCGGCCCAATATGACCATCGATGGTGACCGCACTGGCCGGCGCCGCCAGCGCCGCCGAACCGGCCAGCACGACCAGCGCAAGCGACCGCAATCGGCCGGGCCCGCGAGCGGGAGCACCGTGTGGCACGTGGCGAGAACCCGCGAGTCGGTGGAATCCGCAACATAGCGTTGCCGCCGGCCCTCGACCAATGACGAAAGTCAGGGGCGCGGAAGGTCGCGCTTCAATCGCGGCGTGACGCCGTCAAATCCGCTTGGCTGTCGGGGGAAGTCATGCGAACCCCTTGCGTCACCCGATGGCATGCTTGACGACCGCCGTCGCAACCATTGCGACAGTCACTTCGCGGCCACGAAGTGGGCCGCGTCGAGGACCGATTCGCCATCCCACCGGTAGGCGACCAGCGGATGCCCGCCACCGGCGCTGTAGTCGACGCAGCCGACCCGCGGCGTCAGCGGACGCGGCTCGCCCCGCATCCAGTAGTGGCCGATGAACAACGGCTGATCGCCGTTGTAACCGAAGCGAAGGTCGGCCGGTACGGGGGTATCGGGAAGCAGCGGCACGGCGCCATCGTCGACGATGGCCGACTGGCGAAAGGTAATCGCGCCCGAATCCCACCAGCGTGTGCGGGCTTCGCTTCGCCTCTGGTCACCCTGCAGAAACGTGATTCCATCCGGAAGCGCCACCTCCGGACCCTTGAGGATCGCCTCGAGCCAGCGATGTTCTTCCGACCCGCGCCGGCACCCGGCTTCGAGCAACTTCATGTCGAGACACCGGCCCGGTTGCAGCTTCGGCTCGAGCTTGGCCATGAACTGCGGATGCCAACTCGCGTGTACGGCTCGCACATCCGGCAGGTCGAGCCAGAGCGGCAGCGTG
Source organism: Lysobacterales bacterium (assembly GCA_046347015.1). Taxonomy (GTDB): domain Bacteria; phylum Pseudomonadota; class Gammaproteobacteria; order Xanthomonadales; family Rhodanobacteraceae; genus Dokdonella_A. Next base: position 159,735 of record JAXMHA010000006.1, on the reverse strand, counting down.
AGGAACCAGTCGAGGATCGACCGGCGCAAGGCCGGCTTGTCTTCCAGTTCCTTCAGGAAGGCTTCGTGCTGCTTGCGATTCTTGCCGACATGTGGCCGCAGGTACTCGCCCGGGCGGAGCGGATCCGGCGTATCCCACGCGATCGCGTTGAACTCGTGGTTGCCCATGATCGCGAGTGCCGCTCCCGCATCGACCATGCCGCGCACGATCCGCACGGTTTCCGCCTGCCCCGGCCCGCGGTCGATGAAATCGCCGATGAAGAGCGCCTGCCGGCCCGGGTGCCGCCAGCACCCGTCGTGTTCGCGATAGTCCATCTTCCGCAGCACGGCGCGCAGCGAATCGGCATGGCCGTGGATGTCGCCGATGATGTCGTAGCCCATGATCCACCTTAGTGGTAGTCTGTCACTAACGGTACGATAACAAAGTTAGTGACAGAGTGCAACTAAGTGGCCGGAAGAAAGCTCCTGTATCCGATCGTCAACACGGACGTGGCGTTGTTCACGTTGATCGACATGCAGTTGCGCGTGCTGTTGATCCAGCGGGCGAACCGGCCGGACCCGGGTGGCTGGGCCTTGCCCGGCGGCATCATCGATCCGGCCGTCGACCGGAGCCTCGAGGGCGCCGCCCTGCGCACGCTGGCCACCAAGACGCTGGTCCGCCTGCCGCACCTCGAACAGGTGGCAACACACAGCGGACCGCATCGCGACCCGCGCGGCTGGTCGGTCAGCACCCTGTTCTTCGCGCTCCTGCCGGGCGACCAGGTGCCTGCGGTGGCCGGCAGCAAGACCGAGGCGATCGTCTGGGCCGATCCGGAAAAGCCCGGCCGGCGCTTGAGCTTCGATCACGGCGAGATGCTGGCCGAGTCGCTGGCGAAATTGCGCGACCGGGTGGAACGGGGAGCACTGCCGCTGCACCTCTTGCCCGCGCGCTTCACGTTGACCGAACTGCAGCGTGCCTGCGAGGCGATCCTCGGCCGCGCGATCGACAAGGGCGCGTTCCGCCGGCAGCTCAAGGGCGTGCGGAGCCTCGTGGCCATACCGGGTGCGTTCGTGCGCGGCGCGCAACGGCCGGCACAGTTGTACCGGGCGGCGGCCGGGTTCGCGTTCTGAACGGATTGCGCCCACCGGATCGGGCAGACCCCGCCGGTGCGCATGCCGTAGAATGCGCCGTTCGGCCATGTCGGCCGCCGGCGCGGAAGCCGCAACCCGCGCGCACTCCAGCCACCCGCACACGAGGATTCCCGTAACGATGAGCAGCACCCTGTTCACTTCCGAATCGGTCTCCGAAGGCCATCCGGACAAGGTCGCCGACCAGATTTCCGACGCGGTGCTGGATGCGATCCTCGCGCAGGACAAGCACGCGCACGTCGCGTGCGAGACGCTGGTCAAGACGGGCGTCGCGATCGTCGCCGGCGAGATCACGACGTCGGCATGGGTGGACATCGAGGCGCTGACGCGCAAGGTCATCCTCGGCATTGGCTACAACTCGTCCGATGTCGGCTTCGATGGCGCGACCTGCGGCGTCATCAACCTGATCGGCAAGCAGTCACCCGACATCAACCAGGGCGTCGACCGCAAGAATCCCGAAGACCAGGGCGCCGGTGACCAGGGCCTGATGTTCGGTTTTGCCTGCAACGAATCCGACGACCTGATGCCGGCGGCAATCCATTACTCGCACCGGCTGGTCGAGCAGCAGTCGAAAGTGCGCAAGGCCGGCAAGGTGAAGTGGCTGCGGCCGGACGCGAAGTCGCAGGTCACGCTGCGCTACGAGGACGACCGGATCGTCGGCCTCGATGCGGTCGTGCTGTCGACGCAGCACGATCCGTCGGTATCGCGCGCCGAACTCGTCGAGGGCGTGCGCGAGTTGATCCTGAAGCCGGTGCTGCCGAAAGCCTGGTTCGAATCGCTGCCGAGGACGAAGGTGCACATCAACCCGACCGGCAAGTTCGAAATCGGCGGTCCGGTCGGCGACGCGGGCCTGACCGGCCGCAAGATCATCGTCGACACGTACGGCGGCATGGGCCGTCACGGCGGCGGCGCGTTTTCGGGCAAGGATCCGTCCAAGGTGGATCGTTCAGCGGCCTATGCCGCGCGCTACGTCGCCAAGAACATCGTCGCGGCCGGGCTCGCCGACAAGTGCGAAGTGCAGTTGAGCTATGCGATCGGGGTCGCCGAGCCGACGTCCATTGCGGTGACGACGTTCGGTACCGGCAAGATCGCCGACGAGAAGATCGAAAAGTTGGTGCGCGGGCACTTCAAGCTGCGCCCGTACCACATCATCAGGATGCTGGACCTCATCCACCCGATCTACCAGCCGACCGCGGCCTACGGTCATTTCGGACGCAAGCCGTTCCAGCGCACTTACCAGTGGGAAGAGCGCGAAGGCGGCAAGCTGGTGAAGAAGACGGAGTCGGCGACGGCGTTCTCATGGGAACGCACCGATCGCGCCGAGGCATTGCGCGATGCGGCGGGCCTGAAGGGCAAGCGTTGACGATCGCAATGCCGGCCGTGTGGTTCGACGCCACGCCCGCGATGCCCCGCGCGATCCTCGGCTACACCGACGTCCCGTGTCCGCGCGATCCGGATTGATGCCGTTGCGCTCGCTCCTGTCGACGCCGGTGCTTGCGGCCACCATCGCGTGCGCGGCGTTCATTCCCGCGCTCCGGGCCGAACCGCTCGAACCGCCGCTCGAACTGCTGTTCGATCGCGCCAACGTCTTGGTCGCAGGTACGCTTGCGGACACGTCGCGCGCCGGCCACCTCGTGTTCCGGCGCGACGAGGTCCTGCACGCCGGGACGCCGCCACCGGAACGGATCGACGTGCGCGCAGCGCCAGCGGCAATCGCAAACGCGAAGATCGGCGAGCGCTACATCGTCGGCTACACCGCGGCAATGCCCGATCCACGCCATCCCGGCGCGATGGTCGCCGATCCCCGCGGGCCGGTCCTGCTCGACAGCGCCGGCCTCGAACCGGCGCTGTTCGTCGACTCCCCCGAATTGCGGCGGATCCTCCGGCAGGCCCGCAGTGAACGGGAGCGCGATTCACGGGGGATGCGCGGGCTGCTGTTCGCGGCGCTCGAAGGCCGCGATCAACCGTTGCAGTCACTCGCGGCGGCACAGATCGCGCTCGACCCCGATCTCGCCGAACGGCTCACCGATGCCGATCGCGCGCGCCTCGAGGCGTTCGTGCGTGCGCCGGGCAACCCCGCATCCGCGCGGACGACGCTGCTCGCTGCCGCCGCAGCCGACCCCGCGCACCATGGCGACTGGGCGCCGGCCGTCGCGAAGTCCATCGTGACAACTCCGCCCGCAGGCGGATACACTGCTCCGGCCGAAAGCGTGGTCGGTCTCGTTCGACTGGCGTTCGACATCGTCGATCGACGGCGGGTTCCGGTTGCCGCCGCAGCACTGGGGAATTGGATCGGAAGCGGCAGTGTGTCGCTGGCGGACCGCGCGTTGACGAGCCTGCAACGGCAGCAGCCCGCGGCGGTGCGGCCGGCGATCGACGCGGCGCTGGCGAAACCCGGGCTCCCCGCACAAACGCGGACGTTCCTGGAACGGACGCGCCAACGGCTCGAACGCGTGGATGCGAGCCGGCGCAAGCAGGCGGAAGGATCCCGTTGACGCGAAGGTTGCGCCGCCGGTGGCGCAACCGGTCGGATCACTCACCGGCGAAGCCACCACTGGGGATTGCCAATGCCGTCGTTCCGTCTGGCCGCAATCGTTGCCGGCCTTCTTGCCGTATTCGTTTCCGCGGATGCCCTCGCCGCAAGTTCGCCGGCACCGCACCAGCCGACCATCACGCACGCACTCAAGCATGATGTCTCGGCGCCGTTGCGCGACATCATCCGCATGTTGCCGCCGCAGGCGCCGCGCGGCAGTGAGCAGGAACCCTACCTCGTCCCGAACATCCTGCTGAAGCCCCGCCCGGGCTCGACGCCGAAACACACCGTGAAGTCGCCGGGCTTCGTGATGCAGACCACGCCGAGTGGAACGCCGGCGCCCGATGTCCTGTTGTCGTTCGATGCGATGGATTGGACCGCCTGCGGCGGTGGCTGCCTGCCACCCGACACCGAAGGCGATGTCGGCGACCAGTACTACATCCAATGGGTCAACACGAGTTTCACGATCTACGACAAGACCGACGGCAGCATCGTGCAGGCGCAGACTCCGGGCAACGCGTTCTGGACGGGTTTCGGCGGCAAGTGCGAAACGACGAATTCCGGCGACCCGCTGATCACATGGGACGCGCGCGCGCACCGCTGGATCGCGAGCCAGTTCGTCACGTCGTCCCCGTACGGCCAGTGCGTCGCGGTGTCGACGACTTCCGACCCGCTCGGCACCTGGTACCGCTACGAGTTCCAGTGGCCGTACTTCGGCGACTACGGCAAGCTAGCGGTGTGGACCGACACCGGGCAGAGCCAGGACGCGTACCTGCTGACGACCCACGAATTCAACGGCAACAGCTTCGTCGGCGCCGCGATGATCGCGATGCAGCGCGACGCCATGCTGACCGGCGCCGATGCCGCCGTCGTGCGGTTCCCGGGTTACGACGCCTACGGCATCGAGCCAATCAACCTGACCGGCCCGCTCGACGCGCCCGCCGGAAGTTGCCCGGCGTACGTCCACTTCACGGCGGACGGCACTGCCTACGAGTTCTGGAACCTTTGCCTCGACTGGACGAATCCCGCCAACAGCGTGATTTCGACCGAACCGGACCTCGTCACGGCCACCGCGCCGTTCACGCCGTACTTCAACGAGGTGCCACAGCCGGGCACTCCGAACGGGCTCGATCCCTTCGGCACCCACATCATGTTCCGGGCCAATGCCCGAGCGTTCCCGGCTGGCGCGCCGACGACGATGTCGCTGGTCGTCAACCACGTCGTCCTCGGCAACGTGCAGCAGGGCGCGATCGACTGGGTGCATTTCGACCTCGAACCGGCGGCGAGCGGCGGCGGTGACCGCATCTTCGGCGACGGCTTCGACGGCACGCCGCTGCCGCCCTTGACGACACCCGCGCCGATGACCAAGACGCTGGTCGACGAAGGCGTGTTCGCGCCGGATTCCGACAACCGCTGGATGGGCGGCATCGCAATCGACCAGAACGCCGACATCGGTGTCGGTTATTCGGTGTCGAGCGATGTGACAAACCCGCAGATCCGCATTACCGGCCGTACGCTCGGAGATCCCGCGGCGACGCTGCGCGGCGAGCAATCCTGCACCGACGGCATCGCCAACGGTTCACAGACCAGTTCGTCCAACCGCTGGGGCGACTATTCGGCGATGAGCGTCGATCCGAGCGACCAGTGCACGTTCTGGTACACGAACGAATACTACCCGACGACGGCCAGCTCGCACTGGCAGACGCACGTGTGCACGTTCCGCTTCGACAACTGCGGCCAGCCGGACTTCGCGCTGGTCGCCGATTCACCGAAGCGCGTCGAGGTGTGCGGCGCGACCGCGACGGGGGATCCCGCGTACCAGTTGCGCGCCGGTGTCCTGAGCGGCTTCACCGGGCAGGTCACGCTGGCCGCGAACAATGTTCCGAGCGGCGCCACCGCCGGCTTCTCCACCAACCCGATCGATGCGCCCGGGACGAGCGTGCTGACCCTGACCGGGGGCGCCGCGCTGCCGACCGGCGAGTATGCATTCAACGTGGACGGCACCAGCGGCAGCCTGACCCGCTCGATCGGCCTGCAGCTCGGCGTCTCGGCCACGGCCACCGGCGCGCCAGCGTTGACCTCTCCGGCCGACGGAGCGACCGGCGTGTCGGTACGCGCGCTGTTGAGCTGGGCGGCGGATCCGGGCGCGTTGAGTTACTTCGTCGAGGTGGCCAGCGACGCGGCCTTCACCAACGTCGTCGCGAGCGGCACGACCAGCGACACGTCGTGGTCCGTCAGCATCGTGCTCGACCAGAACACGACGTACTACTGGCGCGTCACGCCGAACAACTATTGCGGCGCCGGCGCGGTATCCGCGACGTACAGCTTCACCACCGGCGTTCCGGGCACGTGTCCGTCCGGTACGACAGCGACGACACTGTTCTCGGACGACTTCCAGAGTGGCGCCAACGGCTGGACAACCGACGGCAGCGGTGCGACCGGTTGGTCGCAGCAGAACGCGCCGGGCGGCACCGGCCTCTCGACAACCGTGTGGGGCGTGCCCGACAACGGAACGGACAGTGACCGCGGCCTGCTGTCACCGTCGATCACGGTGCCGGCCGGCGCGGTGTCGGTGTTCGCGGCGTACGACACCTACCACAGCTTCGAGACCTTTCCTCCCGACCAGTGCTATGACAATGGGACGCTGGAGATCGCCGTCGATGGCGCGACGGATTACACCTACCTCGACGACTCGCACATGCTGACCGACCCGTACGACGGACTCGTCACTTCAGGCGAAGTCAACGCGGGCGAGTACGGCTGGTGCTATGCGCCGGCGACGCCACCGATCCACGCGGTAGTGGACCTTTCGGGTTACGCCGGACACGCCGTGCAGTTGCACTTCCGCGCGGTGAGCGACCCGAACGCGACCGCGCCGGCGCCGAACGGGATGTACCTCGACGACTTCTCGGTGACGGCCTGCCAGTAGGCTGATCGGGAACCGGATATCCGGCCGGCGCAATGCCGGCCGGGACGCCGCCCCGGCAAGTCCTTGAACGAAGCAACGCCAAGGCCGCCCGGCCTTGGCACGAGTTCCCGGGGGTTCGAGGCGCGAGCCACCCATTCATCTTTCCATCGCGACGGAAAGATATATACTGCCCGTCCCCACCGAGGGGCGCTGCGACCGGGGTTCTCCGGCCAGGCTCGGTGAGGATCCTGCGGAGCGTCTGCACGAAGCCAATGCGATCGCAGGAAGCGGTCATCCTTGGCCGCGCTCTCCACCGGTACGGCGCCCGTTGGTCCATCCTCGACAACGGAGCACCGCCATGAACGCTGCCACTTCCAACATCTCGCCTCTCGCGTCTCACGACTACAAGGTCCGTGACGTCTCACTGGCCGAACTCGGCCGCAAGCGCATCGGCATGGCCGAGGAGGAAATGCCGGGCCTGATGCAGATCCGTGCGCGCTACGCTCCGCAAGAGCCCCTGAAGGGCGTTCGCGTCACGGGTTCCCTGCACATGACCAAGGAAACCGCGGTCCTGATCGAGACGCTGGCGGCGCTGGGCGCGTCGGTGCGGTGGGCATCGTGCAACATCTTCTCGACGCAGGATGATGCGGCTGCCGCAATCGCCGCAGCCGGCATTCCGGTGTTCGCGTGGAAGGGCGAAACGCTGGAGGAATACTGGCAGTGCACGCTGGATGCCCTCACCCACCCTGGCATGAAGGGCCCCGAGCTGATCGTCGACGATGGCGGCGACGCGACGCTGCTGATCCACAAGGGCGTGGAAATGGAAGGCGGCGACCCGTGGGTGGATTCGCCGGGTGCCAACCACGAGGAACAGGTCATCAAGGACCTGTTGCAGCGCACGCGCACGGAGCGCCCCGGTTTCTGGAAGAAGGTCGCGAGTGAATGGCGCGGCGTATCCGAGGAAACCACCACCGGCGTGCATCGCCTGTATCAGATGGTGGAAGCCGGCAAACTCTTGGTGCCGGCGATCAACGTCAACGATTCGGTGACCAAGTCGAAGTTCGACAACCTCTACGGCTGCCGTGAATCACTGGCGGACGGCATCAAGCGCGCGACGGACCTGATGGTCGCGGGCAAAGTGGCGGTGGTGTGCGGCTACGGCGACGTCGGCAAGGGCAGCGCCCATTCGCTGAAAGGCTTTGGCGCGCGCGTGATCGTCACCGAGATCGACCCGATCAACGCGCTGCAGGCCGCGATGGAAGGTTTCGAGGTCGCGACCGTCGAAGACACGCTGGGCGAAGGCGACATCTATGTCACGACGACCGGCAACCGCGACGTGATCACGCTGGAACACATGCAGCGCATGAAGAACCACGCGCTGGTGTGCAACATCGGCCACTTCGACAACGAGATCCAGGTGGATCGCCTGCAGCAGAACGCCAGGCGCGAGAACATCAAGCCGCAGGTGGACCGCTACGTGTTCCCCAACGGGCATTCGATCTACCTGCTCGCCGAAGGTCGCCTGGTGAACCTCGGTTGCGCGCACGGCCATCCGGCGTTCGTGATGTCGAATTCGTTCTCGAACCAGACCCTCGCCCAGATCGACCTGTGGACCAACAGGGACAAGTACGAGAAGACCGTCTATCGCCTGCCGAAAAAGCTCGACGAGGAGGTCGCGCGCCTGCACCTCGAGCAGATCGGCGTGAAGCTGACGAAGCTGACGCAGGCCCAGGCCGACTACCTCGGCGTGCCGGTGGAGGGGCCGTACAAGGCGGAGCATTACCGGTATTGACGTGAGTGGTGAGTGGTGAGCAGGATGTTGTCGAATGACGCTCAGGCCAAAACACTACGATCTGGAAGTATGGAAGGAGGCGATGCGCCTCGTGCGCATCGTCTATTCGGTCACGCGCGAGTTCCCTGCCGATGAGCGTTTCGGCCTGTCGGCGCAGATGCGCCGGGCCGCGATCAGTGTTCCTTCCAATATCGCCGAAGGCGCTGCCTGCGGAACTCGGCCCGGACTCATTAGATATCTGCAAATTGCGCGTGGCTCGCTCATTGAACTGGATACCCAACTCTGGCTCGCACGCGATCTTGAGTTCGTCTCAAAGCATGATGAGCTGGCAGAACGGTTTGTTTCGCTGTTCGCGAAGTTGAACGCGTTGATCACTTCCAACAAGAGGCAGCAAAAGGAACGGAAGTGACAACTCACGACTCACGACTCACGACTCACCGCCTTCCGGTTCCCTGCTCGCTGGAATTCTTCCCCCCCAAGACCGACGAGCAGATCGCGCAGCTCGATCGCGCGCTGCCGAAGCTGAAATCGGTGAATCCGGAATACGTCAGCGTGACGTTCGGGGCCGGCGGGTCGACGTTGACGCAGACGCCACGCACCGTACAGCACCTGCGCGAATCCCACGGCCTCGAGGTCGCACCACATGTCTCGTGCATGGGTGGTTCGCGGGTGGAGATCGACGCACTGCTCGCGCAGTACAAGGCGCTGGGCTGCCGGCGGATCGTCGCGCTGCGCGGCGACCTGCCCTCCGGCATGGCTTCACCGGGTGACTTCCGCTACGCGAGCGAGCTCGTCGGCTTCATCCGCGATCGCCATGGCAGCCACTTCCACATCGAGGTGGCGTGCTACCCCGAATGCCACCCGCAGTCGGAGCACGCGAAGGCGGAGCTGAAGCACTTCAAGGCCAAGGTCGATGCCGGCGCCAACGGCGCGATCACGCAATACTTCTTCAACCCGGATGCCTATTTCCGCTTCGTCGACGATGCGCAGCACGCCGGGATCAACGTCCCCATCGTCCCGGGCATCATGCCGATCTCGAACTTCTCGCAATTGCGGCGCTTCTCCGACGCCTGCGGTGCCGAAATCCCGCGCTGGATCGGCAAGCGGATGTTGGCGTACGGCGATGACAGCGGCAGCATCCGCGAGTTCGGAGCCGATGTCGTCGCATCGTTGTGCCGCCGGCTCATCGAGGGTGGCGCACCGGCCCTGCACGTCTATACGCTGAACCGCGCGCAGGCCACTCTCGCCGTGCTCGAGCGCATGGCGTGAATGCATTCCCGGTCGCGGGCGCGCCAATCCTCGCCGTGTTCGCGGCCGCCGCAGTCGCACAACCGGGGCCACCGCCGGGCGAACCCATCGCGACGCAAACGATCCACCGCTGCATCGGCCCGGACGGTACGCCGGAGTTCACCGGCCGGCCGTGCGCAACGCGGTCGAAACCGGTCCAACTGCAGCCGGATTCCGGGCCGGCACCCGCGGCGACCGCGCCGGGAACCTGCCCCACATCCGACGACGACCTGAAGTCGCGCGTCGCCGCGGCAGTCGAACGCCACGATGTCAACGCCCTCGCCGGACTCGTCATCTGGAGCGGTGGCGCGGTCCACTCCCGCATGGGGGAATTGTCGGCGCTGGTCGACGGCGTTCCGCTCGGCATCGAATTCGACGCTGGCGGCGCCGCGGGTGACGGAGCCGACGCGGGGACCGAATCGCTGGTCGTCACGACGAACGACGCCGTCCACGGCGTGCAGCGCGAGGTCGCGTTCGGCGTCGTCGACCGCTCCGGCTGCCGCTGGCTCGTGTGGTAGCGGCACGCCCGCTCCGGGCGGCTTGTTAGAATTCGAATCTTGACGCCGACGGAGCATCGCGATGGCCCAGACCTACCCCGCATTCATCTGGCACAACGGCGTGGTCAAACCCTGGGCCGAGGCAACCGTACACGTGATGGCGCACGCCCTGCACTACGGCTCTTCGGTATTCGAAGGCATCCGCAGTTACCCGACGCCCGACGGCGCCGTGATCTTCCGGCTGACGGACCACATCACGCGCTTCTTCCACTCGGCGAAGATCTACGAGCTGGACATGCCGTACAACGCGGAGCAGATCACCTCCGCGTGCCGTGACGTGATGCGCGCGAACTCACTCGAACGGTCGTACCTCCGGCCCGTCGCGTTCCGCGGCCTCGGCGGTTTCGGGCTGTCCGCGCAGACGCCGACCGATGTCGCGGTGGCCGCCTGGGAAATGGGCCCGTACCTCGGACCCGAAGCGCTGGAGAACGGCATCACGGCATGCGTTTCGAGCTGGCAACGGTTCGCGCCGAACACCATCCCGGCCGGCGCCAAGGCAGGCGGCAATTATCTGTCCGGACAACTGATCGCGCGCGAGGCGCGGCGGCTTGGTTTCGGCGAAGGCATCGCGCTCGCATCGACCGGGCTCCTGAGCGAAGGCGCCGGCGAGAACCTGTTCCTCGTTTTCGGCGACCGGCTGCACACGACGCCGGTCAGCGCCGCGATCCTCGACGGCATCACCCGGGATTCGCTGATCACGCTCGCACGGGCCAACGGCATCGACACGGTTGAACGCGACTTGCCGCGGGAATACCTCTACCTCGCCGATGAAGTGTTCATGTGCGGCACTGCCGCCGAGATCACGCCGATCCGCGAGATCGACGGCCGCCGCGTCGGCGCCGGCAAGGCCGGTCCCGTCACCCGCCGGATGCAGGAACTCTTCTTCGGCCTGTTCAACGGCCGCACCCGCGATGAGTGGGGTTGGCTGGAAAAGGCCTGAGCCTACTGGTTACCCGCTCCCGGCTTCGGGAACTCCAGCGTCGCGACGGCGCCGCCCTGGGGTCGCGGCGCGAGGCTCACGCGCCAACCGTACAGCTCGCACAACCGCCGCACGATCGCAAGGCCGAGGCCGCCCCCCTTGCCTTCCTTCGTGCCGCGCACGCCGCGCTCGAACAGTCGCTCGGCATCGCCGGGATCGATGCCGGGACCCGAGTCCTCGATGCTCACCCGACCGTGCCCGACGGTGACGTTCACGTCACCTTGCGCCGTGTACTTGAAGGCGTTGCCGATCAGGTTGCCGAGTGCGACTGCCGCGACCGACGAAGGCGCCGCGACGGACAGGGGCTCCTCGATAACGACCGACACCGCGACCGGCTTGGCGCCGAGTTGCGGACGCTGCACGTCGACGACCTGCTCGACGATGCGCGCGATGTCGGTCGTCTCGCCGTCGTCGGGCGCCTGCCGCTCACGGCGCGACAGCAGCAGCAGCGCGTCGATCAGCTCGCTCGACTGGCGCACCGCCCGCTCGATGCGGTTCAGGCGCTCGCGCAACTTGTCACTCAGGTCGGGCGATCCCTGCAGCAGCTCGGTGGTGCTCGCGATCACCGACAACGGCGTACGCAGCTCGTGGCTGACGTCGGCGTTGAACTCCCGATCGCGCTGGACCATCTCGGTCAGCCGCGACGAATAGTCGTCGAACGCGGCGGCGACCTGCCCGACCTCGTCATCGGCGAAATACGGTTTGAGCGGCTCGGAGCGCCCCGCCCGCGTCATCGCCTGCACGCGCCGCGCCAGTTCGGTCACCGGCCGCATCACGCGGGATGACGACCAGAACCCGATCACCACCGACAACACCGAGAAGACCAGCACCGCGAGCACCAGCGACGCCATCAGCAAGCGTTGCGCATGGCGTTCCTGCGCGGTGTCGTACTGCAGGAAGAACCAGTAGTGGGGATCCTTGCGCACCGCCAGCTTGTAGACTTCGCGCCCTCCCTTCCCGTCCGGCTGGTTCAGGTCGTACACGCCGTTCGGCAGGTCGCGCCACGCGAACGGCACGTTGCCGAACTTGCGCTCGCTGAACGTGTAGCCACGGATCTTCTGGTAGACGAACAGCTCCTGGTTGGGATCTTCGTAGAACTTGTGCGCGTAATCCGACAGGTTGCGGACCAGCGCCTCGCCGATCAGCTTGTCCTCGAGCCAGTTGCGCAGGAACACCGCACTGGTCGCGAAGACCGCGGTCAGCGCGATGCCGAACAGCACATAGGAGACGATGAGACGGCTGCGAAGCCTATGTGGGTACCGCATCCGGATCGACCATGCGGTAGCCGATGCCGTGACGGGTCTGGATCAACGGCTTGTCGAACGGCTTGTCGATCGCGGCGCGCAGCCCATGGATGTGCACCCGCAACGAATCACTGTCCGGAAGTTCCTCGCCCCAGACGCGGGTCTCGAGTTCCTGCCGCGTGACGACCGAAGGCGCGGCTTCCATCAGCGACTGCAGCAGCTTCAGGCCGATCGGATTCAACTGGATCGACTTGCCGGCGCGGTTGATGGTCAGGGTATCGAGGTTGTAGGACAGGTCGGCAAGTTGCAGGATCCGTCCCTTCGCGCCCTTGCCGCGGCGGCTCAGCACTTCGAGCCGCGCCGCCAGTTCCTGCAGCGCGAACGGTTTCACCATGTAGTCGTCGGCGCCGGTGTCGAAGCCGGCGAGCTTGCTTTCCAGCGTGTCGCGCGCTGTCAGGACCAGCACCGGGGTCTGGCGCTTGGCTTCCTGTCGCAGCTTGCGAATCACCTCGATGCCGTCCATTCCGGGCAGCCCGAGGTCGAGGACGATGACGTCGAAGTCGTTGACGATCGCGAGGTGCAAGCCGGTCACGCCATCACCGGCGAAGTCGACGACGTGCCCCTTGTCGGCAAGGAAATCACCGATGTTGGCGGCAATGTCGCTGTTGTCTTCGACGACCAGGATGCGCACGGTGGAAAGTATAGTCCAAGGTCCCTGGGCCAGAACCGGCAACGACCCGGCGTGGGTGCGGAGCAGTGACAGCGTGACAGCGAGCCGCGACTCCGCTCGATGCGGTCACGGTGACTCGCGGTCGAACCGATTCCCGGGCGCGGAACCGCAGGCCGGGATTTTCGACGGGCAAAGAAAATGGCCCAAGGAAGCGCCATTGGGGGGAACGCGCTTCGCTTGGGCCAAAAAGCTACTGCCCCGATTACCGTAATCTGCCAGTCACCTGACCTGACTATTGGGAGTGTCGAGCAGAACTACAGTGGGGCCGACTATAGGGACGACGGTCTTAAATCGATGTTAAGGCGCCTTCACGCGCTCGTTAACCGCTGTGGGGCCCGTGTTCGAGCCGCTCCTCTCCTGGCTCCAGGCGGCAATCAGGTTCGGGCTTCCGCACCTGCCGTCAATCGACGCCCGGGTGCCGGCAAATGCGTGTGCCGGTGACTTCCTGACAGGCCGACGACCCGCTCGCGCTGCCCGAACGGGAAGGCTCGAACTGGAAAGTCTGCCGGACGGCGGTGGCTTCCGGGCCCGGCGCGAAGCGCCACTGCCGGACCGCGGCGATGGCGGCCGTCGCGAATTCGTTGCCACGATCGCCAGCCACGGCTTCCACGTTCCGGACGCGCCCATCCGCCAGGACGTCGAAAGCCAGTTCGATGCGCAAAGGATGTGTACCCCAGCGATCATCGGGTGACCACACCGGGTCGACCCGGTGCACCAGCGTGCGCGAGGCTGACGGGTGGGTCGCCGAAGCCGGAGCCGCGGCGGCGGTTCGTTCGGCCGGCGCTGCCGGCAACGGTTGCGGCGCAGTCAGCGCAATCGACTCCGGGCTGGATGCCGTGGAACGGAGCGCCAGACTGCGGTCGGCACCGCCGGCACGCTCCGGCACCGTCCGCGACGCCACGGGAACCCCGGAATCAAGCGCCGCGGCCGGTTTCGGCAACGCCTGTCCGCGGGTCGTTCCGGATTCCGCTGGCAACGTGGCCGGCACGAGTGGCTCGCGCGCCATCATCGGCGGCGGGGCGATTCGTCCGAGCGACGGATGCACGACAATGTCGAAGAGTTGCAGGGCGATCGCGGCAGTGTACGGCACCGGTGCCGCGGCGAAGGCCTCGATCGGCGCTGGCGGAGGCGGCGTCGCGAGGCTCCCGGCGATGCGGATCGCGATCATGCCGGCGGCCGCGACGCACGCGACCAGCACCCCCCGACCCGACCACGATTGCGCCGTCGCGAAAGAAGGTTCCGATATCGCGACGATGCGCCGCACGCGCTCGCGCAGGACACCGCCGGTCGCGGCGAGGGCGAGGCGCGGGTTCTCGATGCGCAATTCCTCGAGTGCGGTCAGCGTCCGGGCATAGCGGCACCGGTCGGCGGCCATCGTTTCGAGCACGAGGTGGTCGCAGCACAGCTCCCGCGCATGGCGCACGTCACGCGAGATCCAGTGCACGACCGGATGGTAGAAATACAAGGTCTCGAGTACGGTCTGCGCGAGGTTGACCAGCGGATCGAGGCGCCGGATGTGCCCCAGTTCGTGCGCGAGGATCAGTTCGATCTGCTCGCGCGGGAAGCCGAGCACGACGGCAGCAGGCAGCAGCAGGACGGGCCTGATCCAACCGATCAGTGTCGGCGAACCCACGGTCGTGGAAACACGGATCCGGGGCGGCCGGCGCATGCCGAATCGTCGCGCGACGCCGGCAAGCAGGCCCTCGAGCGCAGGGTCGACGCCGGCGCAACGGCGCGCAAGCCGGTCAAGGCGCCAGCAATCGCGCAGCGCACGCGCCGTCAGCAACACCACGCCGAGGCTCCACGCGGCGACCACCCACGACAGCGCGCGGCTCGCGGGCGACAGGTCCCGCACGACTGCAGCCCCGGCGGCGGGCGTCGCGATGGATGCGAGCGCCACGGCCGAGGATGCGGAATCGCTTGCGCCGGTGGCAGCGAGGTGCAACCACCACAACGTCACCGGCGGTGCCAGCGCCAGCAGCGCCAAGGCCAGGACGCCGGCGTTGTAGCGTGCCTCGCAGGCGCCGCCCGGCAACCGCCGACGGACCAGCGCGTACACGGCGCCGATCACCGCGCCCTGCCACACGAAATGCAGCAACGCCCGGCCGAGGTCGATCACCCAGGGCATTGCGCCGGCCAGGAATGTGCTCATTGCGGTGCCCCTTTCTCGAGATCATCCAGCATCGCCCGGATCTCCTCCAGCTCCTCGCGCGTGGCGGGAGGCCCGCTGCCGAGCGCGTGCAGCACGAGCTTCGACGAGGACCCGTCGAACACACGTTGCACGAGATCCCGCAGGAAGCGCATCTGCGTGCGCTCCTTGTCGACCGCGGCGCGGTAGACGTGGGCGCGCTGGTGGTCGTCGCGTTGCACGAGCCCCTTGCCGTGCATGATCTGCAAGAGCTTCAGCGACGTCGTGTATCCGGTATCGTCGCCTTGCGTCAACGCCTTGCGGACTTCGCGGACCGTGCTCGGCCCGCGTTCCCACAGCACGTTGAGGATCGAGAGCTCGGACTCGGTTGGCCGCGGAACCATGCGTGGACGCGAGGACATCTTCTGAACCCTCCCGCTTCGTTGCGAGTGTACGCCGCGCGCGCCGGTCACGTCCCGGACGCGCGGTCCGCTGCCGTCGACTCCGGAGCCGTCAACCGCCCCCCTCCGAGTTCTTGTAGGCCTTGTTCAACTCGCGCAAGGCGTCCTTGTTGTTGCGCTGGCTCCTCATCAGGTCGCCATAGGTCGTGCACTTGGTGACCGGGATGTGCGAGCCGATCGGCGCGACGTGTTCGCAGATCTTGCGGTTGTTGTCGTTCTGGCGCAGCAACGCGTTGACTTGTTCTTCCTTGTTGAAGATCTCGACCTTCGCGTCCGGCGACAGCGTGCCGCCCACGTGTGACGACAACATCGTGCGCAGTTCGGCAAACCCGTCGTCGACCTTGGACTTGCTGGTGGGACTGATGTGCTCGTACACGCCGCCGGGTTGCATCTCTTCCTTGACCTTCGCGACCTGCGCATCGAACGTCGTGAGGTCGGCGGCCGTGATGGGTTTCTGGACGACGTCGTCGTCGGCCCGGGCAGACAACGGCAAGGCGAGAATCAGCAATGCAATGACGAGAGCGCGGTTCATGACTCGTTTCCTCGGCAAGATGGGGTTGGTTCCCGAACTGGCGGGCCATCGGTCCAAATCCTCGGGGCCGATCTTCCGCGACTGCTACGAAAGACTTACTACGTAGATCATCGTAGTTTAATCCGGGGCCCGAATCAAGCCTGCCGTCGGCGGGCCGGCGCCGGGCGGGACCGCCGTTCGGACGGCGTCGCCACAAGCTCGGCCAAGTGGTCGATCACGCAGCTCGCGACATCGACGCCGCTTGCCGCTTCGATGCCCTCGAGCCCGGGTGATGAATTGACCTCCAGTACCAGCGGACCGCGCCGCGAGCGCAGCAAGTCGACACCGGCAATGCCGAGGCCGATCACGCCGGCCGCGCGGACCGCCACGGTGGCTTCTTCGTCGGTCAATTCGACCGATGAGGCGCTGCCGCCTCGATGGAGGTTCGCGCGGAAATCGCCTTCGGGAGCCTGCCGGCGCATGGCGGCGACGACTCGGCCGCCGACGACGAAGCACCGCACGTCGGCGCCGCCAGCCTCGCGGATGAATTCCTGCACGAGGAAATTCGCATACAGGCCACGAAAGGCCTCGATGACGCCCTGCGACGCCGGCAGATGCTCGCCCAACACGACGCCCTGGCCCTGGGCGCCTTCGTTGAGCTTGATGACATGCGGTGGCGCGCCGAGCATCGCGAGCAGGTCCGCGGTGTCGTCGGGGTTGTCACCGAACACCGTGACGGGCAGGCCAAGTCCCGCGCGGGCCAGCAACTGCAATGCGCCGAGCTTGTCGCGGGCCCGGAGCACGGCCTCCGAAGAGTTGGGGGTCTTGAGGCCGATCATCTCGAACTGCCGCAGGACGGCCGTTCCGTAAAACGTGATCGACGCGCCGATGCGAGGAAGCACGGCATCGAATCCGGAGACGACACGCCCCTTGTAGTGCACCGCGAACTCACCCGGCGCGATCCGCATGTAACAGCGCAGCGGGTCGAGGACCCGCACGCGATGGCCGCGTGCCCGGGCGGCTTCCACCAGCCGTATCGTTGAGTGCAGCCGGCTGTTGCGCGACAGGATTGCGAGTTTCACCGGGAAACCCCTGCCCACGCGGCCCCTGCCAGGCATTGCCACACCCCGCCGCTCGCCATCGCGCCCGCTGGAGCGGGTGATGGGAATCGAACCCACGTTCGCAGCTTGGGAAGCTGCTGTCTTGCCATTAGACGACACCCGCGCCGGTCGTCAAGGTTAGCGGGCGGCCCGCCCTGCGGGCAAGCCGCGCCGCGGCACTGAATCGGACTTAAGCGACAGTGCAAGCGATTGCAAAACCGGAAAGGTGGAAAGTCCCCATTCAGTGGAAATAAGCTGTCATATCCCCACGTCGACCGGGCCTGCCGGAAAACCCGGTGGCCGACCCGGAAGGTCGACGCCCTGTGGCATGAGGAGACCACGATGAGCGTAGTGCGAAAATTCCAACGCATGGCGTGGCTGGCGGGGTTTGCGCTGGTCCTGCTCGGGATGAGCGGTCTCGCATGGGCCGAGGATCCGCCCGACCGCGTTGCGCGCCTGAGCTACCTCGGCGGCGCCGTCAGCTTCGAGCCCGCCGGCAGCAGCGATTGGGTCGAAGCCAACATCAATCGCCCGCTGGTCACCGGCGACCATCTCTATTCCGGCAACGACGGTCGGGCGGAACTCGAGATCGGCGCGGCCACGGTCCGGCTCGATGACTCGACCGCCTTCAACCTGATCAACCTCGACAATTCGATCGCGCAAATGGAGCTGACCGAGGGCGTGCTGAACCTGCACGTCGACCAGGTCTTTGCCGGCCAGTCGTACGAGGTCGATACGCCGACCCTGGCGTTCGTGGTCACCCAGCCGGGGCAGTTCCGGATCGGCATCTCGCCGGACGGCCGGTCGACAATGGTCACGGTGTTCGACGGCTCCGGCAGCGTGTACGGCGAGAACAACGCCAGCTACATCGTGCGCGCGGGAAACGCCTACCGCTTCCACGATTCGGCGCTGCGCGACTACGAAGTCCTCGACATGCCGGCGCAGGACGGCTTCGACCGCTGGTGCTTCGAGCGCGAAGGACGAACCCGCCAGTCGATTTCCCGGCGCTATGTCAGCCCCGAGGTGATCGGTTACTCCGATCTCGACACGTACGGTTCGTGGGACAGCTACCCCGAGTACGGCAACGTCTGGTTCCCGACGACGGTCGCGGTCGGCTGGGCGCCGTACCGTTATGGCCATTGGGTGTGGATCGATCCGTGGGGCTGGACGTGGGTCGACAACGCGCCGTGGGGTTTTGCACCGTTCCACTACGGCCGCTGGGCGTACATCGGCAACCGCTGGGGCTGGTGCCCGGGTCCGATCGGCGTACGGCCGGTCTACGCACCGGCCATGGTCGCCTTCTTCGGCGGCGGTGTCGGCGTCAGCGTGTCGTTCGGCAGCGGCCCTGTCGGCTGGTTCCCGCTCGGTCCGCGTGACATCTACGTGCCGTGGTACTCCGGTTCACGGAACTACTTCCGCAACATCAACGTGACGAACGTCCGCAACACGACGATCATCAACAACACGTATATCACGAACGTGTACAACAACTACGCCGCCGGCCGGCCGCTGACGAACGTCAAGTATGCGTACCGGCAGAACGTCACGGCGGTGACCGCGGTGCCGCGCAACGTCTTTGTCGGCGCGCGGCCGGTCGCCGCGGCCCGGGTCGAGATGAACCGGCAGGCATTGACGAATGCCCGCGTCGTGAGCCGGGTCGGTATCGCACCGGTCGCTGCCAGCGCGGTCGCCGCGACTGCGGTGCGCGCCAAGGCGATGCCGGCCGTCGCGACACGCGAACGCACGGTCATTGCCCGCACGGCGCCGCCACCGCGCGTCGCTCCGCTCGCCACGCGCATCACCGCGATCGAGAAGAACGGTGGTCGCCCGCTGCCAACCAACCAGCTGCGCAAGCTGGACGCGCAAGTCGCACCGCCGGCGACCGCCGCCAACCGCGAGGCGACACGCGTGCGGGTTGTCGCCAACCCGGCCGCGAAGCCGCAACCGCTGCCCATGCGTGGCAACCTCGGCAAGGGTGTCGCGACGGAATCCGCGACGAGACCGTCTGCCAATGGACCCGCGGCACGGCCAGTCCCGGGGCAGGTCGCGAAGCCCGAGGGGCCGCGTGGCGTGACCGCGCCGCGCGAGACGACGGCGCCCGGCCGCGCCAATGGTGCGCTGCCATCGGCGCGGTTCGCGCCGCATCCGGGTGTGAACGCGCCTTCAAGGAATGCAGTGAATCCGGCGCCGGTGAAGGAGAACGCACGGGCGGCCACGCCGCCGCGTTCCACGGGTACCGCGCCGCGCAATGCGACGGAATCGCGTACTGGCGGTGACGCCTTGCCGTCGGCGCGGTTCGCTCCGCATGCCGGCTCCGGACAAACTGAACGACCGGCCTCGACTGCGCCACGGATGGGGACGAGGAACGTGCCGTCATCGAACGTGAATGCACCGGGCCACGCAGCGCCGAAGCCCCACGACAATTCGCCACAGGAACGCGGCCTGCGGCCGGACACGAACGGTGCGTCGTCGCGCAACGAGCCGGCACAGTATCGTGGCAACTATCGCGCGCCACCGCCGCGGGAAAACGCGTCGACTCCACGGTACGAAGCGCCGAAACCGCGTGCGAACTACTCCGCGCCCAACCATGCGCCGCCGCAGCCGCGTGGCAACGCTCCATCTCCGCGCAACGAGGTACAGGCACCGCCACGCCCGAACTACCCGGCGGCGATCAGTCCGCAGCCGCACGGCAACGCACCCGCGCCTCGCTACCAGGCCCCACCACGCGGCAATGAAGGCAGGGCGCCACCCCCGTCCAAGGGCGGCCATGGCAATCCCAAGGACAACGACAACGACGGCCATCACCCGGGCTGAGCCCGGGACCTGAAGCCAACCGGAGCCGCAGGCTCGATCTGCGGCTCTTTTTCTTGCGCGGCACGGCGGCAACGTGCGCGCTGCAGCCGATAACGGCCCGTCGACTACAATGGACGCGTGAAGATCGTCCTCAATGGTGAAGAACGCGAAGTCCGGCCGGAGCTCACCATTGCCGAGTTCCTGGCCGAGGCGGGCTATCTCGGGCGTCGCGTCGCCATCGAGGTAAACCGCGCGATCGTGCCGCGCAGTGCCCTGGCAACGGTGCGCCTGGCGCCCGGTGACCGGATCGAAATCGTCCACGCGATCGGCGGCGGCTGAGCTCGACGACGTCGCCGGGTCGACCACGGCGTGATGTCCACCGACCGTGCCGGTCGCGACCGCCCCAAGTCAATCCCGCGCATGCCCAATCCCATCACCAACGCGTCCTCCAGTGCCGGGCCGCTCGCGATCCCGATCCCGCCGCTCGCGTACCGCGAGCGCTTTCTCGACAACGGCTTGCGGGTCCTGACCGTCGAGGACCACACCAGTCCCAATGCCAGCGTGCAGGTGTGGTACCGGGTCGGATCGAAGAACGATCCGCAGGGCCGCTCCGGTTTCGCGCATCTCTTCGAACACCTGATGTTCAAGAGCACGAAGCACATGCGTGCGGAACAGATGGACGAGCTGACTGAAGCGGTCGGTGGCGCGAACAACGCATCCACCGGCGGCGACTACACCAACTACTTCGAGGTTGTGCCTTCGAACCACGTGCAGCGGTTGCTGTGGGCCGAGGCCGAGCGGATGGCGAACCTCGAGGTCGATGCCGCCAACTTCGAGTCCGAGCGCGCGGTCGTCGAGGAGGAGTACCGTCAGCGCGTCCTCGCGGCGCCCTATGGCCGCCTGTTCAACGCGATCGATCCTGACTCCTACCGCGTGCATCCTTACCGGCGGCCCGGAATCGGCAGCATCCCTGAACTCGAAGCGGCCTCGCTGCAGGACGTCGTCGAATTCCACCGCCTGTGGTATCGACCCGACGGGGCAACGCTGATCGTCGTCGGCGATTTCGACCAAGGGCCGCTCGACGGATGGATCGAGCGCTACTTCGGCGCATTGCGACGGCCCAAGGCGCGCGTCCCGGTCGTCGCGATGGTCGAACCGGAGTGGACGCGCAATCGTCACCGCACCAGGCACGGGCCCAACGTGCCGCTGCCGGCCATCGTCGAGACCTGGCTGATCCCGCCCGCGGCCGACGCCGATGCGGCGCCATTGCGCGTGGCTGCCGCCGTGCTCGGCCGCGGCGAATCGTCGCGATTGCACCAGGCCCTCGTCTACCGCGAGCAGTCGGCCACCGAAGTGGATTTCGAAGCGGACCTGCGTGCCGACCAGGGATTGATCTACGGGTTCGCGATCGTCGCGAGCGGACGGGACCCGGCCGCCGTTCGCCTGTCGATGCGAAACATCATCCGGAAACTTGCCGCCGACGGCGTGCCCGATGCCGAACTCGACCGGGTCAAGATCCGGATCCTCACCGATGCCCTGCGCCGGCGACAGACGCCGATGGGAATCGGCTTTGCACTCGGCGAAGCGACGCTGGTCGCCGGCGACCCGGCGCGTGCCGATGCCGACCTCGCCGCAATTGCGGCGGTGACGTCCGCTGACGTCCAACGCGTGATCCGGCGCTGGCTCGTCGATGCGCATTCGGTCGCCATCGACTATTCACGGCCACGTGCGCCGCGTAAACCGCGCCGGCGCGATGCAGGCCGCCGTCGATGACGACGCCCCGGCGACTCCTCCCGAGCCACGCCGGCGCCCGGGCCGCCGGCCGGCCGCGACCCGCCCATCGAGCCGAAACGGCACCGCCGCCGCCGGGGCCGCCGCGTACGCTGCGCGTGCCGGTGACGTCGGAACACGTCCTGTCGAACGGCCTGCGCGTGATCGCGGTACGCCGCGCGCAACTGCCCCTCGCGACGATCCGTTTCGCGTTGCGTTCGGGCAGCGAAGCCGATCCGCCGACGCTCCCGGGCGCGGCGTCGCTGGCCGCCGACCTGCTGACGCGGGGAACGCCGCAACGCAGCGCGACCGCAATCGCCGAAGCCGCGGCGAGCCTCGGCGGATCGATCGACGCCGCGGCCGGTTGGTGCCGCACCGACGTCACGATGACCGTCACGACGCCGCGGCTCGGATCCGCGGCCGCCCTCCTCGCCGACGTGATCCGCAATCCCGCTTTCGCCGGCGACGAGGTCGAGCGCGCGCGCAAGCAAGCCCTGGACGCACTGCGCGTCGCGTGGAGCGAACCCGCCGAACTTGCCGAACTGGTCGCGCGGCGCCTGGTGTTCGGAGCGGGCTGCTATGGCCATCCTGCCGCCGGCACGTTGCGTTCGCTGAAGGCGCTGACACGCGAGGACCTCGCTTCGCTGCACCGGATCGGATACCGGCCCGACAACGCAGTCCTGGTGTTCGCGGGTGATGTCGAGCCGAGCCACGTGTTCGCGTTGGCCGAGCGTACGTTCGGCGATTGGCGAAAGCCCGGGATCGCGTTGCCCGGGATGCGGGTGAGCGAACCCGAAACCGCCGGCGGCACCGCCGTTGCCGTCGACCTTCCCGGAACGGGGCAGGCTTGTGTCGTCGCCGCGCAGCCCGCGATCGGCCGCGACTCGCCCGATTACTACGCGGGAATCGTTGCCAATGCGGTACTCGGCGGTTCGTATTCCTCGCGACTCAACGCGGAAATCCGCATCAAACGCGGCTTGAGCTACGGCGCCACTTCGGGTCTCGAGGCGCTGCGAAGCGGCGGCTGGCTCTTCGCTTCGACGCAAACCCGGAATCCGTCGGCGAACGAAGTCGCGACGCTCAGCCTCGATGCGCTCGACTCCCTGCGCACGACGCCGCCGTCCGCCGCGGAGCTCGAGGCGCGCAAGGCGACGTTGTGCGGCCACTTCGGGCGCAGCCTCGAGACGACCGCCGGGCTCGCCGCGCAAGTCGTCGAGCGCGCGGTCCACGGGATCGACCTCGATGACATCGGCCGACACGGCGAACGCGTGCAGGCGGTGACCCCCGCCGACGTGCAACGTTTTGCCGAGGTCCATCTCGATCCTGCAGCGGTGCGCGTCGTCATCGCGGGTGACGCGCGACGGTTCGGCGCGTCGCTGCGCAAGCGATGGCCCGCGGTCGCCACGATCGAAGCGAAGGCGCTCGACCAATGGGTCACGCGGACCAGATCCCGGCGCCGGACTTGAACGAGCGTGATTTTTCCACGCGGGTCCCGGAACCGATCCGTTCACGCCAACCGCGCTAAGCTTCAATCTTCTGCCCAAGCCATGTGCCGAAATGAATGCCGTCCTGCAATCCGAAGTCCCTGCCGGAATCGATCCACTGGTCATTGCCGGACGCAGCTACCGCTCGCGTCTGCTGACGGGCACCGGGAAGTTCAAGGATCTCGACGAAACCCGCCGTGCCACCGAGGCATCCGGGGCCGAGATCGTCACGATCGCGATCCGGCGCTCGAACATCGGCCAGGATCCCTCGCAACCGAACCTGCTCGATGTGCTGCCACCGGACCGCTACACGATCCTGCCGAACACGGCCGGCTGCCACACCGCCGACGACGCGGTACGCACGTGCCGCCTCGCGCGGGAACTGCTGGACGGCGCCGCGCTGGTGAAGCTCGAAGTGATTGGCGATCCGAAAACGCTGTTCCCGGACGTGCTGGCGACGTTGGCCGCGGCGGAAACGCTGGTCAACGACGGCTTCAACGTGATGGTCTACACGACCGACGACCCGCTGCTCGCGCGGCGGCTCGAGGAAACCGGCTGCGTCGCGATCATGCCGCTCGCGGCGCCGATCGGGTCGGGCCTCGGGATCCAGAACCGCTACAACATCCTCGAGATCGTCGCCAACGCCAAGGTGCCGGTGCTCGTCGATGCCGGCGTCGGCACGGCGTCCGACGCCACGATCGCGATGGAGCTCGGCTGCGACGGCGTGCTGATGAACAGCGCGATCGCGCACGCCCAGGATCCGGTCCTGATGGCGCACGCGATGCAGCTCGCCGTCGCCTCCGGCCGCGCCGCGTTTCGCGCCGGACGCATGCCGCGCCGCCGCTACGCGTCGGCCTCGAGCCCGCTCGACCATCTCGTCGGCTGACGCCGCCACCGCTCCTGCCCGGAGAAACGTGCGGGCCGCAGGCGGCATTCAGCCGCTTTCGGCGATGATGTCCGCGCCGCAGGAGGGGGACGACATGGCCGAAGCGTCGGGCGAACGACGGCGCATCCGGAGTTTCGTGCGACGCGAAGGCCGGATCACGCCCGCCCAGCAGCGGGCGTTCGACGCCCACTGGCCGCGCTACGGTCTCGAAGTTGGCGCCGGCCCACGGGATTTTCCGGCGGTGTTCGGCCGCAATACTCCGCTGGTGCTCGAGATCGGGTTCGGCAACGGCGAGCAGTTGTTGCACGCGGCGAGCCTCGATCCGGCGCGCGATTTCGTCGGGGTCGAAGTCCATCGCCCCGGTGTCGGCCGCCTGTTGAACGGACTTGCCGCCGCCGGCGTGGCCAACGTGCGCATCTACTGCGCGGACGTCGTCGACGTGCTGGAACGCGAGTTCGCCGACGCGGCACTGGCCGAGGTGCGGATCTTCTTCCCCGATCCGTGGCCCAAGGCGCGCCATCACAAGCGGCGCCTGGTCACCCCCGCGTTCCTCGGGCTGCTCGCCCGCAAGACCGCGCACGGCGGCCGATTGCACGTGGCGACCGACTGGGCCGATTATGCTGCGGCGATCGGCACGGCGCTGGAGCAGGCGCCGGAGTGGCGGTTGCCGGCGGACGCCAGCGAAGCGGCGCCGGCGGCGCGGATCGTCACCCGGTTCGAAGGCCGTGGCCTGCGCCTTGGCCATGCCGTGACCGACTTCCTGCGTGTGCGAGACTGATACCCACCGACGCGAGCCAGACCGACGACCATGGAATCCGGCCTGACCCTGACACCCAGCATGACGCTCGTGTTCGGGCTCGTCGTCTTCACGATCCTGATGCTGATCCTCGAATGGATCCGCGCCGACCTGGTCGCCCTGCTGATCGTCGTCGTGATCGGCATTGCCGGGCTCGTCCCGGTCGACCAGTTGTTCCAGGGCTTCGGCGGCAACGCGGTGATCTCGCTGATCGGCGTGATGATCATGGGCGCGGGGCTCGACCGCACCGGCGTGCTGAACAAGGCGGCGTCCTTCATCCTGCGCCGCGCACGCGGGGTCGAAAGCCGCGTTTCGGTGCTGGTCAATGCAATGGCCGGCGCACTGTCCTCGATCATCCAGAGCCAGGCGCTGGCGACGCTGTTCCTGCCGATCGCGAGCCGCATCAGCGCACGCACCGGCATGCCGTTGCAGCGGCTGCTGCTGCCGATGGCGTGCGCGATCCTGTGCGGGACCAACGTGACGATGATCTCGAACTCGCCGCTGATCCTGCTCAACGACCTGATCCAGAGCGTCAACCGCAACCTGCCGCCCGGCGCACAGACGATCGGAACCTTCCCGTTGTTCGCGATCACGCCGATCGGTATCCCGATGCTGCTGGTCGGGCTCGCCTATTTCGCGCTCCTCACGCGCCGCCTGATGCCCGAGGACGAATCGAACCGGAAGGTGACGCCGGGCCGCACCGAAACCTACTTCGCCGACACCTACGGCATCACCGGCGAAGTGATGGAGCTGACGGTCACGGCGGAAAGCCCGCTGGTCGGCATGAGCATCGCCGAGACCGAACAGCTCCACGGCGCCCCATTGGTGCTGGCGCTGAAGACCGGCAACGAATCGCGGCTCGCGCCGCCGGGCGACCAGTTGCTGTGGGTCGGCAGCGTGCTCGGCGTCCTCGGGCGGCGCGAGGACGTGGCCGAATTCGCGAACACGCAACTGTGCAAGCTGCATCCGCGGCTCCAGTACTTCGGCGACATGTTCAACCCGACCCGCGCCGGCATTTCGGAGTCCGTGCTGCCGCCGAACTCGCATTGGGTCAAGCAGGCGGTCGGCGACTTGCGCCTGCGCAAGCGCTTCGGCATTTCGGTGCTGGCCGTCAATCGCGGCAGCGAGGTGTTCCGCGAAGACGTCCGCAGCATCGTCCTGCGCCCGGGCGACACGCTGGTGCTGCACGGGTTCTGGCGCGACCTTGCGCTCGCGGCGGAAAGCCGGGACCTCGTCGTCGTCACCGACTATCCGAAGGAGGAGCACCGGCCGGAGAAGATCTGGCATGCGATCGCGTTCTTCGCGCTCGCCCTCGGACTCGGGCTGTTCACCGACCTCAAGCTGTCGGTCGCGATGATGGCGGGCGCAATCGGCATGCTGCTGTCCGGCGTCCTCGACATGGACGAAGCCTACGCCGCGATCAACTGGAAGACGCTGTTCATCATTGCGTGCCTGATCCCGCTCGGCTGGTCGATGGATTCGACCGGTGCGGCCGCGTGGCTGGCGCAGGAAATCATGCGGTATTCCGGCGGTGCGCCGCAGTGGGCGCTGCAACTCGGCGTCGCGATCCTCGCGCTGCTTTTCTCGCAGGTCATCTCGAACGTGGGCGCGGCGGTGATGATGGTGCCGATGGCCATCAACATTGCGCTGGCGTCGGGCGGCAATCCGGCGCTCTATGCCGTGCTGGTCGCGATCAGTACCTCGAACACATTCCTGTTGCCGGCCGCGAGCCCGGCATTGCTGATCGTCGCCGGCCCGGGCGGCTACCGCAGCCGTGACTTCCTGCGCGTCGGCCTGCCGTTGACGGTGGTGATGCTCGTCACCGCGCTGATCGGCGTCAACCTGCTGTTTCGCGGCTGATCGTCGAGAGGCCGCGCGTCACGCTGGCTGCAAGGGATCGTCGAGGACGACCTCGCCATCGGCGACCCGCACCGGCAACGCGGCCAGCGGCTGGCCGCGACACGGACCGCCGATGCACGCCCCGCCGGCGACTTCGAACGTCGCGCCGTGGACCGCACAGGTGATGCGTGCCGCGCGCACGAGGAACCGGCCCGGCGCCCAGTCGAGCCGGCGGCCCTGATGGGGACACTCGTTGTGGTAGCAATAAACATCCTGCCCGGAGCGCGTCACGATCAGATTGAGCGTCTCCCCGTTCACCTCGCACGCCACGGCGATCGCGTCCCCGTCGGGGATGTCCCCGACCCGGCACAGCACGGTCATCCTGCAGCCACCATCCTTCGGCACTTGTCGCCCTGCGGCATTGTCCCAAGATACCGGACGAGCCTTCGAGCGAACAACGCTGGAGCAAACAGGACCATCTGATGGTGACTTGGCAGTTTCAATCCCGGCACCCCGTCAACCGGCTGATCGCGGCCAGTATCGGCCTGCTGGCGCTGCTTGCCCTTGTTACGCTCGGACTGTTTGCGGCTGCGGTGCTGGTGGCCGGTGGTATTGCCATCTGGATCGCGAACCGGATCCGCTCCGCCTGGCGCAGCGACCCCCCGCCGCACCGGGCGCCACCCGGCGTGATCGAAGGCGAGTTCACCGTCGTGTCGACGCGCCGCGCGCAAAACGGGACGGAGGCACGCGGGGAAGGTCCGTGATGGCGCCTGCCGCGGACGGTTGAGTCCCGCCGCGCGCACATCAGCCCGGGAAGGGTTGAGCGCGTTTCAATGCAGTCTCGCGAAATTTTCATCGTGCCTTGGCAGGCGTTGCCATCGGCGCGGGGAATACAATCCATGCACGCCTTCCACCCGGAAGGCGCCGTTCGTTGTGGAACGCGGTGCCGATCGACGATCGCCACCGTCACGCTCCATCGGAATCCCGAATACCCGCCATGCACGACTCCGCCATCCCCCTGTCCGCCGGCAGCATTCCGCAACGCCGTTGGGTCCTGCCGATGGCGCTGCTCGCGGTGTACGTGCTGTGGGGTTCGACGTACCTCGGCATCCGCTACGCGCTGACCGGATTTCCGCCATTCACGCTGGCCGCGATCCGCTTCGCCGTCGCCGGCCTCGCGATGTACGGCTGGCTCCGCCTGAGCGGAGTGCGGCCGCCGACGCCGCGTCAATGGCGAAATGCCGCCACGACCGGCGTGTTGCTGCTGTTGTGCGGCAATGGCCTCGTCTGCTTCGCGGAACAAAGCGTCGCTTCCGGCATTGCCGCGGTCGCGGTGGCAAGCGAGCCACTGTTCGTCGCGCTGTTCCTGTTCGCGTACCGCGAAACGCCGACCCGCACGGAGTTGCTGGGGCTGGTGATCGGCTTCGTCGGCGTCGTCGTGCTGAATCTCGGTGGCGAGCTGCGCGCCGCGCCAATGGCGGCCCTCGCATTGATCGTTGCTGCCGCGGCGTGGGCGTTCGGTTCGATCTGGAGCCGCCGCCAGGACATGCCGGACGGGGCAATGAACGTCGCCGCGCAGATGACGTGCGCGGCGCCGGCCTTGGCGCTCGTGGCCTGGATCGCGGGTGAGCGCGTCCCCGCGCACCCATCGGCAGCGTCGATTGCGGCCCTCGCCTACCTGGTCGTGTTCGGTTCGATCATCGGCTTCACGGCGTACCTCTACCTGCTGCGCCACGTACGGCCGGCACTGTCGGCCAGCTACGCCTACGTCAACCCGCCGGTGGCGGTCCTGATTGGCGCGCTGATCGCCGGCGAACGGATCGGCCCTTTGGAGCTCGCCGGCATGGCGGTCATCCTGGCCGGGGTGGGGACGATCGCCCTGGCACGCACGTGGGTTCCCCGGCGCTCGCGCTGAGACACACTGGGGCCAGGCGGTTGTCTGCCCCCGTTGGCGCGGACATACTGCACGCTCCAATGCCACCAACGTGGGGGACGTGACATGCACGACGACGACGTTTCGAGTCCGGTACTGGGCCGCCGGCAGATCCTGCGTAGCGCGGGCGCGCTGGGCCTCATGGGCCTGATCGCCGGAAGCGTGCCGCTGACCGCGCTGGCGAATGCAGCACGGTCTTCCGACCCCGACCTCGCGCTCGCGGACGAGATCGACGATCTCACGATCCAGGGCATGTGCTCGCTCACGCCGACCGAGACTTTCGGTCCGTACTATCTCGACCTCGACCTCGTTCGACGGGACATCACGGAAGGATATCCGGGCCTTCCGACGCGACTGCTGATCCAAGTGGTCAGTTCATCGGATTGCACGCCGATCCCCGGTGCCGCGGTCGGCGTATGGCAATGCAACGCTGCCGGCATCTATTCCGGATTCGCGAACCAGGGGACGGAGGGGCAGACGTTCCTGCGCGGCATCCAGCTCACGAATGCCGATGGCCAGGTCGCCTTCGACACGATTTATCCGGGCTGGTACACGGGGCGCACGACGCATATCCACGTCAAGATCAGGCCCACGCAGACCAGCGAGGTCACGACCCAGATGTACTTCAAGCAGGGGCTCAACAACCGCGTGAATGGCCGCGACCCCTACTCCGATCATGGTCCGAACCCGACCAGGAACACCGACGACCGTTTGTTCCTGCCGGAGACGATCATGACCGTGCTGCCGCCGCGCGCTGGCCGATTCCGGGTATCGATGGTCATCGGCATCAACGATCCGCAAGGCTGAGGCCGCCCGGACGGGGCGGGGTTGCCTTCGCCGCCGCCGCCCTGCGCGGGCCGAAGCCCGGGATTGAACGGGACCCGGATCGCCGCGCAGCCTGCCCCGGAACGCCTTCTGTTCCGGGGCGGCGTCCGGAACGACGACCGCGGCTAGAGCTCCCGCAATGCGGCGGTAACTGGCAGCCGTGCCGCGCGTACCGCCGGGAACAGGCCCCCGACGAACCCGATCGCGAGCGCCCACTTGATGCCGCTCCACAGCAGCTCGGGCGTGATGCGGAACTGGAATACCACCTGCGTGAAGTTCCCGCCCAGCGTCGACACCGTGTAGCGGTCGAAGATCAACCACGCAACCAGCGCACCGAGGACGCCTCCGGCAAGCGCCAGCAACATCGTTTCCAGCATCACCGACGCCACCACCGGCGTGCCGCGAAAACCAAGCGCACGCAGCGTCGCGATCTCCCGCGCGCGCGTCGCAACCGCCGCATACATCGAGTTGAGCGCGCCGAACAGCGCGCCGATCGCCATGATCACGCCGATCGTCGTGCCGAGGATGCGGATCAGCTTGGTCAGCCCTTCGGATTGCTTCGCGAAGTACGCTTTCGTCGTCTCGACGTCCACCCTGAGCGCCGGATCGGCCTTCACCGCTGCCTTGAACTGGTCAAACGCCCCGGGGCTGGTCAACTTCAACGTCACCGACGTCGCGCTGCTGCCGCGCCGGTAGACCGACGCAATCGTGTCCTTGTCCGCCCACAGTTCCGAGTTGTACGAATCGCCGGAATCGAACTCGCCGACGACCGTCCACACCTGGTTGTTGAGCTTCAGCGTGGACCCGATGCCGAGACCCGTGAACTGCTGCATCGCGCCCTTGCCGACGTCGAGCTCGCGCAGGCCGGGCGTGAATTTGCGGCCGGCAATGATCTTCACGTTCGACCGCACGGCCCATGCTTCGGGGCCGACTCCGCGCAAGGTCACGTTCGCGTCCTGCCCGGTGGACTTCTTCGGCAGCGAGGCCACGACGACCAATTCGGCCGACGCGAGCGGCTTGTCCTGCGCATCGCGGGCGACGCCCGGCTTCTGCTGGACCAGCACGGCGTCGTCGTGACTCAGGACCGAGTTCGATTCGGCCAGCGCACCGGCACGCGTCACCAGCACCGTGTCATCGCTGCCGCTGCCGCGGAGCGTCGCCTGGAAGCCTTCGGCCATCGCCAACATCGCGACCAGCACGCCGACCACGCCGGCGATGCCGATCACGATCACCGACGCCGCGCCCCAGCGGGACGGCAATGTCGCCATCCCGACGCCGGTGACTGAAAGCGTCTGCCGGCCGCGCTGGGTCAGCACCAGCCACAGGGTGAGCAGGATCGCGATCGCCAGTGCGCCGGACCAGGGCAGCGCCGACCAGATGACCAACGCTGCGGCAACGATGACGACAAGCAACAGGCCACGCAGGAATCTCTTCATGACAGGTGTCCTCTATGCTCCTGCACAAGCATCGCGGGCGAAGCCGGATAGCGTGACGCCCGAGCGCAGGAAGCGGAGTGTGCAAATGAGTGCATGAGCATGACTCGCCGCGTCCGCGGCTCGCCCTCCGGGCCATTCGCTGCGCGAATGTCCGCTTCGTCGTCCTGCCTGCGCAGTCCGGACACCGCCGGCGAGCGCAGCGACTCGTGCGTGCGCTTAGCGTCCGGCCAGCGCATCGACGATCCTCAGGCGCATCCCGCGCAACGCCGGCAGCACACCGACGATGAGTCCGATCAGGACCATCAACCCGATTCCCGACAACCAGATGCGATGGTCGACATCGGCGATCGGAAACATCCCGCCCATCTTTTCCTTCACTGCGGCGACCACGACATTGGCCAGGGCCATGCCGATGAACCCCCCGATCAGCACCAGCAGGACCGACTCGGCCAGCACCAGCAACAGGACACTACGGCTGGAGAATCCGATCGTCTTCAGCACCGCGAGCTCGGGTATGCGCTCGCGCACCGCCTGCGCCATCGTGTTGCCGGTCAGCAGGATCAACGTGAAGAACACCGCCGCCATGATCGCGCTGACGATCAACCCGACGTTGGCAAACTGGCTGACGAACGACGCATTGAACGCGTTCTCGGTCTCGGTCTTCGTCTCGTGGTCCGAATTGGCGCTGATCGCGTCGATTGCGTGCGCGATGCGATCGGCCTGCGCGGGATCGGATATCAGGATGCTGTACCAGCCGACCATTCCATTGCCGAACTGGCGGGCCTCGTCGAAATACTTCCAATGGAACAGCAGCTGGTCTTCCTCGGGTTTCAACTTGGGGTCATCGACATGGAAGATGCCGACCAGATCGAAAGTCCAGGTGTTGCCGCCGTCCTTTTGCGGCCAGATCGTCGCCTCGAGCGGAATCTTGTCGCCGACCTTCCAGCCGAAGCGTTTCGCGAGACGTGCGCCGACCACGGCGCCGGTGCGCGTGTCGCGGAACGCCTGCAACTGGTCCGGCGGCAGCTTCATCTCCTTGATCGCGTCGAAGTAGTTGTCGCTGACGGCGAAGTTCGCGAAGAAGTTTTTCGGATCCTGGTAGACGCCGCCGAACCAGTTCGCGAACGCGGCAACACTGACGCCGGGAACCTGTTCGATGCGCGCCTGCAGGCTCAATGGCAGTTGCACGGTGAAGCTGAGCTTGGAAACGGTCACGAGGCGATCGACGCCGACGACCGTCCTGCCGGCGTCGGCAAACGCGGTGCGTACCGAATCAAGCAGTCCGAACAACAGGAATGCGGCCAGTACCGACGCCATCGTCAGGATGGTGCGGGTCTTGCGCCGCATCAGCGCGGCCCAGACGAGGTGGAAGTACTTCATGGAATGATTCCTTGTTGCCTGGCCTTCGCGCGGGTCACTCGCGCATGCATCGGGTTGGTGGCCACATGGCGGATCCCGTCACGCCGGAACGCCACGTTCCACCAACGTGCCCTTGTCGAGATGCAGCGTGTGCGAGGCGTACTCGGCGGCTTTCGGATCGTGCGTGACCATCACGATGGTCTTGCCGTGCTCGCGGTTGAGGCGTTGCAGCAGCGTCAGCACCTCCTCGGCGGACTGGCGATCGAGGTCGCCGGTCGGCTCGTCGCAGACCAGCAGCGTCGGATCGGACACGATCGCGCGCGCGATCGCGACCCGCTGCTGCTGGCCGCCGGAGAGTTCCGCCGGCTTGTGCGACGAGCGGTCGGCAAGGCCGACCAGTTGCAGCGCGATGCCGGCATTCTTCCTCCGCTGCGCGCCGGACAGCTTCGTCAGCAGCAGCGGCAGTTCGACGTTCTTCTGCGCGGTGAGCCCGGGCATCAGGTTGTAGAACTGGAACACGAAGCCGACGTGGCCGGCCCGCCAGCGCGCGAGTTCGCCCTCGCCCATCCTGTCGATGCGCTTGCCATCCACCTCGAGGCTGCCGTCGGTCGGCGAATCGAGTCCACCGATCATGTTCAGCAGCGTGGTCTTGCCCGAACCCGACGGGC
Organism: Lysobacterales bacterium; assembly: GCA_046347015.1. Taxonomy (GTDB): domain Bacteria; phylum Pseudomonadota; class Gammaproteobacteria; order Xanthomonadales; family Rhodanobacteraceae; genus Dokdonella_A. Next base: position 126,589 of record JAXMHA010000006.1, on the reverse strand, counting down.
CCATCAACGCGAAGAAATCGCCGCGCGCGATGTCGAGGTCGATGTGGTGCAGCACCTCGAGCCTCTGCTTGCCGCGCAGGTAGACCTTGCTCAAGCCGCGAATCTGCACCAGCACCTGGCTGGCATTGCTCATTCCCGTGACGGTTGCATTCATCATCGACTCCACTCGGTTGGCTCCCGCATTGACGGGTTGCTTGCCACTCGACTCAACTGCCAGTGCCGGACTTCACCGTGACGCGGGATCCGTCGGTCAACGACGCCGGTGGCGCCTTGACCACTTCGGCGCCGGCGTTCAAGCCCTGCAAGACCTGCTTCATGTCCGAAAAGTCCGCGCCCGTGGTGACCGGTGTGCGCTTCGCGTGCCCGTCCGCGACGACGAACACGACTGCCTTGCCCTCGCGCTGCACGACCGCCGACTTCGGCACCAGCACTCCCGGCAGCGCCTTCGCCGAACCCTTGTGCTCCTCGAGGAACGAGACCCGCACGCCCATTTCCGGCAGGATCCGCGGATCCTTCTGGTCCAGCGCGATGCGCACCTTGACCGTGGCCTTGCTGCGGTCCGCGGTCGGAATGATCGCGATGACGTGCGCCGGGATCTTCCAGTCGGGATAGGCGTCCAGCACTGCTTCCACCCTCATGCCCGGCTGCACGCGGCTGATGTACGCCTCGTTGACGTCCACCTCGACTTCCAGCGAATCCATGTCGACGATCGTCGCGACGCCGGTGCGGGTGAAGCCGCCGCCTGCCGACAGCGGCGACACGATCTCGCCCACCTGTGCCGCCTTGTCGGTGATCACTCCGGCGAACGGCGCGCGCACGATCGTGAAGTCGTAATTGATCTGGGCGGCCTGCACCTGCGCCTGCGCCGCCTCGGCCTGTCGAACCGCGGCAGCCACCGTGGCGCGATCGGTGGCGGCCATCGTCGCCGCCAGTTCGGCCTGCTGCTTCGACACGAGGCCTTTCGCGGCCACCGCCGCCATCCGCGCGGCATCGTCGGTCGCCTGCTTCAACTGCGCGCGCGCCTGCGCGACCTGCGCCTGGCTCGCGGCGTACTGCGCCTTCGCCGCGTCGAGTTGCGCCTTGTACTCGGTCGGGTCGAGGCGCGCCAGCACCTGGCCCTTGGCGACGTGTTCGCCTTCCTCGATGTTCACCGCGACCAGCGTGCCGGTGATCTGCGCCGATACGGTGGCCTCGCGCCGCGCGACCACGTAGCCGGTCGCCTGCAGCACCGCGGCGTTGTCACCCGCAGACACCGCTACCGCCGTGGCCGTCTCGACGGCAATGGTGCGGTCGCGGAACACGAACGCGGCAATCACCATGGCGACCACCAGCAGCGCCACGAGGATGCCGGCGATCCACGGCCAGCGGCGACGACCGGATTCGTCGTCGCGTTGCGAGCGGTCGATGCGCAGTTGATGCAGAAGGTCGTCGGCCACGTCGTCGTGTTCGGCTGGCAGGGAAAAGGCGAACGATTCTGCCACAGTGTGGCGGGACGCCCGGCCGTGAGCGAAGGCCCGCAGGTCATTGATCGCTGTTGACAGGTGTCAGGGCGAAGGCTGGAGGGAAGGCGCGTCGCCCCCTGCCAACGCCGCACGGGAGGCGCGGCCGAGCGGGCGCTGGCTGCAACTCTGGCCGGGCTCGTCGACCGGAATCAAGGCCGGACGCGCCCGCCCGCGCGATCGGGCGCTAGAATTCGCCGCTCCGTCGGCGGTCCACTCCATGAGTTTCATCTTCACTCCGTCCACCGGCCCATCGCTGCCCGTTGCCGGAACATCCGACCGGTTCCCGGTCCGCCGCATCTACTGCATCGGCCGCAACTACGCCGAGCACGCCAAGGAAATGGGCGCGTCGCCGTCCACGCGGGCGCAACCCGTGTTCTTCATGAAGCCCGCCGACGCGATCGTGCCGGACGGCGGTGGCATCCCGTACCCGCCGGCAACGCGGGAACTGCACCACGAAGTCGAAATGGTCATCGCGCTCGGCGCGGGCGGCCGTGATCTCGATACGCGCGCGGCACGTTCATGCATTTTCGGCTACGGGGTCGGACTCGACTTGACGCGCCGCGACCTGCAGGCCGCGGCAAAGGCGAAGGGCCTGCCGTGGGATGCGGCAAAAGGATTCGATCACTCCGCGCCGGTGTCCTCGCTCGCGGCGGCGTCCGACATCGGGCATCCGCGACGCGGATGGCTGTCGCTGACGGTCAACGGCGAGCTGCGCCAGCACGCCGACATAGCCGACATGATCCTGCCGGTCGAGGACATCCTGGTCGAGTTGTCACGCCTGTTCGAACTGGCCGCGGGGGACCTGGTCTTCACCGGCACTCCGGCCGGGGTCGGCCCGTTGGTCCCGGGTGACCGCTTCGAGGCCGAACTCGAACACGTGGCGACGCTGTCGGGACGCATCGTGGACACGCCTGGCCCGGGTTGAAAATTGTCTCGCGTGGCGCGCCTTCCGCGATCCACGGCTAAAGTACGCAGGCGCGGCACGGTCCCGGCGCGCACTCGCCCATTCCACCACGAGGAGATCCCCGATGAGCTTCTTTTCCGAGTTCAAGACCTTCGCGATGAAGGGCAATGTCGTCGACATGGCAACCGGTATCGTCATCGGTGCCGCGTTCGGCAAGATCGTCTCGTCGCTCGTCGACGGCATCATCATGCCGCCGATCGGATGGCTCATCGGCGGTATCGATTTCTCGAACATCAAGACCATCATCAAGGCTGCGGGCGCCGACGGGAAGGGTGAGGTCGCGATCCAGTGGGGCGCCTTCATCAACACGGTCATCACCTTCATCATCATCGCGTTCGCGATCTTCCTCGTCATCAAGGCAATGAACCGGATCATGCACAAGGAAGACGCGAAACCCGCCGCGCCGCCTGCCGATGTCGCGCTGCTGACCGAGATCCGCGACCTGCTGCAAAAGGGTCGCTGACCGGTTTCGTTCCCGCCGGTCCCGCGTCATGGCCATCGAGGTCCTGCGGGCCGACATCACGACGCTGCGTGTCGACGCGATCGTCAACGCGGCGAACGAAACACTATTGGGAGGCGGCGGTGTCGACGGCGCGATCCATCGCGCCGCCGGCCCGAAGCTTCTCGCCGCGTGCCGCGCGATGCCGGAGTCCAGCCCGGGCGTGCGTTGCCCGACCGGCAGCGCGAGGCTGACTCCGGGGTTCGAACTGCCGGCGCACTTCGTCGTCCACGTGGTCGGCCCGGTCTGGCGCGGCGGCACGCGTGGGGAGCCCGCACATCTCGCGTCGTGCTATCGGGCGGCGCTCGCGCTCGCCGGACAGCACGCCGTCGGCAGCATCGCGTTTCCTGCCATCAGCTGCGGCGTGTACGGCTACCCGACCGACGCGGCCGCAAGGATCGCCGTGCGCGAGTGCCGTGAGTGGCAGATCCGGCACACCCTGCCGTCGCGAATCGTCCTGTGCAGCTTCGATGCACACGTCGAAGCCGCGCTGCGCACGGCACTCGGCTGACGGTATTTCACGCTGGCTTCTCGCGAACCGCGGTACGATTGGTCCGGCCAGTCGCTGTCGGAAGTTCGAGTCGCCACGCGCGACGCTTCAGCCGCTCGACTCGCGGCCCCGGCGCCGACACCCCCCGAGGACACACCGATGATCCACGACTCCATCGTCGATACCATCGGCAACACGCCGATCGTCCGCCTGCGCCGCATGGCGCCCGCGCCTACGGAACTGCATGTCAAGGTCGAATCATTCAACCCCGGCGGTTCGGTCAAGGACCGCCTCGCGATTGCAGTGATCCTCGACGCGGAGCGCCGCGGCCAGTTGAAGCCCGGCGACACGATCGTCGAAGCCACCTCGGGCAACACCGGTGTCGCGCTGGCCATGATCTGCGCCGCGCGCGGCTACCGGTTCGTCGCGGTCATGACCGAGACGTTCTCGATCGAGCGGCGCAAGCTCATGCGGGCGTATGGTGCGCGCGTGATCCTGACGCCGGCCGCGGAGCGCGGCACCGGCATGGTGCGCCGGGCCGAGGAACTCGCGAAGAAGCATGGCTGGTTCCTCACCCGCCAGTTCCAGAATCCCGCCAACCCGGCGTGGCATCGCAACACGACCGCGGCCGAAATCCTTCGCGACTACGCTGGCCGGCGCCTCGATTTCTTCGTGACCGGCTGGGGCACCGGCGGCACGCTGACCGGTGTCGGCGAAATGCTGCGGTTGGCGCGCCCGGAAGTCACCATCGTCGCAGCCGAACCCGAAGGCGCGGCGATGTTGTCGGGACAGGAGTGGAAGCCGCACAAGATCCAGGGCTGGACACCGGACCTCATTCCTGACGTGCTGAACCGCGAGGTGGCGCATCGCATCGAGCGCGTCGGCGACGTCGTGGCGCGCGACACCGCGCGGCGCCTCGCCACCGAGGAAGGCATTTTCGCCGGCATCTCGTCGGGGGCGACGGTCGCCGCGGCGCTCGCGGTCGCGAAGGCGGCGGCGCCGGGATCGGTGGTGCTGGCCATGCTGCCCGATACCGGCGAACGGTACCTGTCGACGTTCCTGATGGAAGGCGTCGCGGAGGGATCGGACGATGAATGGCTGGCGTCGCTCGGCTGAGCCTTCCTGACAGCGGACATGCGAACGGGCGCCGCAGCGCCCGTTCGCTCTCGTGATTGCCGACGAAGGCCGGCGTCAGGCGGCCTTCTTCCACTGTCCCAGCGCGGCCAGTCCATTTTCGCGCGCGCGCTCCGCGACGATCTTCTGCGCCTGCCCGAAGTTCGACTGCATGTCCTTTGCCCACAGCGCGAGCGCCGCCTGCTGCATCGCGCGGCCATAGGAGAACGACAGCGGCCACGGGTGCGGGCCCATCCGGTTCATCGCGTTGAGGTGCGCCGTGGCCTGCTCGTCCGACTGGCCGCCGGACAGGAACACGATGCCCGGCAGCGATGCCGGCACCGACGCCTTGAGGCAGCGGATCGTCGCTTCGGCAACCTCATCGGTGTCGGCCTGCTCGGCGCAACCCTTGCCCGGCAGGACCATGCTGGGCTTGAGGATCGTGTCCTCGAGCGACACGTTGTGTTCGTACAGCGTGCCGAACAAGGTGCGCAACGTCGCTTCGGTCACCTCGTAGCACACCTCGATGTCATGGTCGCCGTCCATCAGTACTTCGGGTTCGACGATCGGCACGATGCCGGCTTCCTGGCACAACGCCGCATAGCGAGCCAGCGCGTGGCAATTCGCGTCGATGCAGGTGCCGCTCGGCGTGTCCTCGCCGATCGTGATGACGGCTCGCCACTTCGCGAAGCGCGCGCCGAGCTTCGCGTATTCGGCCAGGCGCTCGCGCAGCCCGTCGAGGCCTTCGGTGACCAGTTCGCCGGGAAAGCCGGCCAGCGCCTTCGCGCCGGTATCGACCTTGATGCCGGGCAGGATGCCCGCGTCCATCATCACCTTCGTGAACGGCACGCCCGCCTTGGTGGACTGACGGATCGTCTCGTCATAGAGGATTGCGCCGGAAATGTGCTGCGAGAGGCCCGGCGTCGTCAGCAGCATCTCGCGATAGGCGCGGCGGTTTTCCTCGGTGTTCGGCACTCCGACCGCCTCGAAGCGCTTCTTGATCGTGCCGGTGGATTCATCGATCGCGATGATGCCCTTGCCCGACGCGACCATGGCCTGCGCCGTGCCTTCGAGATGCTCGATGTTCATGACTTGCTCCGCCGTGGATTTCAGGACGCCGCGCCGGCGTCGGATGCCGGTGCTGTCGTGGACTGTCGATTATAGGCCAGATCGCCGGCGCCGGCCCGCCGGCGCGCCTTTCGCCGGCCACCGTGCCGGTGGCTGGCCATCTCCCGAACCGCGGGACGCGGGAGGCTTCATTTGCCGGTCAGGTCGAGTGACTTGATGTAGCACTTCTGCATGACGGCTTTGCGCGCTTCGGGATCCTGCGGCAGGTTGAACGGGAAGATCAGCCAGCTCATCACGCGGCTGCGGCCGGCATTGGCCATGGTCGGCGCGAAATGCAGGCTGGCCGCTTCGCTCGCCGCGACCTTGCCGAGATCGCCGGGCGGTACCACCCGGTGCACCCGGATCGTGCTGGTGCTGCCGTCTTTCTCGATCACGAACGACACCGTCGCACACCCGGGCTTGTCGAGGTTGACGCCCGAATTCGGCATGTCGACGTCGACCGACGTGTTGGTGATCGTCCAGTATTCGGCGAGCTTGTCGGTCGGCACGACACGGGGCGGCGTCATGTCCTGCGCGCCCACAGCCGCGGCGATGGCAAGGGCGGGAAGGAGCAACCATCGGCCATGCATATTCGGTTCCGTCGCGTCGGGGGTTCCGAAAGGATAGCGTATCCTCCCCCTTCGCGGCGCCCTACAGCGTCCCCAGCACGTCGGCGGCGCCCCCGTCACCGACGCGCAGCAGCTTCAGGGTGTTGGTGCCCCCGAGCTTGCCGGTGCGATCGCCGGTGGTGACGATCACGCGGTCGCCCGCGGCAAGGTGGCCGAGGCTGTGCAGGTGCCGGACCGCGGCGAGGCCCGCCGCCGTCGGCCCGGCGCCGTGCGGGTCGAACGCGATCGGGTTGACGTCGCGGTACAACAGCATCACCCGCCGCGAACCCGCGTGCCGGGTCAACGCGTAGATCGGCACCGCCGAGCGGTAGCGCGACAACCATTTCGCGGTGGCGCCGGATTCGGTCAGCGCGATGATCGCACGCACGCCGACCTGGCCCGCCAGGAACATCGTGGCCATCGCGATCGCCTGGTCGGTCCGTTCGAGCGCGTGCGCGCCCGGGCTCAGGTCCTCCTTCGGTTCGAACTGGAGTTCCGCGCCGAGGCAGACGCGCCGCATCGCCGCGACCGCCTTGTCCGGATGCTTCCCGGATGCCGTCTCCTGCGACAGCATGACCGCATCGGTGCCGTCGATCACCGCGTTGGCGACATCGAGCACTTCGGCGCGCGTCGGGATCGGCGCCTCGACCATCGACTGCATCATCTGCGTCGCCGTGATGACGACGCGATTGCGGACCAGCGCCTCGCGGATGATCTTTTTCTGCAGGCCGGGCAGCTCCGCGTCGCCGATTTCGACGCCGAGGTCACCACGCGCGACCATCACCGCGTCGGCCGCATCGATGATTTCGGCGAGGTTGGCGATCGCTTCGGCGCGCTCGATCTTCGCGACCAGCGAAGCCTTGCTGCCGGCCGTGGCCAGGCCCGCGCGCGCGCGCTCGAGGTCGGCGCCCGACTTGACGAACGACACGGCGAGGAAGTCCACGCCGATCGACGCCGCCAGCGCAATGTCGGCGAGATCCTTGTCCGACAGCGCCGCAATGGAGAGGCCGCCGCCCTGCCGGTTCAGTCCCTTGCGGTCGGACAGGCGCCCGCCGTTGACGACGGTGCAGCGGACCTCGGGTCCGGCGACCGCGTCGACCGCCAGCGTGATCAGACCATCGTCCAGCAACAACACGTCGCCCGGCTTGACGTCCCCGGGAAGCCCGGCATAGCTGACGCCGACGCGCGCGGCGTCACCCGCCGGTGCATCGGGGCGGCAGTCGAGCACGAACCGCGCACCGGCCTCGAGCTGGACCGGGCCCGCGGCAAATCGCTCGATCCGGATCTTCGGCCCTTGCAGGTCGGCCAGCAGGCCGACTTCCCGGCCGAGTTCCGCCGCGGTGTCGAGCGCCTCGCGCGCACGCCGGCGGTGGTCGTCGGCCGACCCGTGCGACAGGTTGAGGCGAACCACGTCGGCGCCTTCGGCCAGCACGCGGCGCAACATGCCGGGCGCGTCCGTCGCCGGACCGAGTGTCGCGATGATCTTGGTGCGCCGAAGTTGTGTCGACATGGCCCCGTGCCAATGGCGGGCGAGCCGTCATGGTGGCACACGGATGCGCCCGTCGCAGGCGTGCGTCAGCCGCGGGCCTCCAGCGCCGCCACGGCCGGCAGCACTTTGCCCTCGAGGAACTCGAGGAAGGCACCACCGCCCGTCGACACGTACGAAATGCGATCCGCGACGCCGTACTTCGCGATGGCCGCCAGCGTATCGCCGCCTCCCGCGATCGAGAAGGCCGGCGAGTCCGCGATCGCCTTCGCCAACACCTCGGTGCCGTGCCCGAAAGCGTCGAATTCGAACACGCCAACCGGTCCGTTCCAGACGATCGTGCCGGCCTTGGCCGCCATCCTTGCGTAGCGCGCCGCCGTCTCGGGGCCGATGTCGAGGATCATGTCGTCCTCGCCGACGGCACTGACCTTCTTGACCGTCGCCGGCGCCGTCTCCGCGAACTCCGGCGCCACCACGACGTCGCGCGGGATCGGCACTTCGGTGCCACGCGCCTTGGCCGCCTGCATCACGTCGCGCGCCGTATCGGCAAGGTCCGCCTCGCACAGCGACTTGCCGACTTCATGGCCGGCTGCGGCGATGAACGTGTTGGCGATGCCGCCGCCGACGATCAACTGGTCGACTTTCTGCACCAGGTTCTGCAGCAACTCGAGCTTCGTCGACACCTTCGAGCCGGCGACGATGGCCAGCAACGGCCGGCGTGGCGCTTCGAGCGCGTGCGACAGCGCGTCGATCTCGGCCATCAACAGCGGTCCGCCGCAGGCGACCTTCGCCGCGCGGATCACGCCGTGCGTGGAGGCTTGCGCCCGATGCGCGGTGCCGAACGCATCCATGACGAACACGTCGCACAGGGCGGCGTACTTCCGCGCCAGGGCCTCGTCGTCCTTCGCCTCGCCGGGATTCATCCGGCAGTTCTCCAGCAACGCCAGTTTCCCCGGCGCGACGTCGACACCGTCGACCCAGTCGCGGACCAGCGGCACTTCGCGGCCGAGCAGGCGCGAGAGCCGCGCGGCCACCGGCGCCAGCGAGTCCGCCTCGCTCCACTGGCCTTCGCTCGGCCGGCCGAGATGCGACATGACCATCACCGCCGCACCCGCCTCGAGTGCCAGCTTCAGGGTCGGCAACGCGGCGGCGATGCGGGCGTCGGACGTGACCTGGCCGTCCTTGATCGGCACGTTCAGGTCTTCGCGGACCAGCACGCGCTTGCCGGCGAGATCGAGATCGGTCATGCGGAGGATGGCCATGGCGCTTCCCCGGGGATGGACAGTGGTGGGCGTCCGCCAACGTGAGGCTGCATTGGATCGGCCCGCGCCCGATTGTGCCATGCGCTGGATCAACCGATGGCACGGTTCCGGGGCGTACGGGGTGGCGCTATGCTCGGCCGGTGGCGGCACCCATCACATTCGCGAACTGCATCGACGGTCGCTTGCAACCGGCGGTTTCGGGCCGTTGGCTGGACGTCTTCGAACCGGCCATCGGAGCGCCGTATGCCCGCTGCCCGGATTCCGACGCCGGGGACGTCGACTTGGCCGTTGCCGCCGCCCGCCGCGCATTTCCCGCCTGGAGCACGACGCCGGAGGATGCACGCGCTGCGCGGCTCGAACGCCTTGCCGCCCTCGTCGAACGGGACTTCGATGCGCTGGCGGCGCTCGAATCGCGTGATTCCGGCAAGCCGGTCGCACTGGCGCGGCGCGTCGACATCCCGCGCGCGATCGCGAACCTCAAGTTCTTCGCCGCGGCAATCACCCAGTGGCCAAGCGAAGCCCACGTGACCGGTGAACAAGCGGTCAACTACACGTTGCGCCAACCGCTCGGCGCCGTCGGCTGCATTTCGCCGTGGAACCTCCCGCTTTACCTGTTCACGTGGAAAATCGCGCCGGCGCTCGCAGCCGGCAACACGGTCGTCGCCAAGCCATCCGAAATCACGCCGGCCACCGCTGCGCGGCTCGGCGAGCTGTCGATCGAAGCCGGGTTTCCGCCCGGCGTGCTGAACATCGTGCACGGCACCGGCGCCGGCGCCGGCGAACCGCTGGTCGCGCACCCGGACATCGCCGCGGTGTCGTTCACCGGCTCGACGCGGACCGGCGCCGCGATCGCGGCGATTGCCGCGCGGACGTTCCGCAAGGTGTCGCTCGAGATGGGCGGCAAGAACCCGGCGATCGTGTTCGCCGACGCCGAGCTCTCCGACGCGAACCTCGACACGATCGTCCGCTCGGGATTCTCCAACCAGGGCGAGATTTGCCTCTGCGGCTCGCGGCTGCTGGTCGAGCGCCCGATCCTCGAATCGTTCCGGCGCCGTTACCTCGAACGCGTGCGGGCACTGCGGGTCGGCGATCCCTCGGATCCGGCAAGCGACCTCGGCGCGCTGGTGTCAGCGGCCCACTTCGACAAGGTCACCGGCTGCATCGAACGCGCGCGCGCCGAAGGCGGAAGCGTCCTGTGCGGCGGCGAGGCCCTGCACCCGCCGGGCCGCTGCGCGAACGGCTGGTTCGTCGCACCGACCGTCATCGAAGGCCTCGGCAATGACTGTGCGACGAACCAGGAGGAAATCTTCGGCCCGGTCGTCACGCTGATGCCCTTCGATGGCGACGACGAGGCCGTGGCACTCGCCAACGGCACCCGCTACGGCCTCGCGGCGTCGGTGTGGACGTCGAACCTCGGCCGCGCGCACCGGGTCTCCGCGCGACTCGAATTCGGCATCGTCTGGGTCAACTGCTGGCTGCTGCGCGACCTGCGGACGCCGTTCGGCGGCGTCAAGCAGTCGGGCCACGGCCGCGAAGGCGGCGTCGAGGCGCTGCGATTCTTCACCGAACCGAAGAACGTCTGCGTTGCGATCGAACGCGCATGACGCGGAACCGCGGCGGCGACGCCGGGGTCGAAGCCGGTGGCGGGCCGCGCGGCCGGCGCTTCCCCGCCAGTATCGAACAGACGATGATGCGCGCATGAAATGCACCTTGGCCACCGTGATTGCCGCCCTCCTCGCCGTCGCCGCACCGGCGGCGTTCGGCATCGATGAAACCGCTTCACCCTCAGCGTCGTCGGCACTGACGCCCTATCAGTGGCACCAGCAGCAGCTTGTCGCGTTTCGCGAATCGGAGCGCGTCTATCAGCAGGCGTTGCAGCTCGACGGCCTGCTCGCGCAACTCGAGTCGATGCAGCAGGCCTACCGGTCCAGCCGCGACCGCGCGTTCCGGATCGTGTTCGGGCAATACCTCAGCTGGTACCAGTCGTTCGTCGGCGACTACCCGGCGGCGATGGCGACGTACTCGATCCGCGAGGTGGCCGCATCCGGTGATGCCCCATCGCCACTCACGGGCGGCTACGCCGCGAAGCCCGCGGTCGACGCCATCGTCGCGCTCGCCCGTGGCCAGAAGGCCGTATTCTTCAACGAGGCCCACAACATCCCGCTGACGCGCACCGTCACGCTGGAAGCGCTGGCGAAACTCCGTGCCGAGGGCTTCAATACCTTCGCGGCCGAAACGCTGTACGACTCCGACCAGAGCCTGCAGAAGCGCGGGTACCCGATCGACGGCAGCGGCTTCTACACCGAGGAGCCGATCTGCGCGGAACTGGTGCGGACGGCGCTGAAGCTCGGCTTCAAGGTCGTCGCCTACGAGAGCGACCAACCCGGCAACGGCGACGTGCGGGAATACGCACAGGCGAAGAACCTCTACGAGCGGGTGTTCAAGAACGATCCGGCCGCGCGCCTCGTCGTCGATGCCGGTTACGCGCATATCCAGGAGCGCGGCCGTTACCTCGGCGGGCGCAGCATGGCGCAGCACTTCCGCGACCTGACCCACATCGATCCGCTCACGATCGAGCAAACGATGCTGATCGAGCATCCGGCCGGCGGCGAGAACCATCCCTACTATCGCCAGATCATCGACGCGCTGAAACCGGCGCAACCGATCGTGTTCATCGGCAAGGACGGCAAGCCGTGGTCGCTGAAGCCCGGCGCCTACGACGCCAGCGTGGTCTTTCCACCCGACGTGCTGGAGGATGGACGCCCGACCTGGCTCACGATCGGCGGCCTGCGCGTTCCCTACACGGTGACCGCCGACCTCTGCAACAAGGCCTTCCCGTGCCTGGTCGAGGCACGCTACGCGGACGAAAGCGACAAGGCCATCCCGGCCGACCGCCTCGTGCTCAGGATCGCGCCGAGTGGTGCGCCACTCGAGGAACGCATCGTGCAGGGTCCGGTGACGGTGAAGTCCGAGCTGTACCTCCGGCCGGGCCAGTACACCCTGACGGCGCGCGACTCCGGCAACCGCCTGTTGTCCCGGCAGGCGGTCACGGTCGCCGCCTCCGGAACCACCGCCAGCCCACCGGCTGCGGCACCGGCATCCGCCGTGGCGACTCCGGCATCACCCGCGTCCAAAGAGGGCAAACCGCGATGAACGACTCGATCCGGACCGCCGATGCACCGGTGCCGGTCGGCGCGTACCCACATGCGCGTCGCGCCGGCGACCTGCTGTTCCTGTCGGGCATCGGACCGCGCGTGCCCGGCAGCAACGAGGTGCCCGGCAACGTCGTCGACGCCTCGGGGCGGCTCGTCGCATGCGACATTGAGGCGCAGTGCCGCCAGGTTTTCGCGAACGCCCGCACCGTCCTGGCCGCCTGTGGCGCGCATTGGTGCGACCTGGTCGACGTGACGGTGTTCCTCACCGACATCACGCGCGACTTCGCGGCGTACAACCGTGCCTGGGCCGCGCAGTTTCCCGATCCGGCCACTGCGCCCTGCCGGACGACGCTCGGCATCACCGCGTTGCCGACGGCGATCGCGATCGAGCTGAAATGCATCGCCCGCGTCGTGCCGCGACCCAGATGACGATGGAGCGGAATCTCCCGGCGGCGCACCCCGGGCGATGCTGAACGCCCTGCTGCAATTCAAACCGCGCGACGTCCCCTTCCGCGTCGCGCTGCGCAACACGCTCGCGGTGGCGCTGCCGCTTGCCGCCGGAACCGCTTGCGGACACGAACTGCTCGGACTCGGCATCGCGGTCGGCGCGCTCAACACGATGTTCACGGACCAGCCGGGTCCCTACCGCCTGCGGGTCCAGCGGATGTTGCTGAGTGCATTCGGCGCCGCGCTGTCGGCGTGGGTCGGCTACAGCATCGGCGGGCATTCGGCGGCAGTGGTCGCCGCGGCACTGGTCTGGGGATTTGCCGGCGGGCTGCTGGTCGCGCTCGGACCTGACGCCGCGCGCGGAGGCATGATCGCGATGATCGTGCTGGTCGTCACCAGTGCCGATCCGTCCGCGGAGCCAGGTGCGCTCGGTCCCGCCGCGGCGATATTTGCGGGAGGACTGTTGCAGACCGCGTTCGCGGTGGCGGCGTGGCCACTGCAGCGCTACCGCCCCGAACGCGAAGCCATCGCGAACCTGATGCGCCAACTCGCCACGATCACCCGCGCCGCGCCGGGCGATACCGCGCAGCCGCCGCCGTCGACCCAGATGCTGCTCGATACCGAGCGGATCCTGCATGGCCGCCATCGCGCCCGTGGCGTCGCGGTGCAGACGTTCCGCATCCTGGCGGAACTCGCCGAACGGTTGCGGCGCGAAGTCCTGGCGCTCGCCGACCTCGAGAACGGGCTGCGCACCGACCCCGCGACCGTCTCCACGGCGGACGCCGTGGGCCACTTGCGGCAAGCCGCCGCCAAGGTACTCGACTCGACTGCCGCGGCCCTCGACGACGCACGCCCGCCGGATGCGGCCACTGCGCTGGCGGACGTGGCGGCCGCCCTGGCGCGCCTGCCACGGCCATCGACGACGGCCGATGCCGGGCGCGAGGAGGGAGCCCTGGTGCTTGTGCGTGCCCGCGGCGAAGGCATCGCCGGCAAGTTGCGCGCCATCGTCCGCAATGCCGAATTCGCCGGCAGCCGGGGCGAGTTGCGGGCCGCCGAGCGTGAAGCCGTGCTGCCCCGGGAGCTGCGCTCCGGCAACGTGTTGGCGGTGCTGCGCAGCAACCTGTCATTGCAGTCGGCGGCGTGCCGCCACGCGCTGCGTTGCGCGGTGGCCCTCGCGCTCGCGAGCGCGATCGAGCGTTCGTTCGCGTTGCCGCATGGCTACTGGTTTCCGATGACCGTCGCGATCGTGCTGCGGCCCGATTTCGCGTCGACGTTCCGGGTTGGGCTGCTGCGCGTGGCCGGCACGCTCGCGGGTCTGGTCGTCGCGACGCTGCTGGTCCACTACGCGTTCGGTTCGGACTACGAGAAGATCGCGTTGCTCGCGCTGCTGTGCTTCGCCTTCCGCCTGCTCGCGACGATGAACTACGGCGTCGCCGTCATGATGTTGACGGCCGCGATCGTCGTGTTGTTGTCGCTGGCAGGCGTCTCGCCGGCGGAATCGATGTCGGCGCGCGGAATCGGCACGGCGCTCGGCAGCGCACTCGCGCTGGCAGCGTATGCGTTGTGGCCGACCTGGGAACGCGGACGCGCGCGTACCGCGCTCGCCGACATGATCGCGGCGTACGGCCGCTACTTCGCGGGGCTGGTACCGGAGTCGTGGCCGCTCGACGGCGCGGCGCTGGCGACCGCGCGGCGCGAGACACGGAGCACGCGCTGCAACGCGCAGGCGTCGCTCGACCGCCTGCGTGATGAACCGCGCAGCGATCCCACCCTCGTCGCTCTGGCCGAAGGCGTGTTCGCGAACGCAAACCGCTGCGTGCGCGCCGGCATGGCGCTCGAAGCAGCCGCACAGGACAGCCCGCGGCTCGTGTTGCCGCCGCAGGCGCAGGCGTTCGCCGGGCTCGCCGCCGGACGTTTCGAAGACATCGCTGGCGCCCTGCGTGACGGTCGCCCGACGGCCGCCACGCCCGACCTCCGTCATGCCGAGCGCAAGCTGCGCGACGTGCTGGACGGCTGGGCGGACACGCCGGCGAAGCACGTCGCCGCAGCGGCGATCGCCGATGCCGCCGATCGCTTCACCGACGCCCTCGACACGCTGTCCGACCTCGCGGGCAGCGCGCAACCGGAGCCCGTTGCAGCGACGAGCGCGGTCCCGAGCGGTTAAACTCGGCCCGTGCTGAAGATCGACGTCCACGCCCACATCTTGCCGCCGGAATGGCCGGACCTCGCCCGCAAGTACGGCGACGACCGCTTCCCGGTCATGGTCAAGACCGAGGGCCGCCATCGCATCTACAAGGATGGCCGATTCTTCCGCGAAGTCTGGGCCAACGCGTTCGACGCCGACGTCCGGATCGCCGAGTACGCGAAGTTCGGCGTCGCGGCCCAGGTGGTGTCGACCGTGCCGGTGATGTTCTCGTATTGGGCGCGGCCGAACCAGGCGCTGGAACTGCACCACGTGCTGAACGACCACATGGCCGAAGTGTGCCGGGTTCATCCGCGGCACTACGCCGGCATCGGCACGGTACCGCTGCAGTCGCCGACGCTCGCCGTGCAGGAGCTCGAGCGTTGCATCGACCAGCTCGGGTTGTCGGGCGTGCAGATCGGCTCGCACGTCAACGACTGGAACCTCGACGCGCCCGAACTGTTCCCGTTCTTCGAGGCGGCCGCCGACCTCGGCGCCGCGGTGCTGGTGCACCCCTGGGACATGATGGGCCGCGACACGATGCCGAAATACTGGCTGCCATGGCTGGTCGGCATGCCCGCCGAACAGTCGCGCGCGGCCTGCTGCCTGATATTCGGCGGCGTGCTCGAACGGCTGCCGAAGCTCAAGGTCTGCTTCGCGCACGGCGGCGGCTCGTTCCCGTTCACGATCGGACGCATCGAGCATGGTTTCCGGATGCGGCCCGACCTCGTCGCAACCGACAACGCCCGCAACCCGCGCGAATATTTCGGGCGGCTGTACTTCGACTCGTGCGTACACGACGTTGCGGCACTCCGGTACCTCATCGACGTCGCGGGTATTGACGCGGTGATGCTCGGCACCGATTACCCGTTCCCTCTCGGCGAGCAGGAACCGGGCAGCGGCATCTCCGGACTCGGTCTCGATCCCGCTGCGCAAGCGCGCCTGTTCCACGGCAGCGCATTGGCGTGGCTCGGCCTGCCGATCCAGCGTTTCGCGAATGCAGAGGCGTGAACCGATGAAATCCCTGTCCGTTGCCATTGCTCTCGTACTGTTGCTGGCACCGTTGGTCGCGCAAGCCCAAGGCTCGCCGACCAGCCGCACCCTGAATGACGGCAAGGTCCACTTCAGTGTTCCGGCCGACTGGACCGCGGTCATGGAAAAGACCGACGGCGATCCGCAAGCCATCGCGTATTCGGTGCCCGATCCCGGCTCCGGCGGTTCGGACACTACCGCGACGGTGACGGTCAAGACGCGCGCCCTCGCGGCGCCCTCGGCGTTCGCCGGCGCGGTGCAGGACGAGCTCGAGCGCGCCAAGCAGCAGCCGGGCTACACCCGGGACACCGCCGCTTCATCCGATCCGTCGGTCAGCCGCTACACGACGCTGCGCGGCAAGGTCCGCTACAGCGTCGCCGACCGCTACTTCCTGACTGGCAACATCGCGGTGCAGGTGCGCTGCCAGCGCCCGGAAATCGCGGCGAATTCGGCGGAGTGGAACGCCGCGTTCGACCGGGCCTGCGCTGGTGTCTTCGAGTCGCTGAAATCCGGCGCGCCGGCACCATGAACGATGTCGCCGCGCACGCGAACGCCCTTGACGCCGCCGACGCGTTGGCGCCGCTGCGCGAGGAGTTCCTGATCCCCCACGGCGCCGACGGTTCCGAGCAGGCCTACTTCTGCGGCAATTCGCTGGGCCTCGAACCACTGGGAGTGCGGCAGGCGATCGGCGAGGAACTCGACGACTGGGCAGCCATGGCGGTCGACGCGCACTTCCACGGCCGCCACCCGTGGATGGCGTATCACGAATTCGTCCGTGACGGGCTGGCCGAAGTGGTCGGCGCGCACCCCGGCGAGGTCGTCGCGATGAATTCGCTGACGGCGAACCTGCACCTGATGATGGCGAGCTTCTACCGGCCGCAGCCGGGACGCGCCGCAATCCTGATCGAGGCTGGCGCGTTCCCGTCCGACCGCTATGCGGTGGCGTCGCAGATCGCTTTCCATGGCTACGACCCCGCGGCCGAGTTGATCGAACTCGAACCCGACGAGCCGTCCGGCGCGCTGTCGCCGGAATCGGTGCTGCGCGCGATCGAAACCGACGGCGAGCGGATCGCGCTGGTGCTGTGGCCGGGCGTGCAGTACCGGACCGGGCAGGCGTTCGACCTCGCGACGATCACCGAGGCCGCCCACGCACGTGGCTGCCGGGTCGGCTTCGACCTCGCGCACGCCGCCGGCAACCTCGGCCTTCGCCTGCACGACTCCGGCTGCGACTTCGCGGTGTGGTGCAGCTACAAGTACCTCAACGCCGGCCCCGGCGCGGTCGCCGGCTGCTTCGTGCATGAGCGCCACGCGCGGGCCGACCTGCCCCGCTTCGCCGGCTGGTGGGGGCACGACCCGGGTTCCCGCTTCGGCATGGGTCCGGAGTTTGTCCCGACGGCGGGCGCCGATGGCTGGCAACTTTCCAATCCCCCGATCCTCGCACTGGCCCCGTTGCGCGTGTCGCTCGAACTGTTCCAGCGCGCCGGGATGGACGCGCTGCGGCGGAAGTCCAGGGCGTTGACCGGCTACTTCGAACGCCTGATCCATGCCTCGCTCGACGACGTGGTCGAGATCGTGACGCCGCGCGAACCCGAGCGCCGCGGCTGCCAGCTCTCGCTTCGCGTGAAGGGGCCGCGTGACGCCGGCCGCCGGCTGTTCGAGCACCTGCAGCGGCACGGCATCGTCACCGACTGGCGTGAACCCGACGTGATCCGCGCGGCCCCGGTGCCGCTCTACAACCGCTTCGCGGACTGCCTGCGCTTCGTCGACTCGGTGCGCGACTGGAAATCGTCGCAGTGAACCCTCCGGTTGGAGGGATGCCGACGCGGCGACTTGGCCGCGATGGTCCTGCGGTGTCACTGATCGGACTCGGCTGCAACAACTTCGGCGCCCGCATCGACGCGGCGCCAACGCGGACCGTCGTCGATGCGGCGCTTGCGCATGGCATCACGCTGTTCGACACGGCCGACGTCTACGGCGAGCCGAAAGGGGAATCCGAACGCCTGCTCGGCGCGGCGCTCGGTCCACGCCGCAAGGATGTCGTCATCGCGACCAAGTTCGGCAAGCCGATGGACGACGCCCGGACACTGCGGGGCGGTGCGCGCGCCTACGTGACCGCCGCTGCCGAAGCAAGCCTGCGACGGCTAGGCACCGACTGGATCGACCTGTACCAGATGCACGAGCCCGATCCCGGGGTGCCGATCGACGAGACGCTGCGCGCCCTCGAAGACCTGATCCGCGCCGGCAAGGTG
The DNA here is from genome assembly GCA_046347015.1 of Lysobacterales bacterium. Lineage (GTDB taxonomy): Bacteria > Pseudomonadota > Gammaproteobacteria > Xanthomonadales > Rhodanobacteraceae > Dokdonella_A. The sequence goes on along the minus strand of JAXMHA010000006.1, from coordinate 108,493 downwards.
CGGCACATCGGCAGCTCGAATTTCAATGCCGAGGAGCTGGCTTCTGCGCTCGACGCCGCCGCCAGCGGGAACCTTCCGGCATTCATCGTCTGTCAGGACGAATGGAGCCTCGTCGAGCGCGGCATCGAGCGGAACCTGCTGCCGCTGGTTCGCGCACGCGGACTTGCCGTGTTGCCGTACTTCCCGCTCGCGAGCGGCTTGCTGACTGGCAAGTATCGCGCGGATGCCGCCATTCCAGCCGATGCGCGCTTCGCGCACTGGCCGAAGCTCGGCGCCCGCTACCTGACCACCGCGAAGCTCGCCCGAGTTGCGGTACTCGAACGATTCGCCGCGGAGCGCGGCCATTCCCTGCTCGAGCTCGCGTTCGCGTGGCTGACCGCGCAGCCCGAGGTGGCGAGCATCATCGCCGGTGCGACGCGTCCGGAACAGGTCGCGCTGAATGCCCGCGCAGCCGGTTGGACCCTGTCACCCACCGACCTTGCCGCGATCGACGCGCTGGATGACGCCGATCGATGACCGGCGAGCCGTCGACTCAGCGGCTCTCGCCGGATTTCCGGCCGTGCCGGCGGCGGACATAAATCGCGGTCGTCGCGCCGTCGCCGACCTTGCGCCGTTCGACGTCGAACAGGTCGACCGCGTTGACCAGTTCGCCGAGCTTGGCGAAGCCGTAGTTGCGCGCATCGAACTCCGGCGCCTGCTTCGCGATCGTGTTGCCGATGGTGCCGAGAGATGACCAGCCGGCGTCGTCGGAGGACGCCTCGACGGCGTTGCGCAGCAGGTTGACGAGCCGCGTGTCCTGCTTCAGTTGCGCGGTCGTCTTGCGCGTGACTGGCGCCGCCTCGCCCTCCTTCGCCGCGAGGATCTCGGTATAGATGAACTTGTCGCACGCGGACACGAACGGCGCCGGTGTCTTCTTTTCGCCGAAGCCGTAGACGACGAGCCCCGCCTCGCGGGCGCGCGCCGCGAGGCGCGTGAAGTCGCTGTCGCTCGAGACGATGCAGAAGCCGCCAAGGCTGCCGGCATGCAGCAGGTCCATCGCGTCGATGATCAGCGCCGAGTCGGTCGCGTTCTTGCCTGTCGTATACCGGAACTGCTGGATCGGCTGGATCGCATACGTCAGCAGCACTTCTTTCCAGCCCTTGAGCTGCGGCCCGGTCCAGTCGCCATAAATACGCTTGACCGTCGCGACCCCGTAATTCGCGACTTCGGCGAGCAGCCCTTCAATGGCCGCCGGCTGCGCGTTGTCGGCGTCGATCAGTACCGCGAGACGGGTCGAATCGGCCATTCGGGACCTCGGGGTGCGGACTGGGCGATCAGCGCAGCGTACACCGGATTGGACCGACCCAGCCCCGCGAAGGCGCGCCGCTGCCCTTTGTGGCTCGCGCGCGAAACGACGGAAATCGTCCGGGCCGCCACCCGGGAAGCAGCCGCTCAGGACGCCGGCAACTGTGCGATGTCGGCGACACCAAGGAACAGTGCCCGCAACCGCCGCAACAACGCGAGGCGGTTGCGGCGAAGCGCGGGGTCGTCCGCCATCACCATCACGGCATCGAAGTAGCGGTCGACCGGCGCGCGAAGCGCGGCCAGTCGCTTCAGCACGCCGACAAAGTCGCGACCGGCTGCTCGTGGCGCGACATCCGCGCGTGCAGCATCGATCGCGGCAGCGAGTTCCCTTTCTGCGCCGTCTTCGAGCAGGGCGGGGTCGACGCCGTCGTCACCGCCCGCCCCGCCGGCCTGGCGCAGGATGTTGCCGATGCGCTTGTTTGCCACCGCGAGGGCCTGCGCCTCGGGCAATTGCGCGAATTCGACCACGGCGCGCAGGCGCTGGTCGAAATCCGTGAGGTCGGCAGGCGCGAGCACGCGCACCGCTTCGAAGGTTTCGATCGTGATGCCCTGATCGGCGTAGTACCCTTTCAGGCGTTCGACGATGAACTCCCGCAATGTGGCGGCAACGTCGACGCGCCGCACCCGCGGTTCGCAAGCCCTTGCTTCCGCGGTCTTGCCGAGTGCCTGTCCGGCCGCGAAAGCCGTGTCCGGTATCTGCTCGAGTGCCGCCGCGATGAGTCGGTCGAGATCGAGCGGGAGCGGAGCCTCGATCAGGGTCCGCGCAAGGCCGAGCGCGGTGCGACGCAGCGCAAACGGGTCCTTGTTGCCGGTCGGCTTCTGCCCGACCGCGAAGATGCCGGCAAGCGTGTCGATGCGGTCGGCCACCGCGAGGACCCGTGCGAGCGGGCCTTCGGCAATGCGGTCTCCGGACTGGCGTGGCATGTAGTACTCGTCGAGTGCGGCGGCGGTGTCGGCCGCTTCGCCACTCGCCGCCGCGTAGTGGCGACCCATGACGCCCTGCAACTCAGGAAACTCGCCGACCATCCGCGTCACGAGGTCGCACTTCGACAGCGCAGCGGCATGCGCAGCCTGCTCCGGGCCGACTCCCGCGTGTTCCGCAATTCCACGCGCCAGCGTCGCGACGCGGGCGCACTTATCCGCCACGCTGCCGAGCGCCTGCTGGTAGGTGACGCCCGCCAGCGCGTCGCGGAAACCGGCGAGCGGCGTTTCACGATCCTTGTCGAAGAAGAACTTCGCGTCGGCGAAGCGCGGGCGGATCACCCGCTCGTAGCCCTTGCGGATCTCGGTCGGATCCTTCGAGTCGATGTTGGCGACGCCGATGAAGTGCTCGGTCAGCTTGCCGTCCGCATCGAACACCGGCACGAACCGCTGGTTCGCCTCCATCGTCATGACCAAGGCTTCCGCCGGCACCGCGAGGAACTCCCGATCGAACGCACACGCGATCGCGACGGGCCATTCGGTGAGGTTCGCGATCTCGTCGCGCAGCGCCGGCGACAGGCGCGGCACGAGGCCCTTGGGGGCGACGCGCGCGACTTCGGTTTCGACCCGCCGGCGGCGCTCGTCCGGATCGGCGAGGACCTTCGCGTCGCGCAGCGCGTCAAGCCACGAACCCGCATCCGCAACCCTGACCGGCTGCGGGTGCAGGAAGCGGTGGCCGCGCGTTTCGCGACCGGAACGCACGCCGAGGAGTTCGCCGTCGACGACATCCCCGCCGTGCAGCATCACCAGCCAGTGCACCGGGCGCACGAACGCGAAGTCGTGGTCACCCCAGCGCATCGGTCTCGGGATCGGCAGGGCCTTCAAGGCTTCGCCGACGACACCGGGAAGCAACTCAACCAGCGGTCGACCGCGGCGCGCGTGGCGATGGCAGAAATAGACGGCATCACCCTTCGGAAGCAGCAGCAAGTCCGTCACGTCGACACCGCACTTCCTCGCGAAACCGAGCAATGCTTTCGTCGGTTGTCCATTCGCATCATGGCCGACGCTGGCCGGCGGGCCCCAGACTTCGTCGACCGTGTCCGGCTGCATGCTGGCGACTTCGGGGATGTAGACGGCAAGCCGGCGCGGCGAGCAGTACGTGCTCGCATCGTCCGCCGCGTGCTGGATGCCGAGAGTCGACAGTCCGTCCGCAACACCCTTGGCAAGCGCGGCAGCCAGTTCATCCAGCGCCTTCGGCGGCAGCTCCTCGGTGCCGATCTCGATCAGCAGGGGTTTCCCGGCGCCACTCATCACGCGGCTTCCCTCGCGGCCTTGAGTCCGGGGAAGCCGAGTTTCTCGCGCTGCGCGAAATAGCCTTCGGCGACGGCGCGCGACAGCGCGCGCACCCGCAGGATGTAGCGTTGCCGCTCGGTCACGCCGATCGCACGGCGCGCGTCGAGCAGGTTGAAGGTATGGCTCGCCTTCATGACCTGCTCGTACGCCGGCAACGGCAAGCCGAGCTCGACGAGGCGTCTCGCCTCGGCCTCGCAGGTGTCGAACCATTCGCGCAGTTTCGCGACGTTCGCGTGCTCGAAGTTGTACGCGCTCTGCTCGACCTCGTTCTGGTGGAACACGTCACCGTACGTCACGACGCCGTGTGGTGCGCGCGTCCACACGAGGTCGAACACGTTGTCGGCGTTCTGCAGGTACATCGCAAGTCGTTCGAGGCCGTACGTGATCTCGGCGGTCACCGGACGGCATTCGAGCCCGCCCGCCTGCTGGAAATACGTGAACTGCGTGACCTCCATGCCGTTCAACCAGACCTCCCAGCCGAGTCCCCACGCACCGAGCGTCGGCGATTCCCAGTTGTCTTCGACGAGGCGCAGGTCATGCACCAGCGGATCGATGCCGAGCGCCGCGAGCGAACCGAAGTAGCGGGCGAGGATGTCGTCCGGGTTCGGCTTCATGACCACTTGATACTGGTAGTAATGCTGCAAGCGGTTCGGGTTGTCGCCGTAGCGGCCGTCGGTGGGACGGCGTGAGGGTTGCACGTACGCCGCCGCCCACGGTTCGGGACCGAGCGCGCGCAGGAACGTAGCCGGATGGAATGTCCCGGCGCCGACTTCGGTATCGAGCGGCTGCAGCAACACGCAGCCCTGGTCGGCCCAGTAGCGATTGAGGATCTGGATCAGGTCCTGGAACGTCGGGCCGGGCATGGCTCACGGGAATCGCGGGGGAAGCGCGCTAGTATAGCGGCGGCCCTGCTTCGGCCGAGGGACCACGGCATGGCGACGACATCGCAACGTTCGGTTCCACCACGCCCCGCGGCGACTCCGGTCCCGTCCCAGCTCGGCGCGCACCGGCGCATCGAGCTCGACGAGGTCGTCGCCGGCCTCGTCGCGGACGGCGTCCTGACCGACGCTGACGCGCGCCGCGTGCGCGACAGCGTGCGCAGCGTGAAGGCGCGCCTCGAGCTGCACCCGCTGGTCCTGGTTGCAAACCTCAGGCTGGCCGACGCGCGCCATCCAGGGAAGCCGCTGAGCCTCGAGGTGCTCACCGAATGGCTGGCGCAACGCTCCCGGCTGCCCTACGTGCACATCGATCCGATGAAGATCGACGTCGCCGCCGTGACGCAGGTGGTCAGCCACGCCTACGCACAGCGCTACCGGATCCTCCCGATCGCCGTCAGCGAAATGCAGGTCGTGTTCGCGACGTCGGAACCGTTCGACCAGCGCTGGGTGCCCGACCTCGCGCACGTGCTTCGGCGCGACATCCAGCGCGTCGTCGCGAATCCGCTCGACGTCGCGCGCTACCTGACCGAATGGTGGGGCGTGCAGCGGTCGATCCAGCGCGCCCAGGACGCCAAGCCGGACGGCCCGGACGGCGGCGCGATCCTGAACTTCGAGCAGCTCGTCGAGCTCGGCCGCACCGGCGAGGTGGGTGCCGACGACCGCCATGTCGTGCACATCGTCGACTGGTTGCTGCAATATGCATTCGAACAACGCGCTTCCGACATCCACCTCGAGCCGCGGCGCGATTCGAGTCCGATCCGCTTTCGCATCGACGGCGTGATGCACAAGGTGTTCGAGCTGCCGACGCCGGTGATGGTCGCGGTGACCTCGCGGATCAAGATCCTCGGGCGTATGGACGTCGCCGAGAAGCGCCGCCCGCAGGACGGCCGCATCAAGACCCGCTCGCAGGGGGGGCGCGAGGTGGAGCTGCGCCTGTCGTCGATGCCGACGGCGTTCGGCGAGAAGATGGTGATGCGCATCTTCGATCCCGACATCGTCGTGCGCGAGTTCCGCCAGCTCGGCTTCGCGCCGGACGAGGAAGCCGTCTGGCGCGGCATGGTCGAGCGCCCGAACGGCATCGTGCTGGTCACCGGCCCGACCGGATCCGGCAAGACAACGACGCTGTACTCCACGCTGAAGCACCTCGCGACGCCCGACATCAACGTTTGCACGATCGAGGATCCGATCGAGATGGTGTCGCCCGAGTTCAACCAGATGCAGGTGCAGGCGTCGATCGACCTCGACTTCGCGACCGGCGTGCGCACGCTGCTGCGCCAGGATCCGGACATCATCATGGTCGGCGAGATCCGCGATCTCGAAACGGCGCAAATGGCCGTGCAGGCATCGCTGACCGGTCACCTCGTGCTGTCGACCCTGCACACGAACGACGCGCCGACCGCGATCACGCGCCTGCTCGACATTGGCGTGCCGAACTACCTGATCCAATCGACGCTGACCGGTGTCGTCGCGCAACGGCTCGTCCGCACCTTGTGCCCGCACTGCAAGATCGAGGCGCCGGTCGACCCGGACGCGTGGCGGGCGCTGAACCGGCCGCAGTCGCCCGCGGTGCCGGATGCGACGTTCGGACCGAAGGGCTGCCTCGAATGCCGCAAGACCGGGTTCCTCGGCCGCACCGGCATCTACGAGATGTTGACCATCTCGCCCCCGGTGCGCGCGCTGATCCAGCCGAACATGGATCTCGCGCGGCTGACCGAAGTCGCCCTCGTCGGTGGCATGCGCCGGCTCCGGATGTCGGCCGCGGCACAGGTCGCGCGCGGCGTCACGACGATTGCCGAAGTCAACGCGGTCCTGCCGCCGACCGAATGAGCACCGCCGAGCCGATCCTGATCGTGCAGACCGGCGCCGCACCGGCAGAAGTCCGTGCCCGCTTCGGCGACTTCCCGGACTGGTTCACGCACGCCTTGGGCGGCAACGGGACACGCACGGTGCGCGTCGACACCGGCGGCCGGCTGCCACCGCCGGACGAGGTCAACGCCGCGGTCATCACCGGCTCGGCGGCCATGGTCAGCGAGCATTTGCCGTGGAGCGAAGCGACGGCGGGATGGCTGCGCGAGGCAGCCGATTCCGGCGCGGCGTTGCTGGGCGTGTGTTACGGGCACCAGTTGCTGGCGCATGCCTTCGGCGGCGGCGTCGACTACCACCCGGATGGCCGCGAAATCGGGACGATCGAGGTCGACACACTCCCCTCCGCCCGCGACGACGCCTTGTTCGGCAAAGTGATCGGTCGCCACCCCGCGCAGGCGACGCATGAGCAAAGCGTGCTCGAACTGCCCACGGGCGCGGTGCGCCTCGCTTCGTCGGCGCACGATCCGAACCAGGCCGTACGCTATCGGCCGCGCGTGTGGGGCGTGCAGTTCCACCCCGAGTTCAGTGCCGATGTGATGCGGGCCTACATCCGGCTGCGCGAAGCCCACCTGCGTGACGAGGGACTCGACCCGGACGCTCTGGAAGCCGGTGTCGCGCCATCGCCGGAGCTTGGCCGCCTGTTGCTCGCGTTCCGCGCATTGGCCGAACAGCCCGATCGCAAGGCCCGCGGCGCGAGCGCCTGAATTCGCCGGAATGAGGCGGCTCGGCGCGCGGATCAGGCGCCCGGCGACAGTGTCGATTGCCGGCGCAACAGGAACCGCGCGCCGATGATGCCGAGCTCGTACAACGCGCACATCGGGATTGCCAGCAGCGTTTGCGACAGAACGTCCGGCGGCGTCAGGATTGCCGCGACGACGAACGCGCCGACGATCGCGTACGGCCGGCTGTGCGCGAGCTGGGCCGGCGTGACGACACCGACGGCCGCGAGGATCACCAGCACCACCGGCACCTCGAAGCAGACGCCGAAGGCGAGAAACAGGACCAGCACGAAATCGAGGTAGTGCCCGATGTCCGGCATCACCGCGACGCCGGCCGGCGCGACGTGCGTGAGGAACGTGAAGACTGCCGGCAACACGAGGAAATACGCGAACGCACAACCGGTGTAGAAAAGCACCAGTGCGGACACCAGCAACGGCAGCGCCAGCCGGCGCTCGTTCCGGTACAGGCCCGGCGCGACGAACGCCCACGCCTGGTACAGCACGAACGGCATCGCCACGACCAGCGCCACGAAGAAGGCGAGCTTGAGGGGCGTCAGGAAAGGACTCGCGACTTCCGTCGCGATCATCGTGCCGCCGTTCGGCAGGTGTTCGAGCAGCGGGCGCGCCAGCCAGCCGTAGAGCCGGTTCGCGACCGGCACCAGCGCGACCAGGATGATGAGTATCGCCGCGACCGACTTCAGCAGCCGTTCGCGCAGTTCGATCAGGTGCGACAGGAGCGACTGCTCCGGCCCGCCGTCGTCAGGCGTCGTCATGGCCGGAACCGTCAGGCGTGCCGCGCACGCCGGACTCGACCTTGCGCGCGCTCTCGACGACGCTTGCCTTCGCGGCATCGACCGACCTCGCGGCATCGCGGATGTTGCGACGGACGTCCTCGACGTCGATTTCGCGCTCGATCTCCGCCCGGACTCCCGCCCATGCCGTGCGTGCCCGCCGTACCAAGGCACCCGCGGTCCGCGCGATGCCGGGCAACCGCTCGGGACCGAGCACGAGCAACGCGACGACTGCGATCAGCGCGAGTTCGCCCGTGTCGATGCCGAACATCGGGCCACCTCAGCGATCGACTTTCTCGGTCTTGGACGATTCGGTCGTCGACCCGGGAACGGAAGCCGGTGGATCGGCCTTCAATTCCGGCTTCGCTTCCTCGTCCTGCAGGCCCTTGCGGAAGTTCTTGATCGCCGAGCCGAGATCCTCGCCGATGTTGCGCACGCGCTTGGTGCCGAATATCAACGCGACGATGATCAGGACAATCAGCCAATGCCAGATGCTGAACCCACCCATGCCTGCCACCTCTCGTCGTCTTCACCCGGGATGGGCCGCTGGCGCGCGGCCCTCCGCATGCATCAGCGCCGAGTGTACTCCTCCAGCCGGTCGCGAAACTCGGTGATGGCCCGCGGAACATTCGAGACGCCGCCGTCGAAAATGCGGCGCGCGGTGACGCCCGAACCGTACGCGGCCTGGTTCGAATCGTTGTCGATCCGCAGCACCGAGCCATCCAATGCGGCGCCGGCAAACAGGCCGCGCGAGCGCGAGTAGGAATAAATCTCGGCTTTCAACTGCGCGTCGGTCGACGCCTGCGCGGTGCGGCCGACTGGGCCTGCGGCGGCCGATGCATCGGCACCGAGCGTGAATTTGCCGTTCACGATCGAATCGACGCCCCGCGGCGTGCGGAACACCAGGATCACGTCGGTCGACGATACGCCGGCCTGGAAACCGACACTGCCTCCAGTCAGGCTGACGAAGCTCGGGTACGACCAGCGACCGTCGCGGGTCCGCACGGCAATCAAGCCCACGCCGTGCCGGCCACCGACGACGAAACCGGCCTTGACGACGTCCGGTATGACCGCGACGGCATACGCATGGCTCAGGAGATCCTGTGGCAACGCGCGGTCGGGCGCTTCCTCGATCTGGTTCAGGACGCGCGTCGCATTCTCGGCGCGCTGCACTTCACGATCGGCCGCGCTGGCGGACATCACGAATGCAAGCAGGATCAGGACTCCGGAAACGATGGCGCTCTTGCGCATGGCTCCCTCTCGGCTGCAAAGCAGTGGTCCACGCTAGCACGAGCGGCTGAGCGCGCGATGAAGGTCCGGGCGGGGAGCGAATCAGCCCGTGGCCGGCTCAGGCCGAACGCCGGTGCTCGCGCCAGCCGGCCAGAGCGAGCAGCAGGGCCAGCAGGGCCAGTGCCCAGCGGGCATCGACTGGCGCCGCGGGCGTCGGCGGGAAACCCGTCGGGCACTGCGAAGTCGCGAACGAGAATCCGCGGATGCCGACTCCGCGCAGCGCGGGCGGGCCGGTGATCGGACCGACGATCGTGACGTGACCCGTCACCGGGTCGATCGTCGCGAGATCGCTCCAGTCGGGTACCGTACTCGAACCGGGCGCGGGCGGGATGTAGTTCAGCACGGCCCACAGCGTGCCCGAGTCATCGAAGCTCATCGCGACCGAGTCGACCCAGGCCGGCACGCCGGAACCAAAACCACCGATGCGAGTCGCGGCCCCGGTCGCCGTGTCGATCCGATAGAAGCTGTTGTCGCCACGCCCGGCCGCGCCGTACAACGTGGTTCCCCGGGCGACGAGGCCGGTAATCCCGTGGCCGAGCGCACCAACCAACGTCGTCGCGCCGGTCGCAGGGTTGACCCGCCAGAGCTGACCCGTGACCGCCGATGACAACCAGAACGTGCCGTTACAGTCGGCCGCCATCCCGAAGTCGTACGAGTCGTACTGGCCGCTCCCGCCCCCGGAAAGTCCAAGTCCGCCCACGATGCTGGCGCTGCCCGTCGTGGCGTCGATCTTCAGCAACGCCTTGATGCCGTCGGACACCGCGAACATCGACCCGTCCCAAGCCGAAAGGCCGGTGACGTCCACGATCGGCTGCGAGCCGTAGTAGCCTGCCCCACCCAGCGATGTCGCGGCGTGCGCGGAGAGATCGATGCGGTAGAGGTTGCCAAGCGCGTCCTCGCCATAGCCGGACGCGGCGCGCGCCGACGCCGCCGAAAGGCAGAACAACCCCGTGATCAACAGGCTCGCTAGGGCACGCATGGGCGCGTGTTATCGTTATATGGGCAATCGTCGACCACGCCGGATGAACCGTCGCGGCTAGCGGAAGTTTAACAGGATGGCCGCTCCGGGCAAGGCAGGGAACGTGTTCGACTTCGCGATAACGCCGGCCGGCCGTACGGCCGGATCCTGAACTCCCCGATCCGGCCAATGACCCGCTATCTGGCTGCGCCAGCCGATTCCCCATCCACTCCGCGAATTGCCGGCGTCGTGCTCCTGAACCTCGGAACGCCGGACGCGCCGACCAAGCCGGCGTTGAAGCGCTATCTCGGTGAATTCCTGTCCGATCCGCGCATCATCGAGGGTCCCGCCTGGTGGCGGTGGATCCTCCTGCATGGCGTGATCCTGCGCCTCCGACCCGTCCGCTCCGCCCGACTCTATGCCCGCATCTGGGACAACCGGGGTTCCCCGCTGCTGTTCAACACCGAGGATCTGGCGCGCAACCTCGAGTCCGCGCTGCACGCACGGCGCAGCGGGCCGATCGTCGTGCGCGCCGCGATGCGCTATGGCTCGCCGTCCCTGGCGGCCGTGCTGCGCGGCTTGGCGGCCATGGACCTGCAGCGCCTTCTGGTCCTGCCTTTGTTTCCCCAATACTCGGCCACCACGACAGCCTCGGGGCTCGATGCCTTGGCGGCCGAACTGGCCCGCTGGCGCCGACTTCCCGAAGTCCGGACCATCGGCGGCTACCACGACGATCCCCGCTACATCGAAGCGTTGGCGCGCCGTGTCGAGGCACACTGGCAGCGCGAGGGACGCGCGGAGAAATTGTTGCTGTCGTTCCACGGCATCCCGGAGCGCTACGTGCGGGCCGGGGACCCCTACTTCCACCAGTGCCATGCCACGGCGCGGCTGCTGCGCGAGCGTCTCGGCGTCGACCCCGATACCGTTACGGTTGCGTTCCAGTCGCGCGTCGGGCGCGCGAAATGGCTCCGGCCCTACACCGACGAGACCCTGGCGAGGTGGGTTGGTGAAGGCGTCCGGGCGGTGCAGGTACTGTGCCCGGGCTTCGCGGTCGATTGCCTCGAAACGCTGGAGGAGGTCGCGCTGCGTTATCGCGAGCAGTTCCTCACCGCGGGTGGCGAACGCTTCGAATACATTCCGGCGCTGAATGCCGGACTGGACCACGCGGCCCTGCTGGCCGACCTGGTCCTGCGGCACGCTTCCGGTTGGCCCGAATTCGACACCGGCTTCAATCCTGCACGCGAAACCGCGCAGCGGGAAGCCGAACGCAAGCACCGGGCCGATTTCGATGCCCGTCGTTGAGCCGTTGGGGGGCGCGGTTCCGGGAGGGATGAAGGAACTCTCGGTGGCGATTGCGGACGTTGCGGTCGCGGCAAAGGAATGGGGTGAGCCATCCTCGCCCCCGCTGCTCGCGTTGCACGGCTGGCTCGACAACGCGGCAAGTTTCGACGTCCTGGCGCCGATCCTCGCCCGAACCCATCACGTCGTTGCGCCCGACCTGCCGGGGCATGGCCGCTCCGGACATCGGCCACCGGGCGCGTGGTATCACTTCGTCGACTATCTCGAAGACATCGCGCGCCTGTTCGCCCATTTCGGGTGGGCCCGCGCCGATCTGCTTGGCCATTCGCTGGGCGGCGCGCTGGCGACGCTGTTTGCGGCGACGTACCCGGAACGAGTGCGGCGCCTCGTGCTGATCGAGGCGCTGGGTCCGCTGACCACGCCCGAGGACGAACTGGTCGGCCAGTTGCGGCATGCCCTCGACGAGCGACTCGCGGCCAGCGGTCCGTTGCGGACCTTCGACAACCTCGAGTCGGCCGTGGCAATGCGGGTACGTGCCAATGGTCTTACCGCGCAGGCCGCGCGCCCGTTGGTGGAACGCGGCGTGAAGCGGGTTGTCGGCGGCTGGCAATGGTCGAGCGACCCGCGACTGATGTCACCGAGCGCGTTGCGGTTGACCGAGGCGCAGGTGCGGTCGGCGCTGCAGGCGGTCCGTGCTCCGACTCTGCTCGTGCTGGCGGATCCGCCGACGCGGCACCTGCCGCGGGATGAAGTCGAAGCGCGCGCCGCGGAAGTACCCGACCTGCAAATCGTGCGCGTCCCCGGACACCATCACCTGCACATGGAGAACGCCACCAAGGTGGCCGAACCGATCCTGGCATTCCTTGATGCGATCTGAAACACCGGCGTCAGTCGCGGCGCGGAACAGAAGCGCCAACGAGGCGGGAAAGTTCCGCCTTCAAGGCCTGGCCGTTCTTGCGTAGCCAGTCCCGTTGGTCACGCCAATCGGGACAATGGCTTTCCACGAGCGCCCAGAATCGGGACGAATGGCTGCGGATCCGCAAGTGGCACAACTCGTGGATCACGACGTAGCGCAGCGCTGCCGGTGGCGCCAATGACAGGGCCAGGTCCAGCGTGACGCGGTTGCGGGTGTCGAGGCTTCCCCACAGGCTCTTCAATGCCCTGACCCGCACACCGGATGGCGTGTGGCCAAGTTCGGGGCAATGGCGCGCGAAGTGGCGGCTCATGTCGCGGCGAATCTGGGATTCGAGGAATTCACGCAGCACCCCCTGCGCTGCCGGAAGGGCTGCCTTGCCACTTGCCCTCGGCACCGTCACGACGAGGCGGTCACCCCGCTGCTCGATGCCCGGGCAGGGACCGTCGCGCCACGACAGCCGCGTCGTTTCGCCGCGCAACGGCATCACCGTAGCCGATCCCGTCCGCAACGGCGGCGGCGCCGCATCGAGATTCAATTCGTCGAGCTTGCGCTCGAGCCACTCGCCGTGCTTGCGGAGGAACGCGAACACCTGCGCCGGATGCGTGCCCTCGGGATAAGTGACGCGCGGCCCGCCGGACGTGACCGTCAACCTCAGGCGACGCGCACGCGGGTGGCTGCGACGCAACACCCGGATCGTTTCCCCGGTCGCCGTCGGCAGCTCGAGATACTGATTGCACCCGTCCACGTTCACCTGCTCCGATGTTGTTTTCGAGCATCCATGCCGACGTTCCCCGGCTGCGCCCACAAGCACACAACCTGCATCGATCCGCCAGCCATGCGGTCATCGGTATCGTCGAAGCCAGCGCATCGGGCGCCGGCAAGGAACGAACATCCTGCCGACAAAAATGGCTCCGGCGGACAACGAATCAAGGTGCCTGAAGACCGCGGCCTGGACGGCGCTGCCGGTCACTGACGACCGGGAAGCGAATCCGTCATGGAACCCCACGGCCAGTGCAGCTTGCCACGGTTCGAGGAAGCCGTCATCCGATTTCGACGAGACCGCTGACGCGGGATCGCACCACCCCGGCTTTCTCATTAAGAATCAATAACATGGACGGCCACCAACGTTGCTTTGCCGAGTTGCTTGGCGCCACTGCACCGTGGCCGCGGAAACCGCGTGGAACGAAGCCGCCAGCGCTGGCCATGGCAGCCCGGGCGACACCAACAATTCCCTTCAAATCCGTGTGGTTGAACAAAGGGCGTGGCGTCGGATTCAATGGTCTGACCCAACCGACCCGACGATCCCCGGCTCATCCCGTGCGACGGACATGATTACCGGGGGTGGAACGCCGCATGCGTGTTGCCGACGGGTCAATCCGCGCGGGACGGAGCGTCTTCTATCCCGCGCTGGCGAGCGCACGCAACCGCATCGCTCTCCAAGATCGGCTCGGCCTGCCTGGAACCCGCCCTTCCGGATCGACACGGTACCGCCCGCCATTTCCTGGACTGGTCGATTGAGTAATCCTTACGTGATGCTTATTCGTCAGTCGCTCTGGCGCGAACCCCCCTGGCAGTCCAGCACGGCGGGTTCCCGCTGGCCGAGGCGGGAAACGCGATGCACGCGAGACGCACGCGGGCAGTGGCGCTAGACTGTCCTCGCAGTACCGGAGGAGGCATGTCCACCGACAACGCCGCGTCGATCGCCCATCGGCTGAGCGAGCTGCGCACCGAACATCGTGACCTCGACATCGCGATCGCGAAAGTCGCGGCGGATCCGGCGTTCGACGAGCTTCACCTGTCGCGCTTGAAGAAGCGCAAACTGAGGCTCAAGGACATGATCGCCTATCTCGAGGACAAGCAGATCCCCGATCTCGACGCGTGACGCGACGGCTGCACGGCCGTCGGGGGCTCACGCCGCCTTGTCGATGCTTTCCGATCGGGCCGCAAGATCGGCGCGCTTTTCCGAGGTGAGTTTCAGGATGCCGTGGCGAATGTCGCGACTGAGAACGACACGTGCGTCACGGGCGACGTTCTCGAGCGCGCTGTCGAAATCGAGCCTGCCATCCTCGCCCGCCCAAACCACGCCACCCTCGCGCAGTTTCTGGATGAACCCGCGAAACAGCGCGCGGTCGAAGAACTCCGGCCCGCTCAGCTCGTGCAGCAGCGACAAGCGTTGCGCGGTCAGGCAGCACAGGTTCTCGAGCTCGCCGGCGGTGAGGGCGCCACGGCCATTCGTCACCAGCAATGCCAGCGCGATGTAGTAGCGCTCGAAGGCCTGCAGCAGGCTGTGCGCCACGGTACGCAGGTGGAACGCCTCGTCGCCTTGTCCCGGGCCACGGGTCAGTGTCAGGCCGTCCGAAGCCAGCTCGAGCAGACCGCGTGCCGAGAACCAGGCAATGGTCGCATCGATCCGCGAGGCGAACTCCACCTCCGACCACGGCAGGAACAGCTCGGCCTGCAGGAAGGGATACACCAGGCGGCCGAGGCGTCGTACCGTCGCGTGCGCCATGCGCCGGTTGTTGACGAAGCAGCACGCCACCCAGGCCGCAGTGGCGAAGAGGTGCAGCACGTTGTTGCGGAAGTAGCTCAACAGGACGGCCGGCTTCGGGTCGACCACCAGCACGTCACCGAGCGGGTGGGATACGCGCCGGATCCACTGCATCTTCTCGCCATACGCGATGATCTCCCGCGCGCCGAGGTCCGTCCACGTCACGCGATCCGAATAGGGAAGTTCGGCGACCAGCGACCGGTTCAAATCGATCTGGGCCAACAGGTCGGCCTCCGCCATCGCATGCTTCGGCGTCGCCAGCAGCGACACGGCCAGCAGGTTGACCGGATTGAGGTGGGCGGCCGCATTGACGTGGCGCTGGATCCGCTCGGCCAATGTCGCGACGACACCGTTCAGCCACTCCGGCTTCGCGGTGGGATCGACGACCGCCTCCCGCCAGGCGGGCGCCAGCTCGTCGAGCAGCGGCGTCAACTGGATGGGTTCGCCGAAATTCAGTGCCACCCGGCCGTGCGCCTCGCGCAACACGTGCGTCGTGCGCAAGAGGCCCAGCAGGGACTCCTTTTCCTTCGGCCGACCCGACAATTCGCCGACGTAGGCATCGCCCTCCATCATTTTCTCGTAACCGATGTAGACGGGAATGAACACGACAGGCCGCCGCGACTCGTTGAGGAAGCTGCGCAGCGTCATCGACAACATGCCACCCCGTGGCGCGAGCAGACGGCCGGTACGCGATCGGCCACCCTCGATGAAGTACTCCAGCGAGACGCCCCGTGCGAACAACTGGCTCAGGTATTCGCGGAACACCGTCGAATACAGTGGATCTCCCTTGAAGCTTCGTCGCAGGAAAAACGCGCCACCCCTCCGCAGGATCGACCCCAGCACCGGCAGGTTCAGGTTGATGCCGGCGCCGATGTGGGGAACCGCAATCCCGTTGCGCAGCAACTGGTAGGACAGCAACAGGTAATCGATGTGGCTGCGGTGGCACGGGACGTAGATCACTTCGCGCCCCGGCGCGGCGTCGCGCACGGTGTCGAAATGATGCATGTCGATGCCGTCGTAGAGCTTGTTCCAGAACCAGGTGAGCAGGAAGTACAGCGAGCGCACGACGGGGTGCGAGTAATCGGCCGCGATCTCCATCGCGTAGTCGCGGGCGCGTTCGCTCGCTCCGGCCTCGCCCTTCCGATCACGGCTCGCCGCCGCTGCGATCGCGGTGCGAACCGGCTCGGCGTTCAACAGTGCATCGACGACGGTTCGCCGGTGCGACAGGTCGGGTCCGATGACCATCTCGCGCACGCGCCGGAAGTGCGTGCGCATCACGCGCGCCAGCTTGCGCAGCGCAATGTCCGCATGGCTGCCAGTGGTGCTGGCCAGCGCTGCACGCAGCGACACCGGCGCCGAGAACTGCACGAGCGTGTCACGCCCGTTCAACAGGATCGCGAGCAGGCGCCGGAAGCGGCCGACGACGACCCAGTTTTCCGAGAACAGCACGCGGAACCAGCCGGTCTCACGCTCCGGGACGCGGCCGACGAAAATCGAGACCGGCACCATCGCGACATCGAACGAAGGATCGGACCGAACCCGTGCCGCGAGTGCAGCGAGGAGTTCCGGCGGGCGGCCGCCAGGCCTTCCACCCGGTCCGCGAGGCATGCGCGACACCGAAATCACGGCTCGGTGCCGGCGCACCGGCAACTCGCGGGCGGCCTCGTACGGTGATGGCAGGCCGGCTTCGCGAGCGGCCACGTCCAGGATCAGCCAGTTGGACAAGCCGTGCCGTTCGATGACGTAGACCAGGGGGCGGGCGGAATCCGGCACCGTCTGCCGCACGTCCAACGGTTGGTGGGACACTGCAATCCACGGACGCAACAGCGCACCGGCCACCCGGAGCCACAACGGCCGTTGCGCCAGCGGATTCGCACTCCTCGCGGGCAATGTTTCAGGCATGTCCGGGAATTCTAGCCTCCGGCGACAAGGTCCACGGCTCAGCGTACCGCGGCAGCCGTCCGCGCATCCGCGGCTGGCTTGTCCACGGTCGCGGCCGCAGCCGGGGCATCCGGGGCGTCGACAAAGCGCGCGGGATACCAGCGACCCTCGACATTGCGCCAGCGAGTCATCGTCGTCCCGTGGACCCCAAGGATCGAGTAGCCGATCCGCACCGTGGCGGCCTGTCCGTCGTTGGCGACGACCTCGGGCGTGACCGAATCGAGCACCGCGTCCAGCGACAGCCCGTACACGGCCAGGACGTCCTTCAGCCCGGATCCGGTGATCGCAAGCTTCTGCATCGCGGCGTCGAAGGGCAGCGCGCGGACCGCATCGAGTGTGGGCAGGTCCACTTTCCTTGCCGTCTTCGCCGCGATGCCGATGGCGACTTTCAGGCGCGCCGGATCCGCGAAATTCAGGCCGCCTGCCCATTTCGCGACGGCATCGATCACCTGGTCGGCCGCAGCGCGATCATTGGCATCGAGGCCCTTCTGGTCACCGAGCAAGGCCTTGAGCCAGGCGGCTCCCATCGCGACGTACATCGGCGACTGCTGGCGATACCGTTCGTTGAATGCCGCCAACCGGGGGGCGGCGGCCGAGAACAGAGCGCCCTCGCTTCCCGGTGCAACAAGTTGCGTCACCCAGTCGTGATACCGGCTTTTCTGCTCGTCGGTCGGTTGGCTGCCGGACCGACGCGCCTCCCAACCGGCCACGAAATGCGCGTGCTCCGCAGGCGGCAGCGCTGCCGCCAGCAGGCCAGCGACGTCGTTTCGACGCGCCAGCGCCACCAAGGCCTCGATCGCATTCACCGGCGACGCCAACCCCGACGCAGCTTGCGGTGGTGGCGCCGACCGGCCGCACGCACCGACGAGCGCGGCCGCCGCAAAAGCGGCAAGCAGGAACGCGAATCCGGGGTTTGATCGGGTCATCTGGTGCCGAACTCTAGCAGTGGGGCACGGCCTGACCAAACGTGATCGGGACAAAAAAACCCGGCCGAATCATCGGCCGGGTTCGAACCGGCATTGCCGGGATGGGAAAACCAAGGCCGGAACCATCGGTCCGGACCCTTCGACTGTCAGGGGTTCAGCAAATCAAAACCAAGGAACCCATTGCAGCTCAGTATAGCTACGCGATGTTCATCAAGCAATACCTTACGATACGGCACGTAGCCTATTGATAACAAAATGGATACGAAGGTAAGCATGTCTTCGTTCCACCGCGCCCAGTCTCGGCGATTCAATCAGCGTTCGGGGCCAAAGTCGTAGCGAAGGGCCGCCCGCTTGCGCCGGTTTTGCTCGGCTTTCCCGGCTGACGTCGGGCCGGCAATGATCGATTCCCAGTGGCCATAGGTCGGGTTCGGAAACGCGAACCAGCGCTCCCCGACCCAGCCGAGGTACGGCTCGACTGCCTCGTGGCGCCCCTCCGGAGACAAGCCGGCGACGTCGAGGAAATCACCGAGCTGGTCGCCGAGTTCCAACAGTACGCGGTAGTGCTGCGCAACGATCCTTCGCCGGCAGCCCTTGTCGGCGCCTTTGGCCGTGCAACCCGGAGTCGCCATTCCCGCGTTCAGCATTTCGGCTTCATTGGCCGCCATCGGAAAGCCGGCGCGGACGAGGTTTTCGTAGGTGTAGGGATCGAGCGATTGGTCCCGATTCGAGATGTAGAACATCTTCACGCCGTGGCTCGCGGCCAGCCGCACGAAGTCCAGCGCACCCGGCACCGGAATCGCGCTGGCTTCGCTGACCCACACCAGCCATGTCGCGGGATCGAACGAGGCTCCGTCACGAATCATCCGGGCCTCGTAGGGCGAGTTGTCGAGGACCGTCTCGTCGACGTCGGCGATCACCGCCGGTGGCAGCCCGTTCGCCGAACCGGACCGTTCGCCATTCGGCAATGCATCGATCGACGGATCGGCCAGTGCCCGAAGCATGGCTGCGCCTGCCTGCCGGTAAACCTCGCGGTAGACGAGGTCGCGCTCGACCGAGGTCTGTGCCCACAAGGTCGCGTCGAGGCGATCGTCGGGCGCTGATTCCGGGGCGGAAGGCGGCGGCGAGCTTCGGGTGACCTGCGCGGCACACCCTCCGATGGCCACGACCGTGGCCAGGAGCACGACGTCGATTGCACGCATGGAACCTCCGGGGTTGGCATCGGAGCGATGGGCGCATACGATCCCACCAGCGCGACGCCACCGCCACTCCGCACCGGGTGCGGCGCACGACGACAGCGAGGCCCGATGGACGCCGTGACGACCACCCGACTGCGCATCGCGAGTTACGTGCTGGCTGCCGTCGCACTCGTCGCGGTGCTCGTGCTGCACCTCCTGCCCGCGTTGCTGGCCGGCCTCTTGGTGTACGCGGTCATCCAGGCACTGGCGCAACCGTTGCAGCGCCACCTCTCCGGCGCCCGCGCGCACCAGCTCATCGTCGCGCTGCTGAGCGTCGTCGTGGCCGGGATCCTCGGGCTTGCCGTGGTCGGAATCGTCGCCTTCACGCGCAGCGAGCGCGGCAATCCGGGACTCGTGTTCGACAACCTGATGCCGCTGGTCGACCAGGCCCGGGCGCAACTGCCGCACATGCTGGTCGACTACCTGCCGGAGAGCATCGGCGAGTTGCGCAATGCCGCCGTCGAGTGGCTGAAAATGCACAGCTCGCAAGTTGGCGGCGTCGGACGCACGACATTGCGCGTCATCGCGCACCTGCTGATCGGCATGGCCCTCGGCGCACTGATCGCCCTCGTCAATGCCCGGCGCAGCGGCACCGCCGGGCCCCTCGCCCGCATGCTGGCCGCGCGCTGCGACCACCTGCTCGGTGCATTCCACGACATCGTGTTCGCGCAGGTTCGCATTTCCGCGCTGAACACCGTCCTGACCGCGCTGTTCGTCCTCGTCCTGCTGCCGATCCTCGGCGTCGAGCTGCCGTTGGCGAAGGCATTGGTGGTCGTGACGTTCGTCACCGGCCTGCTGCCGGTCGTCGGCAACCTGATCTCGAACTCGTTGATCTTCGTCGTCGGCCTTTCGGTATCGCTCACGGTCGGCGTCGGCGCACTCGTGTTCCTGATCCTGATCCACAAGCTCGAATACTTCCTCAACGCCCGCATCGTCGGCGGACAAATCCACGCCCGTGCCTGGGAGCTGCTGGTCGCGATGCTGGCGCTGGAAGCCGCGTTCGGACTCGCCGGCCTCATTGCCGCGCCGATCTACTACGCGTACCTCAAGAGCGAGCTGAAGGCGGCAAAGCTGATTTAGGGAGACGCGGGTTGCGCCCGCCACGAGGAAGCATCCGGTGACGCGGGATATCCGACGTCTTCGCGAATCCGCGCGTCGCGGTCGCGATGCTGGATTCCCGCCTGCGCGGGAACGACGGGGAGGGGCGAAAGTCGCCCGATTCGAACACGCGCGGGAATGGCGGGACGAAAAAAGCCGCCTGCGGATCAACGCAGCATGTCGGCGATGCGCTGCAGATGAACTCGTCCGGCCTCGCGCTGCGCTTCGGCATCCACCTCGTGCCCGATTCCGTCCCGCTTGAGGTCGCCGGACGGCAGTTCGTCGAGGAAGCGGCTGGGTACGCGCATGAGGCTTTGCCCGTGGCGGCGCGCACCGGTGGCGTAGGAGAGGTGCAGCAGTTCCTTCGCGCGGGTGATCCCGACGTACAGCAGGCGCCGCTCCTCGTCGAGGTGCCCCTCCCCGATGGCGCCCTCGTGCGGCAACGTGCCGTCCTCGCAGCCGATGATGTGCACGCACCGGAACTCGAGGCCCTTCGCCGAGTGCAGCGTCATCAACCGCACGGCATCGCCGCCGTCGTCGCCGTCGGCATGGGCCAGCAGCGCCAGCCGTGCGGCGAGATCGCCGGCGTTCGACTGCCCCCGGTCGGTCGCGGCGAACCAGTCCAGCAGTTCGCGCAGGTTGCCGAGCTTGCGCTCGCGCAGCGCCGCGTCCGCCGGTGACTGTGGCAGGCTCTCGGCATAACCGGTACGCCGCAGCACCTCCTCGACCAGGGCCGGCACGGGGACTGTCGCGGCATGACGGGACAACGCGTCGATCAATTCGGCGAAGCCCGCCATTGCCGCAGCCGACCGCGGCCCGAGCTGCCGCCTCGCGCCTTCGTCGCGTGCCGTGCGCAACAGGGAACCGTGCGCGGCCTGCGCAAGTTCGCCGAGCCTTTCGAGCGTCGTGCCACCGATTTCCCGCCGTGGCACGTTGACGATGCGCAGGAAGGCCGCGTCGTCGTCGGGATTGACGACGAGGCGCAGGTACGCGAGCACGTCCTTGACCTCGGCGCGATCGAGGAAGCCGAGCGCGCCGGTCAGGCGGTACGGAACCCGTCCCAACCGCAACGCCTTCTCGAGCGGGCGGGATTGGTGGTTGCCGCGATAGAGGATGGCGCAGTCGGACCACGCAAGCCGGTGCGTTTCGCGCAATGTCACGAGCCTCGCAGCGACGCATTCCGCCTCATGGTCCGGATCGCGGCACGCCTGCACGCGGATCGGAGGACCTTCGCCGTGCGCACTCCACAGGCGCTTCGGGTGTGCGTGCGGATTGTTGCCGATCAACGCGTTCGCGGCCCGCAGGATCCGTTGCGCGCACCGGTAATTCTGTTCGAGCTTGATGACGCGCAGGTTCGGGAAGTCCCGCGACAGGCGGTCGAGGTTGCCGGGATCCGCGCCACGCCACGCATAGATCGACTGGTCGTCGTCGCCGACGCACGTGAAGGCGCCGCGCTCGCCGGCGAGGAGCTTGAGGAACTCGTACTGCGCGCCGTTGGTGTCCTGGCACTCGTCGACGAGGAGGTAGCGGATGCGCTCGCGCCACGCTTGCCTCGCCTCGGCGTCGGTGCGAAGGACCTCGACCGGCAGGCGGATCAGGTCGTCGAAGTCGACGGCGTTGAACGCGGCGAGGCGTTTCTGGTACGCGGCGTAGAGTTCGGCGGCCTCGTGCTCGAGCGGCGCCCGCGCGAGCTCCTGCGCGCGATCGGGCGCCAGTCCATCGCCCTTGAGTCGCGACACCAGGGCACGCAACCGGAACAGTTCACCGGACTTGATCGAGGCGCCAGCCAGTTCCTTGACGAGGCCGGCACTGTCCTCGGCGTCGAACACCGAGAACCCGCGCCGCAAACCCGCGCGTTCGTGCTCGATCCGCAGGAACTCGAGCCCGAGCGCGTGGAACGTGCAGACGGTCAGGGAATCGCCCGGTACCGACCGGACGCGCCGTGCCACCCGCTCGCGCATTTCGCGCGCGGCCTTGTTGGTGAACGTGATCGCGGCGATCTTCGATGCCGGCACGCGATCACTGCGGACGAGGGACGCCATCTTCTCCGCGATCACGCGGGTCTTGCCGGAACCGGCTCCGGCCAGCACCAGGAGCGGGCCATCGCAGTATTCCACCGCGGCTTGTTGTTGGGGGTTGAGGGACACGACGGGCGACGCTGCCATCCGCAAGGCGCGAAGCCGCGCAGCCTAGCAAATCCGGCCCCCTGCCGAAGTGTCCCCGGGGGTCGAACGAAATATCGCGCGGGGTCTGCCAGCGCGTAGTCTTGGTTGCCCCGCGATTGGATCCGTGACGCAACCTTGGAATGTCGGCGATGAATTCGTTGAACCCGAAGCTGACCGGACCAGCGACCGGAATCGACCGTTTGCGCACGCCGCCCCGCCATCCGTTGGTGCTGTGCCTTGGCGCGCTGCTCGCCGCAGCGGCGCCCTTCGATCCTGTACACGCCGCCACCCTGCCGGTCACGAGCTGCGCCGACGACGGCAGTCCCGGCACGCTGCGGTCGGTGATCGACTCGGCGCATGACAACGACGTCGTCGACCTGACGCAACTGACGTGCAGCACCATCACGCTGACGCAAGGCACGATCGGCACCGACTACCTGAGCGAACATCCGCTGAATTACCTGACGATCCAGGGACCGGGCCGTGAGGCGTTGACGATCTCGGGCGGTGACCAGTTCCTGGTGTTCAGTGCTGGAGGATCCAGCATCTACGGCGTATTCACGCTCAACGACGTCACCGTCGCACACGGCGTCAATGTCAACACTGCTTCGCCGTGGTACGAGAGTGGTGCATGCCTCTTCGCCGTGCGAGGTGCCGTGGTACTGAACCGCGTTAGCGTCACGGACTGTCACTCGACCTTCCTTGGTGGCGTTGGAGGAGGTGGCGCGGTTGACGTGACGGGCCTCTACATGACCGACAGCTTGATCAGCGACTCCAGTGTCGTCGCAGTGGGTGGCAACACGGCGCAAGGCGGTGGCGCATGGGCCGGCAATGGATCATGATTCGCAGCACCGTCACCGGCAACCGGGTCAGCGCGCCGTTGGCACGGATGGTTATCACGGCTTGCAGAGA
This sequence comes from Lysobacterales bacterium, assembly GCA_046347015.1. GTDB lineage: Bacteria > Pseudomonadota > Gammaproteobacteria > Xanthomonadales > Rhodanobacteraceae > Dokdonella_A. Next base: position 85,273 of record JAXMHA010000006.1, on the reverse strand, counting down.
CGGGTGGCGGTGGGATCTATTCGCCGATGACATGATCGTGATCGACAGCACGATCACGGGCAACACGGTCGAAGCAACCGACCCCGGCGAGGACGGTTGCGGCGGCGCGGCGCTGGCGCGCGGGACGATGACCATCGTCAACTCGACGCTGTCAGGCAATACGACCGATGGTGACGGCGGTGGCTTGTGCAAGTTGTTGATCACACTCCTCAGCGACGACTCGATCATCGCAGTCAGCGACAGCACGATCACCGGCAATGTCGCCGGGGGTGCGGGTGGCGCCACCGTCAGCCAGCGTGCCGTGACGATTGCCAACAGCACACTCGCCTTCAACGACTCGACGCTGGGCGGCGCGGTGATGTTCCGGGTGTCGGACATCCCCTACAACCCGCCCGTGACGACGCTTGCTTTGCAAAGTTCGATCATCGCCAGCAACACCGCGGCAACGGGGGCACCGTACGCAGCGGACCTCGCGGTGGACGCCAATCTGATCGTCAGCGGCGCGAACAACCTCGTCATGAACGCCGACCCGGACATCGTGTTGCCACCCGACACTCTCGATTCCGACCCGCTGCTGCTGCCGCTGGCGTGGAACGGTGGTCTGACGCAGACGCTCGCACTCTCCCCGGGAAGTCCCGCGATCGACGCCGGCAACAACACGGCCGGCCTTGACTACGATCAGCGCGGTCCCGGGTTCCCGCGCGTGGTTGGTTTCGCCGCCGACATCGGTGCGTACGAAGTGCAACCGAGGCCCGACGTGATATTTGGCAGCGGCTTCGATCCCTGACTGGATTCGACCCCACCGCGGGCGACGCAACAGTGCGACGCATTCAGGACGCCATCGCGGCATTGCCTGCTACGCTCGCACAAAGTCGAAAACGGATCTTCACGTGGCCAAGCTCTACTTCTACTTCTCGGCGATGAACGCCGGCAAGACGACGACGCTGCTGCAGAGCGCATACAACTACGCCGAGCGCGGCATGCGCACCTTGATCCTGTCACCGGCGCTCGACACGCGCGGCGGCGATGGCGTCGTGTCGTCGCGGATCGGCCTGCGCGCGCAGGGGCAACGATTCACGCCGGATGATGACCTGCTTGCACGCATCACGGCCGACATCGCGGCGCATGGGCCGCTGCATTGCGTGCTGGTCGACGAAGCGCAGTTCCTGACGCGCGCGCAGGTGTGGCAACTGAGCGACGTCGTCGACACGTTGCGGATTCCGGTACTGACTTACGGCTTGCGTACCGATTTCCGTGGCGAGCTGTTCGAGGGCAGCCAGTGGCTCCTCGCGTGGGCGGACGAGCTGCACGAGATCAAGACGATCTGCCACAGCGGCAAGAAGGCGACGATGGTGCTGCGCATCGACGAGCACGGCCATGCCGTGCAGTCCGGCCCGCAGGTCGAGATCGGCGGCAACGACCGCTATGTCTCGGTCAGCCGCGCGGAATTCAAGAAGGCGATGGCCGGCGCCGCCGTTGCCGGGCCGGGTGAGAAGCCCATGTCGGCACGTTGAGGTGAAGCGCGCTGTCACGCGGCACCTGCCGTACCGAGTCAGCGCGACGAGTGGCCGGTTTCGTCATGCTCGCGATGGGTCAGCAATCCCGGCCGGATCAGGTCGACGAAGCCGCGCGCTTCCGCCGACAGGTACTTCCCCTTGCGGATCACGACGCCATAGCTGCGTTGCGGGAACCACGCACTCATGTTGCGCGCAACCAGCCGGCCGGCATCGGCCTCGGTCAGGCAGATGCCGGTCACGATCGAAATGCCGAGTCCCATCGCGACATATTGCTTGATGACCTCCCAGCCGCCGACTTCGATCGCCACGGTGTACGGCACCTTGCGCTGCTGGAACACGAGGTCGACCAGCCGGAACGTCGTCAAGCGGTGCGGCGGCAGGATCAGCCCGTACGGCGACAGGTCGTGCAGCCGCAACGGTTCCCGCTGCGCCAGCGGATGATCGGGTGGCACGATCAGCATCGGGTCGTAGCGGCGGAACGGCTGGTAGCTCAGGTCGTGCGGGACGTCGAGCATCGAGCCGACCGCGAAGTCGACCTCGTTCGAGCGCAGCAATGCGAGACCGTCCTTGCCGGTGACGTTCGCGAGATGCAGGCGGACATCCGGATGCCGCTCCCGGTACGCCGCGACCAGCGGTGGCAACAGGTACTGGATCGTCGAGGTGCCGGCGGCAATCGTGATTTCTCCCTTGCCGAGGCCCGCGAGCGCACTGCGAAATTGCGTGTCGAGCGTGTCCAACCCCTCGACGAGAGGCCGCGCCTGCTCGAACAGGGCTTGCCCCGCGCGCGTCAGCGTCACCCGCCGGCGCCCGCGCTCGACCAGGACCGCCCCGAACTCTCGTTCCAGCGCCTGCAGTTGCAGGCTGACTGACGAAGCGGACAGGAACAGCGATTCGGCGGCGCGTCCCAACGTGCCAAGCTTTGCGATCGTGACGAACGCGCGCAACTGCTTGACCCGGCTGCCTTTGTAGTAGAAGCGCGGTGTCGCGCCCTGATCCCGGCCGGTGTGAGCACGCTGCCGCCGTGACGATCGCGCGCCCGCTTGTTTTCGTACGGCCATGCAAACCTCTTCGGCGTCAGTCCATTGCCGTCTGATTTGTCATATTCAAACTATCACGTTGAATTGTATTCTTTGTCAAACGCTAGGATTACGCCTAGCCTCCGGCCATCACCAGCATGGGGGTATCGATGATGGCCGTGCCGATGGAAGTCCTGGATGAGATCGCGGACGTTGACGTGACGTGCACCCTGTGCACCGACCACGCCACGATCCTTTCGCCGCCTGTCCGTGCGCTGCTGGCGAAGGTTCACCGCCGCTTCGAGCCGGAGCGACAACGATTGCTGGCGGAGCGAAATCGCGTCCAGGCGCGCTTCGACGCCGGGGAGCTGCCGGACTTTCGCGCCGACACGCGCCCAATCCGCGGCGCCGAATGGGCGGTCGCGCCGATTCCGGCGGCGCTCCTCGACCGCCGCGTCGAGATCACCGGGCCCGTCGACCGGAAGATGGTCATCAAAGCGCTGAATTCGGGCGCCAACGTCTTCATGGCTGACTTCGAGGATTCGACCGCGCCGCTCCTGCAAAACCTGCTCGACGGGCAAGTCAACCTGCGCGACGCAGTCGCCGGCACGATCGAATACCGCGCCGACAACGGCCGCGAATACCGCCTCGATGCGGACCCGGCGCTGCTGATGGTGCGGACCCGCGGCTGGCACCTTCCCGAATCGAACGTGCTGGTCGACGGCGATCCGATGTCGGGCGCACTGTTCGACTTCACTTTGTTCGCGTTCCACAACGCGCGCGCCCTCGCCGCTCGCGATCGCGGGCCGTACTTCTACCTGCCGAAGCTGCAGTCGATGGAAGAAGCAGCGCTGTGGGACGACGTGATGGCCTACGTCGAACGCCAGCTCGGCTTGGCCGTCGGCACGTTCAAGGCGACCGTGCTGATCGAGACCTTGCCCGCCGCGTTCCAGATGGACGAGATCCTGTACGCACTGCGCCGGCGCGCGGTCGGCCTCAACTGCGGACGGTGGGACTACATCTTCTCGTACCTCAAGACGCTGCGCGCGCACCGTGGCCGCGTGCTCCCCGAGCGTGGCCAGGTCACGATGACGGTGCCGTTCCTGCGCAACTATTCGCAGTACCTGATCAAGACCTGCCACCGCCGCGGCGCATTGGCGATGGGCGGAATGGCCGCGCAGATCCCGATCAAGGGCGACGCGGCCGCGAACGAGGCGGCGCTTGCCAAGGTGCGGGCCGACAAACTGCGCGAAGTGACCGACGGCCACGACGGGACCTGGGTCGCGCATCCCGCATTGGTGCCGGTCGCACGCGCAGTGTTCGACGAACACATGCCGACGCCGAACCAGGTGCATCGCGAACGGGATGACGTCCACGTCACGCGCGACGCGTTGCTGGCGCCGTGTTGCGGCACGATCACCGCCGCCGGCTTCGACAACAACGTCGAAGTTTCGCTGCGCTACGTCGCCGCGTGGCTCGACGGCCTCGGTTGCGTGCCGATCCACCATCTGATGGAGGACGCCGCCACCGCCGAGATTGCGCGCACCCAGCTGTGGCAGTGGCTGCACCACGCGGGCCAGCCGCCCACGCGGGATGACGGAACGCCGATCACGTTCGACCTGTTCGACCGCGCGCTCGCCGTACACTCGAAGGTCCTGCGCGACAGCACATTGCCCGGCGCGGAGAAGGCCGACGACGCGGCGGCTCTGCTGGGCCGGCTGGTCCACTCCACGACGCTCGCCGATTTCCTGACGCTGCCCGCGTACGAGCACCTCTGAGTCGTCGCGCCGCCATGCCTCACGGCGCGGCATCCACCCGATCCGAATTCCGGAGCATTGCAATGTCCAAGCACAACGCAGTTCCCACCGCCGAACAACTGCAGCTCGACTGGAACAACCATCCGCGCTGGAACGGCGTGACGCGGGGCTATTCCGCCGATGACGTCGTACGCCTTCGCGGCACCGTCCACGTCGAACACTCGCTGGCGCGGCGCGGCGCCGAGCGGCTGTGGCACGACCTGCACCAGGAACCGTTCGTCAACGCGCTCGGCGCGTTGACCGGCAACCAGGCCGTGCAGCAGGTCAAGGCAGGCCTCAAGGCGATCTATCTCTCCGGTTGGCAGGTCGCAGCCGACGCCAACACCGCCGGCACGATGTATCCGGACCAGTCCCTGTATCCCGTCGACGCGGTGCCCGAAGTCGTCCGCCGCATCAACAACGCGCTGCTGCGCGCCGATCAGATCCATCACAGCGAAGGGGACGACACGATCGACTGGCTGGTGCCGATCGTCGCCGACGCGGAGGCCGGCTTCGGCGGCGTGCTGAACGCGTACGAATTGATGAAGCACATGATCGAGGCCGGTGCCGCCGCGGTGCATTTCGAGGACCAGCTCGCCAGCGCGAAGAAGTGCGGACACATGGGCGGCAAGGTGCTGGTGCCGACTGCCGAGGCCGAGCAGAAACTCGTCGCCGCCCGGCTCGCCGCCGACGTTTCCAGCGTACCGACCCTGATCGTCGCACGCACCGACGCCATGGGCGCCGGCCTGCTGACGTCCGACATCGATCCGCGCGACCACGCGTTCTGCACCGGCGAACGGACGGTCGAAGGCTTCTTCCGCACCGCAGCCGGCATCGAGCAGGCCATCGCGCGCGGTGTCGCCTATGCGCCATACGCCGACCTCGTCTGGTGCGAGACGTCGAAGCCGGATCTCGGCGAGGCGCGTCGCTTTGCCGAAGCGGTGCTCGCGAAATTCCCCGGCAAGCTGCTCGCGTACAACTGCTCGCCGAGCTTCAACTGGAGGAAGAACCTCGACGAGGCGACGATCGCGACGTTCCAGCAGCAGTTGGCCGGGATGGGTTACAAGTTCCAGTTCATCACGCTGGCCGGCTTCCACGCACTGAACCATTCGATGTTCCAGTTGGCGCGCGGGTACAAGGCGCGGCAGATGGCCGCCTACGTCGAACTGCAGGAAGCCGAGTTCGCCGCCGAGAAAGACGGCTATTCCGCCGCGCGGCACCAGCGCGAAGTCGGCGCCGGGTACTTCGACGCGGTCAACCAGGCAATCGCCGGTGGACGCTCATCGCTGTCGGCACTCGAAGGCTCGACCGAACAGGCGCAGTTCCGCCGCAGCGCGGCCTGATGCACGAAGCGCCACGCGCCGATCCCGATGGGCTCGATCCCGCCGGGGCCGGTGCGCGCCCGCCGCGGCGTCGTCGCGGCGCTTCCGTTAGCATGGCGGGCCTCTCCACTCGAATCCGTCCCGCGTGCCGCGCCCGAAACCGATCCTGTTGTTGATCCTCGATGGCTGGGGCCATCGCGACGAGAGCCGCCACAACGCCATCGCGCTGGCGAACGCTCCGAACTGGCGGCACCTGCTTGCGACGTGCCCGCACACGCTGGTCGAAACGCACGGCGCACACGTCGGCCTGCCGGACGGACAGATGGGCAACTCCGAAGTCGGCCACATGAACATCGGCACCGGCCGCATCGTGCACCAGGACCTGACCCGCATCGATGCCGCCATCGCCGACGGCAGCTTCTTCGCCAACCCGGCGCTCGTGTCGGCGTGTGACGCGGCGAAACGCGGCAGCGGCACGCTGAACGTGATGGGCCTGGTCTCGCCGGGTGGCGTGCACAGCAGCGAGGAACACATCCTCGCGCTGCTCGATCTCGCGTTCCGCGAGAAGGTTCCCCGCGTCGCCGTGCACGCGTTCCTCGATGGCCGCGACACGCCGCCACGCAGCGCGCGCGCATCGCTCGAGCGCCTCGAAGAGAAGCTGCGGCAAGGTCGTGACGCGTTCGTCGCGACAGTGTCGGGCCGCTACTTCGCGATGGATCGCGACCGCCGCTGGGACCGGGTCGCGAAGGCGTGGTCCGCGATCGTCGATGGCAAGGCCGAACATCATGCCGACGGCGCCATCGCGGCCCTCGATCGGGCGTATGCGCGCGGCGAGACCGACGAGTTCGTCTCACCGACGGTGGCGCATCAGGATTGGTCCCTGCGCGACGGCGATGCCGTCGTGTTCATGAATTTCCGCGCCGATCGCGCACGGCAACTGTCGCACGCACTCGTCGATACCGAGTTCGATGGATTCCGGCGCGATCGCGTGCCGCGACTTTCATCGTTTGTGACGCTGACCGACTACGAGAAGGGTCTCGGCGTCAGCGCGATCGCCTATCCGGCCGAGTCCACCACCAACTCGCTCGGCGAGTACCTGTCGGCGCTCGGCCTCCGACAGCTTCGCATCGCCGAAACCGAAAAGTACGCGCACGTGACGTTCTTCTTCTCGGGTGGCCGCGAGGCGCCATTCGATGGCGAGGAGCGGATCCTCGTGCCGAGCCCGAAGGTCGCGACGTACGACCTGAAACCGGAAATGAGTTGTCCTGAAGTCACCGACCGGCTCGTCGAGGCCATCGGCAGTGGCCGCTTCGATTTCATCGTCTGCAACTTCGCGAACGCCGACATGGTCGGCCACACCGGCCGCGAAGGCGCGGCGATCGCCGCGGTCGAGGCGATCGACCGAGCGCTCGGCCGCCTGGTCGACGCGATCCGGAAAGCGGGTGGCGAATTGCTGATCACCGCCGACCATGGCAATTCCGAGCAGATGCTGGCCGACGACGACGAACCGCACACGCAGCACACCGTCGGGCCGGTTCCGCTGGTCTACATCGGGCGTCCCGCGACCCTACGGCACGGCGCGCTGCGCGATCTCGCACCGACCGTCCTCACGCTGATGGACCTGCCGCAACCGGCCGAAATGACCGGGCACAGCCTCGTAACGTTCGCCTGATGCGGGCCTGGTGGCTGGCGCTGGTCCTGGCCACGCTGAGCCTTGGCGCGGTGGCGCAGGATGACGACGCGAGCCGCATCGCACAACGCAAGGCCGCGCAGGCGAAGCTCGAATCGGTACGCGCCGAGATCACCGCGCTCACGGCAAAGCAACAGGCGACCGAGGTCGAACGCGGCAGCGCGGTGGCAGCGCTGCGCGAGAAGGATCTCGCCCTTGCCAAGATCGCCGGCGAGGTCCGCGACCTCGACACCCGCATCGAGGAACAGCAGGGCAAACTCACCGCGCTCCAGGGCGAGCGGACGCAACTCGACGCGGCACTCGCCACCCAGCGCGACGCCCTCGCCCGCCTGTTGCGGTCGGCGTACGCACTCGGCTATGGCGCGGAGTTGAAGCTGCTGCTGGAGCAGGAGGACTTCCCGGCCATCGCGCGCACCCTCGCCTATCACCGCTATTTCGAGAACGCGCGAGTCGAGAAGATCGACGGCCTGTCCAAGCAGCTTGCGGACTTGGCGGCGATCACCGACCGGATCGCGAAGGCCCGCGATACGATTGCGGCAGCGCGTGCCGACCGCGCCGCTGAAGCCGCGCGGCAGCAGACAGCACGCGACGATCAAGCGGCACTGGTGGCAAAGTTGGAAGCGACGCTCAAGGACCAGGCCGGTCACGCGGCCGCGCTCGGCAAGGACGAGAAGTCGCTGGAACGCCTGATCGAACAGTTGCGCGACATCTTTGCCGATATTCCGAAGCGCCTTGCCGGTGACGTGCCGTTTGCATCGGAGCGCGGCCGCCTTGCGTGGCCCGTGAAAGGACCGTTGCTGTCGAAGTTCGATACCGGCAGCAGCGGGGGCAGCGGCTGGCTGATCGGGGCGCCGCCCGGCACACCGGTACGCGCAGTCGCGCATGGCCGCGTCGTGTTCGCCGACTGGCTGCGGGGCTACGGGCTGCTGCTGATCGTCGATCACGGCGATGGCTATCTCAGCCTCTATGGCGGCAACGAAGCGCTGCTGAAAAGCGTCGGTGACTGGGTCGACGCCGGCGACGTCATCGCGACCAGCGGCGCGAGCGGCGGCCAGAAACAACCCGGCGTCTGGTTCGAGCTGCGCTCCGGCGGCCGCGCGATCGACCCGAAGGGCTGGCTGCGCTGAACCGGGATCGCAGGGTGGATCGGAAGGCGCAGATCTTGCTCTATCGGTGGCGCTGCTCGCGCGATTCGGCAAACGATGGATCGGGTGGCCTGCGTGAGTTACGGCGACGCGGGAGCGATCCCACGACATCGCAGGAGTCTTGCTAGCCAGGGGTACGCAGCGCGCGCCAGCGCGAACGGCGCCGTCAGGGATCGAACCCGCTGGCGAAGATCGGATCGGGCATCGGTTGCACCTCGAAGGCACCGATGTCGGCGTATGCACCGTACACGCGGACGAACCCTTCGCCACGCTGGTCGGTCGCGAGGTTGGCGACGTCGTTGCCGGTGTCGATCGCGGGACTGCCGGAATCGAGAGCCAGCGTCTGCGTCGGCCCGCCATTCCACGCCAGCGGCAGCAACTGCGGATCGTTGTGCAGGGTGTCGGCCGGCAGCGCGATCGCCGCATCGGCCGTACCGATCAGGTTGTTGGCGCCAACCACGTTGAGTGTCACACTCGAACTGGCAGCCAGATCGGCGACATGTTGCGCCGTCGGACCAGCGGAGTTCGAGGCAATAATGGCGCTGTCGAGGAACAGCGAACTGGAACCACCTCGAGACGCAAAGAAAGGTATGGCCGCCACCGCGCCACCGTAGGTCGATTCGTTGAAAGCGATGGTGCTGTTCGACAGTGTCGCGTCCAATTCGAACGCGATGCCGCCGCCAAGTTCTGCGCTGTTGCCGGTAACTGTCGTGTTCCGGATTACCCAGTCTGGATCCGATACCAGTGCATATTGGTACACTGTGAATCCGGCGAACAAACCGCCACCGGTACCATCGGCCGAGTTGCCGCTCAGCGTCGAGCCGGTCACGGTGACGAAACCGCGCGCCGCGATACCGCCGCCATTCGCGTCCTCGCCAACGGCGGTGGCTTCAGCGTGGTTGTTGGACACGGTGCTGTCAGTCAGCGTCAGCGACCGACCGGCGTAGATGCCCCCGCCGGAAGTTTGATACCGGAACGAGTAGTTCGCTTGCCCTTCGGCGTTCGCGGAATTGCCACTGATGGTGCTGCCGGTCACCGTCGCGAACTTGGCCCAAATTCCGCCGCCGGTGGCGACGCCCTGGCCGATCGCGGTGACGCTGGAATCGCTGATCGTGCTGTCGGTCAGGGTCAGATAATACGAACTGACCGCGCCGCCACCTTGCATGTAATTCGCTTGCAGGGAATGGCAATCGGTCACGGTGACACGGTCCAGCACCAGGTCGCCGGAGAAACTGGCAACGCAGGCCGCGGCATCGTATTTCGCGCCATGCGCGATGGTGAAGTCCGACAGCAAGAACGTGCCGCCGTAGAAGGCCGAGGGCCCGCCGAGCAGGAACACCGCCGAGCGCTGGTCACCGGACACCGTCAACGCCGCTTGCCCTGGCCCGAGAATGGTCAGATCGTGCAGCGGGTTCGGGCCGAGCGGTGTCACGTCGATCGCGCCTTGCGTCAGCGTGATCGTGCTGCATGCGAGCTGGGTCATGTCGACGGTGTCGCCGTCCACGGCCGAATCCACCACCGAGCGCAGCGTGCCGGGGCTGCCATCGTCGGCGCAGCTCGTGACCGGCAGCGTCGCCGCCACTCCGCACGCCGGGCCGAGCAGGGCCGCGGCGATCGCCGCCGCCAGCGGCAGCGCGCGTGCGTTCACGGGTCGAACCCGCCGGCGAAGATCGGGTCGGGCCCCGGTTGCACCTCGAAGGCGCCGATGTCGGGGGCGGCGCCAGATTCGCGCACGTAACCTGCGCCGCGCTCGTCGGTCGACAAGCCGAGCGGATTCGATCCGGCATCGATGGCCGGACTGCCCGGCGCCAGCGCCAGCGTCTGTACCGAACCCCCGTTCCAATCGAGGGGCAACAGCCGCGGATCGTCGTGCAGCGTGTCCGGCGGCAACACGATGCCGGCGGCCGGAGCGACGACGAGGCTGTGGGCGCCGGTCACGGTCAGCACGTCGTCCGTCGCCAGGTCGGCCGCGTATGTCGCCGCGGGGCCCGTCGTGTTGCTGCCGATGATCGTGCTTTCGAGTTCGAGCCGACCCGAACCGGGGTAGGTGCCGCTGTGCACGAACAACACCGCACCGCCGGCGCCGCTGTAGTTCGACGCGATGGTGCTGTTGGCGAGCCACACCGGCCGTTGGCTGGCCAGTGCACCTCCGGCGCCGCCGGCGCTGTTGCCGGCGATCGTGCTGTTCTGGATGGAAACCGTGGTGCCACGATCGAACCCGGGCGCGATCGACGCCTTGTACAAACCAGCCCCCATGCCGTCGACGGTGTTGCCGGAAACTGTCGAGTCGATCATCGTCAGTGTACCGCGCACAAATAGCCCGCCGCCGACGCCATCCTCGCCCGGATTCGTCACCTCGACCGAATTGCCGGCGATCGTGCTGTTGACGATCAGCAGGTCGCCATCCGAATAGATACCGCCGCCACTGGTTGGGTAGGCCGTGCCTCCATAGCCAAACTCGACGGCAGCTATCGCCTGATTGGAAACGACTGCACTGTCGACAATGACTCCGAGTTCAGAGATTGTGATTCCCCCGCCCGTCGCTATGTCGTTGCCATACGCAGTGAAGCTCGAATTGCTGACCGTGCTATCCGACATGACCAGCTGCGCGGCACCCACTGCGCCGGCGATGATTCCGACGTAAGGAAAATCCGGAGTATGTGCATGACAGCCCGTCACTGTGACGCGGTTCAATGCCAACACGCCAGATATTCCGAGCACACAGGCCGGCCATGTATTGGCTGGCCCGCTGTGCGTGATGGTAAGGTCGTTGATCTCGGCCTGGCTCTGATAATAGGAGTCGCCAAAGGCGAACACGCGCGTGGGGCCTGCGCCTACCACCGTCAGCTGATCCCGGCCCGGCCCGTCGATCGTGATAAAGGCCAGGCGGTGGCTGCCAATCCAGCTGACATCGATCTCGCCTTGCGTCAGCGTGATCGTGCTGCACGTCAGCCGGGTGAGGTCGACGACATCGTGGTTGTGCGCCGAATACATTACCGACCGCAACGTGCCGGGGCTGCCGTCGTCGGCGCAGCTCGTCACCGGCAATGTCGCGGCTTGGGACGGGTGCGCCGCCACGAGCAGAAGCCCCACGCAAATCGCGAGCGGCAGGCGCCGGCACCTTCGCAAGCCAATGATCGTCCCGGTGTGCGCGGGTGTCATGGTGGATGCACCGTGCGGATCAACATGCACTGCCAAGCGGTAGCGTTCGGCGAAGTTGCACGAACGGGAAGCATACGTCGAAGATTGTCTCGCGATCGGCGACAACGGCTACCGTGCGCCCGGACATATCGGTGTCTTTCATTTCAATGGCGGCCACTTCGAGGTGCACACGGTACACGGTCCCGGCCTGCCGTCGCCGGTATCGAGCCAGCACTCGATCAATCTCGGCGCCTATGACGACGACGCGTTGGCTGACGCGATCGGCGGGCTGCTGGGATTGCCCACCGATGCGTTGGAGTACACCGCACCGGTGCTTGCGAGTGGCGTGAAGACGTCGGCGGACGACTATGCCGTGTTTCTCCGCGCGATCATGAACGGCCAACTGCAGATCGGCTCGCTACTCGGCGCCTTCAAGGTCTGCACTGTAACTGACCCGAACATCTGCCCGACTTCCAAGAACTCACCGGTTCCCGACGGGGAACGCTGGCACTACTCGATCGGGCACTGGGTCGAGGACGACCCGATTACCGGGCCCCAATACGGGGAGGCGTACAGCAGCCCCGGCGGGCTCGGCTTCTACCCGTGGATCACGACCGACAACGCATGGTACGGCATCGTGTTCCGGGACACCGGTCGCAGTCCCGTTTCGGCCGCAGATGCCAACGACGACACGATTGGCTGGCAGTCGGTGGAGTGCGGCCGTGTGATTCGTGAGGCGTGGTTGAATCCGCCGACTTGATTTCCCCCGGCACTTTGCGGGTGCACCAGCCCTCGGTTGGCGCGCCCGCACGACCACGGTTCGGACCATGTGAATGGTGGGCTGCGCAGACTGACCCGGCTTCCTGGCCCGAAGGGACCGCTCGATCGCATCATGTGGCGTCCGTCCAGGCAATAGTTGCGGGCCCTCCGGCAAAGGACGGCCGCGCGATCGACCCGAAGGGCTGGCTGCGCTGAACGCGGCGCGCCGGCCGTGGTCGAATCGACAGCCGCACATGCGTTGGCGGCAGTACACTCGCGAAGTCGCACCCGAGGTCACCCTGATGGTTCTCCGTTTCGTGCTCGCCGTGGGCCTCGCATTGGCCGGCGGCGCCGCGCTGGCTGCGCCGCCTCCACCCGCCGCGGCGCCGCCCGTGCCGCCGCCCCCGGCCGCGCCAGCGGCAGCCGCCAAGCCGGACAAGGCCGGTGAAGCACCGGCCGCGGCGGACACCGGCGGCCAGGTCGACCTGAAGGACATCCGCACCTTCACCGCGGTCTACAACCTCGTGCGGCAGGCGTATGTCGACAAGGTCGACGACCACCGGTTGATGCAGGCGGCGATCCGCGGACTGCTCGCCGGCCTCGACCCGCACAGCGAGTACCTCGACAAGGTGCAGCTCGAATCGCTGAACGAAGACACCAGCGGCAGCTACGACGGACTTGGCGTCGAGATCCTGCAAAGCGACGGCGCGCTGCGCGTGGTCGCGCCGATCGATGACAGTCCGGCGCAACGCGCCGGCATCCGGCCCGGCGACACGATCGTGTCGATCAACGGCAAGCTCGTGCAGTCGGACGACCTCGACGGGGCCATCGCGAGCCTGCGCGGCAAGGTTGGCACCGAGATCACGCTCGGCATCCTGCACACGAACGCGCAGTTGCCGGTGACGGTGAAGCTGAAGCGCGAAGTCATCCGCGTCGCGAGCGTGCGCGGGCGCCTGCTCGAGCCGGGCTACGCGTACCTGCGCATCAGCCAGTTCCAGTCCGACACCGGTGGCGATCTCGACAGACGAATCGAACGGCTGGAGAAGCAGAACAAGGGTCCGCTGCACGGCGCGATCCTCGACCTGCGATCGAACCCGGGCGGCCTCCTCACTTCGGCGGTCGAGGTCGCCGACGACCTGCTCGACAGCGGCGTCATCGTCACGACACGTGGCCGCCTCAGCGAATCCGACCTCAGTTTCCGCGCGACGCCAGGCGACGCGCTCGACGGCGCACCACTCGTCGTGCTGGTCGACAACGGCACCGCGTCCGCCGCCGAAATCGTCGCCGGCGCGTTGAAGGACAATCACCGCGCGCTGCTGATGGGGCAACGCACGTTCGGCAAGGGCTCGGTGCAAACCGTGCTGCCGCTCGACGCCGACCACGCCGTGAAGCTGACGACCGCGCGCTACTACACGCCGGACGGCACCTCGATCCAGGCCGAGGGCATCCGCCCGGACATCGTGCTGCCGGACTTGACGCTGGCGGCACCGGACGGGCCACCGACGCCGCGGATCGCGGAGCGGGACCTGCCGAATCACCTGACGGGTCCGGGCGACGGCAGCGCGGCCCCGACCACGCAGCCGTTCGATGACACCGCGGTCCGCCAGGACTACGCGTTGAACGAGGCGCTGACCGTCGTCAAGGCGCTGGCGTTGCGGCACCCGGCAAGGCAAGCGCCCGCCGCCAAGAACGGCTGACGGTCTCGCTTCGATCCAGCGGCACCGCAACCCGGGATCGCACGAAGACCCCGGACCCGGGAGCCGGGAAGTCAGCCGCCGCCGCGAGGCGGCGCGACCGGGAACGGCATGACCGTGCCGCCGCCCGCCGGAGCATCGCTGACCTTCATCGCGCCGAGCCGGTCGCCTTCCTCGATGCGGACGATGGCGTGGATCGGAATGTGCAGCACATGAGTGTTGCGGAACTCCTCGCGCAGCCGCTCCTCGACCGGGTCGACGATGCGTCCCTCCCCCGGCGGTGCGAAGACGAGATCCGCGATCTCGGTGAAGCCCCACAGCGAACTCGACGCGAGCCGCCGTGCATAAAGCTCGACGGTCTTGCCCTGTGCCGTGAACACGACCTTGTAGAGCCTTTGCCTCGCCATCAGCCGAACCATCCTGACCCGCCGCCATCGGCATCGTACGCCGGCTTTGCCCTCGGCTGGAAACGGGACCGGATCACCCGCGCGCGCGCCGGACGATCGCGCCCCGCGAGGCCAGCGCGAACACGATCCCGATCGCGAAACCGGACACGTGCGTCCACCACGCGACCGCGCCGAACGCCGGGCCGATGAACGTGAACAGCAACTGCAGCACCACCCAGAAGCCGATCAGGAGTGCCGCCGGCACGCGCACGAATTCGAGGAACAGGCCGAGCGGCAGGACCAGACCGAGCCGCGCGCGCGGGAACAACGCGAGGTAGGCCCCGACCACCGCCGACACCGCGCCGCTCGAACCGACGATCGGCGCGTTGGTTCCGGCCAGCGTCAGCGCGCCGATCAGGTTCGCCAGCGCACCGCCGATGACGAACAGCACGAGGAATCGCGTCGTGCCGAGGACCCGTTCGGCCGCGACACCGAAGATGACGAGGAACAGGAGGTTGCCGGTGAGGTGCAGCCAGTCGGCGTGGATGAACAACGCGGTGACGAGGCGCGCGGCGCGCAATTCCGCGAGCTGCGACAGCCAGGACACGTGGGAATCGAGCAGCGTCGACGGTACCGTGCCCCAGCGCGTCAACAACGTCGCGCGCTCGGCCGGTTCCGCGGTCAGCATCCAGAGGAATACCGCGACACACGCGGCGACGATCAGCAGGGTCCCCCACGGTGGTCCGGACTTGCGCCGGCTCGGCAGCGTGACGAACACGGCAAGGCGAAGCGGTCAGCGTCCCGCGCGCGGCAACAGGAACTGCTGGCCCTTGAACTCGAGCACGACGCCGTCCTGGCGGATCGAGACGACGCTGACGCCGTTGTCGAGCGCATCGCCCTCGATGTGGCGCTGGCCGTCGAGGATGACGAAGCGCTGCTTCGGATCGGCGGAATAGTAGTGCATCGTCAACGTGAGTTCGGGCAGGTCCTTGCGGGTTCCGTAAGGCAACTCCCAGACGAACGGCACGGCGGAACCGGGCGACGTTGGCCGCGCAGGAGTTGCGGCGGCCGCCGGCGTGGCGGAAGTCTTGGCGGGAACGTTCGACGCCGCGGCGGCTGGCGGTGGTGCGGCCGCGCCGGATGGCGCCTTGGCCTTGGGTTCCCTCGGTGCTGTCGCGGGTGCCTGAACGACGCCGGTCTTCATGTCCCGCGTGCGGCGCGTCTCCTCGGCCGAGCGAACCTGTTGCGTACGCGCCTTCATGCGCGCCAACCGTTCCGCCCGGCGCGCCTCGACCCGCTCGGCCGGTGTTTCCGCGGGCGGGGCCGCTGGCGCGGTCGCGGCAGGCGCCGTGGCCGGCGGCGGCGGTTCGCTCCGATGCATCCACCACCACGTCCCTGCGGCAACGGCAATGATCACGACGACGAAGGCCGGTCCGGCGAGATGCCGCCGTCGCCGCGCCACCATGACGGGCGTGCCGAGGTCGGGCGCCTGTCCCAGCCGGCGCTGTTGCTCGGACTTCTTCAAGGCTTCAAGGATCAAGGACATCGGGTTTTTCCTCGGGACTACTCGACGGTGCGGGCGAGATGCGGGCCCTGGTCGTCGAGCGCCGACAGCGCGAACAGCGTTTCCGGCCCGACGATGCCGTCGGCCCGGATGCCGTAGGCCTGCTGCAGTTTGCGTACGCGTGATTCCAGCGCCGCGTCGAAGTATGCCGGACCGGAGCCGGCAGCGGCATCGCCATCGAGCGCGGCAAGGCGCTGGCTCACCCACGCGACCCCGGGTCCGGCATCGCCGCGCTTCAGCGTCGCCGGCACGTCGGAGGGCTGCCGCCACAACGCGACGAAATCGCCACCCCAGAGCCGCGGCAGCGAATCCCGGTCGATTTCGTGCGGTACGCCCGCGACGTCGAGCCGGACCCGCGACCGCCCGGCGCCCTGCAACACGGCATAGGCCGCCGAATCGCCGCTGCCGAGGACGAGGATCACCGGCCGGTCGAAACGCAGGATCTGCGCGAGGTCGGCATGCCCGCGCAGGCAATCGAGTCCGGGCGCCACGACGGACGGACACGCGGCGGCTTCCGCGACCGACACCCCACCACCCGCGACCTGCCAGCGCGCCAGCAACTGCGAGAACGCCGTCAGTTCGGTCTCGGGTTTCTTCGCCAGGAACGACTCGAGGTTGGCCAATCCCGAATCAGCCGCCACCGGTGGCGTTGGCGTCTGGACGGGCGTCGCAAGCGTCGCGTGCAGGTTCATCCGGTACCACGTCGCCGCACCGCCGAGGACCAATACCGCCACCGCCGCGGCGAGCCAACGCCGATGCCGCCGGAACCAGAACCGGGCGTGGCCGGGCAGGGTTTCATCGGCGGCGCGATTGACCGTGCGCTCGCCGATGTTCGATTCCTCGTGCGCGTACCCAGCCATCAACGCCCGGTCGGCGACGATGTTGATCAGCCTCGGGACGCCGCCCGAACGCCGGTACAGCGACCGCAGCCCGAGGCGGGAAAACGGACACCGCACCGCTCCGGCAACCGCCAGGCGATGACGGACGTAGGCCTCGGTTTCGGCGATGTCGAGCGGCGTCAGGTGGTAACGCGCGGTGATCCGTTGCGCGAGCTGGCGCAGTTCGGGGCGCGCCAGCATGTCGCGCAACTCGGGCTGGCCGAGCAGGATGATCTGCAGCAGCTTCTGGGTCGGCGTCTCGAGGTTGGTCAGCAGCCTGATCTGCTCGAGCGACTCGGTCGACAGGTTCTGCGCCTCGTCGACGATCAGGACCACGCGCAAGCCCTGTGCGTATGCGTCGAGGAGGAACGCGTTCAGCGTATCGGTCAGGCCCTTGAGGCTCGACGTCCGCCCGGTGGTATCGAGCTTCAACTCCTCGCAGATCGTCTGCACCAGTTCGATCGGCGTCAGCTTCGGGTTCAGCACCAGCGCGACGCGGGTGTTTTCCGGAAGCTGGTCAAGCAGCAACCGGCACAGTGTCGTCTTGCCGGTGCCGACTTCACCGGTCAACTGCACGAACCCGCCGCTGCCGCCCTTGCCGATGCCGTACAGGAGGTGCGCCAGCGCGTCACGATGCCGTTCGGACAGGAACACGTACCGCGGGTCGGGCGTGATCGAGAACGGTGCTTCGCCGAGTCCGTAGTACTGGAGGTACATGGCGCTACTCTAGCAAGTCGACGGCGTGTTTCCGTCCGTGGCGGCGCGTCAGGCGCGAAGTGCGCGCGGCGACGGCGCGGACTCACGAACTTTTCACAACTCGCGGATTCGGCGGCATCGCAACCTCACGCCCTATAATCCGGCGACTCCGTTGCCAAGCCGTTGCCGTGAATCGATCGTTGAAGACCGTCTTCCCGTACGTCGTGTTCGCCATCGGGACCCTGCTTTCGGCCAGTGCGCTCGCCGATGTCCAGTGCCCGACCTCGCTGCCGACCGGATTCTGCATTGCGACGTACCTGCCGAACCGCATCCAGCCGACCACGTTCGCATTCGCGCACGATGGCCGCATTTTCGTCGCCGAGAAGAGCGGCCTGATCTGGGTGTACCAGAACCTGCTCGACACCAATCCGCAAATCCTCGCCGACCTGACCGAAGAAGTCGACAACGATCCGCAAAGCGACCGTGGCCTGCTGGGACTTGCGCTCGACCCGCGCTTTCCGGAAGTGCCGTACCTCTACGTGCAGTACACGTTCAACGGCGGCCTGTTCGGCGACCAGCCACCACGCTGGCCACCCTTCCCGCAGTACCCGACGTTCGCCGACACGTGTCCGGACGCGCCCAACGGCGTCCCGACGCAAACCGAACCCGGTGCCTACAACCGGGGCGGCGGCTGCGTCGTCAGCGGCCACCTGTCGCGCCTGACGGTCACCGGCAATACTGCGTCCGACGAGCAGGTGCTGATCGAGGACTGGTACGCGCAATTCCCGAGTCATTCGATCGGCACGCTGGTGTTCGGGTCGGACGGGTACCTCTACGCCGGCGGCGGGGAAGGCGCGAACTACGTCAGCAACTGGATCGACACCGGCACCACGGCGACCCAGAACCCGTGGTACCCGGACCAGCGCGCGCCAACCGGCAGCACGGTGGCCACCAGCGAAAGCGGCGCGTTGCGCTCGCAGGGGCTCGAGGACGAACCCGGCTACGCGAACTGTCCCGGACCGATCTCGTGCATGGTGTGGCTCGACGGCACCATCATCCGCATCAATCCCGCGACGGGTGCGCCGGCGCCGGACAATCCGCTCGCCGGCGTGCCGGGTGAATCGCTGAATGCGCAGCGCATCATCGCGTACGGCCTGCGCAATCCCTACCGCTTCACGTTCCGGCCCGGCACCAACGACCTCTGGATCGGCGACGTCGGCTACAACACCTACGAGGAAATCGACGTGCTGCCCGGCCGACCGCAAGGGGGCGGCGGGACGATGACCAACTATGGATGGCCCTGTTACGAAGGCCGCGATCCGCAGGCGCAGTTCAGCACCGCCAACCTGCCGATCTGCCTGCGCCTCTACGGCACGGCCAGTCCTCCGGCGCCGCCCCGCTTTCCGGAAACGCAGCCGTGGTACGTCTACAACCACGACCTCGGCAGCGCCGCAATCGCCGGCATCACGTTCTACGAAGCCGGCGCCACCGGCTCGTACCCAGCAAGTTACGACGGCGCGTTGTTTTTCACGGATTTCCCCGAGTCCCGGATTTACGTCATCCCGAACACCAATGGTCCCGGCCAACCGCCGACACCCCCGGCCGACGACACGGCCTCGGTATTCGCGGAAGCCGCGCCGGCCGTCGAGCTGAAGCAGGGACCGGGCGGCGACCTCTTCTACGCGAACTACAATTACGGACTGCAGCCCAACATGTCGGTGAACCGGATCTTCTACAACACCGACGGCGACCAGGCGCCGTCCGCCGCCATTGCCGTTGCGCAAGGTTCCACCGCCGACGGCTATCCGCGCCCGATCACGTTCACCGCGGCGAACAGCGTCGATCCCGACGCCGGCGACACGCTGACGTATGCATGGGACCTCGATGGCGATGGCCAGTTCGACGATGCGACCGGTGCGACCGCGACGACATTCATGCTGGCGACGACGACGGTGTCGGTGAAGGTGACCGACAGCCACGGCCGAAGCGACATCCAGGGCATGCTCGTCACCGTTTCCCCGGCGCCCGACCTGATCTTCGCGAACGGCTTCGATCCTCCGGCACGGTAGGACTTCCGGCAGCACCCGGCGAAGGGCGGTTATCATCGGCGGCTCCGCGCTTCCGGGGATCGCCGTCATGTTCGTCCCGCGCCGAATCGTTTCGACGCTCGCCGCTGCCGTGGTCGCGACCGCGACGGCACTCGCGGCCGCGTCGCCTGCCGCGGCCGAGGCCGGCGGCCAGCCGTTCGGCGCGCTGCACTGGCGCCTGATCGGCCCGTTCCGCGCCGGGCGCACGCTGGCCGTCACCGGTGTCATCGGCCAACCGGCGCACTTCTACATGGGCTCGGTGAATGGTGGCGTGTGGGAAACGCACGACACCGGACGCACCTGGCAGCCGATCTTCGATGCACAAGGCGTCGGTTCGATCGGTGCAATCGCGGTCGCGCCGTCGGATCCGAACGTGGTCTACGTCGGCACCGGTGAAGCCGACATGCGCTCGGACATCGCACAGGGCAATGGCGTCTACAAGTCCGTCGATGGCGGAAGGACGTGGTCGCACAGCGGACTCGCGGATACGCAGCAGATCGGGATGATCCGCGTCGATCCCCGCAATCCCGAGCGCGTGTTCGTCGCGGCACTCGGCCATCCCTACGGACCGAACGCCGAGCGCGGTGTGTTTCGTTCACTCGATGGTGGCGGGCACTGGAAAAAGGTGCTCGGCCCGAACGACGACACCGGTGCGATCGACCTGATCTTCAAGCCGGGTGATCCCGACACGATCTACGCGTCGCTGTGGCAGACGCGGCGCCCGCCGTGGAACGTGTATCCGCCATCGAACGGCCCGGGCTCGGGCCTCTACAAGTCGACCGATGATGGCGAGCACTGGACGCGCCTCGCAGGCCACGGCTTCCCGTCGCAGGGACTCGGGCGGATCGGCATCGCGATTTCGGATGCCGCCCCCAATCGCATTTACGCAATCGTCGATGCCGACGAAGGCGGCCTGTACCGTTCCGACGACGCCGGCGCGTCGTGGCGGAAGGCGAGCGCCGATCCGCGCATCTGGCAACGCGGCTGGTACTTCGGGCAGATCACCGCCGACCCGAAGAACCCGGACCGCCTCTACGCGATGAATACGATCGAGTTGCGATCGGACGATGGTGGCGCGAGCTTCGTGCCAGTCAAAGGCGATCCGACCGGCGACGACTACCACGAGCTGTGGATCGACCCGAACGAACCCGAACGCCAGATCATGGGCGTCGACCAGGGCGCCATCGTCACCGTCAACGGCGGCAAGACCTGGTCGAGCTGGCTCAACCAGCCGACCGCGCAGCTCTACCACGTCACCACCGACAACCGGTTTCCGTACCGGGTCTACGGGGCGCAGCAGGACTCGGGCGCAGTGGGGATCCCGAGCCGCTCGGCTTACGGCGCGGTGATCAGCATGGAGCAATTCCGAGAAGTCACGGCCGGCGGCGAAGCGGGGATGATCGCACCCGACCCGAAGGATCCCGACCTCGTGTATGGCGGTACGGTGGACAAGCTCGACCTGCGGACCGAGCAGACGCGCAGCGTCGATCCGACGCTGGCTGCCCCGGACATTTATCGCCGCACCTGGACGCTGCCGCTCGTCTTCAACGCCGTCGACCGGTCGACGCTGTACTTCGGCAACCAGCGGCTATGGCAGACGACCGACGGTGGCGATCACTGGACCGCGATCAGCCCCGACCTCTCGCGCGAGGATCCCGGCGTGCCGCCGAATCTCGATGCACCAACGATCGCCGACAACCTCGGACACGGCCCACGCCGCGGCGTGGCCTACGCGATCGGTTCGTCGCCGCTCGAGCGGGGCCTCTTGTGGGTCGGCACGGACGACGGCCTGGTCTGGCGCACCGACGATGCCGGCGCGCACTGGCGGAACGTCACGCCGAAGGCACTCACCGCGTGGTCGAAGGTCGGCAATGTCGAGCCCTCGCACTTCGACAGGGGCAGCGCGTATCTGTCGGTCGACCGGCATCGCCTCGACGACCGCAGGCCGTTCATCTATCGCACGCGCGACGGCGGTACGTCATGGCAACCGATCGTCGAGGGAATCCGCGATGGCGATTTCGTCAACGTCGTGCGCGAGGACCCGACCCGGCAAGGCCTGCTGTATGCCGGCACCGAACTTGGCGTGTACGTGTCGTTCGACGATGGCGGCCACTGGCAACCGCTGCAGCAGAACCTGCCGCGCACGTCGGTGCGCGACATCGACGTCAAGAACGATGACCTGGTGATCGCGACCCACGGCCGCGGCTTCTGGATCATGGACGACATTTCGGCGCTGCGGCAGGCCGACGGCCCCGACACGCTCGCGTCGCGTACGCACCTTTACAAACCGGCGATCGCCTACCGCGTCCGCACGCCGGGATTCACCGGCACCCCGCTGCCGAAGGACGAACCAACCGCCGAAAACCCGCCGTGGGGCGCGTACATCGACTACTCGCTGGCTTCGGCGCCGAGGGCACCCATCGAATTATCGATCTTCGATGGCGAAGGGAACCTCGTGCGCCACTACTCGAGTGCCGACAAGGCGCCGCACCACGACCTCGCGAAGATCAACTCGATGCCGGAATGGCTCGATCATCCGGTCACGCTGAAAGCCACCCCGGGCCTGCACCGCTTCATCTGGCCGTTGCGGTACGCGCCATTGCCGGCGATTGCCAACGGCGACCCATGGGCGAACGGCGTATGGGCGCCGCCGGGCCGCTACACCGTGAAACTGGTGATCGACGGCGCTGCCTACGACGCGCCACTGACCATCGCGCCCGACCCGCGCGTGCATCTTGCGGCCGATGCCTATGCGGAACAATTCACGCTCGCGCGCAGCATCGAGGCCGACCAGGCGCGGCTCGCGGTGGCGATGCGTGATGCCGCCGCATTGCACGCGGCGCTCGGCAAGTCCCGGGCTGGCGCCGACCGCCTGCTGGCGCGCGCCATCGACGCACTCGACGAAAAAGTCGTCGCGCTGGCGCATCTCGACACCACGACGAATCCGTACAACGCGTGGACGCGGCAACCCGGCAACGTGCACAACTTCGCGTACCTCGACGGCGCGCTCGGTTCGCTGATGAATGCCGTCGACGGCGATGCCGACGCCGCGCCATCGGCCGATGCCCGTGCGGGCCATGCCGAACTCGCCCGCATCCTCGATGCTGCACTGGCACAGTGGGACGGACTCAGGACGGCCGGGCTCGATGGCTTGAACGCGAAGCTGCGCGCGGCCGGCGCACCCCCGGTCGGCACTGGCGGGCGGCACTGACCGGCACGTGCGATTCGGAGTATGTTCGCCGCGATGCGCGCGGTGCGCCCGCGCCATGGCTGCCGCGCGCAGGCAACGCATCACGAACTCCTGGAGGAACTCATGAACAGCACCGTTTCGTCGGGGCGTCGAATGGTTCTCGGGATCGCGATCATCGCCGCGCTGGCTGCGCCGGCGATCGCCGGGAAAGCGCCCACCGACAAATCCATGATCGCCAGCGCCGAACGCGCCGCACCGATGTCCGTGTCGAGGGGCGCCACCATCGTCGCGATGGATGCCGACGGCAAGATGCGCACGCTGCGCGAAGGCCACAATGGCTGGACCTGCATGCCCGATTCCACCGCCACGCCGGGTCCCGATCCGATGTGCATGGACAAGGACGCGTTCGAGTGGGCGGGGGCCTGGATGGCCCACAAGCCGCCGCCTGCCGGCAAGGTCGGGTTGATGTACATGCTGGAGGGGGGCACCGACGCCAGCAACACCGATCCGTACGCCACCAAGCCCGACGCCGGCAACCACTGGATCAAGACCGGCGCCCACCTGATGATCGTCGGTGCGGACCAGGGCTTTTACGACTCCTATCCGAAGGGCGCGGACCCGGACACCAAGGTGCCCTACGTGATGTGGGCGGGGACGCCGTACCAGCACCTGATGGTGCCGGTGAAGTAGTCCGGGGTTCCCCGGTCGTCCTCACGCGGACGTCGCCGGCACGGGGCGGCATGGCCGGAACGCGGAAGCGGCACGGAGAACCCGTGCCGCTTCGTGCTGCGGGGTGCACCCCGTGCGATCATGGCACGTTGCCGATGCCTTGCCGACGGTCCGTACTTCCGGCCCGCCGCCGCAAGACCACCGATGCAGGACCAACGGTACCTCCGTTGCGGCATCGCGATGTCCCGCCAACTCCCGTGACGCCACGATGAAATCCACCGAGTCCCTCGACGCAATCATCGTCGGTGCTGGCCACAACGGCCTCGTCTGCGCTGCGTACCTCGCCAGGGCGGGCCGCAGGGTGCTGGTGCTGGAACGGCGCGACGTCGTTGGCGGCGCGGCCGTTACCGAGGAGTTTCACCCGGGCTTCCGCAATTCGGTTGCCGCCTACACCGTGTCGCTGTTGCAACCGAAGGTCATGGCCGACCTCGAACTCGCGAAGCACGGCCTGCGCGTCGTGAACCGCAAGCTCAACAACTTCCTGCCGCTGCCGGACGGCCGGTATCTCGCGACCGGTGCCGGCCGCACGCAGGCGGAAATCGCGAAGTTCTCGCGGCGCGATGCCGAGCGCCTGCCGGAGTACGAGCGCCGCCTCGATGCGATCGCCGACGTGCTGCGCGCAGTCGCGCTCGAACCGCCACCGAACGTGACCGACGGCGGCTGGCTCGCCGCACTGCCCGAACTGATCCGCGCCGGCAAGCTCGGTCGCCGTGTCGGCACGCTCGATGCGACGCTGCGCACCGACCTGCTCGACCTGTTCACGATCTCGGCCGGCGAATACCTCGAGCGCTTCTTCGAAGGCGATCCGATCAAGGCGGTGTTCGGCTTCGACGGTGTGGTCGGCAACTACGCGAGCCCGTACACGCCCGGCAGCGCCTACGTGCTGCTGCACCACGTGTTCGGCGAAGTGAACGGCGTCAAGGGCGCGTGGGGCCACGCGCTCGGTGGCATGGGCGCGATCACGCAGGCAATGGCGAAATCCGCGGTGGCAGCCGGCGCCGAAATCCGCACCGGCTGTGGCGTGCGCGAGATCATCGTCGAGCGCGGTCGCGCCATCGGCGTCGTCACCGACGCGAGCGACGTGCTGCATGCGCGCGCGATCGTCGCCAACGCCAACCCGAAGTTGCTGTACGAACGTCTGCTCGCGCCCGATGTCGTGCCCGGTCCGGTGCGCGAGCGAATGGCGCACTGGCGTTGCGGTTCGGGCACGTTCCGGATGAACGTCGCGTTGTCGGAATTGCCGCGCTTCGCTGCGTTGCCGGAACCGGGCGACCACCTGACCGCCGGCATCATCATCGCGCCGAGCCTTGGCTACATGGATCGCGCGTACCGCGATGCATGCGACTTCGGCTGGTCACGCGAGCCGATCGTCGAGATGCTGATTCCGTCGACGCTCGACGATTCGCTGGCACCGGCCGGCCAGCATGTCGCTTCGCTGTTCTGCCAGCACGTTGCACCCGTGCTGCCGAAAGGCGCGTCATGGGATGACCATCGCGACGAAGTCGCCGACCGGATGGTCGCGACGGTCGAAAGATTCGCGCCCGGCTTCGCCGCATCCGTCCTTGGCCGCCAGATCAAGTCGCCGCTCGACCTCGAACGCGATTTCGGGCTGCTCGGCGGCGACATCTTCCACGGTGCGCTGTCGTTGAACCAGCTCTTCAGCGCACGCCCGATGCTGGGCCAGGCCCACTATCGCGGCGCGCTGCCGGGCTTGTATCTCTGCGGCGCCGGTTCCCACCCGGGCGGCGGCGTCACCGGCGCACCGGGGCACAATGCCGCGAAGGTGGTCGCCGCCGACCTGCGATGATGCCGCCGATCGGACGACGGGTGGTTGTCCTGCGGGGTCTCGTCAGGGTTTGTCCGTAGCCGGGGCAGCGCTTTCGCCGGCGGACGGATCGGTCCTGGATTCCTTCCGTGCGCGCTTCCTTTCCCGCTTTTCTTCCTGCTGCTTCTTCTTCGCCAGATCCCGCTGGCGCTTCTCGAACTGGTAGTTGGGCTTGGCCATGACGACTCCCGCGGCGACTGATATTCCGATGCACGTGGCGCGATGATGCATGCGGGCCGACCCAAAAAGAAACCCCGGGCGTTGCCGCCCGGGGTTCCTGACCCAGCCGTTCCGCGGAAGTTACGCGAGCTGCACTTCGTCAGCCTGCATGCCCTTCTGGCCCTGCACGGCGATGAAGCTGACCTTCTGGCCTTCCTGCAGGCTCTTGAAACCCGAGCCCTGGATGGAACGGAAATGCACGAACAGGTCCGGGCCGCTTTCCGGCGTGATGAACCCGAATCCCTTCGCGTCGTTGAACCACTTTACGGTACCGATCTGGCGCTCAGCCATGACCAAACTCCTCAATTGCACATGGAATGTTCACGGCCGGGGAACATCCTCGGCCGAGACTGGGTTGCAAGGAGTAAGCGAGGTGAGGCGATGGAGGAGATCGCGAGATCGACCACATCGGGCCACAATTCACCGTGACCCTGGCAAACACAGTGGCGGCAGGATACAGGATATTCGGGCGCGGCGCGACGTCGCCGCATTGCCGTTCGGCGCCGCGGGTGACTCCGATTCGACGGGGGAGCACCCTCAGGGATCGAACCCGTCGGCGAAAATCACCGGGTCGTAAGCAAGGCTCCCGGACAAGCCCACCAGCGATGGAATCGGCGCCGCAAGGTAACGCGTGGTCGGATCGTCGATGCGGCCACTGGCCGAGTAGTCGATCAGGACCAGCCCCGCGTCCCCGCCCCAGCGCGTCGCCAGGAGGTGTCCCATCCCGTCGGCGACGAGGTTCAGGTAGTTCTCGCCCTCGGCGGTGTCATCGCGGCTGGCGAAGATGACGCCGGGATCGGCGGGATCGATCTGGTGCGCAATGCCGAACGCAGCGAAGACCACCGTGCCGCTGAACGGGTCGTAGGTGATGCCGGTCGCCTCGGTCCCCGAGATGAAGCGCGTCGTCTGGAACATGTCGAGGTCGATCCGCCCCACGTTGCCGTAGGCGACATCGCCACCGGTGGTGTAGAATACCCCGTTCGCCGGCGTGAACGCGAGCATCGTGGCAACCCCATCGTCGCCGGTGAGCGCATGCGGAGTGCCGTTGCCGAATGGATCGAGGGGGATCGACGCCGGCGCGGAGTCGTTCCAGCCGGCCCACGCGGTGACGCCATCGGGATCGAGCACCACCGTGTTCGCGTTGTTGCCGGGGCTGGCCGTTTCAATGGGTCCTGCCGGCAGCTTGATCCTGGCCGCGTTGCCTTGCCCGACCACCAGCAGGTAACGGTTCGGCAAGACCTTGTAATCGGCCGCACCGGACACGGGCGTGACGAGCATCGGCGCGCCGACGGTCAACGTGTCCGCGCCATCGTAGTCGTATTCGACCTTGTAGACGGCGCGCGAGCCGAACGCGACGCCAACGTAGACGCTGCCGGAGGTGGGCGTGGTTGCTCCCGCTGGCAACGCTGCAAACAGCAACAACAACGAGGCAGCCATTCGGTACGTCGCGCAGATGTCCAGTGCTTCCCGTTTGATGGTCCGCATCGCTGCCAAGTGACCGTGTCTGACAGCGATGAGAACGGTTGTCATGGATCGAAGCCGTTGCGGAAGATCGTGTCGTCATTGCTGCAACCGAGTGGCGCAGCCGCCAGCACGCCGCTCAGGTCGAAGCCGGCACCGGCGTGAGTCGCCTTGGTGATGGTCGGCGCCATGCGGGCGGACAGGCGATAACGTTCGACACCGATGGCCGTCGTGTGCGCGGATGGCGCCACGCTCACGTTCGCCTGCGCGGAGAATCTCGGGGTCGCCGCGGTCGCGGGCGTCGCGCTGGCTCCCACAACCATCGCCGCCAACAACGGCGCGACCCAGGGGCCGAACCGGATGGGTGCGCGCATGTCACTCTCCCCGCGCGCGTTCGACTGCATCGAGCCGCGCGCCTAGACGTTCCAGTTGCGCCTTGAGCGCCGCATTCTCGGCTTCGAGCTTGCGTACACGCTGCACGGTCGCGGCGCTGTCGTCCGCGATCTCCTGCACCGCCGCGACCGTCGTGATCAACGCCGGGTAGGTGTCGACCTCGAGGATCTCGTTGTCCGGTGTCTTCGTTTTGCCGGCGAGGTATTCACCTGATCCGTCGACCGCGTCGGGAAACACCTGTGCGAAGTCCTGCGCGATCACGTTGTAGTAGCGCTGGTCGGCGACACCGGGGTGGTTGGCGAGGTATTCCGGTGTGTAACGGAACGTGACCGGACGGAGTTGGCGGATCTTGTCGAGCGCGCCCATGACCGGTTCGATGTCGCTCTTGATGCGCCGGTCGGAATTGGCCTTGAAGCCGCCGGCCGTTGCCTTCGACGCATCCCCCGCGACGTGCAATGCCTTGGTGTCGAGCGCCCCATTGACATCTACTGGGTTGTCAATGTGCACACCACCGAACGCCGTTAGCCACAACGCGCCATCAACTTCGCGTTCGTAAATGCGTCCAACGTTTCCGCCTAGTGATCGCAATACGAGGTCGCTGTCGGCATCTGCGCCCCCCGATCTCACCGCTATTACCATTTCGTCCGCTGGGCCAAAGCTGGAGGTGTTGAAACCAACGCCCCCGCCAGCCCGCACGACGAACTGGTCCGGTGCACTGTCGGAAAATTCGAAAGCACCGCCACCGCGGTCCCCCCAGACGAACGAGCCATCGAAATTGGTGCCACCCGAGTAGCCCCCGGCAAACGAAAAATCACCGCTGGCCCCGTACGACTCACTGACGGATGTCGACGAGGCTCCCGGCGCATTCGCCGAGATGTACGGTGACAGAACCACCGACCCATTCGTCGCGCTGAATTGCGCAACCGGCGCGGAGCCAGCCTTGAGCACCAGATCGTTCGCATCCGTGGTGCCGAGGTAGCTGCCCGCGGGATTGCCAGCATTGCCGTCGAGCGTCCACGACCCCGGGCAGCCGCCGGCGATTGCGTCGGGACTCACCGCTTCGCGCTCACCGAGCGCCACATACGCACCGGTTCCGGCCGGACGCAGTTGCACGTCGAGCCAGGCGCCGCTGGCCGGCACACCCGACGTGGCGAAATCGAATGACGTACTGAAATTGCCGGCGTGCACAGGCACCGCGTAAAGCTCCACCGGCCCCGCGACGATGCTGCCGCCAATCGCGGCCGAATAGAGCGTCAGGCGGAGGTCGTACTGCCCCTCGGCCGGTTTCGTGCCATCCGTCAACGACCCGTGATAAGTGAACGTGTCGGCACTCGCCAGTGGCGCTGCGCCGAATGCCGTGAGCAATGCCGCGACAAGTACGGTGTTTCGCAACGAACGTTTCATGCCGGAATCCTCGAGATGAACCAGGTTGGCGTCCCCACGCATCGAGCAGTGGTCGACAGTGCGGACTTGCTGTTCGACAGGAACACCGATCAACAAGCCCTCCACTAGTCGAACGAGATTCGATGGCTCGTCCCGACACGCGCCGCAAATGGCGGCACCGGTGGAGTCGACTGCATGGCGATCGCCAGTCCGAGCCGCTTGGATGAACGGTGCGGTGGGACCTCGCCGCGTGCGGCGCGATGTTCCCCCGCCCGGACCCGGCGTCATGTCGTGAATCGCCAGGCAGGGCCGTGTGGTTCGGACCGTCTCGCCGACAATCCCGGTGCCGACGGAATCAGCCTTGATCGACCGCGAGGCATCCACGCGCGCAGCGCGTCGTCAGGGCGCAACGCATCGCGCGTGATCCTGGCGGTCGTGGCAGGTTCTGGACGGAAACCGTGGCGCGCCTACGGACCCAAGCCGCCCACGCGTATCGCGTCGTTCACAGGCTTCCGCTCGAATGCCCCTCGATCCGGTCCGGCGCCAAACGTGCGTGAATATGACAGTCCACGCTGGTCGCAAAGGTCGACCCGAGTGTCGTTCTCGTTGTCGATCACCGGGTTGGCCGGCGTCAGCCGACATCACGATCCGGGCGTGGCATACGGAATGGCTCGCAAGAATTCGTAGATCGCGGCGAGGTCGCGTTCGGACATGTGGTGCAGAACCGGCCACGGCATGACTTGCAGCAGTGGACACGGCGGCGGCGCACCCGGCGCGCAGCGCACATCGGTTCCGTTGCGCATCACGTCGCTGAACACATCGTAGGTGAAGCCGGCCGGTAGCCGTTCCGGACCGATCGGCGTGATGTTGCGCGACACGAACGGCCCGAACACGTTGCCGCCGGCGAGGTAGTGGTCGGCATTGATCTGCTTCGGCTCGCCGAGGAACGGGTCGCCACCGTCCGCATATGGCGGATTGGTGTGACACTCGTTGCAGCCGCCGATCGCGTTGACCATGTAGCTGCCAAGGCCGACCTTGGCGAGGTCGAGGCCATCGACATCGAGTGGCACCGGTGCGATGGCCAAGCCGACGTTTTCGCGGATCTCGTCAGGGGAATCGCCGAAGCCGCTGTACAGGATCGATTCGTTGACACTCGCTCCGGCAATGCGGGCCGCGCCATCCCCGGCCATCGCGCCGGCGATCGACCAGCCGACCACGAGACCGGTGAGCATCAGTGCGGCCAAAGCGCCGCGGAGAAGCTGTGCGGTATTCATCGTTCGTCTCCGTCGCTGTCACTGGACATCCGATACGGGATCCCGTCGGCTGACGTTCGATCCACCGGGCTCGGCATGCGGGATCGCGCTGAGGAACTGGTAGATCGCGAGCAACTCGTCATCGCTCATGTCCGTGTAGTAGGGCCACGGCATGACCTGCAACAGCGGACAGGGCGGCGGATCCCCCGGCGCGCATTCGAAGTCGACGCCGTCGCGCATCGCCTGCTCGAACTGATCGAACGTGCGGCCTGCCGGCAGGCCGTTCGCGTCCGGCGTGATGTTGCGCGAAATGAAAGGACCGAACGCCCGCCCGCCGGCCAGATAGTTCGTCGCGTTGACCTGTTCGGGTTCGCCCATGAACGGATCGCCGCCGGGCGCGTACGCAGGCACGGTGTGGCAGTCGTTGCACGAGCCCATCGCATTGACCATGTAGCTGCCCAACCCGACCAGGCGCGGGTCGAGGTTGGTCAGATCGAGCGGCACCGGTGCTATCGCCAGGCCGATCGCGATTCGTTCATCCTCGTTCGGGTCCGTGGCGGCAGGCTGAACCGGCACGTTGCCTGCCATGCGGTCGCCAGCGTGGCCGGATGAGGCGCAGTACGAGCCGACGCTGGCCACGAGCGCGAATGCGAAACCACAAGTGATCGAACTTTTCATCATTGCCTCCCGTCGCATGGAACTCGCTTGGGTTCTCCACCGTCGCCCGATCCCTCAGTGCGCTGGCGCGACCGGCGGCAACGGCGCGGGGTCGATCATGGGCTCGGGTCTGCGCTTGGGCGTGTTGGACCAACCGGGCCACCGGTCCCAGCCAAGCCGGTGCACGGTCTGCATGTTCAGCGTGTGATCGGGATTCAACGTGCCGTTGCTGACCATCCGCGCGACGCTTTCGGCGGGGAGCGATTGCACGAACTTCGAGACATCCGGCGAATCGGGCACGAAATCGTGGTTCTCGGAAACCGGCTGGAAGTCCTTCGCCGCCTTGCGCACACCGATGACCTCGTAGTCGAAGTCGATGTCGGCCGAGCCACGAAACTCGATCGATTCCAGCGATTTCGACACGCAGGCAATGATTGCGAGATCGCCGATCGGCGTCGCGACGACGGTCAGGCCATCCGCGTCGGTGACGATGCGGAAATCTTCAGGAACCTCGACCGTCGCGCGGCCGGCGACAATGCGCGCACTGCCGCGGAAGAACGTGTTCGCCTCGCGGCCCTCGATCGCGGCGTAGCGGATTTCTTTCGACGCGTCGGTCGGGTGGGGTTCGACGGTGTTGATGATGTTGCTGGAACCGATTCGACCATAGGCGTATACCCCATAACCAAAGTCGGGATCGCCTGTATGGATGCCTTGGACGCCGGTGCTTTGGGACGTTCCACTCACTCCGCTATCAGTGCCGACTGCGTAGACACCATAGAATCCGCCGAATCCGGACACTCCCGCGAACTGGCTGGACCCCGTGAATCCCTGCACGCCATCGAACGTATCGCTGTACCCCAAGGTGCCGACACCTCCGCTCGTGTATCCGACGACACCGCCGGCTGGACCAGTGCCGTAGACTCCCACAGCGTTCCCGGTACCGGTGGTTTGGCCGTACACGGCGGTGGCGGAAGTACTGAATCCAAAGACTCCACTGCCGCTGCTGCTACGGCCATAAACGCCGCTGCCACCGGTGGTTTCGGCGTATACGCCGTTGCCGGCTGCCGATTGTGCATACACACCGTTACCGCTGCCGAAATTGACGCCGACCACGCCGGAGGCCCCCGAATCGACTGCTCCCCAGATGGCAACGCCACTGCCATCGTTGCCGATCAACAGCGACGGATCAGTCGTGTTCGCGGAACCGCTGAACGGAAGCGTGACAAAGCCGGGTGCGCCTTGCGGACCCTGCGGACCAGTGGGGCCTTGAGGACCTGTGGCTCCTGCTGGCCCTTGTGGACCGGTGGGGCCAGCCGGCCCCGTCGCTCCCGTTTGACCTTGCGGTCCCTGCGGACCGGCGGGACCCGCCGGCCCGGTCGGTCCTGGATCTCCTTGCGGCCCAGCGGGACCCGTCGCTCCGGTGTCGCCTTGCGGTCCTTGCGGGCCGGTCGGTCCCGGTGGCCCCGCCGGCCCTTCATTGCCCGCCAGCGCGAACAACGCATAGGGCGCAGCACCCAATGCCTGCCGCGGCGTCAACGTCGTGTAACTGCCGGTCTCTGCGCCCGGCCGTACGCGCACCTCGACCCACAGTGCCTGCCCGTCATACGGCACCGACGTGAAATCGAGGTTCGCGTTGATCAAGCCGCACTCACCGCGATGTCATCGACGTCGATCGTGTCATCGGCGGTGCCGCCGCTCGCGGCGGTGTACAGCGCGAACTCGAAGTCGTAGCTGCCGTCGGCCGGCACGCCGGCGTCGGTCAACTGGCCCTGGTAGGTGAACTCGCTGCCGAGGGGCGCGGCAAGGGTGACGTTGCAACCGAGAGTGAAAGCGTCGATGGCCAAAGCGACCGAGAAGGTGACCAAGCGGAGTTTGTCGAACGAACTGGGTTTCATGGTCTCGTCCTCCGTCGGATCAGTTCGAACCGGTTGGCGCAGGCGGCGATGAGTGCGGCGGTTCCGGACGACGCTTGGGTGTGTCGGTCCAGCCCGACCGCTGGTCCCAACCGAGCCGATGCACCGTCGCCATGTTCACCGTGTGATCGGCGTTCAACGTGCCGTTGCTGACCATGCGGGCGACGCTTTCGGCGGGAAGATGCGCGATCAACTGACTAGCATCTGGAGAATCCGGAACGAACAACTTGTTTTCGCGCAGTGGTTTCGAATCCGCGAATGCCTTGCGCACGCCGTTGACCTGATAGTCGAACTCGACGTCCGGTGACCCGGCGATCTCGATGCCGTCCAGCGACCGGGTGACGCAGTACAGCGTTGCTGCCTCGCCGACAGCGGTGAGTTGCACCGTCAGGCGATCCGCCGCCGAGACGATTTTGAAGGTATCGGGAATGTCGATCGTCGCGTGGCCATGGACCAAATGCGCGGTGCCTCGAAAATACGTGCCGGATTCGGGACCTTCCAGGGACGTGAAGTGAATTTCCTTGGACGGATCGGACGGATGCGGTTCGGCAAAGTCTTTTGAACCATCCACGTACAGGTCGCCTACCACTTCCATGGCTCCATCTGCCCACATAGCAAAGCCGCCGCCAGTCGACACGCCATAGACACCCCTTACCGTACCCGCGGCGTAGACCCCATACCACCCTCCAAACCCAGACACGCCGGCGAAGTTGCTCGAACCTGTTTGCCCTTGCACGCCATCGAATGCGGTGCTGTAGCCGTACACGCCAAGCCCGGTCGAACTCTCGCCATGCACGCCGGTGGCACCGACTCCGTGCAGGCCATCGGTGTTGGTGCTGTAACCGTAGACTCCGAACCCGCTGATGCTGCTGCCGTAGGCACCGCTGCCGAAACCATTCGCCTCGCCATACAGCGCATTGCCGCCGGCCGAACGCGCATAAACGCCGTTACCAAAGCCGTCATTGATGCCGGCGACGCCGGAATAGTCCGAATTGGTTCCGGCCTGAATCCCGTCACCGTTGCCGGTGTTACCGATGAACAGCGCCGGGCTGGTCGTGCTCACGCTGCCGTTGTACGGCAGCGTCACGAAGCCGGGTGGACCTTGCGGTCCTGTTGGGCCTTGTGCACCTTGCTGTCCTTGCGGACCCGCCGGCCCCTGCGGTCCGGTGGCACCTGGATTTCCTTGCGGACCTTGCGGCCCGGCTGGTCCCTGCGGGCCCGTGGCGCCCGTTTGACCTTGTTGTCCTTGCGGCCCAGTTGGGCCGGCAGGCCCCGCGGGACCCGTGTCGCCTTGCGGACCCTCGGGACCGGCCGGACCCTCCGGCCCCTGAGGGCCGGCGGGCCCCTCGTTGCCGGAGAGCGCGAACAAGGCATACGGCGCCGCACTCAATGCCTGCCGCGGCGTCAACGTCGTGTAACTGCCGGTCTCTGCGCCCGGCCGTACGCGCACCTCGACCCACAGTGCCTGACCGTCATACGGCACCGACGTGAAATCGAGGTTCGCGTTGATCAAGCCCGCACTCACCGCGATGTCATCGACGTCGATCGTGTCAACGGCGGTGCCGCCGCTCGCGGCGGTGTACAGCGCGAACTCGAAGTCGTAGCTGCCGTCGGCCGGCACGCCGGCGTCGGTCAACTGGCCTTGGTAGGTGAACTCGCTGCCAAGGGGCGCCGCGGTTGCCCGTCCGGCAAGCGCGAAACCGAACACGAACGATGCCAATGCACGCATGGAGATTCCCTCGAGGGTGGTCACGGATCGAATCCGTTGGCGAAGACAAGGTCGGTTTCGGGGGTGGTGCTCGCCGGCCCCCAAAAGCCGTCGTAAAGCGTGTAGTCCGCGGCCGACAGCGTCGCGATCGCGGGCTGGCCGAAGGTGCCGCTCAGGCGGTAGGCGCCGCCGGTCGAAGTGCCGCCGCCACCGGCGATGGTTGCCGGCGCGATCCGGTACGGACCGCCCGATTGCCCCAGCGCCAGCGCTGCGTAAAGGCCACCAGCCACGAGGGTGGCCCATGCCGACGCCTTGCGTATCCGAATCATGTCGCTCCCACTCCCATGTCGTTGATTCGCAACGCGGCGGCCGGAAGGCAGTACGGGCTGGGGACGCCCCGCTTGCCGTATAGCTCGCGCCACCAACGCGCCGGCCGCCGCGTGCGAATCGGGCGCCTGTCGTGTTCCCACTCGTGCCCGGAAAAGTCACCAGGCCCTTATTTGGACATACGCAATGGAGCTGCCCGTTCCGACAGCTCAGCGTGCGCCGCGCGATCTATACTCGGCATCCGTGAGGGAGAGGTCGGCGGTGGCGGACGACATCACCAGCCTGATCGAGGCGGCCAACCGCGGCGATGCCACCGCGCGGGACGTGCTGTTCGCGCGGGTCTACGGCGAACTCAAGCACCTTGCGCATCGCCAGCTTGCCGGTCCGCATCCGACACTCGACACGACCGGACTGGTCCACGAGGCTTACCTGAAACTGGTCGAGGGTGACACCCGCGATTTGCAGGGGCGGCATCACTTCTTCGCACTGGCCGCCTAGGCGATGCGCCAGATCGTCATCGACCATGCCCGCGCGCGCGCCGCCGACAAGCGGGGTGGAACGCATCTCGAACTGGTCGGACTCGACGAAGCTCGCGGCGTTGCCGACGGCGCGCTCGGGCCGGAAGAACTGTTGCGGCTCGACCGCGCACTGCTCGAGCTGGAGCATGTCGAACCACGCCTCGCACGGCTGGTCGAACTGCGCTTCTTTGCCGGACTGCCATTCGGCGATATCGCCAAACTGCGGGACGTCAGCGAACGCACGCTCGAGCGCGACTGGCGGCGCGCGAAGGCGCGACTGCACGCGGAGCTGTATCCGGAGACCTGAACCGCACCGATGAACGACGAACGCGTCGCTGAATTGTTCGACCAGGCCGTGGAGATTCCGCCCGACCAGCGCGCGGCGTGGTTGGCGATGGTCTGCGCTGGCGACTTTTCCCTGCGCGCCGAACTCGAACGGCTGTTGCAGGCGGACGCACGAGCGGGCGGATTCCTCGACACGCCCGCAACGGTCGGTGGCGTGGCGACAGAGTTGCCGAGCGGGTTCGGCCCGTGGCGCGTCCTGCACTCGCTCGGCATCGGCGGCATGGGCGAAGTCTGGCTGGCCGAACGCAGCGACGGCGAGTTCGAGCAACGCGTCGCCATCAAGCAGGTCGCCTACCCGACACCCGGCCTGCTGCAGCGCTTCCGCCAGGAGCGGCGAATCCTCGCGCACCTCGAGCATCCGAACATCGCGCGCCTGATTGACGGCGGCGTCGACGAGGCTGGCGTGCCGTACCTCGTCATGGAGTACGTCGATGGCGTGCCGATCACCGAGTTCGTGCGGACCCGCGACCTCGACCTGCGCGCGTCGCTGCGCCTGCTCCTGCGGGTGTGCGATGCGGTGCAGTACGCCCACCAGAACCTCGTCGTGCATCGCGACTTGAAGCCATCCAACATCCTCGTCACGGCCGACGGCACGCCGAAGCTGCTCGACTTCGGCATCGCGAAAGTGTTGGCGACGACCGACCCAGGTGCCGCGACCCGAACCGCAACGCGCATGCTGACGCCCGGCTACGCGGCGCCGGAGCAGTTCGGCGGCGGGCCGGTCACGACGGCGACCGATGTGTATGCGCTCGGCGTCGTGCTGTACGAACTGCTGGCGGGCGTGCGGCCGCAGCGAAGCGTCCCGGCGGGCGGCACGGGTGCGCCGGCCGTATCGAACGACGACCTGCAACCACCGAGCGCCGCGCTCCCTCGCGATCGCACGGATTCCGCGACGCGGCGCCGGGCATTGCGCGGAGACCTCGACCGCATCGCGTCGACCGCGCTCGCGGTCGAGCCGTCACGCCGCTACCCATCGGCCGCGGCTCTGGCTGCGGACATCCGCAATCACCTCGACGGTCGCGCGATCAGCGTTCGGCGCGACAGTTCCTGGTACCGGTTCCGCAAGTTTGCCGGGCGCAACCGCTATGCATTCGGCGCGGCGGTCGCGGTCGTCGTGGTCAGCATTGCGGCTGCGGTTGTAAGCACCCGCCAGACCGTCGTCGCACGTGCCGAGGCCCGCCGGGCGGAAGCCGTTCGCCAGTTCCTGGTTAGCGTTTTTCGACAAGCCGATCCCGACGAGAACCAGAGCGCGCCGATCACCGCGGAACAACTGCTGCGAAAAGGTGAATCGCAGCTCTCCCCTGACATGGAACCGACCGTACGCGCCGACGTGATCGCGCTGCTCGGTGACTTGTACTGGGCCATCGGGAAAACGCAGGATGTGCAGAAACTGCTGCCGGATTTGCGTACCGCTGCGTCCAACGAGGCCCTTCCAGCCGTCGTTCGATCGCGCAGCATGACCGAGCTGGCGCGACTCGAAATCTATTCGCAGCAATATGACGCGGCCGCTCGGCACGCCAGGGGCGCCACGGACCTCGCGCGACATGGCACCATCGGCGGCGCCGATGCGGCATCTGCTGCGCGCCATGTCCTCGCTGATGCGCTGGCGAGTTCCTACACACCGGAAGCGGAGCCTCTGTTGCGCGAGTTGCTGACCGAGGACCGCGCCGCGCACGGCGCCCGCAGCGACGCCGTGGCCAACGATCTTCGCCTGCTTGGCCTCTCGCTGGCCGCGTCTCCCCGCTTGGGAGAAGCGGCAGCGAGTTTACGTGAAGCGGTCGCTCTTGCACGCGAAATGCACGGTGACCTCCATGCGACCGTCGTGAATGGACTCAACGAACTCGGCACAGTCCTGATGAACATGGGTGATCTCGCGGGTGCCGAAGCGACGTTTCGGGAATCCCTGGAAATCGAGACTCGACGGATCGGCGCGGATCATCCGCAGACATGGAACGTCCGTTCGAACCTCAACCGGGTGCTCGAACTCGAAGGGCACTTCCAGAAGGTGCTGGACGACCGACTCGCGATGCTGGCTGTCCAGCGCGAGCAGCTGGGCGCTGCGCGGCAAGACCAGATTGGTCTCGCTCTCCACTCGATCGGCCGCGACTATCGGGAGCTCGGGCGCTTCGAGGAAGCCGAGGCATCGATCCGGCAGTCACTCGCGATCTTCGCCTCGCTCAACGGATCGACCGATGCGCCGGTGGTCATTGCGGTCCTGGAGAACCTCGGCGTGGTCCTCGAACTACGCGGACGCTACGCCGATGCCGAGCAGGCCCTGCGCCATTCGGTCGCCTTGATGCACGCGCATTTGCCGCCGGGTTCGCCATTCCTGGCTCGAGCGAGGGGCGAGTTGGGCGACGTACTGCGGCTGCAGCATCGCGTCACGGATGCCGTGAAGGAACTGACCGACGCGACCAACGGGCTGGAGAACGCGCTGCACGACGAGGGACAACGCCCGAATCCGATACTCGCAACCCTTCGCGCGCAACTGGGCGAGGCCTTGTTGGATGCCGGCGATGCGCCCGCGGCGCAGACATCGGCAGAGCAAGGTTTGAACCTCGCGCGCAAGGCCATTCCGCGAACTATCAATTGGGATCACCGCTCTACGCCCTCGCGCATGCCGAAATCGCCCTCGCCCTGCAACTGCCGAACCGCTGCTGCGCGAAGCGCTGGCAAACACAGTGGCGGCAGGATACAGGATTTTCGATCGCCCGGCGACCGCCGCGATCGTTCCGCGGACCTGATCGACCCGGTCAAGGGTCAATCCCGCCAGCGAAGACGGACCGATTGTTGGCAAGTTCACGTGGGGAACGTCCTGACAACGGCTGCCCCCCGAGCGGGTGTCATCTTTGGCTTGCACCGAATCCACGAGTCCCATTGCCAAGCGGGTTCACGCGCGTGCCACGCCGGGGGGTCGGCGGCACGCGTCACCGGACTGCCGCCACTGAGCGCCCGCCGCGCCTACGGCTGGCCCGCAGACAGCATCGATATACTCGCGAGGTCATCCTCCCGGCCCCGCCATGCCCCTGCGCCGCTTTTACGTTGCCGAACCGCTGGTGATGCTGGCAACGGTGTTGCAGTGGCTGGTGCTGTCGCTCGCGACCGGCGCGTTGGTCGGCGTCGGCTGCACGATCTTCCTGCGCATCCTGTTCGCGACCGCGGGTCGCGCGTATGCCGCGCCCCTGTGGCTGCAAATGGCCCTGTTGCCGATCGCGGGCCTCGCCAACGGATTGCTGCTGCACTACGGCTACCAGTTGAGCCGCAGCGGATACAAGGACAATGCGATCGTCGCGGTCAACGCGCAGCAGGGGCGGATGCCGTTCCGGACGCTGTGGATCAAACCCGTTGCCGCGCTGGTGACGCTGGGATGCGGCGGATCCGCCGGCAAGGAAGGCCCGTGCTCGCACATCGGCGCGAGCTTCGCCGCGGGCATCGGCCGGGTGTTGCACCTCAATCCCGAAACGCGCAAGCGCCTGCTGGCCTGCGGTGTCAGCGCAGGATTCTCCAGCGTGTTCGGTACACCGATCGCCGGCGCGATCTACGGCGTCGAAATGCTGGCGATCGGCCGTATCCGCCACGACTTCCTGTTTCCGGGCATCGTCGCCGGTGTTACCGCGTTCGAGGTGTCGCGGCATCTCGGGGTGCCGTACCCGCAGTACCAGATTGCATTCCGGGACGACTTCACCGAGTGGCTGTTCCTCAAGACCGTACTGATCGGCGTCCTGTGCGGTGCGGTGGCGTGGCTGTTCGTCGAGCTGTTGCGGGCGGCAAAACGGGGATTCGGCTGGGTGAGGGATCGGTACAAGCTGTGGCCGCCGCTGGTGCCAGTGCTGGGCGGAGTCGTGATGGCGCTGTTGATCCTCGCGGTGCCAACCCAGTACCTCGGCCTCAGCCTGCCGCTGATGGACCGCGCGCTCGCTGGCGAGGCGATGCCGTACCTCGGGTTCCTGTGGAAGGCGCTGCTGGTCGCGATCACACTCGGCTCGGGTTTCTACGGCGGTATCGTGACGCCGCAGTTCGTGATCGGTGCAGTCACTGGCGGCGCGTTCGCGCATGTCCTCGGCATCCACGCGGCACTCGGTGCCGCGGTGGGCATGGTCGCCGTGGTGGCATCGGCATCGAATGCGCCGATTGCGGCAATCCTGATGGGCGTGGAACTGTTCGGCGCGGAGTCGACGTTGTACGTCGCCGGCGCCTGTGTCGCCGCATACCTGATCATCGGCCACCGCAGCGTGTACCCGGAGCAGCAGATCGCGTACAGCAAGTCATCATGGATCTTCGCACACACCGACCTGCCCGTCGGACAGGAAAAAGTGCGCCTGTCGTACGGCCTGCTGCGTTGGCTGCGGATGCGGCGCCGCCGGGCGAAGATCACGGATCGCGACAGGCCGAGACGAGGTTGATGCCGATCGACGGGCGAACTCGCGCTCCGCCCCCGACAGCCATCGCGTGGCTCAATGCGCTGGCGTCCCTCGTTCCACCTTCGCCGCCAGCAAACGGCGCAGCTCGTCGCGCTCGGCGTCGTCGAGACCGGCTTCACCGCGCGATTCGAGTTCCCGCAGTCGCGCGTGCAGGTCGGCACGCCGTTGCGCCTCGGTCTGGCGTTCGAGTTGCGCGATCGCGCCGGTGAACTCCAGCCTCCGGTCTTCCTCGGCGCCGGGAAAATCCATCAGCGCGAGTTTCGCCAGCGCGCGCTCGTCCCCGTCGCGCGCAGCGAAGCGCTCGAGCACCGCGGCGGTCGTCAGGCCCGGTTGTTCGCGACACAGCGTCAGCAATTCCGCCAGCAGGGGAATGCCGGGCTGGCGCAGTTCGGCGAACGAGAACGGAGGTTCGACCGCCGCGGCAAATTCGGGGTTCTGCACCAGCAGTGCGACCGCGATGCGAACCAGTGAACGCTGGCGGGGTTGACTGCCACCATCCCGCATCGGCGCTGGCCGGGCGGGCGTCGGCGCGGCGCCGGTGTGTACGCCGGTACGCCTTTCGAGTTCGCCGAACATCAGGTCGCGGAACGCGCCATCCGGAATGCGTGCAAGCAAGGGACGTGCGCGTTCGGCGAGTCGTGCCTTGCCGTCGAGGCTTGCGATATTGACGTCGTGCGCAGTCTCGGCGAAGAAGAACTCGCTGAGCGGGGTCGCCACGCGCAGCCGTTCCTCGAAGCCGTCGAGCCCTTCCCGGCGAACCAGCGAGTCGGGGTCCTCACCCTCGGGCAGGAACACGAACAGTGCCTGCCGCCCATCGCGCATGCGCGGCAGGACCGACTCGGCAGCCCGCCATGCGGCGGCGCGGCCGGCGCGGTCGCCATCGAAGCAGAAGTACACGTCCGCGCATTGGCGGAACAGGATCTCCGCATGATCGCTCGTCGTCGCGGTGCCGAGCGTCGCAACCGCCTGCGTCACGCCGGCCTGGTGCAGACTGATCACGTCCATGTAGCCTTCGACGACGATCAGCCGCGGGATCCTCGCGTGTGCTTCGCGCACCTGCCACAGGCCGAACAGCTCGCGGCCCTTGTGGAACAGTGGTGTCTCGGGCGAATTGAGGTACTTCGGACCCGACTCATCCGCGCGCGAAGCTTGCGGAGGGGAATCGGGAACCGGTAAACCATCACCTGGGTTTTCAGCGGCAACATCGTCGCCCGGCCTCGAGTTGCCCTTCGGCTGCGTCGGGATCCTGCCGCCGAACGCAATCGTGCGGCCGCGCCGGTCGAGGATCGGGAACACCACGCGGTCACGGAAGCGGTCGTAGCGCGAACCGCGTCATTGCCAGCGAGGAGGCCGGCCTTCTCGAGCAGCGCGAGGCGCACCGTATTGGTACCGAGCGCATCCTTCAGCGCATTCCATGCATCCGGCGCGTAGCCGAGCCGAAAGCGCGCGAGCGTGGCTTCGTCGAGCCCACGCTGTCCGAAGTAGGCGCGGGCCCGATCGTTCGCGGCGAGTTGGCGGCGATAGAAACCCGTCGCGGCGTCGAGGATCTCGTAGAGGTCGGCCGCATCTTCGCGCGGCGCGGCGCGACCACCCTCGTAGGGCACCTTGAGTCCGATCCGATTGGCGAGTTCCTCGACCGCATCCTGGAACTCCAGTCGGTCGTAGTTCATCAGGAAGCCGATCGCGCTGCCGTGCGCCCCGCAGCCAAAGCAGTGGTAGAACTGCTTCGCCGGACTGACCGTGAACGATGGCGAGCGCTCGTCGTGGAAGGGACAACGCGCTGACCAGTCGCGACCGGCCCGCTTCAGCGCGACGCGTTCCTGCACGACGTCGACGATGTCGACGCGCGCGAGAAGGTCGTCGATGAACTTGTCGGGAATGCGGCCGGGCATGCCGCCAGTTTAATCCGTGCAACGAGTGGAACCGGCGAGTCCGCCGGGCCGGCGGAGCCACGGATCTTGCCGGCCGCGGTCTGTTCCGGCGACCCGGGCCGGCAGACCATGTCGCCGGTGTCGTTGACGCTGCCTCTCAGCCCAATGCGGCGAGCCGGTCCCTCACGAGCGCCGACAGCTTGCCCATGTCGGTACGCCCGGCGACCTTCGGCTTGACGAGCCCCATCACCTTGCCCATGTCCTTCGGCGACGTCGCGCCGGCTTCGGCAATCGCGACGGTGATGGCGGCTTCGACTTCGGCGGGCGTCAATTGGACCGGCAGGTAGCCCTGGATGACGCCGATCTCGAAGTTCTCCCTGGCGGCAAGGTCGGTCCGGCCAGCAGACTCGAACTGCGCGACCGAATCGCGGCGCTGCTTCAGCATCCTCTCGAGCACCGCCAGCACCTGCGCGTCATCGAGCGTGATCCGTTCGTCGACTTCGCGTTGCTTGGTCGCGGCCAGGATGAGGCGGATCGCCGCAAGGCGCTCCTTGTCGCCCCCCTTGAGCGCGGCTTTCATGTCGTCGGAAAGACGCTGCTTGAGGCTCATGGCGAGTTCCTCGACGTCGCAAGACGATGATGGACGCTGCGCGCCCGGGCGATGCACGCACCCGAGCCGGGTCCGGAATGCGGAAGCCGCGCGGGCGAGCGGCCCGCGCGAGGGGAATCAATAGAGGCGCTGGCGCTTCGTGACGTCGCGCGACACACGGCGCAGGTGGCGCTTGACCGCGGCCGCGCGCTTGCGCTTGC
This sequence comes from Lysobacterales bacterium, assembly GCA_046347015.1. GTDB lineage: Bacteria > Pseudomonadota > Gammaproteobacteria > Xanthomonadales > Rhodanobacteraceae > Dokdonella_A. The sequence goes on along the minus strand of JAXMHA010000006.1, from coordinate 42,559 downwards.
GCTCCTGGGTCGGCTTTTCGTAGAACTCGCGCTTGCGGACTTCGGCCAGGACTCCGGCCTTCTCGCAGGTACGCTTGAAGCGACGCAGAGCGAACTCGAAAGGTTCGTTCTCGCGGACTTTTACGCTGGGCATGGATACTCCAGGGCAAAACGACAAAGGACAGTGACCCTCACGCACCGCACGCGATACCGACGAGTTCACCGGCAGGCGGACGTCCACGCAGGATGGCAATCGTATTCCCGGCATCCGAGCGGACGGCCCGGGAGCCGTGCCCGGAAAGCAGGCAAGCCGCGTATTCTATTCCGGTGAATCCCCTGTTTGCAAAACAAGGCCCCGTCCTTGGGGTCGAAACCTCGTGCGACGAGACGGGCGTCGCGCTGTACGACCCGGCACGGGGCCTCCTGGCCGATGTCTTGTACAGCCAAGTCAAGCTGCACGCCGACTATGGCGGCGTCGTGCCGGAACTCGCCTCGCGCGACCACGTCCGCAAGCTGCTGCCGTTGGTCGACGAGGTGCTGAAGGAGGCTGGCCGCGGCGCCGGAGACCTGGCCGGCGTCGCCTACACCGCGGGCCCTGGGCTGGTCGGCGCCTTGCTGGTTGGCGCGACGACGGCCCGTTCGCTGGCCTGGGCGCTCGAGCTGCCGGCCATCGGGGTCCACCACATGGAGGGACACCTGCTGGCGCCGATGCTCGAGCCCGATCCGCCGGCGCCGCCGTTCGTCGCGCTGCTGGTGTCGGGCGGCCACTCGATGCTGGTCGAAGTCGCCGCGATTGGCCGCTACCGGGTCATCGGCGACACCCTCGACGACGCCGCCGGCGAAGCCTTCGACAAGGTCGCACGGTTGATGGACCTTCCCTATCCGGGCGGACCGGCGCTTGCGGCGCTGGCCGGGCACGGGCAACCGGGGCGGTTCCGGTTCGCGCGGCCGCTGACCGATCGCCCGGGACTCGACTTCAGCTTTTCGGGCCTGAAGACGCAGGTAATGCTCGCGTGGCGGGATAGCGACCGGAGCGAGGTGACGCGCGCCGACATCGCCCACGCGTTCGAGGCGGCCATCGTCGAGACCCTGGTGATCAAGTGCCGTCGCGCGCTCGCCGCGACCGGCGCGCGGACGCTGGTCGTGGCCGGCGGCGTCGGCGCCAACCTGCGGCTGCGCGCCGACCTCGCAGCGGCCGGCGAACGGGAGGGATTCCGCGTCGCATTCCCGCGCCTTCGCCTCTGCACCGACAATGGCGCGATGATCGCGTTGGCCGGAAGCCTGCGCCTCGCGGCGGGACAGCGCGACGATGATGCGATCCGCGTGCTGCCGCGGTGGGACCTCGAGTCGCTGCCTCCTCTCGCCGGCCCGGTCGCCAGTGCCATGCGCTAGGCTTGCGCGACGCCCGCCGCTGACCGCCCATGGACATCGTTTTCATCGAAGATCTGCGCATCGAAACCGTCATCGGCATCTACGACTGGGAGCGGAACATCCGCCAGACCGTCGCCCTCGATGTCGAAATGGCGTTCGACAACACGCGTCCGGCGGCGAGTGACCGCATTGCCGACACGCTGGATTACAAGGCCGTCGCGAAGCGGTTGATCGCATTCGTCGAGGGATCGCGCTTCGAACTGGTCGAAACGCTCGCCGAGCGCTGCGCCGCAATCGTGCGCGAGGAGTTCGGAGTCGGCTGGCTGCGGTTGAAGCTGTCGAAGCCCGGCGCGGTGACCGGCTCGAAGGCCGTCGGGGTCGTCATCGAGCGCGGCAACCGCCCGGCATGACCAGGGCGGCGGGGGAATCGGGACACATGACTCCTGCCGACAGCGGGACCGTCCGCGCGTGGCTCAGCCTTGGCTCGAACATCGAACCCGAGCGGAATCTCGCGGCGGCGCTCGCGGAAATGCGCGCGCGCTTCACCGGTACCGTGGCCTCCCCGGCGTACCGCTTCCCGGCAGTTGGTTTCGACGGGCCGGATTTCGTCAATCTCGCCGCCGGCATCGACAGCGACCTTGGCCCGGAAGCACTGGACGCGTGGCTGCACGCGCTCGAGGATCGCCATGGACGCCGGCGCGACGTGCCCCGCTATTCGAGCCGTACGCTCGACGTCGACATCGTACTGTTCGGCGATCGCATCATTGCGGGCCCCGGGCACCTCGTCGTGCCGCGACCGGACCTCCGCGAGGCGTTCGTGCTGCGGCCGCTGTCCGACATTGCCCCGGATGTGCGCGATCCCCGATCCAGCAAGACCGTTGCCGAGCTGTGGGCTGCTTGCGATGCGACTGGCGCTGAACGTGGTACCGCCATGGGATCGGGATTCCACATCGCGACCTGACCGGATTCGCGCACGGGGAAATCCACGGGTTCGATGCCACTTGGCAGTGTCCCGTCACGCCGTTTGCAACTTGCAGTCCCCGCGAGCGGCTCCCGGCACGGAAATGATCCGGTTCCCGTCACGCAAAGTCGCGTGACAACGGCCAGCCCACCGTGTAACAGTACCGGCCCGGAACGCGAACCATTTTGTTTCCGACCGGAGAGCCGAAGGATATGGGCGGACCGTCCCGCTGGTTCGACGCATTGCTCCGGCCATCGCGGTCCTCCGGGGACCCGGACGCCGATGGCGCCGACCACGGCTCGGATACGGTGTGGGCACGCTATCGCCCGCGCCTCGTCGCGCAGTTGATGACCGACAACGCCGCGGCATGTGCGGACATGCGCCGCCTGCTCGACGCCTGCCGGAACCACGACATGGACGCGCAGATCGAACAACTCGGCGCGTTCGCCGATGCGTTCCGGCGCATCGGGTTGCAGAAAGCGGTGCAGTTCTATCCGTACTTGCGCTGGGCCACCGCACGCGACCGGGTCGCGCGCGCACAGTTCGCATCCCTGTTCGCCGAAGTCGAACGCGAGAGCCTCGCAATCGAGGCGTTGCTGACCGAATACCTGTCGGCGCCCTGGAATCGGGACCACCGCCAGCGCATCGTCACCGACATCATCAAGATTGCCGGGCATCTCAGCCGGCTGTTGCGCAAGGAAGAGGGGTCGCTGTACCCGTTGTACCTGCCGCCCGGCCAGTACCGGCACGTTGGCGCATCGCCGGCGACCGACGGCGGCTGACCGCCCACTCTTTCGCTCCGATCAGCCGACGATGCTGCGGCCGCCGTCGACGGCAATGATTTGCCCCGTGACATACGACGCCCCGTCGAGCAACCAGAGGACGGCCGACGCAACGTCGTCCGGCGTCCCGGCCCGCGCCAGCGGCGTGCGCGCGAGGACGGCGTCGCGCTCAGCGGCCGGTTTGCCGCTTTCCGGCCACAGCACGACACCCGGCGCAACGCCGTTGACGCGTACTTCCGGCGCGAGGTCACGCGCCAGCGCCCGCGTCATCGCCGCGAGTGCCGCCTTGCTCATCGCGTACACGCTGTAGCCTTCCGGCGGCCGGTCGGCGTGAATGTCGACGATGTTGACGATCGCCCCGCGCGCGGCCGCGAGATGCGGTGCCGCCGCCTGCGCGAGGAAGTACGGTGCGCGCACGTTGGTGCCGAACAGCGTCGCCCATTGCGCGGGCGTGGCCGCAGCGACCGGCGTCGGGAAATACGTTGCGGCATTGTTGACGAGGGCGTCGAGGCGGCCGAATCGCGCCACCGTCGATTGCACCAGGCCGGACAAGGCGTCGACATCGGCGAGATCGGCGAAGAGCTGGACGGTGCTGTTCGGGCGCTCGCCTTCGAGCGCAGCCGCGAGTGCCGCGAGTTCCGCGCGCGACGTGCGTGCGTGCAGCGCCAGATCCCAGCCCGCGGCATGCAGATGCCGCGCGATGACCGCGCCGACCCGCCGGGCCGCGCCGGTCACGAGCGCGACGCAGGGTGCCGAATTCCCGGAATTCTTCGCCATCGGTGTGGGCCTCGTAGCACGCTATGCTGCCCGCGGAGAGTGCCGCAGTTTCAATCGACCCGCCAGCCTTGAACGTCGACTTGCCGGAACCCGACGCCAGCGAACGCGCGCACGAGGCGCGGCTCGCGGCGGCACTGCGCGCGGAAATCGCCCAGTCCGGCCCGCTGCCGTTCCCGCGCTTCATGGAGCGTTGCCTGTACGCGCCGGGCCTCGGGTACTACAGCGCCGGGCGGGCCAAGTTCGGCGCGGCGGGAGACTTCGTCACCGCGCCCGAGCTCGGCGCGCTGTTCGCGCGCTCATTGGCGCGCGCCATGGCGCCGACGCTGGCCGCGTGCGGGGATGGTGCGGTCTGGTTCGAACTCGGCGGGGGCAGCGGCGCTTTCGCGCGCGATGCGCTGCGCGAGCTCGCGATCCTGGGCTCGTTGCCACGCCGCTACCGGATCCTCGAGCCGAGCGCGGACTTGCGCGACCGCCAACGCCGGTGCCTCGGATCGGAATTGGCGCCGGAGCTTTTCGCGCTCGTCGAATGGCTCGACGGACCGCCCGCTGAACCGTGGTTCGGCGTCGTGTTCGCCAACGAAGTGCTCGATGCGCTGCCGGTGACGCGCTTCGCGCGCCGCGAGGGCTCGGTGTACGAGCAGTTCGTCGCGTTGGATGCTGCGGACGGCAATTTCACGTTCGTCGAACAGCCGGCCGATGCGCTGGTCGCGGGTGCCGTGCACAACATCGAGCGCAGCCTTGGCGCACCGCTGCCGGAAGGCTACCGGTCCGAAGTGCTGCCGCAGTTGCCGTGGTGGCTCGATGCCGTGGCCGGCCCGCTCGAACGTGGTGCCGTGCTGTTCGTCGACTACGGCTATCCGCGCCGGGCGTACTACTTGCCCGAGCGCAACGACGGCACGCTGATCTGCCATTACCGGCACCGTGCCCACGGCAATCCCCTGGTGCTTCTCGGCCTGCAGGATGTTTCGGCATCGGTCGATTTCACCGCGCTGGCCGAAGCCGGCCACGCCGCCGGCTTCACGCTGGCGAGCTACGCCCCGCAATCCCACTTCCTTTTCGCGGCCGGGCTCGACCGCGTATTCGAGGACGCGTACGCGACCGCCGGCTCCGAAGCCGAGCGCTATGCCCTAGCGAACGAAGTGAAGCGGCTGACCTTGCCCGGCGAAATGGGCGAGCGTTTCCAGGCGATGGTGTTGACGCGCGGACTCGACGACGCCATGGACTGTTTCGCGCCGCTCGTCGCCGCCGACCGCAGCGAGCGGCTCTGACGCAACTCCGTTTGATCGACCGTACGCTCGCCGTTCAACGGACGGTTCCGGCTTGCTTGCACCGGTTCAGCGCGAACGGTTGCGATTCCCCGGCGCAACGGCGACGACACTCACGACTGGTACGTCCTCAATCGAACCCGTCGGCGAAGATCACGTCAACCATCACTTCATAGGCGCCGATGTCCGCGTTGGCGCCAACGACACGTGGGTAGCCCGGTCCACGCTGGTCGGTGGCCAGCAGGGCGACGTCGTTGCCGACGTCGATTGCCGGGCTGTGAGGCAACAACGCCATCGTCCATGTCGGGCCACCGTTGTCGGCCAACGCGGCCAGCAACGGATCGGCATGCAAGGTATCCGGGGGCACCGCAACGGACGGATCGACGTCCATGATCAGGTTGTTCGCACCGCTGATCGTGACCGGGGCGCCATCCGACGACAAGTCCGCTGCCCCATCGCCTTGGTTGCGCGCGATGATCGAACTCTCGATTTCGCTGTCGCCGAGGACAATGACTCCGCCGGTGGCGTCGTGGTACGCGTCGTTGTCCGCGACCGTGCTGTTCATCATCTGCATGCTGCCGATGACCAGTCCGGCACCCTCGCCGGAATTGCCGGAGAGCGTGCTGTTCATGATCGTCGCGGTCGCCATCGCGCCGAAGATGCCGCCACCGGCGCCGAGGCCGGCACTGTTGGAGGCCACCGTACTGCCGTTCATCGACAGCGTGGCGCCGGGATAAAGGTAGAGCCCGCCGCCGATTTCCACGAGACCGGGGAAACGGTTTGCGCCGCCGGTCGATGGGCCACGTCCAGCGCCGTAACCAACAATGTAAATCGTCCAGTTCGACGCGAGCGTGCTGTCGAGCACGGTCAGGTGACCATGGACCGCGAGTCCGCCCCCGACCGCCGAGTATCCATAGAAGCCTCCGGCCGAACTGTTGAAGGTGATCGTGCTGGCGGTAATCGTCGCGTCGCCGCCCACATAGGCACCGCCGCCAGCCGCAGCGATCGGACGCGTGATGGGTCCGTGGCCCTGCTGAATGTCGCCAGCAACCGTGCGCGTCGCCGCATCGAACCCGCACGCGCTGCAGTGCTTGACGCCATTGTTCTGAAGCGTGCTCGACGTCATCGTCAGGTTGCCGCCGACGAAGACACCGCCTCCCGCGTAGGGACTGGGGTCGTCGGAGTACATGTTGTCTGCGAAGCACGCCTGCACCGTCACACGGGTCAGCTCGGCGTTGCCGGCTGCGTACAGGCAGGCGCCGCGCGGGCCCCGGTAGCCATGGGTCAAAGTGAGGTCGCTGATCTCGATGCTGCCGTTGGTGGACAGCACATGCGAGTTTAAATCCGCGTCGATCGCGAGCGCATCCTGGCCCGGACCGAGCAAGGTGAGATCGTCGACCGGGATCACGATTGCACCACTGGTCAACGTGATCGTGCTGCAGGTCAACGCGCTCATGTCGACGGTGTCACCGCTGACCGCCGCGGCGACGGTGTCGCGCAGACTGCCCGGCCCGCTGTCATCGCAGTTGGTCACGACCACCGTGGTCGGCGCGCGGGGTACGCTGCCGGCCCGCGCCGCGAAGGCCTTTCCGGCTCCTCGGGCGCCGTGCATCATCGACTCGCCTTGGCTGGCAACCGACGCAGTGGTGTGCCGGCCATCGTTCACCGCGTCGGCACGCAATGGCGCGGCCGAGAGGGCCACGGCGAGGCAGGCCGCAAGCGGCCGCAATGGAAAACGGCAATGCCGATTCGCGATCACGCTGTCCATGGCCATCCCCTGTCGTGAAACGTCGCCCCAATGAAGCTTGACGCGCATCCGATGTTACCCGTACCGGGACCCTGCCAATCGTTGCGGAGCGTCGCCGCGGGAACCGCCGGCGTGAAGGCTCGCCACGCCACGGACCGCATCAGCGCGGCACCCCCGCGATCGCATCGATGCGCGCCTTTCGCATCGCGTCGCCAATCGCAGGGCCGGCGAGGCCGCGCTCGACGAATGGGCGCGCGTCGATCCGCGCCGCCACATCGCGCGCGGCAACGAGCAACGCGGCCGGCGGGTACGCATCGTGCTCATGCCCCGGACGGCCCCGCTTGTCGGCAGCGCAGACGGCAAGGAACACGCGCCAACGGTCGGGGCGGCGCAGCGCGTCGAACGCTTCGATCAACTCGAGCATCGTGCCGGGACGCAGCTCCGGCGCCCGGTGCGCGTCGAGGTGGTAAAGGCACACGAGCGCGGCGAGGTCGGCGTGCTCGGACGGCACCTTGAGCCGCGCCGACAACGCGGCGACCGGCGCGAGTCCGCGGTGTTCGTGCGCGATGTGCCGCGGCAGCTCGTCGCGCGGGGTCAGTGCCTTGCCGAGATCGTGCGTCAGCGCGCAATAGCCGACGAGGTCGTCGCCGGGCGCGATCAGCGCCGCCTGGTCCAGCACGCGTTCGACGTGCACGCCGCAATCGACTTCCGGATGGTGCTCCGGGCTTTGCGGCACACCGTACAGCCCTTCGACCTCGGGCATCAGCACGGCCAGCGCGCCACAATCGCGCAGCGTCGCGAGGAACGCCGACGGCTTCGCCTCGGCGAGCGCGCGACGGGTCTCGGCCCACACGCGCTCGGGCACCAGATGGTCCACTTCGCCGTCCGCCACCATCGCCTGCATCAACGTGCGCGTCTCGGGAGCCACCGCGAAACCGAGTGGCGCGAAACGCGCCGCGAAACGGGCGACGCGCAGGATGCGCACCGGGTCCTCGACGAACGCCGGCGACACGTGGCGCAGCACGCGCGCGTCGAGGTCGCCGCGGCCGCCGTACGGATCGACCAGCCGGCCGGCTTCGTCCTCGGCCATCGCGTTGATCGTCAGGTCGCGCCGAGCGAGGTCCTGCTCGAGCGTCACGTCGGCCCCGGTGTGGAACACGAACCCGTGATAGCCACGCCCGGACTTGCGCTCGGTGCGCGCCAGCGCGTATTCCTCGCCCGATTCCGGATGCAGGAACACGGGGAAGTCGCGCCCCACTGGCCGGAAGCCGCGCGCTCGCATCTCCTCGGGCGTTGCGCCGGTCACGACGAAATCACGGTCGGCAACCGGCCGGCCGAGCCACTTGTCGCGAACCGCCCCGCCGACCAGATACGCGCGCATCGCACGATTGTGCCACGCCAGGAATACCGGCCTGCTCAGTGCTCGGCGCGGTACCGGTCGAACGCGAGTTGTGGATCGTCGCCCCCGAGTTCGGCGGGGACGATCGCCCGCATCGGCGTCGCGACGATGCCGAGCGCCGCGAAACCGTCGGTACTGCCGGTCGCATCGCGCAGCAGCGAGCGGAAGTTGTCGCGCGTGAACGGCTTGCCGGGCACCCATTCGCCAACCCAAGCCTGCAGGCGGCCGAGGATGTCCGGCAACGGCACGATGAGCCGCCGGCGCCGGGTGAGCTTCGCGGTCCAACGTACGAGCTCGAGCAGCGACAGCGTGTCCGGCCCGCACAATTCGTAGGTGCGGCCGATCGTCGCGCGGTGCGCCAGCGCCCGCGCAAAGGCCTCGGCGACGTCACCGACATAGGCCGGAGAAAACATCGCGTTCGGCCGGGCGAGCGGCAACACGGGCGCCACTGCCAGCAGCTTCGCGAAGCGCGTGAACAAGCCGTCGCCGGCGCCGAACAGGACCGAGGGGCGGAAAATCGTCGCAGCCAGCTTCGCATCCAGCACGAGACGGTCGGCTTCGCCGCGGGACTTGAGGTAGTAACTCTCGCCGTCGCCGGCGCCGAGGGCGCTCATCTGCAGCAGGCGCGGCACGCCCGCTTCACGGCACGCGCCGAGCACGGTGCGGGTCAACTCGACATGGACACGGCGGAAGCCCGCGCCGTCGTCACGCGGCTCGTTCAGGATGCCGACGAGGTTGATCGCCGCATCGACGCCGTGCAGCCGCGCCGTGAGGGCGCGCCCATCGTGGACGTCGGCACTGACGATCCGCACCCGCGGCAGCACGCCGAGTTCGCGGTGGTTCTCGCGGTTGCGCGACAGGATGGTGATGTCGTGCCCGTCGGCCGCGAGCCGCGGCACGAGGTGCCGTCCGACGAAGCCGGTGCCTCCGAGCACGACGAGCCGCAGCGGTTCCATCGTTCGTCTCCTGCGCGTCAGCCGGGTGGCGACACGGTTCGTGGTGATGCTTCGTCCGGCGCCGATTCGGCGTTGCACGCGACCGATTTCCGCGTCATGTCGCCCGGGATGCGGAACGGTTCGCCGACCCGCGGCATGCGCGCCGACAGCGGCAGCGCACTCCCGTGCATCCGCCAATCGTAGATCACGCTGAACGCCAGGACCCGCGCGACGTACTCGCGCGTCTCGCGATAGGGAATCGTTTCGATGAAGAAATCCGGTTCGAGCGTGCCACGCGCGGCGATCCAGCGGTCGACCGGGACGGTGCCGGCATTGTAGGCCGCGCTCGCGAGCCACGGGCTGCCGTCGTAGCGGCCCGCCATCTGCGCGAGGTAGCGGGTGCCGAAATCGATGTTGATGGCCGGGTCGAACAGGTCGCCGCGGCCGCCGTACGGCAGCTTCGACGCACGCGCCAGCTCACGGGCGACGCCAGGCAAGAGTTGCATCAGGCCAAGCGCGTCGGCGCCCGACCGCGCGTCCGTCATCCACGCGCTTTCGGCACGGATGATCGCGTAGGTCCAGGCCGGATCGAGGCCGGTGGCGCGCGAATCGCGTCGCACGCGGGACTCGAGCGCGAGCGGAAACCGCTCGGTGTAGTAGCGCTGCGTCGACGGTTCGGCCGACAGCGCGAACACGGGGCGGTCGTACCAGCCGCGGCGATAGGCAAGGTCGACCGCGCGCAGCTTCTGCGCGCCATCGAGCCTTGGATAGGCGAAGTTCCACTCGCGCCGCGCCTGCGGCAGCAAATCGAGGGCAAAGAACTCGAACGCGCGGTCGAGCCCGGCGTCGCGCTGGAACCCGGTGTCGCCGGATTCGTCGGGCAGCGTGCGCGGACAGATGCGGTACGGCTGGCCGAGCCAGTCGGCGGCGAGGAACCCTTCGAAGTTCGCCTCGTCGGCGAGGTCGGCGAACAGCGGTTCGGCCTCGGCCTTGCGGTCGAGCTTGGCCAGCACGCGCGCCTTGACGTAACGCCAGCGGGAATCGGATGCCTCATTCGGCGGCATGGCGTCGATCGCTGCAAGAACGGCCGCCCAGTCGCCCGATGCAAGGCCGATTCGCACCTGCCATGCACGGCTCGTCGCATCACGCGCCGATGCCGGCAGCGCATCGAGCCGTGCCTTCGCGTCGTCGGAATAGCTCGTCGCGCGGAACACCGCCAGCGCGTTCAGGATCAGGTCCCGCTGCGATTCGTCGAACGCGAAATGATCCTGGAGTCCCGCCCACAGCGTTTCGGCGCCCGCACTGTTGCGCCGCGCGTAGCGCGCGATGCCGAACGCGACGGCATCCCGTGCGCGCGCCGTGTCGGCCCAGCCGCCGGCGCCCGCCAGCGTTTTCGCCGGATCACGAATGGCGGCCGCAATGCGCGCCGCGGCAGCGCGCCCGTCGGGTTCGAGACGGGTCGCGAGACGATCGATCGCGTCTGCGTGGAAATCGGCAGCCTCACGCTCGATTCGCTGCCAGATCCGCTCCGGTGTCAGCACGCCGGCGGCGACCGCGGCATCGATCACCGCACCGCACTCGCCGGGCAGCGCCTTCGCCGCTTCCCACAGGCCGGCAAGGTCGCCTGCGTAGTCGAGATGCTCGCCACCGGCCAACCGCGCCTGGAGTTCCCGGCAACGCAGCGCCGGATCGGTCGAGCCGCGCCAGAACTTGCGGAAGCCCGCCCAGTCGCCACGGCGCGCCAGCTCACCGAGCCAGGCACTGCGCAGTTCTTCCGCGGGCAAGGTATCCGGCCAACGCGCGAGGAAACGCGATACGGCCGCGGCATCGACCGACGTGAGGTCGCGCTCCAGCGCCGCGAGTTCGAGATAGGGGAAGAGCGGGTAATCCTCGAGTCCGACCGCGAGCTTGCGCCAATCGCCATGCGGTTGTTGCGCGGCGGCATAGGCGTTGCGGAATTGCTGGCGTTCGGATGCACGATCGGCGACTGCCGGCCTCGCTGCCAGGATGGCGGCGAAGCAGACGACCAGACGGATCGCGCGGAAAGGCAACGGCAAGATCGGACGGCGGGAAACGGCAGGTGTGGGCAGTGTAACGTGCGGCGCGGTTTCACGCCGCCGCGCACTCAGTCGAAGCCGTTGCCGAAAATCTCCTCGCCGTCGATGCAGCCCGGCGTTGCGGCCGCGATGAGCTGCGTGAGCGGGCCGATCTGGGCCGGATGGAAGGACAACACGTTCTCGCCACCGCCACAGCCGATCATGTTGCAATAGCTCATGACGGTACCTGCAGGATGGCCGGGGCCACTGGCCGGGCAACTCGTCGGACCACTGTAGCAAGAGCTTTCCCCGGAATAACACTGGTCGATCGTGTTGGTCGACGTCGGCGCGAAACCGGTCGTCGCGTTGGTGCAGTGCGTGTGCCACGCACCGAAGTTGTGCCCGAGCTCGTGGGCGACGATCTCGGCGGAATACGACAGTGGAATCGACGGATTGGTGAAAACCTGGTTCACGCTGTAGCCGCCGCCTTGTGACGCGGTGGCGCAGTAGGCGTCGATCCACGCAATGCCGGACGCGCTGTTGGGACTCTGCGACTTGCCGGACAGCAGGGCCGCGAACACGCGCGGCACGGCGCCGTAGTGGGCTTGCCAGTAACTGCCGAATTCGTCGAGGTCGGTCTGGTCGGCGGGCGTATCCGCGGCGTCGTACGGATCGGTCCCGACGCGCAGGACCGTCGCGCCTTCGACCAGCGCGACGCCGAGGTCGCGCTGGTACATCACGTTCATCGCGGCGAAGAGATCGGCAATCCAGTCCGCCGCCGCCGTGGTGTCGTTGCCGAACCGGAGCGACAGCAACTCGACGTCGGTGTCGATCGCGATCGTCGCCGTCGCCAGCGGCGGGTTCCCGCCGGTGGGCACTTTTCCGCCCGCCGACGCCCACTGCACGCGGGCTTGTGGCGACGGAATCGAATCGTTGGCTGAATCGATGATCGGTACGACACCCTGTGGCAATCCGGTGGCGGGTGGGACGGCCGCGACGCGCACGATGGATCCTTGCGGCGTCGCCGCCAACACGAAGGGTCCGGCCGGACCTTCGCCCGAGCCCGTGATGCGCCCGCCGTCAGGATCGAACGACAACGAGAGCCGCACGCGCCCATCGGCACTGGCACCCAGCAGGTGATGCCGTGAACTGCGTGGAACGGGCCGGTTGTCCGATTCCGACACCGCGACGAGCCATCCGTCCGGCGCGTAGACGTCGAACCGGCGCAAGGTCACGGCAACCGAGCCGTCGGCGCCATCCGGGAACCCGCTGACGACGAGGCGCGTGCCCGGCCCGAGATTCACGAGACGGGTTCGCAATGCCGCGTCGATGTCGAGCGTCGCCGCCCCGGCGCCGAGCGAAGCGAACAACGCGAGAAACGGCATGCAGCGAAGGTACGGTTTCACGGCGACGCTCCGGTGGCCGCTACCGATGGTGGTCCACCGTTGCCACCGACGCCAGCGCCGCAGACCGGAATCGTCGACCGGGTCACGTCTGCCCGCGACTATCCGCCACGGGCAGGCCGGAATCCGGCAATCAGAACTCGTACGCGGCGCCGACGTAGAACGTGCGTCCGGGGGCCGGATCGATGCCACCGGAGAAGAACACGCGCGAGTAATACACGCGATCGGTCAGGTTCGAGATGCCACCGAGCAGGCGGATGTGCGGAACCACCCACCAGTCGGCCGAGAAATCCGCGACGGTGTACGACGGCACCTTGGCTGGCGTGAGGAACGGCGGTGAAGCCGGCGTGTTCGCATCCGAGTAGTACTGGCTCGCGACCGACACCGCCGACAGCGCGACCTTCAGCTTGCCGTCCTCGCGGTACGTGATGCCGGCGCGGGCGAGGTATTTCGGCGAGAACGCCGGCATGTTGCCGATGTTCGCCGGGTTGATCGACGACGTGAACTTCGCGTCGAGCAACGACAGGTTCGCGAACACCGAGAAGTGGCGCGTCGTGTGCGGATCGCGCGCGGCAAGGAAGTCATAGTGGACCTCGCCCTCGAAGCCGCGGCTGCGCGTGTCGCCGGTGTTGACGTTGAACGTGTTGCCGGGCGGCGCGTTCGGCACCTGTTGCGCCTCGATGCGGTCCCTGACGTTCACCTGGAACAGGCTGACGTCGTAGAAGAGGCCCGGCAACGGCGTTCCGTGTACGCCGAGTTCGTACGACAGGACGTGGGTCGGGTCGGGATCATTGAGGGGCGTCGAGTCGGTATTCCCGAACGGCGAGGCAATGTCGAAATAACGCACCGGCCGCCAGCCCTGCGAGACGTTGAAATAGCTTTCGTTGAGGTGGCCGAAATCATTGCCGATGCCGATGCCGAGCAGCGGCACCGTGTGCGTCACCGAGCGGTCGACCAGGCCCCGCTGCAGGAACGGCGGCTTGATTGTTTCATCGATGTCGACCTTTTCGCGCTCGAGCCGGATCGACGGCACGATGTGCCACGCGTGCGGCAGCCGGAACACGTTCTCGGCGAAGATCGCGCCGTAATCGGTCGAGCGCGCTTGCCGCAGCTTCTCGCACTCGACGTCCGCCGGCGACAGGCACGGATTGCCGTGACGGTCGTATTCGTCGGCCGTCAGGCTGTCCGCTTCCCACTGGCGGAACGGCGCGTCGGAGTGGTACAGCGTGGTGCCGACGGTGAAGGCATTGCCGCGGCCCCAGTGGTGCACGCCGCGCACGTCGACGCCGTAGAAGCGGAACTGCTCGTCCTGCAATGTCGCGGTCGTCGGAGCGGGGCCGCGATCCTGCGAGCGCGAAGCCTGGTCCTGGTAGCCAGTCCAGGCCTTGGCGACGAGGTCGGTGTCATCGCCGAGTTCGTGCTGGTGCGTCAGGCTCAGCACGTAGCGCTGGGTCCACAGGCGGTCGTGCGGCGTCGCCGTCGTATCGGGATCGGTGGTGAACTGCGGATACGTGAGGAGCCCGGCGTTGCCCGCGTCGAGGTCGTAGGCGTGCAGGTCGAGCGCCGTGTACGACCGCTCGTCCGGACGATACCCGACGTGGAAGTCCGCACCCTTCAGCTTCGAGTCGCCGTTGTCGCGCTGTCCGTCGGTCGTGCGGTAGTTCGCGTCGGCGAGGAAATCCCAATGCCCCTGGGTACCGGAAATGCGGTTGAACGTCGCGAACAGGCTGTTCGAACCGACGACGTTCTCGCTCTCGCCGGCCAAGGGTTTCGTCGAGGGCGGCTCGCTGACGAGGTTGATCGCGGGTGGGGGCTCCGGGCCGTACAGCAGCGAGGAACCGCCGCGGATCACCTGCACCTGCGAAATCGTCTGCGGCAACGGGAACACGTACAGGGTCGGGAAGCCGATCCAGTCGCCTTCCAGCGGAATCCCGTCGCGGAACACGCCGACGTACTCGGATTCCTGCGGGTTGCCGATGCCGCGATACGACAGGTTGACCTGGCCCGGCGCCTGTTGTTCGGCAACGTACACACCCGGCGTCTGCGAGAACACTTCACGAATGTTGTTGTTGACGATGGTCGGGATGTTGTCGAGTTTCGTGATCGAGGTCTTCTTCGTCACCGTGATCAGCGGGCCATCGACTTCCTTCATGATGAAGTCGAGCTTCGGCCGGGCGTCGTCCGGCAGCATCCACTCCTTGACCTCGACCTTTTCGAGCTGGATCGATTTTTCGGCGTCGGGGGCAGATTGGCCGGTCTTCGTACCTTGTTCCTGGGCGCGGGCCGACAGCGGCGCGGCCACGACCACGGCGAGCGCAAGCGCGCCCAACGCAAGTGTCTCGGATTTCATGGGGTCCCCCGGAAGTGACGCTGCGCCAGCGAACATGGAAGCCCCGGGCGGGGCGGCGCAACGTATTCTTAACGCAGGTCGTCACCGCGCCGAAACAGTCCCGGGACCTAAGTCTCGAGACCGACTCACAGCGGCGGAGACGTCCGCCGTGGCGGCTGCGCCGGCCTTTTCACCAGGATTCGGAAGTCGCCATGCGCTCCTTCGATGCCGTTTCGATGCCGTACACTGCCCCGTCAACCGCAGCCGTTGCCATGCCCCGCCCGAACCGCACACTGACCGGCATCACGACGACCGGCACGCCACACCTCGGCAACTACGTCGGCGCGATCCGCCCGGCCATCGAGGCCAGCCACGCGCCCGACGTCGAGGCGTTCTACTTCCTTGCCGACTACCACGCGCTGGTCAAGTGCGACGATCCCGGGCGCATCCGCCAATCCTGCCTCGAGATCGCGGCCACGTGGCTGGCGCTCGGCCTCGACGTCCGGCGGGCGTACTTCTACCGCCAGTCGGACATCCCGGAGATCCCGGCGTTGACCTGGCTCCTGACCTGCGTCACCGCGAAGGGCGTGCTCAACCGCGCGCATGCGTACAAGGCCGCGGTCGACGCCAACACGGCGGCCGGCGACGACCCGGATGCGGGCATCGGCGCCGGGCTTTACCTGTACCCGGTGCTGATGTCCGCCGACATCCTGATGTTCAACGCCGACCGTGTGCCGGTCGGACGCGACCAGGTGCAGCACATCGAGATCGCGCGCGTGATCGCCCAGCGCTTCAATCACATCTACGGCGCCGCCTGGCGCGAAGCCACGGGAAACCACGGCGAACCGTTCGTGCTGCCCGAAGCCGCGATCGAGGAACAGGTTGCGACCTTGCCCGGCATCGACGGCCGCAAGATGTCGAAGAGCTACGGCAACACGATCCCGCTGTGGCTCCCACCGAAGGAACTCCGGCGCGCGGTGCTCGCGATCGTCACCGACTCGCGCGCACCCGGCGAGCCGAAGGACCCGGACCCGTCGAACGTGTTCGCGATCTACCGTGCGTTCGCCACCGCCGACGAAACCGCGGCGATGCGCGAAGCGTTCGCTGCGGGCATCGGTTGGGGCGACGCCAAGCAGAAGCTGTTCGAGCGGATCGACCGTGAAATCGCGCCGGCACGCGAACGCTACGATGCGCTGATCCGGAAACCCGACGACATCGAGAACGCGTTGCACGACGGTGCGGCGCGGGCGCGCGCGATCAGCGCGCCGTTCCTGGCGGCGCTGCACGCGACGGTTGGCCTCGGGGACGCCGTGCAACGGCGGTCGCGGCAGACGCCCGGCCCGGCACCGAAGGCCACGGGCCCGGCTCCCCGTGTCAAGCACTTCCGGGACGCGAACGGTGCATTCCGCTTCAAGCTGATGGCCGGTGACGCACTGTTGCTCGAAAGCCGCGCATTTGCTTCGGGACGCGAGGCCGGGCGATACCTCGCCGCCCTGATCGGTGGTGCTGTCGCGTTCGAGCCTGAACCCGCCGCCGACTTCGCGTTCGTGCTGCCGGGCCCTGACGGCGTGGTCGACGCGTACGGGCACGCCGACTCCATGACAGTCCACGCCGCGCTGGCCACCCTGCGCGCCGAACGCGATGGAACGGCGTGATGCCGTGGCTGACGCTGGCGCTGTTCGCGCCGTGCCTCGCAATCCTGGGCGGGCTCTACTGGTGGCGGCCCGGCTGGCAGCACGGTGACGCGCCGGGCCGCGGCTACGACCTCGCCGCGATCGCGCTCGCGCTCGCGGCCGGCCTTGTCCTCGCCCACGCGCTGTTCGTCGCCAACGAGGGCGTCGGGCCGCCGGTGTGGCGGCACGTGATCAGCTCGATCGGCGCGTACTCGGCCTTCCTCGGGATCCTGTTCGCGGCCGTCGTCGGGCGCGCGTGGATCCGGCGTCAGGCCGCGCGCCGCGGTGCCTCCGCCAAACCGTCGAAGTAGTCGCGGGTCAGGTGCATCTGCTCGGCGGCGGTCTCGGCGCGATTGACGATCGCGCGGAACGCCGCGTTCTCGTCCCGGTCGCGCGCATACCACGCGAGGTGCTTGCGCGCGATGCGCACGCCCTGCGCCTCGCCGTAAAACGCGTACAACTCCGCAAGGTGTCCGAGCAGGATGTCGCGCACGCGCTCCGGCGCCGGCTCCGGCAGGATTTCGCCGGTCGCGAGGAAGTGCGCGATCTCGCCGAATATCCAGGGCCGCCCCTGCGCGGCGCGGCCGATCATCAGTGCATCGGCGCCGGTCGCATCGAGTACCGCGCGCGCCTTCACCGGGCCGTCGACGTCGCCGTTCGCGAGCACCGGAATCCGCACCGTGGCCTTGATGGCGGCGATCGTCTCGTACTCCGCGGCGCCGAGGTACATTTCCGACCGGGTGCGGCCGTGCACCGCGAGCGCGGCGATGCCGTTCGCCTCGGCGAGCCTCGCGATCGCAACGCCATTGCGGTGCTGCGGGTCCCAGCCGGTGCGAATCTTCAGCGTGACCGGCACGTCGACCGCGCGCACGACCGCGGCGAGGATCCGCGCGACCAGCGCCTCGTCCTGCAACAGCGCACTGCCGGCCCACGCATTGCAGACCTTCTTCGCCGGGCAGCCCATGTTGATGTCGATCAACCGGGCGCCATGCTCGACGTTGTGGCGCGCGGCGTCGGCCAGGCGCACCGGATCGGCGCCGGCAATCTGCACCGCGACGGGCGCCGGCTCGCCGGCGTGGTCCATGCGGTGGAGCGATTTCCGCGTCGACCACAACTTCGGGTCGGAGGTCGTCATCTCCGACACCGCGAGCCCGGCCCCGAGGTCCTTGCACAGGCGCCGGAACGGCTTGTCGGTGACGCCGGCCATCGGCGCCAGCACGAGGGGCGGGTCGATCCGATGCGGACCGATCGCGAGCGCGGGCGGCATCATCGCGTCAGGAACCGCAGCAACCGTTCCGCGCGCCGCAGGTACGGTGGCCGCAGCAGCGCGAGCGGCGAGTGCCGCACCTGGTGCACGACCGGCATTGCCTTCGAAAACGTCTCGAATCCCGCATGGCCGTGGTACTGGCCCATGCCGCTCGGACCGATGCCGCCGATCGGCAGGCGACTCTGCGCAAAATGCAGCAGGCAGTCGTTCACGGTCACGCCGCCCGCGTGCACGGAATCGAGCACGGCCTGCACTCGCCTCGAATCGCGATCGAAGAGATAGAGTGCGAGCGGCCGCGGGCGCGCATTGGCATAGGCGACCGCCGCATCGACATCGGCGACGGTCACCAGCGGCAGGATCGGCCCGAAGATCTCCTCCTTCAGCAACCGCGATTCCGGTGGCGCATCGCACACCAGCGTCGGCGCGAACACGCGCCGCGCGGGGTCGTGCGCGCCATCGTCCGGCACCGTCATGACCCTGGCGCCCCCGGCGCGCGCTTCGTCGACCAGCGCGGTGAGCCGCGCGTAGTGCGCGTCGTTGACGATGCTCGAAAAGTCCGGCGTGTCGCGCAGCTGCGGGTAGTGGCGGGCGATGTAGTCGCGGAACGCCGCGATGAAGGGCTCCCGCGCGGCGGCGGTCAACAGCACGTAGTCCGGCGCGACGCAGGTCTGCCCCGCGTTCAGCATCTTGCCGGCCGCGATGCGCCACGCCGCGAGCGCCACCGGGAACCCCGGCGCGAGGATCGCCGGCGACTTGCCGCCGAGTTCGAGCGTGACCGGCGTCAGGTTCCCGGCCGCCGATTGCATGACCTTGCGGCCAATCGCGGTCGAGCCGGTGAACACGAGGTGGTCGAACGGCAGCGCCGCGAACGCCGCGCCGACGTCGGGGCCGCCGCTGACGCAGGCAACGCGCTCGGGCGGGAACACGTCGCCGAGCATCCGCTCCAGCAGCGCACCGGTGCGCGGGGTCAACTCCGACGGCTTCAGCATGACGTGGTTGCCGGCCGCAAGCGCGCCGACCATCGGCACGAGCGCCAGGTTCACCGGATAGTTCCACGGCGCGATCACCCCGACGACGCCGAGCGGCCGATAGCGGATCTCGGCGCTGGCCGGGAGGAACACGCCATCGACGCGCACGCGCACGGGCCGCATCCAGCGGCGCAGGTTCGCGAGTGTGTGGTCGATCTCGCCAAGCACCGTCATGCCGTCGGTCAAGAGGCTCTCGTGCCGCGAGCGATGCCCGAAATCGGCACTCATCGCATCGGCGAACGCCGGCAGGTCGCGGCGAAAGGCGGCCCGCAGCCGGCGCAAGTCATCGATGCGCTGGCGGTAGTCGGGCTCGTGCTGGGCGAACGCCGCGCGCTGGCGCGCGACGATGCGGGTCAGACCGGGGATTGGCGAAGGCGTATCCATTGGAACTCCACGCACGCCACCGCACAGGCATCGGCTAGACTCGGCCGCGGCGCGAAACGTGCGGACACCACGCGTACGGTCCATGAGCATACGTGATTTCGAAGGTGCAAGCCCGCGCCTTGCGGCCGGCGTCTACGTCGACCCGGCAGCCACGGTGATCGGTGCGGTCGAGATCGAAACGGACAGTTCGCTGTGGCCGGGCGCCGTCGTGCGTGGAGACGTGAACCGGATCCGCATCGGCGCGCGCACGAACATCCAGGATGGCGCGATCCTGCACGTCACCCACGATGGCCCGTACACGCCCGGCGGCCGGCCCCTCATCATCGGCGCCGACGTCACCATCGGCCACGGCGCAATCCTGCACGCCTGCACGATCGGCGACGCGTGCCTGATCGGGATGCATGCGACCGTGCTCGATGGCGCGGTGGTGCACGTCCACGCGATGATCGGCGCGGGCGCCGTCGTCACGCCCGGCACGATCGTCGGCGAGGGCGAACTGTGGCTCGGCAACCCGGCGCGCCGGGTGCGCGCGTTGGGCCAAGGCGAGATCGAGCAGTTGCACTATTCCGCCCGCCACTACGTGCGGTTGAAGGACACTTACCTCGGTGCGGTATGCCGGGCCGCTTCCCACTGACCGATCGCGGCGGCGTGCGTGGGCCACGGCGGACCGCGCGGAAACCCGAACAGGACCCCGCGTGGGTTCGCCCTACGCGCCACCGCGCTGGCGTGCGTACACCGAATCGGTATCCGGGCGCCGCCCGTGCCAGATCGCGAAGGATTCGGCGGCCTGCTCGACCAGCATGCCGAGCCCGTCGGTCGCGGTCGTGATGCCGCTCTCGGCGGCCCACGCCAGGAACGGCCCGGCGGCGTTGCCGTACGACAGGTCGACTGCGAGCCGCGCCCACCGCGCATGGATCCGCGGCCACGGGAAAATTCCGCAATGCCCCGCCGTCGTCGCGTTGACGGCAAGGTCGAACGGCATGACGATCGCATCCGGCGGCACCGCGCGCGAACGCGGGCCCAGCGCGGTTGCCAATGCCTCGGCGCGTTCCGGCGTCCGGTTGGCGATGAACAGGAATCCCGCGCCCGCGTCGAGCAGCGCGAACGCCACGGCGCGCGCGGCGCCACCCGCGCCGAACAGCAGGATGCGGGCGCCCGACGGATCGAAATTCGCACGCATGGCCAGATCGCGCAGGAGTCCTGCGCCGTCGGTCGTGTCGCCGTACCAGCCCGCGTGATTGCGGACGAGCGTATTGACGCTGCCGCAGCGCGCTGCGCGGGCGGACAGTTCCCGGCACAACGGCAGGACGCCCTCCTTCAACGGCGAGGTGAGGTTGGCCCCGCGCCCGCCTGCGGCAGCAAAGTTGGCAAGGGCTGCCGGGAAGCGATTCCCCGTCACTTCGATCGAGCGGAAATCGATCGTCTTGCCGAACTGCGCGGCGTAGGCGCGGTGGATCTTCGGCGACAGCGTGTGCGACAGCGGACTTCCGAATACGGCGAAGCGCTCCATCGCCACCGGCGTCACCGGGCGTTGCTCCACAGGCCGGACGGTGCCGCTGGCGCGATCGCCGACCGTCATGGCTTCAGGTTTCTCGCAACCGTCGCGCCACGTCCAGCGCGAAGTACGTCAGGATCGCATCGGCGCCGGCGCGCTTGATCGCGGTCAGCGTCTCGAACACGCAGGCTGCCTCGTCGAGCCAGCCGTTGCCGGCCGCAGCCTTCAGCATCGCGTACTCACCGCTCACCTGATAGGCGAACGTCGGCACACCGAACCGTTCCTTGACACGGCGGACGACGTCGAGATACGGCAACGCCGGCTTCACCATCACCATGTCCGCGCCCTCCTCGAGGTCGAGCGCGACTTCACGCAACGCCTCGTCGGAATTGCCCGGGTCCATCTGGTAAGTATGCTTGCCGCCGGTGCCGAGGTTCGCGGCGGAACCGACTGCGTCGCGGAAGGGACCGTAGAACGACGACGCGTACTTCGCGGAATACGCCAGGATCCGGGTATGGACGAAGCCGCCGGCATCGAGCTCGGCGCGGATCGCACCGACACGCCCATCCATCATGTCCGACGGCGCGACGATGTCGGCGCCGGCTTCCGCGTGCGACACCGCCTGCCGAGCCAACACTTCGACGGTCGGGTCATTGGCAACGTAGCCGGAATCATCGACGAGTCCGTCCTGTCCGTGCGTCGTGAATGGATCGAGCGCGACATCGGTGATGACACCGAGGACCGGGTGCGCGCGCTTCAACTCCCGTACCGCCCGTTGCACCAGGCCGGCGGGATTCCATGCCTCACGGGCATCGAGGCTCTTCGCTTCCGGCGGCGTGACCGGGAACAGCACGAGTGCCGGGATCCCGAGTTCCAGGGCCTGACCGGCCAGCGCGACGACCCGGTCGATCGACAGCCGCTCGACGCCCGGCATCGACGCGACCGGCTCGGCGACATCCCGGCCTTCGCGGACGAACACGGGCAGGATCAGGTCGGCGGGACGCACGACCGTTTCGCGCATCAGCGCCCGCGAAAAGGCATCACGCCGCATGCGGCGCATTCGCACGGCGGGAAAGGGCATGGCGAGCCTCGCGCAATGAACGGACGTCCGTGAGCCGGTCATTCTAGCGTCGCGGAGACCCCCTTGGCCGGATCGACGTGTCGCTTCACTTGCGCCGGTTGTCAGTTTCCGTCAGGGAATCCGGCAACTTCGTCACGTAATCGCAGTCATTCAGCGCCGTATTCGCTCATGCCTCCGGCATCAAACTTGCTGCAACCTGACCGAGGTGCGAACGGGCGCCCCGGAAACCGGTCCCACTGTTGCGATGCCGCATTATAGTTAAGGCCTTGTTAGTTCGATCCGGAAGTGATATGAAGTCGAACAGCAAGAACTTCATGTAACCGATTGCTGGACAAGACCAATGATGCCCCTGACCGTCCTCATGGCCCTTGCGGCAATGACTTTGCTGATCGTTGCATCGGTGCGCCACGTGCCGGAAGGGCAGGTCTACACGTTCCGCCGGATGGGCGGCCACATCCGGATGATCGGTGCCGGCACCCACCTTGTGCTGCCCTTGCTCGAGCGCGTCTCGCGGCGCATCCGCCTCACCGGTGACACGACCGAGATCGACGGACTGTCCGTCGACGGCCAGGCGTTCCGGGGCACGTTGTATTTCCAGGTCATCGATCCGGAACGAGCCGAGGACGTCATCGAGCAGGTCGAGGATTCCCTGCACCAGCGCACCCGCGACCTATTTCGCCAGCCGACGCTGCCGGAGACCACCGACTCGCGCCGGACATGGCTCAAGCACGCGTTGAACCAGGAATTCAGGGGCAAGGGCGTGCTGGTGACGCGCGTCGAATTGAAGGCGGCCGAACTCGCGCAAGCCGCCTGACCGCTGTTGCCGGCGCTGGATTCCTGCGCGACCGACACCGATACTGCCGCGTCCGGCACGGCCGGCGCGGCACGATGACCACCGGTCCCATCCCACTCGAGTCCTTGTCTACCGGCCTCGCGGCGCTCGCGGTGCCGCTCCCGGCCGATGCACCTGCGCGCCTTGCCGCATACGTCGACCTGCTGCTGCGCTGGAACCGCGCGTTCAACCTGACCGCGGTGACGGAACCCGGCGAGATCGTGACCCGGCACCTCCTCGACTCGCTGGCGATCGCGCGTTTCGCCACCGGCGCATCGCTCGCCGACCTCGGCTCGGGTGCTGGACTGCCGGGAATTCCGCTTGCGATCGCCGCACCCGAGCGCCGCGTCACGCTGATCGACGCCAACGGCAAGAAGGCGCGCTTCCTGCGCGCAGCGGTGCGTGAACTCGGGCTCGACAACGCGATCGTGGTCGAGGGCCGTGTCGAATCCGTCGCCGGAGAGTTCGACACGATCACGTCGCGGGCCTTCTCGAGCCTCGCCGACATGCTCGCCGCCGGCGGCCACCTGCTGGCGCCGGACGGCCTCTGGCTTGCGATGAAGGGACGGCGCCCGGATGACGAGATTGCTGACATGCCTGACGCATTCGAGGTTGCCGGCGTGACCCGCCTCGAGGTCCCCGGCCTCGGCGCCGAACGGCATGTCGTGGCAATCCGGCGCGCGAACCGCCAAACTGTCGGGCCCGGCGACCGCTCCGCGATCCGTCCATGACCCGCATCATCGCCATCGCGAACCAGAAGGGCGGCGTCGGCAAGACGACGACGGCAGTCAATCTGGCCGCGGCGCTGGTCGAGACCAAGCGCAAGGTACTGCTGGTCGACCTCGACCCGCAGGGGAACGCGACCATGGCGTCCGGAGTCGACAAGCGCGACGCGCACCCGAACGGTTGCGAAGTCCTGCTCGAGGAAGCGCCGATCGAAGCAGCCATCCGCCCGGTCGAGGCCGGTTACGACCTGCTGCCGGCCGATCGCGACCTGACCGCGGCGGAACTGAAGTTGATGGATGCGATCGCGCGCGAGTCGCGACTGCGCGAGCATCTCGCGAAAGTCTCCGACCGCTACCAGGTCATCCTGATCGATTGTCCGCCGTCGCTGCACCTGCTGACCCTCAACGCATTGGCAGCGGCCGACAGCGTGCTGATTCCGGTGCAATGCGAGTACTTCGCGCTCGAAGGCCTGACCTCGCTGCTCGATACGATCAAGGCCGTGCGCCAGCGGTTGAACCCGCACCTCGAGATCGAGGGCCTGTTGCGGACGATGTTCGACGTGCGCAACAACCTCGGCAACGACGTGTCGGCCGAACTCGGCAAGCACTTCGGGGACAAGTTGTTGCGCTCGGTGATTCCGCGCAACGTGCGCCTCGCCGAGGCGCCGAGCCACGGCAAGCCGATCAACCTGTACGACCGTGCCTCGCGCGGCGCGATCGCCTACCTCGGCCTCGCCGGCGAGATGATCCGCCGCCAGCACCAGCCGGCCGCGGCGACGGCCCACTGAGAACGGAAGATGTCGGCACGTCGACGCGGCGGACTCGGGCGCGACCTCGACGCCCTGCTCGGGACCGGCGACACGCCGGCCGACGACGCCGGTTCCGCGCTGGCGACGATCGCGATCGACAGGATTCAGCCGGGGCGTTACCAACCGCGGCACGCGTTCGATGATGAACGGCTGGACGAGCTGGCCGCGTCGATCAAGGCGCAGGGGATCATCCAGCCAATCGTGGTCCGTGCGATCTCGCACGACCGCTACGAATTGATTGCCGGCGAGCGGCGCTGGCGTGCGGCGCGGAAGGCCGGGCTCGCCGAGATTCCCGCCGTCGTCCGCGCCGTGCCCGACAAGGACCTCGTCGCGATGGCGCTGATCGAGAACATCCAGCGCGAGGACCTGACGCCGATCGAGGAAGCCCAGGCGCTGGCGCGGCTGCTGGAAGAGTTTCGCTTGACGCACCAGGCGATCGCCGATGCGGTCGGCCGCTCGCGCGCGGCGGTGACGAACCTGCTGCGGTTGCTCGATTTACCCGCGGACGTGCGCGCGATGATCGATGCCCACGAGCTCGACATGGGCCACGCCCGCGCGCTCGCGGCCTTGCCGCCGCCCCGCGCGTCGGCCCTCGCGGCTCGGGCGCGCGACGAGGGCTGGTCGGTGCGCCAACTCGAAGCCGTCGTTCGCGGCGAAGGCGGCAAGGGCGCCGGCAAGCGCGCTGCGCGCCGCAGGATCGACCCGGACATCGCCGACCTCGAGCGCTCGCTCGGCGAGTCGCTCGGCACGCGCGTCGAGGTCAGGCACGGGCGCGGCGGGCGCGGCCGCCTCGTGATCCACTACCACGACCTCGATGCGCTGGACGGCATCCTCGAGCGGCTGCGCTGAGCACTGGCGGACACGAATGCAATTGCGCATGATATGCAGTTGCACGCGGCCATGACGCCGCGCCAACCCCGGATCATCACCATGCGCGCCAGTATCCTGTTCGCAACGATCGCCGGTGCCACCGCCGCCTCCCCGGCTTACGCCAGCAACCACGCCATCGCAGTCGGCGGTAGCGGCCTGATCTTCACGCCTTCGACGCTGACCGTTTCAGTCGGCGACACCGTCACCTTCACCAATGCCGGCGGTTTCCACAACGCCGTCGCCGATCCCGATGCCGTGACCCAGTTCCGCTGCGCGAACGGCTGCGACGGCGACGGGACGGGTGGCAGCGGCGATCCGTCCGGCAACTCATGGTCGGCAATGGTGACTTTCCCCACCTCCGGCAGCGTGCCGTACCACTGCGAGGTCCATGGCGGCCCCGGCGGCGCCGGCATGTCCGGCACGATCACGGTCGTGGACGACGCCGTCTTCCAAGCCGATTTCGATGCCTGAAGACGACGCCTCGGCTGCAAGCTCCGGCGCTTCCGGCCGGTCTGAAGGTGCGGTGGACTCTCGCCAGCGCCAGTTCGATGCCCTCGTCCGCGCGCACTCGGGCGAGCTCTACCGCTACGCGTACTGGTTGTGCGGAGAGTCGGCGTTGGCGCAGGACCTGGTCCAGGAAACCCTCCTTCGGGCATGGCGCTCGCTGGACGCACTGCGCGACGCGGGCGCGGCCAAGGCGTGGCTGATGACGATCCTGCGCCGCGAGCGGGCGCGCCTGTTCGAGCGCAAGGCGATGCCGACCGACGACGTCACCGAAATGGAAGTCGGCGATCCGGGCCCCGGGCCGGACGCGAGCGGCGAGGACGCGCTGACGCGCCGCGCGATCCGCAAGCTCGAGCCGAAGTACCGCGAGCCGCTGGTGCTGCAGGTGCTCGGCGGTTACTCGTGCGCGGAGATTGCCGGGCAACTCGGCATCAGCGAGTCGGCCGTGATGACGCAGGTATTCCGCGCACGGCAGAAATTGCGCGCGTTGCTCGGCGGCGGCGCGACGGAGGCGGAGCTTCATGGAGTGCCTTGAGTTCCGGCGCCACCTTGGTATCGACCCGCAGGTCACCGACGCTGCCGCCCGCGTACACGTCGAGACGTGCCCGCGTTGCCAGTCGGCAATGGCCGAAGCACAGGAATTCGACGCCCGCCTCGCGCGGGCCTTGGCGGTACCGGTACCGGACGGCTTGACCGACCGCATCATCCTCGCGCAGGCGACGGTGCAGCACTCGAAAGCCAACGCCCGATGGCGGCGCGGCGGCGTGCTTGCGCTGGCGGCGGCGGCAGCCCTCGTGCTCGCGATCGGGATCGGATGGCGCAACCGCACCGGAACACCTGCGTTGCCGGCGCTGGTCGTCGAACACGTCATGCATGGCAAGGAAATGGCCGCACTCGATACGCGGACACCGTTGCCCGATCACGACATCACTGCCGCATTCGCAGCCCGTGGAGTGTCGCTGGCGATGGTTCCGTCCGGCATCAGCTACGTGCACGACTGCCCGGTCGGCCCCTACAAGACCGTGCACATGGTGATGCCCGAAGCCGGCCAGCCGGTCAGCGTCGTCTACGTCCTTGGCCATCGCGTGCCGGAGACGACCGAGTTCTCCCGCGAAGGACTCGACGGCCGCGAAGTTCCGATTGCCCACGGCACGCTGGTGATGCTGGCCGCGAATGGCGCGAGCTTCGATGCGATCGCGGACGCGTGGCGGACCGCGCTCGCCGATCCGCCGCTCGCGGCCGCGGGTTCCCTGTAACCGGCGCTTCGGAACGGCCTGCGGGCCCGCGCTCCTTCGGCGATAATCGCGTTTCGACTCTGGCCGGTATCCGTCGATGCCCGATCTCTCCGTCGTCGTGCCCGTGCACAACGAGCAGGACAACATCGACCCGTTGCTGGACGAAATCGTGGCCGCGCTGCGCGGCCGGCTGCCGTTCGAAGTCATCTATGTCGACGATGCGAGCGGCGACGACACCGCTACCGTGCTCGCGGCGGCGAAAGGGCGCCACCCGGAACTGCGGGTGCTGCGTCACGCCCGGCAGAGCGGCCAGAGCACGGCGATCCGCAACGGCGTCAAGGCCGCCCGCGCGCGGTGGATCGCGACGCTCGATGGCGACGGGCAGAACGATCCCGCCGACATTCCGAAGCTGCTCGCCGAACGGGATCGGGCGGATGCCGCCATCAAGCTGTTTGCCGGCTGGCGCGTCCACCGCCGGGACCCCGGCAGCAAGCGCTGGGCCTCGAAATGGGCCAACGCGATCCGCGCGCGGATCCTGCACGACGACACGCCCGACACCGGCTGCGGAACCAAGCTGTTCGAGCGCGACGCGTTCCTCGACCTGCCCTATTTCGATCACATGCACCGGTACCTTCCGGCGCTGATGCAGCGTGCCGGCTGGCGGGTCGTCAGCGTGCCGGTGAACCACCGCCCGCGCGTCGCCGGGAAGTCGAATTACAACAACCTCCAGCGGACCCTGGTCGGCCTGTCGGACCTGCGCGGCGTCGCGTGGCTGATCCGCCGCGCAAAGCGCACCGGTGTCGAGGAAAGCTGAGCCGCCCGACTTGCCGGCAACCCCCGGAATCCGCTATAAAGCGCGGCTCGCCTTGCCGTTTTTGCGCCCACGTGGCGCGGGTCGCGGTCTTCCCGTGACATGCGGCAACCGCGATCCGGCACTGTGCGATCGATCGCCGCCGGGCCGACGCCGTCCTGGCCAACGGGCGGCCACCGTTCACGACGAGGTTCGCCATGTCCAGGGTCTGTCAGGTCACCGGCAAGCGGCCGGTATCCGGAAACAACGTTTCGCACGCCAACAACCGCACGCGCCGCCGCTGGCTGCCGAACCTCCACACCCGCCGGTTCTGGGTACCGTCCGAGAAGCGCTGGGTGACGCTGCGCGTCTCGAACCACGGTTTGCGCACGATCGACAAGAACGGCATCGAAGCCGTGCTGGCCGACATGCGCGCCCGCGGCGAACGTATTTGACGGCGCCGAACGAGCTCTTCCCGGGCTCGTCGTCGCACGCCGAGTCCGGTACATGTCCGGACTCGGCTTCGCGAATCAAGACTTGATTCGCGGGCGGCACATCCTTGTGCCGCTGTTTCGTCCATCAGGAGAACACCATGGCTTCCAAGCGCGACAAGATCCGCCTGACTTCCTCCGCCGGTACCGGCCACTTCTACACCACCGACAAGAACAAGAAAAACACGCCGGACAAGATGGAAGTGAAGAAGTACGACCCGGTCGTGCGCAAGCACGTGATCTACAAGGAAGGCAAGATCAAATAGGCGACGTGCGGCACGACACCCGGGAATCGGGAAACCCGCCGCAAGGCGGGTTTCCCTTTTCAGCGGCTCAACGGCTCTTCGGGATTTGCCGCGCGTTACATGCCCCGCCACGGGCACCCGATCTCAAGGGTTGCTGAAAACGGTGCCATGCGGGATGGCGCTACCTCGCCAGCCATCCGGCCACGCGCGCGTGAAATCGATCGTCGCCGAATCGAGTGCCAGCTTCCCGGTGCGGCGATCGACGGTCGCGAACCGGACCTTGGTCGCCAGCGCGCCATAGCCCGTAATGACGATGCGATCGCCACCCGGTTCGAGCGCCAGCCAGTGCGGATACTCATCCGGCGGCAGCAGGATGCGACCGACCTCGTGCGGATGTTGCGGATCGTGCACGTCGAGACTCACGATGGCATGCCCGCTCTGCATGGCCTCGATGAGGAAATCGCCCGCGACCACCGGCACCTCGCACCCGCGGTAGCCGAAGTCGTAGACATGTTGCAGTGTCGGATTGTCGGTCGCGAGGCCATGCACGAGGAAGAGCCCGCAGTTGAACGTCGGAACGACGACCGTCTTGCCGTCCGCAAGCACGCGCGGCTCGGACGAATCGGCCGCCGTATCGTAGTACCAGTCGGGCGGCGACGGCATGATCATGGTCTTGATCAATTTCAGGTCGGAAGCCGCTTCAGACCTGCGCCACATGGCTGGCTTGCGCCGCCATCATGTCCGCGCTGCCGGTCACGACGCGATCGAGCTGCGGGATGACGAGATCAAGCTGTACGGACGGACATTCGGGTGCCCGCCCACGATCGCCGAAGCCGGTTTCACGACCCGGCCCCGCGGATCGAATTCCACCAGCCCGCCGGCCGCATGATTGAACCCGCCGGAATACTGGAATGTCGCGGTATTGCCGTTGGGAAGGTACGCGAACGAGTGCGGGTAGCTGTACGTGCCGATACTTTCGAACTTGCGCAATAGCCTTGGGTGCGTGGGATCGCGAAGTCCGAAGACGTAGGTGCGATTCCCGAGCCAGTCGTTCGCGTACAGAACACCGTCCGAGGGCAACGCGTAGTTCGTGTGATGCGCCTGCACGGCCGGCCCCGCAGGCAACGTTGCAACCAGTTTCCCGAACGACGATCCCGGACGCACATCGAAAACGGCGAGGAAGTCGTGCCGAGCCCCAATGCGGTGCGCATGGCCTTGATCGTCAGGCTTCTTCCAGATACCGCCTTCAGCGCATCGGGATGCCGAGCCTCCATTGCCCACACGAACAGATAGTGGCTGGGTGCCGAAGCGGCTTCCGCGGCCAGCGGGAGCGCCAGGGCCAGGAACATCAGGCAGCGGGAAATCCCGACGTGATTTTCGTCAGCGGGTTCGATCCCTGACGGGGTCGTGCGCCGACTTCGCAGTCCCGGGATCCGATTCGGCTGGCCGCACAGCCGTCCGTCCGGGCAAGTGCAGACGCGAAAAAGCCCACCGGAATGGCGGGCTTTCCTTGTCTGCGAAGCGGATCCTCAGATCGACTCGCCGGCCAGCCGGTAACCCTTGAGCTTCGCGGCGAACTCCTGCAGCGTCCGGATGCCGGTCGCTTCGGCTGCGCGGCACCATTCCTTCAGCGCCTCGACCATCGAGTCGGCGTTGCGACCGTTGCGGTCGACCAGCGCCGCGAGGCTGGCGCGGAACTCGCACACCGTGCGCAGGCGCGGGCGCCGCTCGACGAACGCCGCCATGCGCGCACGCGAGCCGGCATCGAGCCAGCGCCCGCCATTGCCGAGCGCCTTGCGCAGCTTGCGCGGCAGCGCTTTCAGGCCGGCGCCGGCGCTCGCGGCTTCCTCGCGCAGCGTCGGCGCGATGACCCCCCGGAAGTAGTCGCTCATCACGTGGAAGCGGTGCGCGAGCAGAGCCTTGACGGTATCGGCATCCGGCAGGTTGACGTTCGGCCGCACGTCGAGCGCCGGCGCGACGCGCAGTACCTTGGCGAGACCGACGGACTGCAAACCCCGGATGACGATCCAGCCGATGTCGACTTCCCACTTGCGCAGCGCGAAGCGCGCGGAACTCGGGAACGCGTGGTGGTTGTTGTGCAGCTCCTCGCCGCCGATCCACACGCCCCACGGCGAAATGTTCGTCGACGTGTCCGAGGTCTCGAAATTGCGATAGCCCCACCAGTGGCCGACGCCGTTGACGAAGCCCGCGGCCCAGAACGGGATCCACATCATCTGGAGCGCCCAGATCGCGATGCCGACGAAACCGAACAGCGCGAAGTTCACCAGCAGCATCAGGCTGACGCCGAGGTACGGATAGCGGCTGTAGACGTGACGTTCGATCCAGTCGTCCGGCGTGCCGCGGCCATATTTCTCCATGTCCTCGTCGCACTCGGTCGCCTGCCGGTACAGGCCGACGCCGTCCCAAAACACCTTGCCGATGCCGAGCACCTGCGGGCTGTGCGGATCGTCCACCGTCTCGACCTTCGCATGATGCTTCCTGTGCACGGCGACCCATTCGCGGGTGACCATGCCGGTCGAAATCCACGACCAGAAGCGCAGGAAATGGGCAATGACGGGATGGAAGTCGACGCCGCGGTGGGTCTGGCTGCGGTGGAGGTACAAGGTCACCGCCATGATCGTCAACTGCGTGACGACGAGGCCATAGACAAGCCACACGGGCCACGAGGCCTGGGTCAGGCCGCGCGCGAGGAAATCGAAAACGGATGGGGACATTGAATCGGGACACCGGATTGAAACCCCTGAATTGTACGCTCGGCGGCGCCCGGACGCACGGAAACTTGCGTTAAGACGCCTCCGGCCGGAACAATCCGCCAGTGGAAACACCCGCCGCAGCCCTGCTCGCCCTCGAAGGCGTCTCCCGGCGCCTTGCCGGGCGCCCCGTCGTCACCGGGCTCGACCTCGCGGTCGCGCAGGGCGAAGTGCTCGGCCTCCTGGGCATCAACGGCGCCGGCAAGACGACGACGCTGCGCATGATGGCCGGTGAACTCCGGCCTAGCGCGGGCGTGATCCGCATCGACGGCACGGACCTCGCCGAGGAACCCGGCCACGCGCGCCGCCGGATCGGCTACCTGCCGGAAACGCCCCCGCTGTACCCGGAACTGACCGTCTCGGAGTTCCTCGGGTTCTGCGCCCGGCTGCACGGCGTGTCACGTCGGGCCCGCGCCGGCGCGGTCGATGCGGCCATCGCGACCTGCAACCTCGGCGACGTCGCGCGGCGCGTGATCGGCACGTTGTCGCGGGGTTACCGCCAGCGAGTCGGCCTTGCGCAGGCCATCGTGCACCAGCCCGACGTCATCGTGCTCGACGAACCGGCCACCGGGCTCGACCCCGCGCAGTCGGCGGGCCTGCGCGACATCGTGCGCACCCTCGGCAAGCGGCACGCCGTGGTGCTGTCGAGCCACGTGCTGGCCGACGTTGCCGCGTGCTGCGATCGCGTCGCGATCCTGCACGAAGGCACGTTGCGCTACACCGGCGCACCGACGCACCCGGGCGGCGAGGCGTGTTGCATGCTCCGCGTCGGTCCGGCGCGCCGGCGCGAGGACTGGTTGGCGCTCGACGGCGTTGCCGCGGCAGCGCCGGTCGATGCGCGGACCTGGCGGATCACGTTGACGCCGCCGGCGACGGCAGAAACACTCGCCACCGCGGCTGTCGCCCACGGCTTCGGACTCGCGGAACTGCGCCCGGCAGAAACCTCGCTGGAAACCTTTTGCCTCGAATTGACCGGCGCCGCCCGGGAACGCGCTGCATGAGCGCGACGCTGCTGATCGCGCGCCACGAGTGGCGGCGCCTCGCCGTGCAGCCGTTTGCCTGGATCCTCGCCGCCATCGTCGTCGCATTGATGGGCTGGGAATTCCTGCTCGCGCTCGGCGCGTGGTTCGAACTGCAATCGAAACTCGCCGGGCTGGCCAACGCGCCCGGCGTGACCGACCTCGTCGCGATCCCGCTGCTGCGCAGCTTCTCGCAACTGCTGGTGCTGATCGTGCCGCTGGTGACGATGCGCGCGTTCGCCGGTGAACGCCACCAGCACACGCTGCCGTTCCTGTTGTCCGCCGGCATCGGCGATGCCGCGCTCGTGTCCGGGAAGTTCATCGGCGCGTTCGGCTACCTCGCGCTGCTGGTCGGGTTCGTGGTGCTGATGCCGATCACGCTCGGCTTCGGCACCACGCTCGACACCGGCAAGCTCGCGACGGCGCTCGCCGGCCTCCTGTTGTACGCCGCGGCGCTGACCGGAATCGGCGTGCTGTGCTCGGCCTGGACGTCGCATCCGTCACTTGCCGCGGCAGTCGCATTGGCCATCACGACGTTGCTGTCGTTGATCGACGCCGGCGCGCGCTACGAAGGCGTCACCAACGACGCGATCAACTACCTCGCGCTGCCGACCCACCTCGAACCGTTCTTCAACGGCATCGTCGCGAGCGTCGACGCCGCCTACTTCCTGCTGCTGGCCTTGCTCGCGCTGGCGCTCGCGGTGCGCAGGCTCGATGTACTGCGGAGCCGGCCGGCGTGATGCGCGAGCGCCTCGCCGGACTCGCTTACGCACTGCTGCTGGCGGCCATCGTGACCGCGCTCGCGTTCCTGAGCACGCGTTACGGCATCGAGCGCGACTTCAGCCACGAGCAGGGCGCGAGCCTGTCACCGGCAACGCGGGCATTGCTGCGGAGCCTTGATGGGCCGGTCGAGGTCGTCTGCTACGCGCGCCCCGACGGCAACATGCGGAAACTGATTGCCGCGTTCGTCGCGCGTTACCAACGCGTCAAGCCCGACGTGCGCCTCGAGTTCGTCGATCCCGACGCCGATCCCGACGCGATGCGCGCCGCCGGCGTGACGCTCGATGGCGAATTCGACCTGCGCTACGGCGGGCGCAGCGAACGACTGAAGGTGCTGGGCGAAGCGGAGTTTTCGAACGCGTTGTTGCGCCTGTCGCGGCCGGGCGAGCGGATCGTCGCGTTCCTCGAAGGCGAGGGCGAACGCGACGCACTCGGCAAGGCCAACGCCGATCTCGGAAACTTCACGGCGGCCCTGGTCCGCCGCGGCATTCACCCGGTGCCGTTGCCGCTCGCGGCGACCGGGAAGATCCCCGACAACACGAACCTCGTCGTCGTCGCGAACCCGGCCGTGGCGCTGGCGCCGGCGACGGTGTCCGCGCTGGTCGACTGGGTCGGGCGTGGCGGCAACCTGTTGTGGCTGACCGCGCCGGACGAACATGCCGGCCTCGACGAACTCGCTGACGCGCTGTCCGTGCGCGTCCTGCCGGGCACGGTCGTCGACGGTGGCGGCCACGCCTTCGGAATCAGCGATCCGAGCTTCGTCGCGGTGTCGAGCTATCCCGCGAGCGCCATCACGGACGGCTTCGCGCTGACGACGCTGTTGCCGCAGCCGGCGGGGCTGGCCCAGTTGTCGGGCTCGAACTGGATGGTGCACGCGATCCTCCGCAGCTCGAAGCAATCGTGGAACGAGACCGGCCCGATCCCGAAGGCCGGCGATGCCGCCGGCACGATCCGCCAGGACGCCGACGCCGGGGAAATACCGGGCCCACTCGACCTCGGCTTCGCGCTGTCGCGGCTGTCACCCGCGCCGGGGAAGCGCGAGCAGCG
Source organism: Lysobacterales bacterium (assembly GCA_046347015.1). GTDB lineage: Bacteria > Pseudomonadota > Gammaproteobacteria > Xanthomonadales > Rhodanobacteraceae > Dokdonella_A. The sequence goes on along the minus strand of JAXMHA010000006.1, from coordinate 8,529 downwards.
GGTCGTCGTGCTCGGCGATGGTGCATTCCTGTCGAACACGTTTCTCGGCAATGGCGGCAACCGCGAGTTCGGCGAGCGCGTCTTCGACTGGCTGCTCGGCGACGACGGCGCAATCCGCGTCCCCGACCACAACGCACCCGACCGCCGGCTCGAGCTCGGCCAGCGTGCGATCGACGTGATCGGTTTCGGGTTCCTGCTGGTGCTGCCGCTGCTGCTCGTCGTGACTGGCGGACTTGTGTGGTGGTGGCGGCGGCGCCGCTGAGATGCGCCGGCAGACACGCTCCCTGCTCGTGCTGGCCGCCGTCGCGCTGCTGCTCGCCGTGCTCGTCACGCTGCAGGTCCGGCGTGAACGGGCGTGGCGGCCGGAGCCGCTGACGGGCATCGACACGCAATCCGTGAAGGTGATCGAGGTGCGCTGCAACGATTGCACGACGCGCCGCTTCGAGCGCTCCGGCGACACGTGGCGGATGGTCGCACCGCGCGCCGCGGCGGCGGACCCGGCAGCCATCGAGCGCCTGCTCGCGATCGCGCATGCGCCGATCCGCAAGCGCTTCGAACCCGGTGCGCTCGATCCGGCGAAGCTCGGACTCGCGCCGCCGCAGGCGGAATTGCGGCTCGACGGCACGGCGATCGCGTTCGGCACGACCGATGCGATCGACGGCGATCGCTACGCGCTGGCCGCCGGCCGCGTCGCGATGCTGCCGGATCGCTTCAGCGTCGTGCTGCACGAAACGCCCGACGCCGAAATCCTCGCCCGCAAACCCTGACCGATGCCCGAGCTGCCCGAAGTCGAAACGACCCGGCGCGGCATCGCGCCGTATCTTGTCGGCCATGTCGTCCGCAAGGTCGAACTCGCGCGCCCGGACCTGCGCTGGCCGGTTCCGCGCGCGCTGAAAACGCGCTTGCCGGGCCAGCGCATCGACGCGGTCGAACGGCGCGCCAAGTACCTGTTGCTGCGCACCGGCGCCGGCAGCGCGCTGCTGCACCTCGGCATGTCGGGATCGCTGCGGATCGTCGATGCCGGCGCCGCGCGCCGGCTGCACGACCACTACGACCTCGTGCTCGATTCCGGCCGCGCGTTGCGCTTCAACGATCCGCGCCGCTTCGGTTGCCTCCTCTGGCAGGCGCCCGGCACGATCCACCCGCTGTTGCGCAACCTCGGCCCGGAGCCACTCGAGGACGGTTTCGATGGCGACCTCCTGTGGGCGCGCTCGCGCGGGCGACGCACGGCGGTCAAGGCGTTCCTGATGGACCAGTCGATCGTCGTCGGCGTTGGCAACATTTACGCGAGCGAAGCGTTGTTCGCAGCCGGCGTGCGGCCCGCGCGCGCGGCCGGAACCGTGTCGCGCGCCGCCTATGCGCGCATCGCGGCCGAGATCCAGCGCATCCTGACCCTCTCGATCACGCGCGGCGGCACGACGCTGCGCGACTTCATCGCGCCCGACGGTGCGCCGGGACTGTTCGAGCGGGAACTCTTCGTTTACGGCCGCGCCGGCGAACCCTGCCGCGTTTGCGGGACGATCATCCGTTCAGCAATGATCGGCCAGCGCAACACGTTCTGGTGCCCGCGCTGCCAGCCCTCACGATGAAGCGGGCGATCCGCCGGCAGCGTTGCGAATCGCTTCCAGGATGGCGCTTTCGAGGTCGAGGGTATTCCTGAAATCGGCGGGTGGCATCACGACCTGCTGCAGCAGGTCTGCATAAGTCGTTACATTGCCGCAAATCCCGTCGAAGGCACAGAGGCTTCGCATCAGTTGGCCATTTCGCGAGCAGTCGCGGCCCAACGCGCAACTGGCCAGCGTCCATGCGAACCAACTCAGCCGGCCGCCTTCGATGTCCGAGTAGGCGGATCCGTCGCGCCGAGTCGCCATCGAGTCGGCGAGGACGCCGATCGCCTCCGGATCGTGCGAAGCCAGAATGTCCCGCAGCTTCGCGTCAGCCTCCGCGACCGTCAATCCAGCCGCTTCCGTCCGGAACAACTTTGCTTTTGCCCACGGGCTGCCGGCCTGTGCGGCGGCTTCGATGGCATCGCTCCTCACGCGGCCCCTCGGCTGATAAACGCGTGCAAGGTCACGGCACCGGTCGAGGTAGGTGTCGACATATGCCTTCGCGATCGGCGCAACGTCGCCGTAGTAGGCGCCGGCGAACATGTCGTCGACATTCGCGAAGTAATCCGGTGTCACGGCGATGATCCAGCATTCGTCGAACGCCCGCGCCCGGATCGTCAAGGACGTGACATCGTGCTTGCGTTGTGCCGTGTCGACGAGCGGCAAGAGGCTTTGGGCACGCTCGTACTCACGGTCCGCCTGTCGTCCGGCAGCCGGGGCGACCTTGATCGTGCCCGGGTGCGCCGGAATCGCGGCGTTCGAGCCGGCGCGCCCTGAAGGCACTTGTGCGACGGAGCCTGGCGGCGAAGCCCCGCGGAGCTCCCCGCCCTTCGTCAGCATCCAACCGGCTATCGCCACGATGACGATCGCGAGCATGCCGAAGAGCCAAAGGCTCGATCGTTTCATCGCCGTCCCGAGCAGCAAGCGACATCCAGGCCCCGCTGGCGATCTACTCCCGTCGAAACATTGAGTCAAGGAACAGGCCCGCCAGGACCGCGCGACTCGACCGCCGGGCTACAATCGGCGCCTCGAAATCCACGGGAGCCGACGATGATCCGACCGATCCTGTACGCCGCACTGCTGTTCGGCCCGGCGTGCACACTGGCGGCCGTGGGGACCACGTCGGCTGGTGTCGCTGCGGCGACGCCCGGCGCGGCGCGGACCGTACCGACGCGCGACGGACACTTTTCGCCAAACATCAACGCCGCCGATTTCGCCGCGCGCCTGGAGACTGTTTCGTCCGACGCGTTCCTCGGCCGCAAGCCCGGCACGCAGGGCGAAACGATCACGACGAAGTGGCTGGTCGGCCAGTTCAAGGCGATGGGCCTCGCGCCCGGCAACGACGGCAACTGGTTCCAGCCGGTGCCGATGGTCATCACGACGCTCGACCATGCGGATGATGTCGCGCTGTCCACCACGACCGCGAAAGGAACGCAGCAATTCAAGTACGGCAAGGACATGATCATCGGCTCGCTCGACGCGAGTCCGAAGGTTTCGATCAAGGGTTCCGACATCGTGTTCGCCGGCTACGGCGTCGATGCGCCGGAGTTCGGCTGGAACGACTACGCCGGCCTCGACGTCAAGGGCAAGACCGTCGTCGTCCTGGTCAACGATCCCGGCTGGGGCAACCACGACCCGAAGCTGTTCGAAGGTCGCGCGCTGACCTACTACGGCCGCTGGACCTACAAGTACGAGGAAGCCGCGCGGCGTGGCGCCGCGGCGTGCCTGATCGTGCACGAGACTCCCGGCGCGGGCTACCCGTGGCAGGTCGTCGTCAACAGTTGGTCCGGACCGCAGGACAGCCTGCCACCCAGCCAGGATCCGGCACCGCGCCTGTCCGCGGCGGGCTGGATCACGACCGAAGCTGCGCAGCGCCTGTTCGCGGCCACCGGCCACGACTTCGATGCGCTGAAGAAGGGCGCCGACCACCGCGGCTTCAAGCCCGTCGATCTCGGCGCGAAACTGTCGGTCGCGTTCACGAACACGATCGCGCATGCGACGTCGAACAACGTACTCGGCCTCGTGCGCGGCCACGCGCGGCCCGACGAAGTCATCGTCTATTCCGCGCATTGGGACCACTTTGGCCGCGACCCGTCGCTGAAGGGTGACCAGATCTACAACGGGGCGATCGACAACGGCACCGGGATCGCGGGCCTGCTCGAGATCGCCAACGCATTCGCGCACCAGCAGCCGCCGCCGGAGCGCACGGTCCTGTTCCTCGCCGACACGCTCGAGGAAGCCGGCCTGCTCGGTTCGCGCTACTACGTGACGCACCCGGTGTTCCCGCTGGCGAAGACGGTCGCGAACATCAACATGGACGCGCTGCCGATCGTCGGGCCGACGCACGACGTCGCCGTGATCAGTTGGGGGCGTTCGGATCTCGACGCCGACATCAAGGCGGCGGCAGCAGCCGAAGGCCGCACGGTGGTCCCGGACGAAGTCCCGGAAAAAGGCTTCTTCTTCCGCTCCGACCAATTCAATTTCGCGAAAGCCGGCGTGCCGGTGCTGTACGCGCGATCGGGACTCGACCTCGTCAACGGTGGCGAAGCGGCGGGCCAGAAGGCGTACGCCGACTACACCGAACACCGCTACCACAAGCCGGCCGACAACTACGACCCGAATTGGGACTTCCGCGGCGTCGTCGAGGACCTGCGCGCGTTCTACGCGGTCGGGAAGAAGCTCGCCGGCGAAACGACGTTCCCGCAGTGGCGCAAGGACTCATCGTTCCAGCGCCCGGGAGACAAACCCGCGCCGACGAAGTAACCCAATGGTGCCGGCGTCAGACGCGGTAGCCGCGATGGATCGCGACGATGCCGCCGGCAAGGTTACGCACATCGACGCCAGCGAATCCCGCCGCTTCCAGCATCGCCTTCAGCGCGGCCTGGTCGGGATGCTTGCGGATCGACTCGGCGAGGTAACGGTAGCTCGCGGCATCGCCGGCGACGAGCCGTCCGAGCGCGGGCAGCACCGTGAACGAATGGAACTCGTAGAGCGGCTTCAGGACCTCGATCCGCAGCGCTGAAAACTCGAGTACCAGCGCCCGTCCGCCGATCTTCAGCACGCGGTGCATTTCGGCGAGCGCGCGGTCCTTGTGCGTGACGTTGCGCAATCCAAACGCGATCGTCACCGCATCGAAACTCCGGTCCGGGAACGGCAACGCCTCGGCGTCGAGGCGTGACCAGTCGAGGCCCCGCAGGAGGCCACGGTCGAGCAGCCGGTCGCGGCCGACCCGCAGCATGTCGCCGTTGATGTCGCCGACGACGACACGGCCTCCGCCGCCGACCTTCGGCAACAACAATGCCGCGATGTCGCCGGTGCCACCGGCGAGGTCCAGAACGACGTCCCCCGGGTGCACGCCGGACGTCGCGACGAACCAGCGCTTCCACAACCGGTGCAGGCCGAACGACATCAGGTCGTTCATCACGTCGTACTTCGATGCGACGGACGAGAACACCTCGCCGACGAGCCGCGCCTTGTCGGCCTCGGGCACGTCGCGGTAGCCGAAATGGGTCGTCCCGGAATCGTTCATGGGGGCATCGTACCGCAGCCCGGGCCGGCGCCATCGCGGATCACTGCATTTCACGCATAATGCCGCCGGGCAGCGGGGAGCCAAGGCGATGGCCGGCTGGTGGGTATTGGCGATCGGGCTGTTCATTGTCGTCGCGGCGGTGGTGCTGTTCAACGGCCTCGTCACGGCGCGCAACCGCGTGCGCGCGGCGTGGAGCGACATCGACGTGCAGCTCACGCGGCGCCACGACCTCGTGCCGCAGCTCGTCGCGGCGGTGCAGGGTTATGCGTCGTACGAACGCGCAACGCTGACGACGGTCACCGAGCTGCGTACCCGCGCGATGGCGGCGGCGTCGCTGACCGACAAGGCGCAAGCCGAAGGCGAACTCGCGCGGCAGATCGACCGCATCCTCGCATTGCAGGAACGCTACCCCGACCTCAAGGCCAGCGACAACTTCCTCGCGCTGCAGAAGGAACTGGTCGAGATCGAAGACCACCTGCAGTACGCGCGCCGCTTTTACAACGGCAGCGTGCGCGACCTCAACAACCTGATCGAGACGTTCCCGTCGAACCTCGTCGCGCGCCTCGCGCGTTTCGCGCCGGCCCATTTCTTCAGCAGCGACGGCCAACAGGAGGCTCCCGCATGAGCTTCACGCACCCCGTCCCCCGCCGTTGGGCGGCCGCCTTCGCATTCGCCGCGGGACTCGCGTCGGGATCGCCCGCGCACGCGGACGAGCGCATCCTCGCCTACGACAGCGGCATCACCATCGCGCCGGACGCGTCGATGCAGGTCGTCGAATCGATCCGCGTGCGCAGCGAAGGCGACCGGATCCGCCACGGCATCTACCGCGATTTCCCGACCGACTACCGCGACGAGCGCGGCAACAGGGTGCGCGTCGCGTTCGACCCGCAAGACCTCGAACGCGACGGGAAGCCGGAAGCCTGGCACAAGGAGGCGCACGGCAATGGCGTCCGGGTGTATTTCGGCGCCGAGGACACCCTCGTCGAACCCGGCGAGCACACCTACGTCTTCCGGTACCGCACGACGCGCCAGCTCGGTTTCTTCGCCGACCACGACGAGTTGTACTGGAACGTCACTGGCAACGGCTGGGACTTCCCGATCGACACGGCGAGCGCGACCGTCACGTTGCCCGGTGCGGTCCCGGCTGCCGACATCCACGTCGAGGGCTATACCGGCGAGCAGGGCGCGAAGGGCCAGGACTACACAGCGACGGCGGACGCGCCGTCACACGCGGTGTTCGCGACGACGCGACCGCTTGGCGTGCACGAGGGGCTGACGATCGTCGTCGGGTTCCCGAAGGGAATCGTCGCCGAACCGACGACCGGGGAACGCTGGCGCTGGTTCGCGAGCGACAACGCGGCCGCGGTCGTGCTCGTGCTGGGCCTCGTCGCGCTGTGGTGGTACTACCTGGTCAAATGGCTGCGCGTCGGCCGCGACCCGAAACCCGGCGTCATCATTCCGCAGTACGAGGCTCCGGAGGGCTTCACGCCGGGCGGACTGCGCCACCTCGAGCGCATGGGCTGGGACGACCGCTGTGCCGCCGCCGACCTCGTCGACCTCGGCGTGAAGGGCGCGATCCGGATCCGCGACGACAAAGGTGCGTTCACCATCGAGCGCGCCGACGATTCGCGCGGGCCCATTCCGCAAGTCGAACAGACGCTGCGCGACGGACTCCTGTCCGGCACGGGAGCGCTGACGCTGGAGAAGTCCGAGCACGCGCGGATTTCGGCCGCGCTGAAGGCGCACGAAGCCGAGCTCAAGCTCGCGCAGGCCGGACGCTACTATCACAAGAACACGTCGCTGATCGTGATCGGCGCGGTCGCGACCGTGGTCCTGCTCGGCATCGGCGCGTTCGCGCTCGGCTCCGCGGCCCGCTCCGCCGGCGCCGGCTTCATCCTGTTCTGGCTGTCGTTCTGGACCATCGGCGTGGTCGTGTTGGTCTCGTCGGCGTTCGCGGCGTGGCGCGGCGCCCGCAGTGCCGGTGGCGTCGTCGGCGCGATCGGAATGACGCTGTTCGCGCTGCCGTTCGTCGCGGGCGAATTCGCCGGCCTGTTCGTGCTGTTCACGGCGGCCGGCATCGTGTTCGCGATCGCGACCATCGCGCTGATCGTCACCAACGTGCTGTTCTATCGCCTGATGCGCGCGCCGACGGCCGCGGGTCGCGCGCTGCTGGACCGCATCGCGGGCCTGCGGATGTACCTCGGTGTTGCCGAGCGCGACGAACTCGCGGCGCAGAAGGAACCGCCGTTGACGGCCGACCGGTTCCAGGCGTTCCTGCCGTACGCGCTGGCGCTCGACGTGGAGCGGACCTGGGCCGACAAGTTCGCCGCCGCGGTCGGTCCCGCCGCGGCCGCCGCCGCCGCGGGCGCGATGGGCTGGTACAACGGCAGCACCGGCGGCCTGTCGAACCTGTCGCACTTCACGAGCAGCTTCGGTTCGTCGTTCAGCAGCGCGATCTCGTCATCGTCGACCGCGCCGGGTTCGTCGTCCGGCGGCGGCGGCGGTGGATCGTCTGGCGGCGGCGGCGGTGGCGGTGGCGGCGGCGGGTGGTAAACCCGGCCGCCCGGCCACGAGGCCGCTTCAGCTTCCCGCGGATTGATTCAACGATCGGCGCCAACCCGGCACGCAGGGAACGACATGACGACCGAATCCTTCGACGGCGGTTGCGACTGCCGATTCGTGCGCTACCGGATGCTGGGCACTCCGCTGTTCGTGCACTGCTGTCATTGCCGTTGGTGCCAGCGCGAAACCGGCTCCGCGTTCGTGTTGAACGCATTGATCGAAACCGCGCACGTCCAGCGCCTCGGCGGAGAGCCGGAACTCGTGATGACACCATCCGCGAGCGGCAAGGGCCAGAAGATCGCGCGCTGCCCGAGTTGCCGGATCGCGTTGTGGAGTCATTATGCAGGCGCGGGCGATCAATTCACGTTCATCCGCGTCGGCACGCTCGACGATCCCGACCGCTTCCCGCCGGACATCCACATCTTCACGGCGTCGAAGCAGCCGTGGGTCATCCTGCCGGGCGGCGTGCCGGTGATGCGCGGGTACTACGACCGCGAAAAGTACTGGCCGCAGGCAAGCCTCGAACGGCGGGCGGCGGTCCTCGCCATGCCCTGAAGAATCGTGGCGTCAGTGGCGCGGCTTCACGCGCGCACCCGGCTCGCGCGAGAGTCCGGCTGCCGCGAGTGCGTCGAGGTACGCCTGCCAGTTGGGTTCCTGGTGACGGCCGAGGTCGTACAGCACGTCCCACGAATAGATGCCGGAGGCGTGCCCATCGTCGAACCGGAGCAGCACGGCGTAGTTGCCGACCGGTTCGATGGCCATGATCTGGATGTGCCGCCGCCCCCAGACCAGCTCGCGCTGGCCGTGGCCGTGGCCTTGCACTTCGGCGCT
>JAXMHA010000050.1:0-1542 GCA_046347015.1 Lysobacterales bacterium | reverse complement strand
CAACAGGCGGGATCATCGAACTTCGCGGACGCGGTCCGCACAGGATTACGGGAGCGGTTGTGACCGACGGTCGTGACGTCGTGATCCGCGCCGTCGCAGGTGAAACCCCCGTCGTCCAATTGATTGACGGTCCGGTCACCGGTGGATTTTCAGCGCGCGGCGGCCGGCTGGAACTGGACGGTCTGCATCTGGTCGCGTCGGGTCGCGGACGGGACGCAACTCAACCGTTGATTCGTATCGAATCGGCCACCGTCGTGATCCGCAACGGCACGATCACGCTAGCCGATCCAGCGGACGCCGCGGTCGCAGCTGTGCAACTGGAGCGGGGTGTCGGCACACCGGCGCGTTGCGTGCTCGAAAACGTGATCGTCCGCGGCAACAACCTGACGGCGGTCGCGACACTCGGGGGAGCGAACGAAGTCGTGGCGGGGAATTGCCTGCTGGCGGGGGGCAATGCTCCGGTGATTGTCATTCGAGATCCGCTGGCTATCGGCCAGGAGGCGTCGGCCGGGCAGGCGGGACTGCAGTTGTTGTCGTGTATCGTCCTATCGCGCAATGCCGCCGTCGCGTGCGAACATCGGGATGCAACGGCGGTTCCGGCTCTGTATGTGCGCGTTCGCAGAACCGCGTTGCTCGGCGCGGGTCCGGAAGCCGCGGCCTTGCGTTTTACCGCCTGGCCGGAATCCAGCCCGAACGAACTCGACCGTCCCCGTGCACTCGGCGTGAAGCTGGTCTCCGAGCGAACAGTGTGGGCTGGCTGGCCGCATCTGACTGCGTTCAGCGGATCCTCCGGCGGCGCCGGGATACTCGCGGACTCCGACGCTCAGTGGCTGCAATTCTGGCGGACTCCCTTGGACGGGGGCAGCACCAACTTGGCGCAGCCGGTCACAACAGAGCCGGATCATTCGCGTCTCGATCCGGCGGCTGTCGTCGCGGCCGTATCCGCCGTTGCGACGAGTTCGGGCGGCGGCAGCGCCGAGCCGCTGACGATTGATCTCAACCGCTGGCCGGAAGCGCCGCAAAGTCTGATTGCACGAATCGCGGCCGGCAGCGCGCGACCGCGAACGCCTGACGATCTCGACGCGGCGTTCTCCGGGCCGACTGTCACGATCGACCTGGCAAAATTCGGGATCAAGCTGAACCAGAAACTGAACGACGAGTGTCCCGACGGAGCGCGAGTCGTCTTGACCGGACGCAAGCGGGCGCTCATCGAGCCGGTGGTGCTGAAAGGGAAGTCGTTGCGGATCGAGTTCGACGGCGGCGGCGATTCGCTGCAGGTCGAACCGGCGACCCGCGCCGGGAATCGTCCGTCCGCACTGTTTCGCGTGGAAGGGGGGCGGCTGGACCTGGTTAACGCGCGACTTCGCATTCCAGGTTCAGAATCCGCGTCGCATCCGTTGCGGCTGTTGCAGGTGGTGGACGGCAGTTTTGCGGTCAGGAACTGCATTCTGATCGGACAGTTCGGCGCCGGCGCCCAGGAACTCCCGGTGATCGAATGGTCGCCGGGCGCCGCCGACGTCGGGAGGTTCGGCCTCGTCGAGA
>JAXMHA010000005.1:0-195968 GCA_046347015.1 Lysobacterales bacterium | reverse complement strand
CCAGTTCGTGGGTGCTGGCGCAGCCGCTCGTTCGCGGCGTCGGCGCCGCGGGCTGGCATGGCATCCGGTTGCTTTCGATCGCGCCGTTCGCAATCACGTGGTTCGGGCTCACGGCGATGTACGTACTGATCCCGAACCGGCGGGTTGGGTGGTGCAGTGCTCTGGTCGGGGCTGTGGCCGCCGCGATCCTGTTCGAACTCGCGCGGCGTGGCTTCGCGCTGTACGTGGCGCATTTCGCGTCCTACGGCGTGGTTTACGGCCCGCTCGCGGCTATCCCGGTGTTCCTGATCTGGATCTACCTCGCCTGGGTCATTGTCCTTGCGGGCGCGATCCTGACCGCGGCGATCGGTGCGTTCGATTTCCGGGCTCGTTCAGAAGCAGTGCCACCCGGCAGTGAGTTCATCCGGCTGCTGCAGCTCGTTGGCATCCTGCTTGCCGCGCAACGCGAAGGGCAGGGAATGGAGGGCGACGAACTGCTCGCGCGGGTCCCGTTCCCGGGAATCGACGCATTGAAACGGGCACTGGCCGATCTCGAACGCGCGCGGCTGGTGATGCGCACGGAAGCCGGCGCGTGGTCATTCACCGCCGATCCCGCCGCCATCGGCCTCGATGACCTGCTGCACACGGGCGACTACCGGATCCCGCCCGATGCGCGGTCCCTGGCAGCGGTTGCGGAAGGGTTGCCGCGCGCCGTGCACGTGCTGCTCGAACGTGCGATCACCGAACAGCGTGCACTCCTCGCCGTGCCGTTGCGTACACTGTTCGCGCCGGAACCCGCCGGCGTCGTATCGGGTCCTGCCGGGGAGATCCAGCCATGAAGCCATTGTTGCTGGCCGTCGCCGCGTTCGTCGTGGCGGCCACCACTGCCGTTCCCGGCATCGCGGTTGCCGCGGAAGTTCCGACGTTGGTCGTGAAGACGCTCGATGGGGGCACGTTCGATCTCGCCGCCCATCGCGGCCAGTGGGTCATCGTCAACTTCTGGGCGACCTGGTGCGCGCCGTGCATCAAGGAGATGCCCGACATCTCGGGGTTCGTCGCGTCGCGCAGCGATGTCGTCGCAATCGGCCTCGCCTACGACGACTCCGAACGCGCCGACGTGCTCGCGTTCGTCAAGGCGCACCCGGTGTCGTATCCGCTGGCACAGGTCGATACGTTCTCGCCGCCCAAGGGGTTCGAGACGCCGCGCGCGTTGCCGACCACATGGCTGATTGCACCGGATGGTTCGATCGCGAAAAAGTTCGTCGGTCCGATTGCCGCGACCGATCTCGCAAAGGCGATCGACGCGGCGAAGGCAGCGGCGGCGCACTGATGCCATGCGTCCGCTTCATCGTGGCTGGACGCGTGCAAGGCGTGTTCTTCCGCGCATCGACGCAGGCCGAGGCGACGCGGCTCGGCGTTCGCGGCCACGCCCGCAATCTTGCCGACGGGCGCGTCGAAGTGTACGCGGCCGGCACGACCGATGCGCTGGCGGCACTCGAGCGCTGGCTTTGGCACGGGCCGCCGATGGCCCGCGTTGATCGCGTCGAACGCGAAGACCGGACGGGCGACCTTCCGGCGGGCTTCGAGACGCGCTGACCGGTCTAGGGTGCGGCCCGGCCGGTCGCCGGAGGTGGAGTTGCGGCCGGCTCGATGCGGTACACCCAGAAGCCCCCGGTCTTGAACACCAGCACGGTGCCGGGAACCGCGCTTTGCTCGTTGCCGACGAACGGCAGCAGTCGTGCCGCGAGGGTTTTCCCGGATGCCGCGTCGGTCAGCGCGATGGCCCGCACCTCGGTGCCGTCGCGCGCGCGGACGACGGTATAGGACGGGTAGCCGTGTTCGCGCATCCACCCGTACACGGCCGGCACCATGCCGTGCACGTCGCCGCTGTTCGGAAAGTCCCGGAATGCCACACCGATTCTTGCCGGCGCGATTTGCCCGAGCAACAGCACGTCGCGGACGTTCAGCACCAGCACCGCGGGCTTGCCGCCGGCCAGCTCGCGCAGCGCCGCGATGCCGTCCGTCTCGTTCGCCAGCAGCGCATTCGTGAAACGATCGAAGCGCGTGCGGGCAGCGGTATCGGAGGTCAGCTTCCAGAACGACGATTCGATCGCCTCGACGCCGGCGGTGCGATCGTGCCATTGACGCGGGATGAACAGCGGAACGCCGACCGGCGCGCGAAGCGGCAGGTCGGCGTCAACCAGCAAACCGAGTGCGCGCGAGGTATCCCACCATGCGAGTACGGGTTCACCGGTGTTGACATGCCGGCCGAGCACCGGGGCGAGGTCGGCGATCTCGGACGTCGGAACCGGCATCGACAGGAACGGCGGATCGATCTTGGGTTGCCAGTCGAGCAGCACCGGCCCCGATTTCGACGCGGCGAAGGTGAAGTCCGCGAACGCCTTGCCGTCGGCGCCGACGACGGTGCCGGAGTGGACGGCCACGCCGCGGCCGGCAAGCGGCGCCAGCGGACCGAGGTTGGCCGGCGCGATGATGCCGCCGACCACGTATCGATAGGCAGGCGGCGCCTGTGCGTGACGGAGCGCGAGGAAGCCGGCGATGCCGAGCAGCGCCAAGCCCGCGACGATGGCGGTGGATGCAAGCACCCGCCGCCATGGGGTCGTTCCGTTGGCCGCGTGTCGATCCCTCGCCGGAGCCGTACCGGCGGGCCCGGCGTCAGGCGTCATCGTCGCGCCGGCGGCGCCGGAGCGACGCAAGGCCGCCGAGCAACAGCGCACCTCCGATCAGGCCGATCCCGGCCGCGGCCGTGCGTGGGTCGCTGGTCACGCGGTCGGCAAAGCCGCCCGCTGCACGGTTGTCGTACGCGCTTGCATGTCCGCTGCTGCCGGCTTTTGCCTCGAGGCTCGCGACGCGCTGCTCGAGCTTCGCTTCCTCGCGCAGCTTCGTGTCCTGCTCGTTGATGAAGGTCTGGTCCTTCACCATCTCCGACCAACCCTGCGTGTAGCTCCAGCCACCCGGATTGACATGTTCATAGGCCTTCATCAGGTCGGCGACGTGCTGCTCCCACAGCTCGGTGAACACGCGGTCGACCATCGTCGGGTTGTTCCCGTTCGACGTGAACAACGAGTAGAACCCACCTGCTTCGTCCTTGTCCGGCGCAGCCGGCGCAGGCCGATTCGTCTTCTGCCCGACCAGCAGCTTGTCGTCATAGAGCTTCTGCACGACCTTGCGGTTCTGCTCGACGAAGTTCGTGCCTTCGGCGATGCCCTTGTCCATGAAGTCGAGGTAGGTCGACGCGAAGCGCGGTGAATGGCAATTGGCGCAGGTCGCCTGCCATTGCTGCTTGCGATGTTCGAACCACGGGTCGTGGATGTTGTCCGCGATGTCCTTTTGCGGCAGGAACGCCCAGCGCACCTTGTACGTGACGTTGTGCGTGAACTCGCCGCGCCCGTTCTCGAAATGGCAGAACGCACAGGTCGGGGCCGTGTAGTCGCCTTTCGTCAGTGCATCGGCGAGGCGCGCGTTCCAGTTCCAGCTGTCGCCCTGCGTCTGGTACACGGTTCCGTGCTTGGACAGCATGTAGTCCTCGAACTCGGGGTGGTCGACGCCGTTGTGGCAGGTGGCGCACGCTTGCGGCTTGCGCGCTTCGACCGTCGAGAACGTATGCCGCGTGTGGCAGGTGTCGCACTTCGGTTCGTTGGTGTGGCACAGCGTGCAACCAGCGACGACTTCCCGCTGTGGAGTCGCGGCCCAGGTCGCGAGCTCGACGTTCGCCATGTAGTCGACGGCGTGCGACGGATGTCCGTCGGGCCATTGCTTTTGCGGCCACTTCTGCGTATCGCGTTCGGATTCGGCCTCGGCGAATTGCCGCAAATGGCACGCGCCGCAGGCCGCGCGGTCGGGCATGTGGATCTGCTTGTGGTTGCCGGCGGCCTTGCCGACGCCGAGGTGGCAGTCGATGCACGACACCTGTTCCAGCTTGTCGCCGGACTTCAGGAAACCTTCGGACACGAGGTTGGCTTCGACTTCGGAAATCATGCCCTTCTTGTAGGCGCGGACATCGGAATCCGGCAGCGCGCGGATTTCGTCGAGGTTCGCGTGCACGCTCTTTTGCCACGAGAGCACCCAGCCATGCGTAACGCCGGTATGGCAATTGACGCAGTCGCCGCGCTTGACCGCAAGGTCGAGGTCGGGCGCCTTGTAGAACAGCGTGGGCGCGAAATACGCGTCCATTGGAATCGGCTCCCACCATTTCGCGAGCTTGCCCTTCGTGTACTGCTCGGCGTAGCGCTTCGACAGTGCCTTGTAGAGCTGGTCGGGCGTGGCCGCACGGGTGAGCCCGAGATCGGAAAGTTCGGCATCCGGAACCGAGTTCCAGACTTGCGCATTGGCGAGGAACGGCAGGATGAACGACAACGCCAGCGTGAACAGGCCGGATCTGGCCAAGCAGGACGCGCGCATGGACGACCTCCCCGATCGATGCCTGCGGACTTGCGCCCTTGGATCATCCGCCTCCGCGCGGTCCGTACAAGCGCCACGCGCGGCAGAACCATGGGGCCATGGATGCGTGGACGATGGGACCGCGGCCGTGGCCCCTGTGGACAGTGGCCCGACGACGGGGTGCGGGGCCGTCAGTGCTCGCCGAGCCGGGGCAGCAATGTGACGAGATTGCAGGGTTCGGTGCGCGCATCGAGCTGGGCGCGGATCAACTTGTCCCACGCGAGCCGACAGGCACCGGTCGAACCCGGCAGGCAGAACACGAACGTGCCGTTCGCAAGTCCCGCGAACGCGCGCGACTGCAACGCCGACGTGCCGATCTCCGCAAAGCTGAGTGCGCGGAACATCTCGCCGAACCCCGGCATCGGCTTGCCGAGCAACGGCGCAATGGCTTCGGGAGTGGAATCGCGGCCGGTGAATCCGGTGCCGCCGGTCACCAGGATCCCGTGCACCGCGGCGTCGGCGATCCACGCGGAGACGATCGCGCGGATGGCGGACTGGTCGTCGCGCACCAGGTGGCGCGCATGCACGCGATGACCCGCGGTGGCCAGTGCGGAAGCGAGGAAGTCACCTGATCCGTCGTTGGCCGGCGTCCGCGTGTCGGACACGGTCAGCACGGCGACGTCGAGCGGGACGAAGGTAGTCGCATGGGTCATGCGCGAAACTCCGGGGATGCGCCGGACAAGGATACCCGCGATCGATCCGACGACTCGCGCGGCAGGGCTGCAGCGCGGATACGCGTGGCCGCAGCGATCGACCGCACCCGGGTTTTGCCCCGTCCCGGGTTCCGGTCAGGTGGCGCGGAGCTTGGCAATGTCCCGCATTGCCGCGGCGAAATCACGGGCGTACCCGCGCATGTCGAACAGCCCGCTCGACGAGCGGGCGGCGTCGACCCGTGCCTGCAGGGTGGCACGCCGGTTCGCGTCGCGCCCGATGGCAATGGCGGCTTCGATGAACGCGGCGTCGCCCGCGGCGACGAGTTCGGGTAGCCCGAGGTGGGTCGCCAGGCTCGCGGCGACGCGTGACGCGAAAGTCGTTCCCGGCGTCGTCAACACCGGGCAGCCGGCCCACAGCGCGTCGGAAGCCGTCGTGTGCGCGTTGTACTGTCGCGTATCGAGAAAGAGGTCCGCGTGCCGGAACCGCGCAAGGTGGTCGGCATGCGGCAAGTGTGGCGTGAACGTCAGGCGGCCGGCATCGACGCCCGCCGTGGCCGCGCGCCCGCGCAGCCGCGTGTCCGCCGCATCGCCCGCGGAGACCAGCCACAGGACGGAGCGGGGAACACCGCGCAGCACCGCCAGCATGCGTTCGAAACTCGGTGGATCGATCTTCCACGCATTGTTGAAGCAGGCGTAGACGATGGCTTCATCTGGCAGGTCGAACGCATCACGCGGTGGTGGCGTGCCGATCACACGCGATGTGTCGGACGGCTGGTAGCACCGCGGCAGGCGCACGACGCGCTCGGAGTAGCTGGCTTCGTCTTCCGGCGGCACGATGACGCGGTCGGCGAGGATGACGTCGAACCAGCGTGCACCCGAAGTGCCGGGATAGCCGAGCCAGTTGACCTGCACCGGCGCCGGACGCAACGCGCAGATTTGGGGCGTGCCGTCACCGCACCAGACGTCGAGGTCGGCAAGGACATCGATGCCGGCGTCGTGGATGGATTCCGCGGCCGTTCGCGGTGCGAGACCGGCACACTCGTGGAACCGGTGCGCGGCTGCACGCAAGCGCCGGCGCAACGGTCCGCCGTCGTCGGTGCTGGTCGCGAACAGATGCACCTCGACAGGCTCATCCGCGAGCGCTTCGATCAGCGCGACGACCAGCAGCGCGGTCGGATGTTCGTGGAATCCACCGGACAGCAGGCCGATGCGCAGTCGCTTGCCGGCGGCCGGAGTGTGCCACCGGCGCCGCGCTGCGGCCGCGGTGGGCCCTTCCAGTTGCGACGCCTGGGTGCGCGCGCAGGCGAGTTGTTCGGCGGCGCTGGCCGCTTCGATGAGGAACGCGAATGGCCCGACGCCGGCATCACCCGCCGCGACCGCGTCGCGCAATGCCTTGCGGCGCGAGTCGACGTGCTGCCAGCGGTACAGGCGGCGCTCGACGAACTGCAACTGTGCCAGCGTCGTGGTGTTCTCTGGCTGCAGCGACAACGCGCGCAGGTAGTGCGTCCTCGCCGATTCAAATTCCCCGGCGTGCTCGGCGACCAGTCCGGCGTGATGGGCGAACTCGAAATCCCGTGGGGCGAGCCGCTCGCCCCCGGCGTAAGCCGCTGCCGCGCCCAACCAGTCGCGACGCGCAGCGCAAATGTGACCGGACAGCAGCAGGCGCTGCGGTTCGAGACTTGGGTTCGTGACCCGCGCCAGCGCGGACTCGGCCGCCGCGAGGTCGCCTTGTTCGATCGCGATTGCGGCGAGGTTCAAGCGCGCGCCGTCGTGGCCCGGCGATCGGCGGAGCGCTTCGGCGTAAGCGGCCATTGCGCCGGCACGGTCTCCCGCCGCGCGCCGAGCGTTCCCCAGGCCGTTCCACGCCGCGGCTTCACTGGGCGCAAGTTCGACCGCGCGTTCGAACTCGGCAGTGGCTGCGGTCGGCTCGCCGGCGGCAAGCAGCACGCTGCCGAGGTTGCACGACACTTCGACCGAATCCGGCGCCAAGGTTCGTGCCCGCTCCAATGCGGTACGGGCCTCGCCGGTCCGGCCCTGCTGGAGGAGCGCGATTCCATGCAGGCGCGCCAGTTCCGCATCGTTCGGGAAACGTTGGCAGGCCGACGCGGTTTCGATGGCCGCAAGATCGACACGGCCGCTGCCGATCAGTGCGACGACCCGGGCGACGAGTTCGGGCAGGTCCGATCCGCTCATTCTGCAACGCTAGGGATGCTCTGAACAAACCCACGTAGGCGGCATGATGTCCGGAAGGTTCGCAGATTGGCGTGCGTGGCGCAGCCCAGACTGGCGGTCTGGGCAAGACGCGCACGACGATATGAGGATCTTCTGGACATCACTTCGTCATTTGAAATCAACCGGTTGAGGCCGGTCGGTCTGCCGTCAGCTCCTCGGCCCGCCGTCTCGACAGACCGCCAGTCTGTCTTCGCCGACGGTCCTGCGATCTGCCGGCAGACCGACCGGTGACGCCTGCGCGCGTTTGATCAGAGCATCCCTGGCGGAGCCCGCGCGCCCGTGCCAGTTGCGGAGCGCCAGCCCGGCTCAATCCGTCGCCAGCGCCCGCAACTGGTCCGCGCGATCTTCGCGGCGCAGGGCGTCGATCAACTCGTCGAGGTCGCCACCGAGGATCGCCGGCAGCCGATGCAGCGTCAGGTTGATGCGATGGTCGGTGACGCGACCCTGCGGGAAATTGTAGGTCCGGATGCGCTGGCTGCGATCACCGCTGCCGACCTGCAGCCGCCGCGATTCGGCTTGTGCCGCCGTTTGCGCCTCGCGCTGCGCGTCGACGAGGCGCGACCTGAGCAGCGACAACGCGCGTGCCCGGTTCTTGTGCTGGCTGCGCTCGTCCTGGCATTCGACGACGATTCCCGTCGGCAGGTGGGTGATGCGGATGGCCGAATCGGTCTTGTTGACGTGCTGGCCGCCGGCGCCGGAGGCGCGGAACGTGTCGATCCTGAGGTCCGCGTCACGCAGTTCGACCTCATCGATCTCGTCGACCTCCGGCAGGATCGCGACCGTTGCGGCCGAGGTGTGGATGCGGCCTTGTGCCTCGGTTGCCGGTACGCGTTGCACGCGGTGCGTGCCGGATTCGAACTTGAGGCGGGCGAATGCGCCCGCGCCTTCGATCCGGGCGATCGCTTCCTTGCACCCGCCGTGCTCGCCTTCGTGCAGCGAGAGGATTGCCGCGTTCCAGCCGCGCCGCTCGGCGTAACGCAGGTACATGCGCAGCAGGTCGCCCGCGAACAGCGCCGCCTCGTCGCCACCGGTGCCGGCCCGCACCTCGAGGAACAGGTTGGCCGCGTCGTGGGGGTCCTCCGGAAGCAACCGGGAATTCAGGTCGTCCTCGAGCGTGGCGAGATGGGCGTCGAGGACTGCGATTTCCTCGTCGGCGAGCCCGCGCAACGCGGGATCGGCGAGCAGCGAACGTGCGGATTCGCGGGCGCGCAAGGTTTCGTCGTAGGCGCCCAAGGCAGCCGCCAGCGGCGCGAGCTTCGCGTGCTCGCGTGCAAGATCGCGCTGGCGCGTGGGGTCCGACAGGACGTCCGGACTCGCCAACAGGCGTTCGACTTCCTCGTGGCGTTCGGCGAGCCGCTCGAGCTGTTGGCGGATTCGGGGGTGCATCGGGAAGGAAGGCGCGATCGGAGCGGCGCAGGCCGCGGGCTGGCGACACGATCGTGTCGCGACGGGAGCGCGGCCGGGACCCTAACGCCGCGGCAACTTGCGGGATACCGGCGCGGCGTCGAACAACCGTTCGGCGGCGCGCAACAGGTCGTTGTCGCCGTGCAGCGCCGCCTGCCGGAGATTGGCACTGGGTGCATGCAGCAACTTTCCGGTCAGGGTGTCGGCCAGCCAGCCCAGCACGTCATCGGCCGGTTTGCCGTTGGCGAGCATCGTCCGCGCCCGGTCCAGCACCTCGTCGCGCAGGACCTCCGCGTGTCCGCGCAGCGCGGCGACCGGATTGTCGAGATCGAGGGCGCGCCACCATTCCATGAAATGATCGACCGACAGGTCGATGATGGCCTCGGCCTCGTGTGCGGCACGCTGGCGGGAATAGATGTTCTCGTCGATGACCTGGCGCAGGTCGTCGATCGTGTACAGGAACACGTCGGCGATCGAGCCGGCTGCCGGATCGATGTCGCGCGGGACCGCGAGGTCGACCAGGAACATCGGCCGGTGGCGCCGCTCGGCGATCGCGCGCGCGATCGACTCGCGCCCGAGCACCGGTTCGGTCGCGGCAGTCGACGAAATCACGATGTCCGCGTCGGCGAGGTGGCGATCGAGGTCGGTCAGCGCGATCGCGTAACCTCCGAAGCGCCGCGCGAGTGGCTGCGCATTCTCGAGCGTGCGGTTGGCGATGATGAGCCGCCGGACGTGCGCCTCGGTCAGGTGGCGCGCGACGAGTTCGATCGATTCGCCGGCGCCGATCAACAGGACGCAGGCTTCGGCCAGGTCAGCAAACACGCGCTCGGCGAGGCGGATGGCCGTGTACGCGACCGAGACCGGGTTGGCGCCGATGCGGGTGTCGGAACGCACCCGCTTGGCGACTGAAAACGTGTGCTGGAACAGGCGGTCGAGCGGGGCCGCCAGCGCATGGGCGTCGCGGGCCATCTCGTAGGCGTCCTTGACCTGGCCGAGGATCTGCGGCTCGCCGAGCACCATCGATTCGAGGCCGGAGGCCACCCGGAACAGGTGCCGGACGGCCGCTTCGTCCCGGTGCCGGTACAGGAACTCGTCGAACCGCGATTGGCTCAAATGCTGGTGTTCCAGCAGCCAGGCCTCGGGTACCGGTTCGGCGCCCGCGGCGACTTCGCAATAGAGTTCGGTACGGTTGCACGTCGACACGATCACGGCAGCACCGACGCCCGGCTGTTCGACGAGCCGGTTCAGCGCCGGCCGCGTCGTTTCGGGTGTGAATGCCGCGCGCTCGCGCAGTGCGACGGGAGCGGTCTGGTGGTTGATGCCGACAGCAATGATGGTCATGGAATCGTGCCGCCTGACTTCCCGCCCTCGCCGTGCGGCCTCGATGGACCCTGAACCTTCGGTGGTGGGCGTCGTGCGGCCCCGTTGCGCTTCTGGACTCCGGGCCACCTGTGTAGACTCTAGCGGTATCGACGCCGCCAATGCCGCCAGCAGGATCCTCGCGCCGTTTCGGCGTCGCCCTGCAGTCCATGGTTTCGCCGGCGCGAACCGATTGTGCGGTCCGGTCGTGCCGAGATCAAGCCGGGCAAGACCCTCCGGATTTCCCGATGAGCGCCATTCAATGACGCGTTCGATTCAATTGATAGTCATTTCGGTCATCGGCATCGGCCTGCTCGTTGGTTGCGCATCCGGGCCATCGACGAAACCCCGGGGCGCATCGACCGCGGTCGTCGACGTGCCGCAAGTACCCGCCGATCGCGACGTGATGGCGATGATCCTGTCGGCGCAGTTCGCCTTGCAGCGGGACGACCTCGCGGCGGGCGCGAAAGAGTTCGCCGCGGCGTCGGCCGTGTCGACGGATCCGGCGGTGGCGGAGGAAGCAACGCGCCTCGCCCTCGCCGTCAAGGACTGGCCGCTCGCGGGTACGTCGTTGGCGCGCTGGCGACAGCTTGCCGCGGAATCGCCCACACAGTTGCAGGCGGGCGCGTGGCTTGCGCTCGGGGAAGGAAACGAGAATGGCGCGTTCACGGGATTGGCGCGCGTCGTGACGGCGTTCCCCGAGGATGGATGGCGCCTCGCGGCCCAGGCGCTGCTGGTCGCGCCAGACAAGCCGGCGGCCGCCCGCATCCTCGACCGCCTGGCGACGCCCGGGCGGCTCGGGACGAAGGAGACGACGTGGGTGGCGGCGAGCCAGTTGGCGTTCAAGCTCGATGACACCTCGCTCGCGCAGCGATTGGCGCGACAGGCGGTCGACCGGTTCCACGGCGTGACCGCCTATGCGTGGGGCGCCCACCTCGCCCTCGAGCGCAAGGACACTGCGGCGGCGCGTGCGTTGTATGCCGAAGCACTGGCACGGTTTCCCGCCGATCCCAAGTTGCTGGCCGGCCATGCGGCGATGCTCGCCGATGGCGGCGACTACGCGGGCGCGGCAAAGGCACTGGCGGTGGGTCCGCAGTCCGACCAGACGTACGCGGCGCGGGCCGCCTATGCAGTGCGCGCCGACGACAAGGCCGTGCTCGCGGCGCTGTACGGGGAAATGGTCGCCGACAAGAGCCCGCGCGGCGGACGGCGGCTCTACCTGCTCGGGCAATTGGCCGAGCTGCTCGATCGATACGATGCTGCGCTCGGCTGGTACCGCGCGATCGGCGACGACGATGATCGCTGGTTCGATGCGCAAACGCGGATTGCCGTAGTGCTCGACCGCAAGGGCGATACGGGTCCGGCGATGACTTTCCTGCGCAACCTCGAGTCCGGCCTCGCCGCCGATCCGGACCGGCTGTCGGGCGTGGTCGAACTCGAGGCCGAACTGCTGCGGCACCACGACCAGACCGCCGACGCGGTCACGGCCTATTCGCGTGGACTCGAGCTGCTCCCGGGCAATGCGGGCCTGCTGTACGGCCGGGCGATGATCGAAATCGACACGGGCGACCTCGCCGCGGGCGAGCGTGACCTGCGCGCGATCATCGACCGGCATCCCGACAACGCCGAAGCCTTGAACGCGCTCGGCTACACGTTGGCCGACCGCACCGACCGCAAGGCCGAGGCGCTCGAGCTGATCCAGCGGGCGCTGAAGTTGAAGCCGGACGAACCCGCGATCATTGACTCGATGGGATGGATCCGCTACCGGATGGGCGAACTCGATGTCGCCCTGACGTACCTGCGCCGCGCGTTCGCGAAGCAGCCCGATCCCGAGATCGCCGCACACCTCGGCGAGGTGCTGTGGGTCAGTGGTGATCACGCGGCGGCCCGGAAGGTGTGGGAAGAAGGCCGCAAGAAGGACGGACACAACAAGGTCCTGCTCGATACGATCAAGCGGCTGTCGACGTGACGGGTTCGGCCATTGCCTTCCTCCGCCGGGCTGCGCTCGTCGCGATCGTGGCCATGCTCGCGGCTTGTGTCGGCCCGGCCGTCCGGCCTGAAGCCGACCTGCTGGCCGCCCAGAAGGCGCGCGAGGAAGCCATTGCGGCGCAATCGGACTGGCAGTTCGAAGGCCGCATTGCCGTGTCCGATGGCCGCGATGGCGGCAGTGGGGCCATCGCCTGGCGCCAGCAGGGCGCGACGTTCGACATCGAAGTGACTGCGCCGGTCACGGGGCACGCCTGGCGGCTCGAGGGTGGGCCGGGTCATGCGGTCCTGAGCGGCCTCGAACAGGGTGAAGTCGAGGGAGAAGACGTGGACGACGTAGTCGCGCGTGCGCTCGGATGGCATGTGCCTTTTACCGAACTCGTGGCGTGGGTGCGAGGCGTGCGGGCCTCCGGGTCGGCGGAACTTCGCTTCGGTCGCGATGGCTTGCCGGAGAGCCTCGTCCAGGATGGCTGGACCGTGCGTTTCCCCGGATTCGACGACTCGGTCTCGCCGCCGCGGCCGCGCAAGGTCTTCGCCAAGCGTGGCCATTGGAGTGTCCGCCTCGCGGTTTCGCGGTGGACCGTGCCGTGATCGCGGGCGGCCGCTGGACGGTGTGGCCGGCACCGGCCAAGTTGAACCTGTTCCTGCACATCGTCGGGCGCCGCGCCGATGGCTATCACCTGTTGCAGACGGTGTTCCGGCTGCTCGACTGGGGCGATACCGTGCGTGTTCGGCTGCGGGAGGATGGCCGGATCGAACGCGTGTCGGGCGCGCCCGGTGTCCCGCCGGAGCGCGACATTGCCGTGCGCGCAGCGCAGGCGCTGAAGGCGGCAACCGGGACACCGTTCGGCGTCGATCTCGCGATCGACAAGCGCATCCCGATCGCGGCCGGACTCGGCGGCGGCAGCTCGGACGCGGCGACGGTGCTGGTCGTCCTGAACGAGCTGTGGCGGACCGGCCTCGATCGCGGCCGGTTGGCCGCCATTGGGCTCGCGCTCGGCGCGGACGTACCACTGTTCGTTCGCGGACACAGCGCGTTCGCCGAAGGCGTCGGCGAAATCCTCGCGCCGTTGCCGCTGCCGGAGGCGTGGTATGTCGTGCTGGATGCCGGTTGCGAGGCGGCGACGCCCGAGTTGTTCCAAGCGCCTGATTTGACACGCAATGCCGAGCAGGTGACAATTCACGACTTCCTTTCGGGAAGGGTCTCGGGCAATGTCTTCGAACCGGTGGTTCGGCGACGTTGTCCGGCGGTCGCTTCCGCGTTGGACTGGCTGCGCAATTTCGGAACGGCGGGGTTGTCGGGCAGTGGCGGCGCCGTGTTCCTTGACGCCGGGAATGAGGCGAGGGCGCGAGAGGTCGCGTTGCGCTGCCCCGCGGGATTCATCGCCCATGTCGCCAGGGGCGTCGATGTATCGCCGCTGGAACGCGCGCTGGGCGGCACGTGTGCGGAAAACGTGATGGCGGATTGACTGCGGCACCTCAGGTTGCCGCCGGATACGGCCGGATGGGGCGTCGCCAAGTGGTAAGGCACCGGGTTTTGATCCCGGCATTCGCAGGTTCGAATCCTGCCGCCCCAGCCACCTTGCCATGCACCGCCGAGCGATCGCGAGGGAGCGGCGGGCTGTGTGCGAATCGATGCGTGATGCGGGACAACCCCACGGGTGATGCGTGACGACGACTGCGGGTACCGGCCTGATCGTGTTCTCCGGCAACGCCAACCTGCCGCTCGCGCATGCGATCTGCGACGGGCTTGGCGTGCCGCTCGGCAAGGCGCAGGTCGGGCGGTTCTCGGATGGCGAAGTGCAGGTCGAGATCGAGGAGAACGTCCGGCGCCAGGAGGTGGTCGTCGTGCAGCCGATCTGCGCGCCGACGGCCGACCATTTCATGGAGTTGCTGGTGCTCGTCGATGCGCTCAAACGCGCATCGGCCGGCAGCGTCACGGCCGTGATTCCGTACATGGGTTATGCCCGGCAGGATCGGCGGCCGCGCTCTGCGCGCGTGCCGATCACCGCCAAGGTGGCGGCGAAGATGATCGGCGCGGTCGGCACGGACCGGGTGCTGACGGTCGACCTCCACTCGGACCAGATCCAGGGATTCTTCGACGTGCCGATGGACAACGTGTATGCGTCGCCGGTCCTGCTGGCGGACATCTGGCGCTACCACGCCGACGAGAACCTCGTCGTCGTGTCGCCCGACGTCGGTGGCGTCGTGCGGGCGCGCGCGATCGCGAAACGGCTCGATGACGCCGACCTTGCGATCATCGACAAACGCCGGCCGCGACCGAACGAAGCGACGGTCATGAACATCATCGGTGAGGTGGAAGGCAAGGTGTGCGTCATCGTCGACGACATCGTCGATACCGCGGGAACGCTGTGCGCTGCCGCCGGCGCGTTGAAGGCGGAGGGTGCACGCAAGGTGGTCGCGTATTGCACCCATCCGGTGCTGTCGGGGCCGTCGGTGGCGAACATCAGCGCTTCTGCGCTCGACGAGTTGGTTGTCACCGACACGATCCCGCTTTCCGCCGAAGCCGCGGGCTGCCGGCAGATCCGGCAGTTGTCGGTGGCGGAGTTGCTCGCCGAAACGATCCGGCGGATCGCGTATGGCGAGTCGGTCAGCTCGTTGTACGTGGATTGACGAATTCCGGAGCGGTGTGGGAAACGCGAAGCGGAACCAGCGGCCAGAACCGGCCGCGTGATCCCCTTCGTCCGTCACGCCGCTTCCGCAAACGACGCTTCTGGTCGCGGAAGCGCCATTCCTGCCGCCGCAAGGCGGTCATACGGCAAACAAGGTAACCAGCAATGGCAACGATTCATGAAATCACGGTTTCACGCCGGGGAGACGCGGGCAAGGGTGCGAGCCGCCGCCTGCGTCGTACCGGCAAGGTGCCGGCGATCGTCTACGGCGGCGATCTCGCGCCGGTCAGCATCGAACTCGAACACAAGGACGTGCTCGCCGCGAGCCAGAACGAATGGTTTTATTCGTCGATCCTCGACCTCAACCTCGACGGCGACCGCCAGAAGGCGCTGCTGCGCGACATCCAGCGGCATCCGTTCCGGCAGATCGTGCTGCACCTGGATTTCCAGCGTGTTCGCGACGACGTCGCGATCCGTGTCCGCGTGCCGCTGCATTTCCTGAACCAGGAGAAATCGCCAGCCGGCAAGACTTCCGGCGTCATCATCATGCGTGAGGTCACCGAGGTCGAGGTCTCCTGCCTGCCGAAGGACCTGCCCGAGTACATCGATGTCGATCTCGGCAACGTATCGCTCGGCGACATCATCCACCTGTCGGACGTGAAGCTGCCGGCCGGCGTCGAGATCCCGGCCCTGAAACTCGGCCGCGAATACGACCACGCCGTCGTCGTGGTCAAGGAAATCCGCGAGGAAGTCGAGGCGGCACCGGTGGCCGAGGAAGGCGCCGCCGAAGCCGCGGCACCGGGTGCGACGCCGGCGGGAGCCCCTGGCGCGGCACCCGCCGCGGCGCCCGCCGCGGGCGCCGGCCCGGCGGCAGCCGCGCCGAAGAAGGACGAGAAGAAGTAACGGGCGCCCGGTTCGGATGCCATCGCCGCTTCGCTGCCGGGCGGCGATGGCACGAATCCGGATCGCGTTCGTTGCGCTGCCGCCATGGCCGCCTTGCGCCTCGTCGTCGGCCTCGGCAATCCCGGTCCCGAGTACCGGTTGACCCGCCACAACGCGGGGTTCTGGTTCGCGGACGCGCTGGCACGCGCGCATGGTTTGCGGTTCGGTTGGGAAGCGAAATTGCGCGCCGAGTCCGCGGAAGGCGTTGTCGATGGACATCCGTTGCGGCTGGTGAAGCCGCTGACGTTCATGAACGACAGTGGTCAGTCGGTCGCCTCGGCGCTGCGCTGGTGGAGGATCGACCCGGCCGAAATGCTGGTCGTCCACGATGATCTCGACCTGCCGCCCGGCACGGCGCGCCTGAAGTTCGATGGCGGCCATGGTGGGCAGAACGGGTTGCGGGACATCCTCTCCCATCTCGGGCACGGCAAGTTTCACCGTCTGCGCCTCGGCATCGGTCATCCGGGCGACCGGGACCGGGTGTTGGCATGGGTCCTCGGCCGTCCCTCCGCGGCGGATCGCGACGCGATCGTCGACTCGATTTCAAGGGCGCTCGACGTGTTCCCGCTGGCAGTGGCCGGGGACTTCAACGAGGCGATGAAGCGCTTGCACACGAGCAAGGATGAGTCGTGAGTCGCACACGCAAGAAGTCACGGTCCCTGCTGTCGGTGCGCCGCTGATCACACCTCGATAGCCACGCAAAGGAACCACATGGGCATTGCTTGCGGGATCGTCGGCCTGCCGAACGTCGGCAAGTCGACGCTGTTCAACGCACTGACGAAAGCCGGCATCGCGGCGGCGAACTTTCCGTTCTGCACGATCGATCCGAATGTCGGCGTCGTGCCGGTGCCCGATCCGCGTCTGGCGCAACTCGCCGACATCGTGCATCCGCAGAAGATCGTGCCGACGGCGGTGGAATTCGTCGACATCGCCGGTCTGGTCGCCGGCGCGTCGAAGGGCGAAGGACTCGGCAACAAGTTCCTCGCCCACATCCGCGAAGTGGATGCGATCGCGCATGTCGTGCGTTGCTTCGAGCATCCCGACGTGGTGCACGTCGAGGGACGCGTCGATCCAATTGCCGACATCGAGACGGTCGACACCGAGCTCGCGCTGGCCGACCTCGAGACGGTCGACAAGGCGCTGGCGCGCGCCGAGCGCGCGGCCAAGGCCAACGACAAGGAAGCCTTGGCGCGAAGGCCGGTGCTGCAGAAGCTCGCCGGGGGACTCGATGCCGGGAAACCGGCCCGGGCGCTCGAGCTGTCGCCCGACGAGCGTGCGGCGGTGCGTGACTTGTTCCTGCTGACGTTGAAACCGCTGATGTACATCGCGAACGTGCGGGAGGACGGTTTTTCCGGCAACGCGCACCTCGATGCGGTGCGGGCACGCGCCGGAACGGAGGGCGCCGAGGTGGTCGCGGTCAGTGCCGCGATCGAGGAAGAGATGGCGCAGCTCGACGAGGCGGACCGCGACGCGTTCCTCGCCGACCTCGGCCTCGACGAGCCCGGCTTGAACCGCGTGATCCACGCAGCCTACCGGTTGCTCGGCCTCGGGACGTTCTTCACCGCCGGCGAGAAGGAAGTCCGCGCGTGGACCGTCAGGCGTGGCGCGACCGCGCCGCAGGCGGCCGGCGTCATCCACACCGATTTCGAGCGCGGCTTCATCCGCGCGGAGACGATTGGCTACGACGACTACATTCGCTGCCGTGGTGAAGCCGGCGCGCGCGAAGCGGGCCGGCTACGCCTGGAAGGCAAGGACTATGTCGTGCAGGAAGGCGACGTCCTGCATTTCCGCTTCAACGTGTGAGCGGCCTCATTCACGGTCGCTCCCGCCCATCCGCACGTCGACCTGCAGGAAGAACGCGCGGCCAACCGGACTGAACCAGCGGCTCGCGTAGTACGGATAGCTGGTCCACGTCGAGTCGCGCCCCGGCTTGCTGTCGAACAGGTTGTCGACGGTAAACGTCATCGCGACACGCGGTGTCACGCGGTAGTTCAACGTCGCGTTGTACAGGAACGTCGGGCCGAGGCGCTTGTCGCCGTCGTAGTTCGGCAGCCCGCCGAGCCGCGCGCCGTACAACGAGGTCGTGAACTTGCCGATGTTCCAGGCGACGGAATAGTTCGCCTTGCTGCGCGGGATGACGTAGTAATAGAGGTCGGTCAATTCGTTGTCGACCGGCGCATCCGGGTACTGCTGCAGCTTGTGCATCACGACATAGGTGCCGCCGGCGTTGAAGTCGAAGGTGCCGAAGCCGTCGGTTTCGAGCCGGTAGTGCGCGTTGATGTCGATGCCGGACGTATGGTCCATCGCGGCGTTGATCGGCAGCACCAGTACCGACGTGACGCCCATCGGATTGCTGGGGTCGGTGGCGGCGTTGCGCACGACCTGGCTGATGATCTGCTGGCACATCGCCGAATTGGTGTCGACCGGATTGCCGTAGATGTCGACGCCGAGTCGGCAGTCCGCCTCCTGGCGCAGGATCGTGTCGCTGTCCTGGTAGATCACCTCGTTGTTCAGCTTGATGTTGTAGTAGTCGGCGGTGAAGTCGATGTTCGGCGTCGGCGAGAACACCAGGCCATAGGTGTAGGAACGGCTGGTTTCGTCCTTCAGGTCGACGCTGCCGTGGCTGCGGCCGTTGAAGCCGATGTCGCCATAGTCGCAATCGTCGGCGAAGTCGGGAGCCGTGTCGGGCTCGAGGAGACGGCACAGGTAATAGTCGACGCCGCCCGAACTCGAACCGCTGGGCCCGGCATACAGATACGACAGGTCCGGCGCACGGAAACCGGTCGCCAGTGAGCCGCGCAGCAGCAGGCTTTCGAACGGCCGGAACTCGGCGCCGATGGAATACGTGAACTTGCCGTTCGAGTGGTCGCTGTATGAGTAGCGGTCATAGCGGCCGGCCGTGGTCAGGTTCAGCTTCTCGAAGACCGGCACGCTGAATTCGTAGCCTGCGCCCGAATGGCTGCGCGAACCCACTGCATCGGTGTTGTGCAAGCCGTAGTAGCTGCCGTCCAGCGACAGCGGATCGGCCTTCAGGCCGAAATACTGGTTGCCGAACTCGGCGATGGCCGCAAAGCCGACCGGTCCGGCCGGGAGCGAAAACAACTCGGTGTTGTTCACCGTGACGGAATAGTTCTCGCTGCGGCTGAAGTCGTTGTCGATGGAATCCTGCGTGATCGAACGGAACTCGGCGACCGTCAGCGGCGTGTAGAAACGGCTGGGCGGAGCGTCATAGATCGTGTAACCACTGTCCGGATCGATGCCGAGCGGAGCGCCGAGGTAGAGTGCCTGTGCCTTGGCGGCGACAAGCGCCGGCCACTTGCTTTCGAGCTGGTTCTGCGAATGCGAGAACGCGGCCTCGTAGTGCCAACTCTCGCCGAGCGTACCCTTGACACCGGTCACCAGCGACAGCGTGTTGTTGATGTTGCGGATCTCGCCGGGCCCGAATCCGCCGTTTTCCTCGATCGTGAAGTAACGGCGTTGCCACTGTTCGATCTGGCCGGTCGCGGCGTTGAAGAACGGCACCGGAGTGCAGTCACCGTTGAGCGGTTCGCAGTTCTGCCATTGCAGCGGCGTGTTGTAGCTGTCCTGGTGCGACGTGCCGGTGAGGAGATCGAGGAACAGGTCGGTGTGGTCGTTCAGGTGCCAGCTCGCGGTGCCCGAAAGCGTGGCCATCTTGCGGCCGTTCTCGAGCGTGCCGTAACCGACGTCGTAGTAACTGCCGCAGTAGTAGCCCCAGTTGTTCCGGTACGCATAGGCGATCGTGCCCCGGTCGTAGCCGGACAGCGCCTGGCATTGCGCCGCGCCGGGGTCGATGTAGTTCTCGTCGACATCCATGCGCACCCAGTTCTGGCTGGGATACAGGCTGGACGGGTCGCCCGGGCTGTCGAGCCGCGAGTCGGTGAAACTCCGCTGGTAGGCCCACAGCGGTTTCTTGTCGAGCAGCTCGAGGCCGATCATCGCGTCGAAGCGGTCGGTCGAGAAGCCCGTCGTCAGGTCGAAGCGCTGCGACTGGCCACCGCCGTGCTGCGTGTCGCCGTAGCGGTAGCTGAGCGTCGTGCCGTCGGCCTTGCGCTTAAGGATGATGTTGATGACGCCGGACACCGCGTCCGAGCCGTATACCGCGGACGCGCTGCCGCTCAGGATCTCGACGCGTTCGATCATCGACGCCGGGATGTTCGAGATGTCGGTGAAGTTGCTGTTGCCGTTGTACGACTGCGGGTAGTCGGCGATGCGGCGTCCGTTGACCAGCACCAGCGTGTGGTTGGGGCCAAGGCCGCGCAAGTCGACCGCTTGCGCGCCGGTCGAGAAGCCGTCGGTCTGCTGGTTGTTGTCGAGCGCGCCGAGGTTCTGGGTCAGCGAGGTCATCAGGTCGGGCACGCTGATGATGCCGCGCCGCTGGATTTCCTGCGCGCTGATGACGATGACCGGTGCCGGCCCTTCGATCTGGGCCCGCGGAATCCGGGAGCCGGTCACGACGATGGTCTGCAGGCTGGATTGGGGCGCTGCCGCCGCCTCGGCAGGTCGGGATTCGGCCGGGGCCGGGTTCGGTTGCGCCGTCTTCGGTGGCGTCTCGGGAACGATCATCCAGGCGCCAGAAGGGTCGCGCCGGGCCGTGAACCCGCTGCCCTCCAGCAGCTTGTCCAGGGCGTCGGATGGCGTGTAGGTGCCGTGCAAGCCCGTGGTCTCCCGGCCAGTCATCCGATCGGCCGGGTACACGAGCTGGACGCCGGCCTGCCGGCCCAGTGCGTCGAGTGCATTCGACAGTGTCCCGGCCGGAATGTCGACGTTCTTCGCCGTGTCGCCTTGTGCAAGGGTCGCCGCGGGCAGCGCGGCGATGAGTATCGCCAGGATCAGCCGCAGCACGTTTTGCCGGTCCAGCATGGGTTGTCCTCCCCGAAACGCGGTCCCCCCGCGCGCTACCCGTGACGAACCGGACCGAAAAACCCCCCTTTCTCAGCGAGTCGCCACGTGGTGGGTGCTCCTGGATTTCGCCGTCACGACGACGAGATCACCCCGATCCTCGACGCGCAACGGGAACATTTGCTGCAGCATCCGCAAGAAGGCATCCAGGTTGTCGTAGCGGAAGCGCCCCCCCACGCGCATCGCGCCCGCGGCGTCGCCGCTGATCAAGAGTTTCTTCGGGTTGTAGCGGTTGAATTCATCGGCCGCCTCGTACAACGGCGTGTCGTGGAATGCCAGGTATCCGTCGCGCCAACTCAGGAGTTCCCGTGCGCGCTCCAACGGCACGTGCCGAATGCTGACTTCGCCGCCTCGTATCGAGGCAACGCTGCCTGGCGGCAGCAGCGCGGTCGGCGCCCGGGTGCCGCGCGCGGCGGCCTCAAGTCGCACCAACCCCTCAGTGACGATCACGCGAAGGCCATGATGGCTGCGACGCACGTCGAATCGCGTGCCGACCGCGACCACGCGGTTGCCGTCGGCATGCACGACAAACGGTCGGTCCGGATCGTGGGCGACGGCGAAGAACGCTTCCCCATGGCG
The DNA here is from genome assembly GCA_046347015.1 of Lysobacterales bacterium. Classification (GTDB taxonomy): domain Bacteria; phylum Pseudomonadota; class Gammaproteobacteria; order Xanthomonadales; family Rhodanobacteraceae; genus Dokdonella_A. Next base: position 174,820 of record JAXMHA010000005.1, on the reverse strand, counting down.
CAAGGCGACGTCGCGACGGGTGCGCGACAGCGCCACGCCAACATCGGTTGCGCTGCCGAGGACAACGCGCGACCCATCGACGAGTTGCAGGTCCTGCTGAGTTCCCAAGGCGGTTCGATAGTCGATCGTGCCCGGATTCGATCGCCAGTGGTGAACCATGAGCCAAGCACCGGCGAGCGTGAATGCGACGAGGATTGCCGCCTCGAGCCACAGCCATCGCGGCCGAGTGGCTCGCGGATGCGAATTCCGATGGCGCCGGCGGAGGAATCCGTTCGGTGCGAGGCACCCGCCGTGGGGCGAACCGGCAATGCCGGCGATCCTCTCCGTGGATGGCGCGAGGTGTTCACGGCCGGTACCCGCGGCAAGCATGCCGAGCCTGTCGGCCTCGCGCCAAGCCGCCTGCAGGCGCACGAAAGCGACCCGGTGAGTGCTGTCCGCGGCGAACCACGCGTCGAACGCCGCCTGGTCTCGACCCGACCAGTCACCACGATCGCGTCGCGCCAACCAGCCTGCCGCTTGCGACTCAATCCTGGCGTCTGGCTCGAGCACGATCGTTCCCGAAGTCCGCAAGGGAAGCCTTGCCGGAACTCACCGTTGGCGGCTCGTTCATGCCGAAGAATGCGGCCGCCAGCATGCGGCTCCCCCTGGCGATCTGGTTCTCCACGGTCTTTTCCCTGATGCCGAGCCGAATCGCGATCTCCCGCTGGGCCAATTGTTCGACCTTCCGCAGCCAAACGATTTCGCGACACCGAGCCGGAAGGGCATCGAACGCGCGAATCAGCCGTTTCAGGGACTGATGGGCGTCGAGATGTCGATCGGGCGTCTGTTCATCGATGAAGACGTTCAGGCCCTCGATATCACCCACGGCATCGATGGCGACCACGCGGCTGCGCCGCACGCGGTCGATCAGCAGGCGACGCGCCGTGGCGAACAGGAACGACTTCGGGAAGGCGGGCCGGTTTCGGGCGGCGGCCTCATAGACCCGTGCGTAGACCTCCTGGCGAAGGTCGGAAACTTCCTCCGGTTCTTGCCAGTTGCGCCGCAGGTAGCGTGTGAGTGCGGCTTCGTGGCAGAGGATCGAGCGGACGAACCAGTCGTCGAGATCGGTGCCCATGACGCGACATTAGCGCAATTGCGGTGTCCGCCGATTGCCGGCTGGCTCGCCTTGCCTTGCGGGTCCATCGGCAGCCCGGGGGAATGAGGCGGCGACCGGCAGCCATGGTGGGGGCCGAGTGGAACGATGCGGGCTTTCGTGGCGAGCGAGGCAGCCCCCTTACGCGCACCAATGCCTTGGGAAGAACCGCAGCACGGCTACCTTGACACTTGAAGACGTCGAAGGCGACAATACCCGGCTCGAAATCGATGGCTCGGTTGGGGCGTGTGGCATGGTTCGCCGCGATGCCCACGCCGGGTTTTTGTTCATTTCGCGAGGAGGCACCGGCGCAGAATTGCGGAGGGATACCCAAGCGGCCAACGGGGGCAGACTGTAAATCTGCTGGCTTACGCCTTCGGTGGTTCGAATCCACCTCCCTCCACCAGGATCAGAGGTGCGAGGCGCTTCGTGGAGGTGGATGAGAACCACCGAATGGAAGTGCCGGTTCGACCGATTCGCCGGGAGCGAATCGGAACGCGACGCGAAAGCGGCGCGGCCCCGGAGGGGCGGAGGGCAGGATGCCCGGCGTGATCCACCTCCCTCCACCAAGGCAACACCCGTCCGCGGGAGTAGTTCAATGGTAGAACCTCAGCCTTCCAAGCTGATGGTGCGGGTTCGATTCCCGTCTCCCGCTCCATCATGTCGGGTGGGCTGGAATGATGGCAGGAGCGGACGGTACGGAACCCGGCGCCTTCCCGGAAGTCCGACTGGGACACTCGAATTGTCCTTGCGGTCAGGGAGGGTTGCCGGAAGCTGTCGTCATTGATCCGGCCGGAAAGCTGGTTTGTTTTTCTTCACCGGGAAAGGCCGCAGGAACACGGGCTCACGTAGCTCAGTCGGTAGAGCACCTCCTTGGTAAGGAGGAGGTCACTGGTTCGATTCCAGTCGTGAGCACCAGGGTCGACCCGCAAGCCGGCCACATGGGACGGGAAGTGCAGTACGGGCGAGCCGGCCTGGACCCGAGACAATCCGCTCACGTAGCTCAGTTGGCAGAGCAACTCCATTGTGTGGAGGAGGACGGTGGTTCGATTCCAGCCCGTGAGCACCAAAGCAGCGCCGCAATCGTCCGTGGAACGGGCTTTGCGGCGACCGTGACACCCACGCCATCGAAACAACCGGAGTGCCAGTCGTATGTCCAAAGAAAAGTTCGAGCGCAAGAAGCCGCACGTGAACGTGGGGACGATTGGTCACGTGGACCACGGCAAGACGACGCTGACGGCGGCGTTGACGAAGGTGGAGGCGGAGCGGTTTGGGGGGGAGACGAAGGCGTACGACCAGATTGACGCGGCGCCGGAGGAGAAGGCGCGCGGGATCACGATTTCGACGGCGCACGTGGAGTACGAGAGTCCGCAGCGCCACTATGCGCACGTGGACTGTCCGGGGCACGCGGACTACGTGAAGAACATGATCACGGGTGCGGCGCAGATGGACGGTGCGATTTTGGTGGTGAGTGCGGCGGACGGTCCGATGCCGCAGACGCGCGAGCACATTTTGCTGGCGCGGCAGGTGGGGGTGCCGTACATCGTGGTGTACATGAACAAGGCGGACATGGTGGACGACGCCGAGTTGCTGGAGCTGGTGGAGATGGAAGTCCGCGAGCTGCTGAGCAAGTACGAGTTTCCGGGCGATGACACGCCGATCGTGAAGGGTTCGGCGCTGAAGGCGCTGGAGGGGGACCAGAGCGAGATTGGGGTGCCGAGCATCGTCAAGCTGGTGGATGCGCTGGACGCGTGGATCCCGGAGCCCAAGCGCGACATTGACAAGCCGTTCCTGATGCCGGTGGAGGATGTGTTCAGCATTTCCGGCCGTGGCACGGTGGTGACGGGCCGGATCGAGCGCGGCGTGATCAAGGTGGGCGAAGAAGTGGAGATCGTGGGCATACGGCCGACGACCAAGACCACGGTGACGGGCGTGGAGATGTTCCGCAAGCTGCTGGACCAGGGGCAGGCGGGCGACAACGCGGGCTTGCTGCTGCGTGGTACCAAGCGGGAGGAGGTGGAGCGGGGTCAGGTGGTCTGCAAGCCGGGTTCGATCACGCCGCACACCAAGTTCACGTCGGAGGTGTATTGCCTGTCGAAGGACGAGGGCGGGCGGCACACGCCGTTTTTCAAGGGTTACCGGCCGCAGTTTTACTTTCGCACCACGGACATCACCGGGGCGGTGGAGTTGCCGGAGGGTGTCGAGATGGTGATGCCGGGCGACAACTGCAAGATGACGGTGAGTCTGATCCACCCGATTGCGATGGAGGAGGGGTTGCGGTTTGCGATTCGCGAGGGTGGGCGGACGGTGGGTGCCGGGGTGGTGACGAAGATCATCGAGTGAAGGGAAGCGGGAGGAGTGGCGCGAAGCAGCACGAGTTGCAACGTTCCTGATGATGCGCCTCCCTCCTTCCTGCTCGCCAACACGACAAAGGCCAGTAGCTCAATTGGCAGAGCGTCGGTCTCCAAAACCGAAGGTTGGGGGTTCGAGACCCTCCTGGCCTGCCAGCCCATGCTTGGGCACGTTGACGCAGGCGCGCCTGCTGCAAGGACACCACTGAAGACCATCGCTATCCGAGTCCGATCGCATATCCGATGAATGCAATGAACGCCAAGATCGAATCCAGCGAGCGCTCGCGTACGCTCGACAACGCGCAGCTCGTGCTGGCCGTGTTGTTCATCGTCGCCGGCATCGTCGGCTACTACTGGTTTGGGCAGTGGCCCGGGCTCGCGCGGGCCGGCCTGTTGGTCGGCGCGATCGTCATCGCGATCGCAATCGGTGCGTTCACCCGGTTTGGCCGCGGGGTACGGGAGTACCTCGTGGAATCGCAGTTCGAACTGCGCAAGGTCGTGTGGCCGACACGCGACGAGACGGTTCGCACGACGCTGGTCATCATCGCCATCACGATCGTGCTGAGCCTGCTGCTCGGACTGATCGACCTGATCCTGAAGTGGGTGGTGTTCGACACCCTGCTCAAACTGTCGCACTGAGATTCGGAATGACCAAGCACTGGTATGTCGTCCACGCGTATTCCGGCTTCGAGCGCCAGGTCGCGCTTTCGCTGCGGGAGCGGATCGCGCGCGCCGGAATGCAGTCGAAGTTCGGCGACGTGCTGGTGCCTACGGAAGAAGTCATCGAGATGCGCGGCGGCAAGAAGCGCCGCAGCGAACGAAAGTTCTTCCCCGGCTACGTGCTGGTCCAGATCGAGACGCAGGATGACGGCAAGGCGCGCAAGATCGACGACGAGTCCTGGCACCTGGTCCGGGAAACGCCGAAGGTGATGGGTTTCATCGGTGGTACCGCCGATCGACCCCTGCCGATCTCCGACGACGAAGCGAACCAGATCCTGCAGCGGGTACAGGAAGGCGTCGAGAAGCCGAAACCAAAGGTCCTGTACGAGCCAGGCGAGATGGTGCGTGTCACCGACGGGCCGTTCAACGACTTCAACGGCGTCGTCGAGGAAGTGAACTACGAGAAGAGCCGGCTGCGCGTGGCGGTGTTGATATTCGGCCGTTCCACGCCGGTTGAGCTGGAGTTTGGACAGGTGGAGAAGGCGTGAGCGGTCAACAGTGAGCGGTCAGCGATTGAAGCAATGCACGCGCTTTCCAGCTCACCGCTCATCGCCCACATGATCACATAAGTCGGAGGAGTCCCGCAGTCCCTCGAAGACGTGCAGACGCTCACACTCCAGGAGAGCAGCAATGGCGAAGAAGGTTACCGGTTACATCAAGTTGCAGGTCAAGGCAGGGCAGGCCAATCCATCGCCGCCCGTGGGTCCGGCGCTCGGTCAGCGCGGCCTCAACATCATGGAGTTCTGCAAGGCGTTCAACGCCGCGACGCAGAAGCTCGAGCCCGGGTTGCCGATTCCGACCGTCATCACCGTTTACTCGGACCGCAGCTTTTCGTTCATCACCAAGACGCCGCCCGCGACGGTGCTGCTGAAGAAGGCCGCCGGCATCGAGTCCGGCTCGGGCCGTCCGAACAGCGAGAAGGTCGGCAAGGTCACGCGCAAGCAACTCGAGGAGATTGCCAAGACGAAGGCGCCGGACCTGACCGCGGCCGATCTCGACGCGGGCGTCCGCACCATTGCCGGCAGCGCCCGCAGCATGGGCCTCGTGGTGGAGGGTTGACCATGACGAAACCAGGAAAGCGCTATCGCACCCTGCGTGGAAACGTCGTTCCGGGCAAGGCCTATGCAGTCGACGACGCGCTGCAGTTGGTCAAGGCCGGTGCAAAGGCGAAGTTCAACGAATCGGTGGACGTCGCGGTACGGCTCGGGATCGACGCGAAGAAGTCCGACCAGGGCGTTCGCGGATCGGTGATGATGCCGCATGGCACCGGCAAGACGGTGCGCGTCGCCGTGTTCTGCCCGCCGGGTGAAAAGGCCGAGGCAGCCAAGGCAGCCGGCGCGGACGTGGTCGGAATGGAGGATCTCGCCGAGCGCATGCAGGGTGGTGACCTCGCGTTCGGCCGTGTCATTGCTTCGCCGGATGCGATGCGCGTGGTCGGCAAGCTCGGCCAGCTGCTCGGTCCGCGCGGCCTGATGCCGAACCCGAAGGACGGTTCGGTGTCGCCCGATGTCGTCACCGCGGTGAAGAACGCCAAGGCGGGGCAGGTCAAGTTCCGCAACGACAAGGCGGGCATCGTCCATTGTTCGATCGGCAAGGCCGACTTCGAAGTCGCTGCGTTGAAGGGCAACCTTGCGGCGTTGCTCGCCGATCTTTCGAAGGCCAAGCCGGCGACGGCAAAGGGTCAGTTCGTACAGAAGATTTCGCTGTCGAGCACGATGGGAGTCGGCGTCAACGTGGATCCCTCCACGATCGCCGGCTGAACGATCCGGCTCGAATTTGCACGCAATGGTGCCGCGGTTCGAGGCGCGGCGGATCGAATCTTGAAGGCATTCACCGCGAGGTGATGCCGTCATAGACCGCAGGCGGTCGGATGTCGGGAACGATGAAGCGAGGGCCGGGTGGTCCTCGCTCGACTCATTCCGGACGTGCCGATCTCAAACCAACAGCCTGCGCAGATGGTGTTGCCCGCACAGGTCTCCTGGACGGCAACCAGGCTGGCATCGAGAGATGCCGCGGCTGGCGACGGAAGCGCTGGCCGGAATCGTTACCCGGAGTGGTGCGCAGGAGCGCATCGGCACCGGTCGGGAGCAGGTCATGGCGCTCAATCTGGCGCAAAAGAAGGAGATGGTGGCGGAACTGGCCCGAGTGGCCGCCGGCGCGCACTCGCTCGTCGCTGCCGAATATGCCGGCATGACGGTCCAGCAATTCACCGAACTGCGCGGCAAGGCTCGCCAGGGCGGGGTTTACCTCAAGGTGGCGAAGAACACCCTGGTGTCCCGCGCGGTGGACGGTACCGGGTTCGAGTGCGTGAAGGGCGCCCTGACCGGCCCGCTGCTGTATGCGTTTTCGACGGAGGATCCCGGCGCGGCCGGACGTCTGGTGAAGGACTTCGCGAAGTCCAACGCCGAACTGAAGCCGAAGCTGGTCGCGATTGGCGGCAAGGCGTACCCGGCGTCGCATGTCGACGTACTGGCGTCGTTGCCGACGCGCGAGCAGGCGCTGTCGATGCTGCTCAGTGTCCTGGTGCAGCCGGCGACGATGCTGGTCCGCGTGCTCTCCGAGCCCGCTGCCCAGCTTGCGCGCGCGATGCAGGCCGTCGGGCAGCAGAAGGCTGCCTGACTCCGTACCCCATCGACTTCATCCAATCCACAGACACCCCAACTGCCGTTTCAGGAGCAACCCAATGTCTCTCAGCAATGAACAAATCATCGACGCGATCTCGGCGAAATCCCTCGTCGAAGTGATGGAGCTGGTCAAGGCCATGGAAGAGAAGTTCGGCGTGTCCGCAGCCGCGCCGATCGCGGTCGCCGCGGCGCCCGCCGCTGGCGGTGGCGCTGCCGCGCCGGCCGAGGAGCAGACCGAGTTCACGGTCGCCCTGAAGGCGACCGGCGAGAAGAAGGTCGAGGTGATCAAGGTGGTCCGCGCGATCACCGGACTCGGCCTCAAGGAAGCCAAGGATCTCGTCGAATCCGCCCCCGCCACCATCAAGGAAGGCGTCAGCAAGGACGACGCGGCGAAGTTCAAGAAGGATCTCGAAGCCGCGGGTGCGACCGTCGAGGTCAAGTGACGACAGTCGTCGTCATGCCGGTCGGGACAGGGACGTGCGCGAACGCCGGATCCAGGATTCGTGAGGCTCTGAAGACGAGCAAGGAACCTTCTGGATCCCGGCTTCGGCCGGAATGACGACAGCAAAGCCTGGGTGCGCAAGTGCCCGGGCTTTGCCCGTTGCAGCGTTACGGACAACGGGCATGGGAAATCGTGGTTGCCGACCCCATTTCACGGGGTTGCGCCGGTTTCCGATACCCGCGTTTCACGCCGGTTTCCCCCAGCGACGTGCCGCCGTCGCAAGCTGTACGAGGTGTGCCCTGCATGTCCCACAACTACTCCTTCACTGAAAAGAAGCGCATCCGCAAGAACTTCGGCAAGCGTCCCCCGGTGCTGGACGTCCCGTTCCTGCTTGCGATCCAGGTCGACTCCTATCGTGAATTCCTGCAGGCGGACGTCGCCCCGGAGAAGCGTGCGGACAAGGGCCTGCACGCTGCGCTGAAGTCGGTGTTCCCGATCTCGAGCTACTCGGGAAGCGCCGTGCTCGAGTACGTCAGCTACCGTCTCGGCGAGCCTCCGTTCGACGAGCGCGAGTGCCGTTCGCGCGGCATGAGCTATGGGGCGCCCCTGCGCGTCACGGTGCGGCTCGTGATCTTCGATCGCGAGTCGTCGAACAAGGCCGTCAAGCTCGTCAAGGAGCAGGAAGTCTACATGGGCGAACTCCCGCTCATGACCGACAACGGCACCTTCATCGTCAACGGGACCGAGCGGGTCGTCGTGTCGCAGTTGCACCGGTCACCCGGCGTGTTCTTCGACCACGACCGTGGCAAGACCCATTCCTCCGGCAAGCTGCTGTATTCGGCGCGGGTGATCCCCTACCGCGGCTCGTGGCTCGATTTCGAGTTCGACCCGAAGGACGCGCTGTTCACCCGCATCGACCGCCGCCGCAAGCTGCCGGTGACGATCCTGCTGCGCGCTCTCGGCTATTCGAACGAGGAGATGCTCGACATCTTCTTCGAGAAGAACATGTTCCACCTTGGCAAGAAGGATGGCGCGACGCTCGACCTCGTCGCCGAGCGGCTGCGTGGAGAGACGCTCAATTTCGACCTGCGCGCCGGCAGCAAGGTCATCGTCGAAGCGGGCAAGCGCATCACGGCGCGCCACGTCCGCCAGCTCCAGGACGCCAAGGTCAAGTCGCTCGAGGTGCCGGATGACTACCTGTTCGGCCGCATCCTCGCGACCGATGTCGTCGACGGCAAGACGGGCGAAGTGCTCGCGTCGGCCAACGACGAGATCGGTGCGGAACACATCGAGAAGTTCCGCAAGGCGGGCATCGCGAAGATCGCGACGCTGTGGGTCAACGACCTCGACCGCGGACCGTACGTGTCGCAGACGTTGCGAACCGATCCGACGCGCACGCAGCTCGACGCGCTGGTCGAGATCTACCGGATGATGCGTCCGGGCGAGCCTCCGACGAAGGAGGCCGCGCAAAACCTGTTTCAGAACCTGTTCTTCTCGCCCGAACGCTACGATCTCGATCGCGTCGGCCGGATGAAGTTCAATCGCCGCGTCGGGCGCACGAGCGATACGGGGCCCGGCATCCTGTATGACCGGAAGTACTTCGGCGAGCGCAACGACGACGCCGCCAAGGCCCTGGTCAAGGAATGCGGCGACAGCTCCGACATCCTCGATGTCCTGAAGGTGCTGATCGACATCAAGAACGGCCACGGCCAGGTCGACGACATCGATCATCTCGGCAACCGGCGCGTGCGGTCGGTCGGCGAGATGGCCGAGAACGTGTTCCGGATCGGCCTGGTGCGCGTCGAGCGCGCCGTGCGTGAACGCCTGTCGCAGGCCGAGTCCGACAACCTCGGCCCGCAGGACCTGATCAACGCCAAGCCCGTGGCGGCGGCCGTCAAGGAGTTCTTCGGCTCCTCGCAGCTCAGCCAGTTCATGGACCAGAACAATCCACTGTCGGAAGTCACCCACAAGCGCCGCGTGTCGGCGCTCGGCCCGGGCGGCTTGACGCGCGAGCGCGCCGGGTTCGAGGTGCGCGACGTGCATCCGACGCATTACGGCCGCGTGTGCACGATCGAGACGCCGGAAGGGCCGAACATCGGCCTCATCAACTCTCTCGCCGTCTACGCCCGCACCAACGCCTACGGATTCCTCGAGACGCCCTACCGCAAGGTCGTCAATGGCAAGGTCACGGACAAGGTCGATTACCTGTCGGCAATCGAAGAAGGGCAGTTCGTCATCGCGCAGGCCAACTCGCCACTCAACGGCGACGGGTCGTTCAGCGAGAACTTCGTGTCCTGCCGGTTCCGTGGCGAGTCGGAGTTGCGTGCGCCGGCGGAGGTCCAGTACATGGACGTCTCGCCGATGCAGACCGTGTCGGTCGCGGCGGCGCTGGTACCGTTCCTCGAGCACGACGACGCGAACCGCGCGTTGATGGGCGCGAACATGCAGCGCCAGGCGGTGCCGACGCTGCGCTCCGAAGCACCGCTGGTCGGTACCGGCATCGAACGCGCGGTAGCGCGGGACTCGGGCGTGACCGTTGCGGCGGCCCGTGGCGGCGTCATCGACCAAATTGATGCCGGTCGCATCGTGGTGCGCGTCGACGAGAAGGAAATCGGCGAGAACGATGCCGGCGTCGACATCTACACGTTGACGAAGTACACACGCTCGAACCAGAACACGAACCTCAACCAGCGCCCGCTCGTCAACGTCGGCGACAAGGTGGCGCGTGGTGACGTGTTGGCCGACGGATCTTCGACCGATCTCGGCGAACTCGCGCTCGGGCAGAACATGCTGGTCGCGTTCATGCCGTGGAACGGCTACAACTTCGAGGACTCGATCCTGCTGTCCGAGCGCGTCGTCGAGGAGGATCGCTACACCACGATCCACATCGAGGAACTGACGATCCAGGCGCGCGACACCAAGCTCGGTCCGGAGGAGATCACCGCCGACATCCCGAACGTCAGCGAGCAGGCGCTCGCGCGGCTCGACGAGTCCGGTGTCGTCTACATCGGCGCCGAGGTCAAGGCGGGCGACATCCTGGTCGGCAAGGTCACGCCGAAGGGCGAAAGCCAGCTCACGCCGGAAGAAAAGCTGCTGCGCGCGATCTTCGGCGAGAAGGCGTCCGACGTGAAGGACTCGAGCCTGCGCGTACCGCCCGGCATGGACGGCGTCGTCATCGACGTGACGGTGTTCACGCGCGACGGTATCGAGAAGGACAAGCGCGCGCGCCAGATCGAGGAAATGGAGATCAAGCGCGTCAAGAAGGATTTCGACGACCAGTACCGCATCCTCGAAGGCGCGATTTATGCCCGCCTGCGCGCGGCATTGCGCGGCAAGGTGGCCAGTGGCGGTCCGGCCGGGCTCAAGAAGGGTGCGGAGATCACGGACGAGTACCTCGACGGGCTCAAGAAGGACGAGTGGTTCGCGATCCGCATGAAGGACGAGGACGCGGCGGAGTTCCTGGAGAGCGCCCAGGAGCAAACGCGGACGCACCGCGAGGAATTCGACAAGCGTTTCAAGGCCAAGCAGGCCAAGATCACGGCGGGTGACGATCTTGCCCCCGGCGTGCTGAAGATGGTCAAGGTCTACCTGGCCGTCAAGCGTCGCATCCAGCCGGGCGACAAGATGGCCGGTCGGCACGGCAACAAGGGCGTCGTGTCGATGATTGTGCCGGTCGAGGACATGCCTTTCGATGCCAACGGGCGGCCGGTGGATATCGTCCTCAATCCGCTCGGCGTGCCGTCGCGCATGAACATCGGCCAGATCCTGGAAACCCACCTCGGTTGGGCCGCAAAAGGCATTGGCGAAAAGATCCGCGCAATGCTGGAGGCCAACGAGAAAGTCGCCGACCTGCGCAAGTTCCTCGATGAGGTCTACAACGGCACGCGCGATGCGGCGGCCAACCGGGTGAACCTGAAGGCGCTTTCCGACGGCGAGCTGATCGCGTTGGCGCGCAACCTGCAAAATGGCGTGCCAATGGCGACGCCCGTGTTCGACGGTGCGGACGAGGCTGAAATCAAGGCGATGCTGAAGCTTGCCGGCCTGCCCGAGTCGGGTCAGACGACGCTGTACGACGGACGCACCGGCGACATGTTCGACCGGCCGATCACGGTCGGCTACATGCACATGCTGAAGCTGAACCACCTGGTCGACGACAAGATGCATGCGCGCTCGACCGGTCCCTACTCGCTGGTCACGCAACAGCCGCTCGGTGGCAAGGCCCAGTTCGGCGGCCAGCGTTTCGGCGAAATGGAAGTCTGGGCGCTGGAAGCGTACGGCGCGGCGTACACGTTGCAGGAAATGCTTACGGTCAAGTCGGACGACGTGTCCGGCCGCAACCAGATGTACAAGAACATCGTCGACGGCGACCACGAAATGGCAGCCGGCATGCCGGAGTCCTTCAATGTCCTGGTGAAGGAGATCCGTTCGCTGGCGATCAACATGGAGCTCGAGGAAAAGTGAGGCTTGGACCTTCGTAACCGCCAGCAGGGAACCGGCGAACGGAAACACGCGCCATCGCGGCCTCCCGGTTCCCCGCCTTATCGAGTTCGACGAAGCGGATTTCTCCGTAACGGAGTGAAGAAATGAAAGACTTGCTCGACCTGTTCAACCAGCAGCGCCAGTCGCTCGACTTTGATTCGATCAAGATCGCGCTGGCCTCGCCGGACCTGATCCGCTCGTGGTCGTACGGCGAAGTGAAGAAGCCGGAGACGATCAACTACCGCACCTTCAAGCCGGAGCGCGATGGCCTGTTCTGTGCCGCGATCTTCGGACCCATCAAGGACTACGAGTGCCTGTGCGGCAAGTACAAGCGCATGAAGCACCGCGGCGTCGTCTGCGAGAAGTGCGGCACCGAGGTCACGTTGGCGAAGGTGCGCCGCGAGCGCATGGGCCACATCGAGCTCGCGAGCCCGGTCGCGCACATCTGGTTCCTGAAGTCGTTGCCGTCGCGCATCGGGCTGATGCTGGACATGACGCTGCGGGACATCGAACGGATCCTCTATTTCGAGGCCTACGTCGTCATCGACCCGGGCCTCACCGACCTCGAGCGCGGCAAGCTGCTGAACGAGGAAGAGTACCTCGCCGCCGTCGAGGCGCACGGTGACGAGTTCGACGCGCGGATGGGCGCGGAAGCGGTCTACGAGTTGCTGAAGACGATCGACCTCGGCGCCGAGCTGACGCGCCTCAGGGAGGAGATTGCTTCGACCAATTCGGAAACCAAGCTGAAGCGCCTGACGAAGCGGATCAAGCTGGTCGAGGCGTTTGCCGAGTCCGGCAACCGGCCGGAATACATGGTGTTGACCGCGTTGCCGGTGCTGCCGCCGGACCTGCGGCCGTTGGTGCCGCTCGATGGCGGCCGTTTCGCGACCTCCGACCTGAACGATCTCTACCGTCGCGTCATCAACCGCAACAACCGCCTGAAGCGGCTGCTCGACCTGAACGCCCCCGACATCATCGTGCGCAACGAAAAGCGCATGCTGCAGGAGGCTGTCGACGCGCTGATGGACAACGGTCGCCGCGGACGCGCGATCACCGGCACGAACAAGCGGGCGCTGAAGTCGCTCGCCGACATGATCAAGGGCAAGCAGGGGCGCTTCCGCCAGAACCTGCTCGGCAAGCGCGTCGACTACTCGGGGCGCTCGGTGATCGTCGTTGGCCCGACCTTGAAGCTGCACCAGTGCGGCTTGCCGAAGAAGATGGCGCTGGAACTGTTCAAACCCTTCATCTTCTCGAAGCTGCAGCGGCGCGGGATCGCACCGACGATCAAGGCGGCGAAGAAGTCCGTCGAGCGCGAGGAACCCGTGGTCTGGGACATCCTCGAAGAGGTGATCCGCGAGCATCCGGTCCTGCTCAACCGCGCGCCGACGCTGCATCGCCTCGGCATCCAGGCGTTCGAGCCGGTGTTGATCGAAGGCAAGGCAATCCAGTTGCACCCGCTCGTCTGCACGGCCTTCAACGCCGACTTCGACGGCGACCAGATGGCCGTCCACGTGCCGCTGTCGCTCGAGGCGCAGCTCGAGGCACGCGCGCTGATGATGTCATCGAACAACATCCTGTCGCCGGCGAACGGCGAGCCGATCATCGTCCCGACCCAGGACGTCGTGCTGGGCCTGTACTACATGACGCGCGAGTTGATCGGCGCCAAGGGCGAGGGCATGGCTTTCGCGAATGTCGCCGAGGTCCATCGGGCCTACGACAATCGCGCCGTCGAGTTGCACGCCAAGGTGAAGGTGCGGATTCGCGAAGTGGCGATCGGCAAGGACGGATCGCGCAGCGAGACCGAGCGCCTCACCGACACGACCGTCGGGCGCGCGTTGTTGTCCGAGATCCTGCCGGCCGGTCTTCCGTTCAGTCTCATGAACGCGGAAATGACCAAGAAGGTCATCTCGAGGCTGATCAACGCCTGCTACCGGCGCCTTGGCCTGAAGGACACGGTGGTGTTCGCGGACAAGCTCATGTACACCGGTTTCAATTTCGCGACCCGCGCCGGTATTTCGATCGGCATCGACGACATGCGGATTCCGGCCGAGAAGAAGGCGATCCTCGAGAGCGCCGACCGCGACGTCACGGAAATCCAGCAGCAGTACCAGTCTGGCCTGGTGACCGCGGGCGAACGCTACAACAAGGTCGTCGACATCTGGTCGCGCACCAACGAACAGGTCGCGGCGGCGATGATGAAGGGCATCGGCATCGAGAAGGCGACGGACGCGTCCGGCAAGGCGGTCGAGCAGAAGTCCATGAACTCGCTGTACATCATGGCCGATTCCGGTGCGCGCGGCTCGGCCGCGCAGATTCGTCAGTTGGCCGGAATGCGCGGCTTGATGGCGCGCCCGGACGGCTCGATCATCGAGACGCCGATCAAGGCCAACTTCCGCGAAGGCCTCAACGTCCTGCAGTACTTCAACTCGACGCACGGCGCACGCAAGGGCTTGGCCGATACCGCGCTGAAAACGGCGAATTCGGGTTACCTGACCCGCCGCCTGGTCGACGTGGCGCAGGACGTGGTGGTGACTTCGCACGACTGCGGCACGACCAACGGCTTGACCATGCAGCCGATCGTCGAGGGTGGAGATGTCGTCGAACCGCTGCGCGAGCGCGTGCTCGGGCGCGTCGTCGTCGAGGATGTTTTCGCGCCCGGCAACGACGACGAACCACTGGTGGAGCGCAACACGCTGCTGGACGAGCGCATCGTGGAAGTGCTCGAAAAGGCCGGGGTGCAGCACGTCATGGTGCGGTCACCCATCACGTGCGAGGCTCAATTCGGTGTTTGTGCGTTGTGCTACGGACGCGATCTTGCGCGCGGGCACCTGGTCAATATCGGTGAAGCGGTCGGCGTGATCGCCGCGCAATCGATCGGCGAGCCCGGCACACAGTTGACGATGCGAACGTTCCATATCGGCGGCGCTGCCTCGCGCGCGGCGGCCGTCGACAACGTCGTCGTGAAAACGACCGGCAAGTTGAAGTTCAACAACCTGAAGACGGTGAAGCACGCGTCAGGACACCTCGTCGTCGTTTCGCGGTCGGGTGAACTTTCGGTGATGGACGCCCATGGTCGCGAGCGCGAACGCTACCGCATCCCCTACGGCGCAACGATCGAGTCCCGGGAGGGCGCCGATGTCGGTGCCGGCATGCTGATCGCGAAATGGGATCCGCATACCCATCCGATCGTTTCGGAGGTGGCCGGCGTCGTCCGCTTCGTCGACTTCCAGGACGGCATTACCGTGCAGGAGCAGACCGACGAATTGACGGGTCTTGCGAGCGTCGTCGTCACCGATCCGAAGCGGCGCGGCACCGCCGCGAAGGACCTGCGTCCGATGGTCCGGATCAACGACAGGAAGGGAGGTGAATTGCGCCTCCCGGGTACGGACATCCCGGCGCAATACTTCCTGCCCGCAGGTGCGATCGTGTCGTTGCAGAACGGCGCCGAAGTCGGCGTCGGCGACGTCGTGGCCCGTATCCCGCAGGAAACCTCCAAGACGCGCGACATCACCGGCGGACTCCCGCGGGTCGCCGACCTGTTCGAGGCGAGGAAGCCGAAGGAACCGGCCATCCTCGCCGAGCGGTCGGGAATCGTCAGTTTCGGCAAGGACACCAAGGGCAAGCAACGCCTGATCATCCGCGACGCCGACGGCAACGAGCACGAGGAACTGATACCGAAGTGGCGCCACGTGATCGTGTTCGAGGGCGAGCATGTCGAGAAGGGCGAAACGATCGTCGATGGCGAATCGAACCCGCACGACATCCTGCGCCTGCTTGGCGTCGAGCCGTTGGCGGCTTACCTCGTCAAGGAAATCCAGGACGTCTATCGCCTGCAAGGTGTGCGGATCAACGATAAGCACATCGAGGCGATCATCCGGCAGATGCTGCGCAAGGTGGAAATCGTGGAACCCGGCGACACCCGTTTCCTGCGTGGCGAACAGACCGATCGTCTGCGCGCGGTCGAGGAAAACAGCAAGGCCGAGACCCGCAACGAGAGGCCCGCGGAGTTCCACCCGGTGCTGCTCGGGATCACGAAGGCTTCCCTCGCCACCGAGTCGTTCATTTCCGCGGCGTCATTCCAGGAAACCACGCGCGTCCTCACCGAGGCGGCGGTTCGTGGCACTGGCGACACGTTGCGGGGCCTCAAGGAGAATGTTATCGTCGGTCGCTTGATCCCGGCCGGAACAGGACTCGCCTACCACAGCCGCAGGCATGACCGCGGCGGGCTGACCGAGTCCGATCGCGAGGCGCTTGGCGCCCCCAGTCCAGTTTCCGAGCCAGTCGCCGAAGACCACAGCGCCTGATCGGGGCCGGGTACGAATCGAAATGAGGCGCAGGGAGCGCCTCGTGTTCGAGTGCAGGATGCCGGACGCACCGCCTTGACTGAGTTCCGGGCGGGTCGTTATACTCTCACGTCTCGGCAGGCCGGGTTTTTTCGGCCTGCTTTTTGTTTCGGAATTAAGCTCGCATGGCCACGATCAACCAGTTGGTGCGCAAGTCGCGTTCGGCGAAGACGTACAAGAGCGCGTCGCCGGCGTTGGCGAATTGTCCGCAACGCCGCGGCGTCTGCACCCGTGTGTACACGACGACGCCGAAGAAGCCCAACTCGGCACTCCGCAAGGTTGCCAAGGTGAGGCTCACCAACGGGTTCGAGGTCATCAGTTACATCGGTGGTGAGGGGCACAACCTGCAGGAGCACTCCGTCGTGCTGATCCGCGGCGGCCGTGTCAAGGATCTCCCGGGTGTGCGCTACCACACCGTTCGCGGCAGCCTCGATGCCGCCGGTGTAACCAAGCGCCGGCAGAGCCGGTCGAAATACGGCGCCAAGCGCCCGAAAGGATAGTCTCGAAGGCCTGCCTGCACGGCGTGCGGGCAGGCGTCGGTCCGAGGAAAGCAAAGGCAGCGGCCTTTCCTTCAGGCTGGCGGTAGTTCGTCGCTGCAGAACCTCGCCGCGGTTTCGCGAGTGCACGAGTCGGAATCCAGGACATCACACATGTCGCGTAAAGGTTCAACGCCAATCCGGACGCTGCTGCCTGACCCGAAGCACGGCAGCGAAGTGATTGCACGCTTCATCAACATGGTGATGCAGAGCGGCAAGAAGTCTGTTGCGGAGCGGATCGTGTACGGCGCACTGGCGCACATCGGCGAGAAGAGCGCCGAGCCGGTTGGCCTGGTCGAAAAGGCGCTGGGCAACGTCGCTCCCGCGGTGGAGGTCAAATCGCGGCGCGTGGGCGGCGCGACGTATCAGGTTCCGGTTGAGGTGCGGGCATCACGGCGCACCGCGCTGGCGATGCGCTGGGTTATCGAGGCGGCACGCAAGCGGGGCGAGAACACGATGCCGCGAAAGCTCGCCGCGGAGTTGCTGGACGCGGCCGAAAGTCGCGGTGGTGCGGTCAAGAAGCGTGAAGAGACGCACCGCATGGCCGAGGCGAACAAGGCGTTCTCGCACTATCGCTGGTAACGGATGTTCCCCGCTGTCTGCGACAGCCGGTCATCCACTTGGGAAACCATCAAACAAGAAGCAGCACGGATGGCTGCAGAGATTCTGGGGTTTGGACGCCCCGCAAAGGCGATTTTATGGCGCGTACCACTCCAATCGAGCGCTACCGGAACTTCGGCATCATGGCCCACATCGATGCCGGCAAGACGACCACGACCGAGCGCATCCTGTTCTACACCGGCGTGAACCACAAGCTCGGCGAGGTTCACGACGGTGCTGCGACCATGGATTTCATGGAACAGGAGCAGGAGCGCGGCATCACCATCACGTCGGCGGCGACGACGTGTTTCTGGACCGGCATGGATCGTCTGCTTCCGCAGCACCGGTTCAACATCATCGACACCCCCGGTCACGTCGACTTCACGATCGAAGTGGAGCGATCGCTGCGCGTACTCGATGGTGCCCTGTTCGTGCTGTGCGCGGTCGGTGGCGTGCAACCCCAATCGGAGACCGTCTGGCGTCAGGCCAACAAGTACGGCGTGCCGCGGCTTGCGTTCGTCAACAAGATGGACCGCACCGGCGCCGATTTCGAGAAGGTCGTCGGGCAGCTCAAGTCGCGCCTCGGCGCGAATCCCGTCCCGATGCAGCTTCCGATCGGGGCCGAGGACCACTTCGAGGGCGTCGTCGATCTCGTCAAGATGAAGGCGATCTACTGGGACGCGTCGTCGCAGGGCATGGAGTTCGAGTACCGCGACATCCCGGACAACCTGAAGGACGCCGCGGCCAAGGCGCATTCGTACATGGTCGAGTCCGCCGCCGAGACGTCCGAAGAGTTGATGAACAAGTACCTCGAGGCGGGCAGCCTGACCGAGGACGAGATCCATTCCGGCATTCGTCATGCGACGCTTGCGAACACGTTGATTCCCGTGTTTTGCGGTTCGGCTTTCAAGAACAAGGGCGTGCAGGCCGTGCTCGACGCGGTGATCCGCTACCTGCCGGCGCCGTCCGACCGGCCGGCAGTCAAGGGCATCGACGAGAACGACCGGGAAGAGACCCGCAACGCATCCGACGATGCGCCGTTTTCGGCGCTCGCGTTCAAGATCATGACCGATCCGTTCGTCGGTTCGCTGACGTTCTTCCGCGTCTACTCCGGCGTGTTGAACTCGGGCGACACCGTGTACAACCCGGTCAAGAGCCGGAAAGAGCGTGTCGGGCGCATCCTGCAGATGCATGCCGCCGAGCGCAACGAGATCAAGGAAGTGCGCGCGGGTGACATCGCCGCGGCCGTGGGTCTCAAGGACGTCACCACCGGCGACACGCTGTGCGCCACCGGCGACGTCATCACGCTCGAGCGCATGACCTTCCCCGAACCGGTCATCGCGATGGCAGTCGAGCCGAAGACCAAGTCCGACCAGGAGAAGATGGGTATCGCGTTGTCGCGTCTAGCGCAGGAGGATCCGTCCTTCCGCGTGCGTTCGGACGAAGAGTCCGGCCAGACGATCATTGCCGGCATGGGCGAGCTGCACCTCGAAATCATCGTCGACCGCATGAAGCGCGAGTTCAACGTCGAGGCCAACGTCGGCAAGCCGCAGGTCGCGTACCGCGAAACGATCCGCAAGCCGGTCCGGCAGGAAGGCAAGTTCGTGCGCCAGTCGGGCGGCAAGGGCCAGTACGGCCACGTCGTGCTCGAGATCGAACCGCAGCAGCGCGGCGCGGGGTACGTCTTCGAGAACGGGACGGTCGGTGGCTCGGTGCCGAAAGAGTATGTCCCGGCGGTCGACAAGGGCATCCGCGAAGCGATGGTCTCCGGACCGTTGGCCGGGTATCCGGTGGTCGACATGAAGGTCAAGCTCGTCGATGGCTCGTACCACGAGGTCGACTCGAGCGAAATGGCCTTCAAGGTCGCCGCGTCGATGGGCTTCAAGGAGGGCTTCGCGAAAGCGAGCCCGGTGCTGCTCGAGCCGATCATGAAGGTCGAGGTGGTGACGCCCGAGGACTACATGGGCGATGTCATGGGTGACCTGTCGCGGCGCCGCGGGGTATTGCAGGGTTCCGAAGACTCCCCGTCCGGCAAGGTCATCAACGCACAGGTTCCGCTGGGCGAGATGTTCGGTTATGCGACCAGCCTGCGTTCGCAGACGCAGGGTCGCGCGACGTTCACGATGGAGTTCGATCATTACGCCGAGGCGCCGAACAACATCGCCGAGTCGGTGATCAAGAAGGGTTGATTCCCTGTTCGAAGTATCCAGGCCGCAAGCACAGTCACAAGGTAGAACGCCATGTCCAAAGAAAAGTTCGAGCGCAAGAAGCCGCACGTGAACGTGGGGACGATTGGTCACGTGGACCACGGCAAGACGACGCTGACGGCGGCGTTGACGAAGGTGGAGGCGGAGCGGTTTGGGGGGGAGACGAAGGCGTACGACCAGATTGACGCGGCGCCGGAGGAGAAGGCGCGCGGGATCACGATTTCGACGGCGCACGTGGAGTACGAGAGTCCGCAGCGCCACTATGCGCACGTGGACTGTCCGGGGCACGCGGACTACGTGAAGAACATGATCACGGGTGCGGCGCAGATGGACGGTGCGATTTTGGTGGTGAGTGCGGCGGACGGTCCGATGCCGCAGACGCGCGAGCACATTTTGCTGGCGCGGCAGGTGGGGGTGCCGTACATCGTGGTGTACATGAACAAGGCGGACATGGTGGACGACGCCGAGTTGCTGGAGCTGGTGGAGATGGAAGTCCGCGAGCTGCTGAGCAAGTACGAGTTTCCGGGCGATGACACGCCGATCGTGAAGGGTTCGGCGCTGAAGGCGCTGGAGGGGGACCAGAGCGAGATTGGGGTGCCGAGCATCGTCAAGCTGGTGGATGCGCTGGACGCGTGGATCCCGGAGCCCAAGCGCGACATTGACAAGCCGTTCCTGATGCCGGTGGAGGATGTGTTCAGCATTTCCGGCCGTGGCACGGTGGTGACGGGCCGGATCGAGCGCGGCGTGATCAAGGTGGGCGAAGAAGTGGAGATCGTGGGCATACGGCCGACGACCAAGACCACGGTGACGGGCGTGGAGATGTTCCGCAAGCTGCTGGACCAGGGGCAGGCGGGCGACAACGCGGGCTTGCTGCTGCGTGGTACCAAGCGGGAGGAGGTGGAGCGGGGTCAGGTGGTCTGCAAGCCGGGTTCGATCACGCCGCACACCAAGTTCACGTCGGAGGTGTATTGCCTGTCGAAGGACGAGGGCGGGCGGCACACGCCGTTTTTCAAGGGTTACCGGCCGCAGTTTTACTTTCGCACCACGGACATCACCGGGGCGGTGGAGTTGCCGGAGGGTGTCGAGATGGTGATGCCGGGCGACAACTGCAAGATGACGGTGAGTCTGATCCACCCGATTGCGATGGAGGAGGGGTTGCGGTTTGCGATTCGCGAGGGTGGGCGGACGGTGGGCGCCGGGGTGGTGACGAAGATCATCGAGTGAGGGGAAGCGGAGAGCGGAAAAGCACCCCGTCCCGCAATCCGCCCACCGCATCTGCGCCAGTAGCAGCGAAAAGCTGACACGGACAAACAAACGTTCTTTGGCGAGCAAACGAACATGGCTGACCAGAAGATCCGCATCCGGCTGAAGGCGTTCGATCATCGCTTGATCGATCGCTCGGCGAGTGAAATCGTCGAGACGGCGAAGCGAACCGGCGCGACGGTCCTTGGGCCGATTCCGCTGCCGACCAAGATCGAACGCTGCACGATCCTGGTCTCGCCGCATGCCGACAAGGACGCGCGCGACCAGTACGAGACGCGCATCCACAAGCGCGTCCTCGACATCGTCGATTCCAACGACAAGACGATCGATGCGCTGATGAAGCTCGATCTGGCAGCCGGAGTCGACGTCCAGATCAAGCTGCACTGAGAAGCGGACGGGCCAGGATCGATTGCCCGAAGACACGGGGTTCGGTACGGATGCCGGATCGGATCAGGTGATCGGGACGGATCGCAGAAGCAGAGATGCACACGATGAGTATCGGATTGGTGGGTCGCAAATGCGGCATGAGCCGAGTCTTCGCCGAGGACGGCCGTTCGGTGCCGGTGACGCTGATCGAAGCGACGCCGAACCGGGTGACGCAGGTGAAGACCCGCGAGCGTGACGGTTACAGTGCCGTGCAGGTTACGGCGGGTACGCGTCGCGCGGGGCTCGTGACCAAGCCGAAGGCCGGCCACTTCGCGAAAGCCAAGGTCGTGGCGGGTCGCGGGTTGTGGGAGTTCCGCGTGGACGATGCCGAGGTGGGGAAGTATTCGGTCGGCGGCGAACTGAAGGTCGACGAGATTTTCAAGGTTGGGCAGATCGTCGACGTTGCCGGCGTCAGCAAGGGCAAGGGTTTCCAGGGCACGATCAAGCGTCACCACTTCACGATGGGCGATGCGACGCACGGCAACTCGCTGTCGCATCGTGCGCCGGGTTCGATCGGGCAGCGCCAGACGCCGGGTCGCGTGTTTCCCGGCAAGAAGATGGCCGGCCACATGGGCAACGCCAATCGCACGATGCTGAACCTCGAGGTCGTCAGCATCGACACCGAGCGGCACCTCGTGGCGGTGCGTGGCACTGTTCCCGGCGCCACCGGTGGTGACGTCGTGATTCGCCCGGCGGTCAAGGCGTAAGGGAGTCAGCAGACATGCAACTCGATGTCATAGGTGCGAACCCGGTGACGGTCTCCGCGGCCGTGTTCGGCCGCGAATTCCGCGGGGACCTCGTGCATCAGGTCGTGGTCGCCTTCCGCAACGCCGGGCGCGCCGGGACCAAGGCGCAACTTTCGCGCTCGGACGTGTCGGGCACGACCAAGAAGTTCAAGAAGCAGAAGGGTGGCGGCGCCCGGCATGGCGATTACCGTGCCCCGATCTTCGTTGGTGGCGGCGTCACGTTCGCCGCACGGCCCCGCAGTTTCGCGCAGAAGGTGAATCGCCGCATGTATCGCGGTGCCTTGGCCGACATCGTCTCGGAACTGAACCGGCAGGGGCGCCTCAAGGTCGTCGACTCGTTCGTGATCGACAAGCCGAAGACTCGCGCGTTCGTCGCGAAGCTCGCGGAATTGGCAGTCGGCGGGCGTGTCGTCGTCGTCGCCGAGAATGCGCCGGAGGCTCTGTATCTCTCCGCGCGGAACGTACCGCGGGTGCACATCGTGGACGTGGCCGCACTCGATCCCGTCAGCCTGGTGGGTGCGGATCACGTCGTCATGACGGTCGATTCCGTCAAGCGATTCGAGGAGTGGCTGGCATGAACGAGCGACTCGCAGAGGTGCTGCGCGCACCGCACGTTTCGGAAAAGAGCACGCGTCTGCAGGAGCACGACCAGTACGTGTTCCTGGTCGCGCCGAATGCGACCAAGGCCGATGTGAAGGCGGCGGTGGAAGACCACTTCAACGTCAAGGTACGTGCGGTCAACCTCGTCAACGTCGGCGGCAAGTCGCGTTCGTTCCGGTTCCGCGCCGGCAAGCGCAGCGCGAAGCGCAAGGCCTACGTCACTCTCGCCGCCGGCCAGACCATCGAACTGATGGGCAAGGCCTGAGGGGAATCCTGATATGGCACTGATGACATTGAAACCGACCTCTCCCGGACGCCGTGCCGCGGTGCGGGTGGTCACGCCGGGCCTGCACAAGGGCGCGCCGCACGCCGCGCTGACCGAGACGCAGGGCAACACGGCCGGGCGCAACCACTATGGCCGCATCACGACGCGCCACAAGGGCGGGGCGTCGCGCCAGCACTACCGCGTCGTCGATTTCCGCCGCGACAAGGAAGGCATCGTGTGCCGGGTCGAACGGCTCGAGTACGATCCGAACCGGACCGCACACATCGCGTTGCTGTGTTACGTCGATGGCGAGCGCCGCTACATTATCGCGCCGAAGGGAATCCAGGCCGGTGATCGCCTGATGTCGGGTCACGACGCGCCGATCCGGGTCGGCAATGCGCTGCCGCTGCGCAACATCCCGATCGGTTCGACCGTGCATTGTGTCGAGATGAAACCCGGCAAGGGTGCGCAGATCGCGCGCTCGGCCGGCACGTCGGCCCAGCTCATCGCCCGCGAGCAGGGCTATGCGACGTTGCGGCTGCGCTCGGGCGAGATGCGCAAGGTGCCAGCGGACTGCCGCGCGACGATCGGCGAAGTGGGCAACAGCGAGCACAACCTCGAGAAGCTCGGCAAGGCGGGCGCGAAGCGTTGGCGTGGCATTCGCCCGACCGTGCGCGGCGCGGCGATGAACCCCGTCGACCACCCCCATGGCGGTGGCGAAGGGCGCGCCGGGCAGGGCAACCCGCATCCGGTGTCGCCGTGGGGTGTGCCGGCCAAGGGCTACAAGACGCGCAAGAACAAGCGGACGAGCCGCTTCATCGTGCGCGACCGGAGAGGCAAGGCGTAATTCGAGAGTCCGGCCCCGGGTGGCCGAAACAGGTCTGGTCGGGAAGGCCGATGGAGAGCAGATGCCACGTTCATTGAAGAAGGGTCCGTTCGTCGACCACCACCTGCAGAAGAAGGTGGAGGCGGCGAGCGCATCGAACAACAAGCGGCCGATCAAGACCTGGTCGCGCCGCTCGATGGTGACGCCGGAGATGGTCGGGCTGACACTCGCCATCCACAACGGGCGCCAGCATGTCCCGGTACTCGTCAACGAGAACATGGTCGGGCACAAACTCGGCGAGTTCGCCGTGACGCGTACATTCAAGGGTCATTCCGGCGACAAGAAGACCGCCGAACCCGCCAAGAAGGCTTGACCGAAGCGACCGGCACTGCGCCGGCCGTAACGGAGCAACGACGACAGGTGTGATGACGATGGAAGCCAAGGCCATTTTGCGAGGTGCGCGCATCTCGCCGCAGAAGGCCCGTCTGGTCGCCGACCAGGTGCGGGGTCTCGCGGTCGGTCGCGCCACCGATGTCCTGACGTTCAGTGGCAAGAAGGCGGCGGCGCTGGTGCGCAAGGTGCTGCTGTCGGCTGTCGCGAACGCGGAGAACAACCTCGGCGCCGACGTCGACGAGTTGAAGGTAACGACGGTCATGGTCGACGAGGGCCCGGTCCTGAAGCGGATGCATGCGCGCGCCAAGGGCCGTGGCACCCGGATCAGCAAGCGGACGAGTCACATCACGGTTGTGGTCGGCGAAGCCTGAGCACGATGGCGGGCTGGGCGCATTGCCCGATCCCGCTGGAGGAAAGACTGCATGGGTCACAAAGTAAATCCGGTCGGTATCCGCCTTGGCATTGCCAAGGACTGGAATTCGAAGTGGTTCGCCGGCAAGCGCGAATACGCCGAGTACCTTGCGGCTGACCTCAAGGTGCGTGAGCTGCTGCGCAAGCGGCTTGCGCCGGCCGGTATTTCGAAGATCCTGATCGAACGTCCCGCCAAGACCGCCCGAGTGACGATCCACACCGCACGGCCGGGCGTCGTGATCGGCAAGAAAGGCGAGGACATCGAGAAGCTGCGCAAGGAAGTCACGACGATGATGGGCGTGCCCTCGCACATCAACGTCGTCGAGGTCCGCAAGCCCGAACTCGACGCGCAGCTCGTCGCCGAGTCGATCGCGCAACAGCTCGAACGGCGCATCATGTTCCGCCGGGCAATGAAGCGCGCCGTGCAGAACGCGATGCGGCTCGGGGCACTCGGGATCAAGGTGAACGTCGCCGGTCGCCTGAACGGGGCCGAGATCGCGCGCTCGGAGTGGTATCGCGAGGGTCGCGTACCGCTGCACACGTTGCGCGCCGACGTCGATTACGGTTTTGCGGAAGCCAAGACCACCTACGGCGTCATCGGTGTCAAGGTCTGGGTCTACAAGGGCGAAATCTTCGACCTGCACGCGGCGCAGCAGGAAGCGAAGGCCGAGGCTGCCGAGGAGGCGCGACCGACCCGGCGCGCGCCCAAGCAGGGGAACTGAGACATGCTGCAACCGAAACGAACCAAGTTCCGCAAGATGCAGAAGGGTCGCAACCAAGGCCTGGCTTTCGTCGCCAACAAGGTCAGTTTCGGCGACTACGGCCTGAAGGCGACGACGCACGGACATCTGACCGCGCGCCAGATCGAAGCTGCCCGTCGTTGCATCACGCGCTTCGTCAAGCGTGGCGGCAAGCTGTGGATCCGCGTGTTCCCGGACAAGCCGATCAGCAAGAAGCCGATCGAGGTCCGCATGGGTAACGGCAAGGGCAACGTCGAGTTCTGGGTGGCGCCGATCCAGCCCGGCCGCATGCTGTACGAGATCGAAGGCGTCTCGGAAGTCGAGGCGCGCGAAGCGTTCCGGCTCGCCGCGGCCAAGTTGTCGGTGCAGACGCAATTCGTTGCAAGGACGGTGGCGTGATGGAACTCCATGAACTCCGTGCCAAGTCGCCGCAGGACCTGCGCGAGCATCTCGCCGCGCTGCGTCGCGAACAGTTCAATTACCGGATGCAGAAGGGATCCGGCCAGTTGGCGCAAACGCACCAGGTCGGGCGTGTGCGCCGCGAGATCGCGCAGGTGCAGACCTTGCTCCGGCAGAAGCAGTGAGGATGGCGACGATGAACGACAACGCGCGGGCACCACGCACCCTCGAGGGGCGCGTGATCAGCAACAAGATGCGCAAGACCGTCACCGTGCTCCTCGAGCGGCAGGTGCAGCACCCGTTGTTCGGCAAGATCGTGCGGCGCTCGACCAAGGTCCATGCGCACGACGAGACCGGTGAATGCCATGAGGGCGACGTGGTGCGGATCAGCGAATGTCGCCCGCTGTCGAAAACCAAGAACTGGCGCGTCGTCGCGGTCGTCGCGCGCGCCGAGCAGTGACCGCGGACAGGCCCGGGAACCAGTGACATGATCCAGATGCAGACCACGCTGGCCGCGGCGGACAACAGCGGTGCACGCGAGCTGATGTGCATCAAGGTGCTCGGAGGCTCCAAGCGCCGCTATGCGCAGATCGGCGACGTCATCAAGGTGTCGGTCCGCGAGGCGATTCCCCGCGGCAAGGTCAAGAAGGGCGAGGTCTACGATGCCGTCGTCGTGCGCACCCGCAAGGGCGTGCGTCGTCCGGATGGTTCGTTGATCCGCTTCGACGGCAACGCGGCGGTCCTGCTCAACAACAAGCTGGAGCCGATCGGTACCCGCATCTTCGGGCCGGTGACGCGCGAACTGCGCAGCGAACGCTTCATGAAGATCGTGTCGCTGGCGCCGGAAGTGCTGTGAGGAGACCGACATGAACCGGATTCGCAAGGGTGACCAGGTCGTACTGATCGCCGGCAAGAACAAGGGCCAGCGTGGCGAAGTGCTGCGTGTCGCCGGTGACAAGGTCTACGTGCAGAACGTGAACCTGGTCAAGCGGCACACCAAGCCGAACCCGCAGGCCAACCAGCCGGGAGGCATCATCGAGCGCGAGGCGCCGGTGCATGCCTCGAACGTGATGCTGTACAACGCGGCCGCCAATCGCGCCGAGCGCGTCGGGTTCAAGACGCTCGGCGACGGCCGCAAGGTGCGCGTGTACCGTTCGACCGGCGAAGTCGTAGACGCCTGAGGCCTGCCGCCATGACACGTCTGGAAAAACACTATCGCGAGACCGTGGTGCCGAAGCTGACCGAACGCTTCCACTACGACAACCCGATGCAGGTGCCGCGCCTGGTCAAGATCACGCTCAACATGGGCGTCGGCGAGGCGGTCGGCAACAAGAAGATCCTCGAGAATGCCGTTGCCGACATGGCGGGCATCTCCGGGCAAAAGCCGATCGTCACGATGACGCGCAAGGCCCATGCGACATTCAAGATCCGCGAGAACTGGCCGATCGGCTGCAAGGTGACGCTGCGCCGGGCCCGCATGTACGAGTTCCTCGACCGCCTGATTAGCGTTTCGCTGCCGCGCGTGCGCGACTTCCGCGGCGTATCCGGGCGTTCGTTCGACGGCCGCGGCAACTTCAACATGGGTGTCAAGGAACAGATCATCTTCCCGGAGATCGATTTCGACCAGATCGACGCGTTGCGCGGCATGGACATCGCGATCACGACGACTGCACGCACCGACGAGGAAGCCAAGGCACTGCTCGAGGCCTTCAACTTCCCGTTCCGCAACTGAGGAAACAGGCACCGATGGCCAAGAAATCCATGGTCAACCGCGAAGCGCGGCGGGCGAAGCTGGTCAAGCGACATGCGACCAAGCGCACCGCGCTGAAGAAGATCATCGCGAGTACCGACGCGTCCTACGAAGAGAAGCAGCAAGCCGTGGTCGCGCTGCAGAAATTGCCGCGCGACTCCAGCGCTTCGCGCCAGCGCAACCGCTGCGCATTGACCGGGCGGCCGCGCGGCGTTTACCGCAAGTTCGGCCTTGGTCGCCAGAAGTTGCGCGAAGCGACGATGCGGGGTGACGTCCCCGGGTTGCGCAAGGCAAGTTGGTAAGGGACGGATACCGGACGGGACAGCCGACAGACTGCTCCCTGCCGCCCCGGGATTCTTCAACGGATATCGATGCCGAGACTTGTTTGGAACTCAAACCATGAGCATGACTGATCCCATCGCCGACATGTTTACCCGCATCCGGAACGCGCAGGCGACCGGCAAGCAGAGCGTGTCGATGCCTTCTTCCACGCTGAAGCAGGCGATTGCCAACGTATTGAAAGCCGAAGGGTACGTCGGCGATGTCGGCGTTCAGCGCGACGGTGGCAAGGCGGTTCTCGAGATCGGACTGAAGTACCACCTCGGCAAGCCCGTGATCGAGCGATTGCAGCGGGTCAGCCGGCCCGGTTTGCGGATCTATCGCCGGAACGGCGAACTGCCACGGGTGCTGGGCGGGCTCGGCGTGTCGATCGTGTCGACGCCAGCCGGCATCATGACCGATGCGCAGGCTCGCCAGCGCGGTATCGGTGGCGAGGTCATCGGGCTGGTGGCCTGAGCCGTATTCTTTGCGCCGGCCGGGAAGGTCGGGACGAAAGCACACCCGGGACGGGTGCGGAGACGAGAAAATGTCGCGAGTAGCCAAGAAGCCAGTCAGCCTTCCCGAGGGCGTCGAGTGCCGCACCGATGCCGGCGCAGTCGTCGTCAAGGGGCCGAAGGGCACCTTGCAGATGCATGTGCCCGATGGCATCGACATCTCGATCGCTTCGGGCGAGCTCCAGGTTGCGTCGCACGCGACGGGAAGTACGCGGGTTGCCGGGACGACACGTGCCTTGCTGGCGAACATGGTCAAGGGTGTCAGCGAGGGGTATTCGCGCAAGCTCGAACTGGTCGGCGTGGGCTTCCGTGCCGCCATGCAGGGCAAGGACCTGACGCTGAATCTCGGTTTCTCGCATCCGGTCGTCTTCTCCGCACCGGCGGGAGTCACGCTCGAGGCGCCGGCGCAGACCGAGATCCTCGTCAAGGGCGCCGACAAGCAGCAGGTCGGCGAAGTCGCGGCGAAGATCCGCGCCCATCGCCCGCCGGAACCCTACAAGGGGAAGGGCGTTCGTTACTCGGGTGAGAAGGTGACACTGAAGGAAGCCAAGAAGGCATGACGCTGCCGTGCTCGCGTGTGGAAGCGGCCGATCCGGGCCGGAATCCGCGCGAGGACGCTGCAACGCGATGGCCGATCCGCTTTCCCGGAGACCCATGATGGACAAGAAGGCAGCAAGGTTGAGGCGCGCGAAGTCGACGCGCATGCATATCCGCAAGCTCGGTGCCGCGCGCCTTTCGGTGCATCGCAGCGATCAGCACATTTACGCCCAGATCTTCGATGCGGAGTCCGGCAAGGTCGTCGCGTCGGCGTCCACCGTGCAGAAGGCCATTACCGAAGGCCTCAAGGGCACGAAGAACAAGGCGGCTGCCGCGGCGGTCGGCAAGGTGATTGCCGAGCGCGCGTTGAAGGCGGGCATCGAATCGGTCGCGTTCGACCGGTCGGGATTCCGTTTCCACGGGCGGATCCAGGCGCTCGCCGACGCGGCGCGCGAGGCAGGACTGAAATTCTGAGGTTGCGGTGACGGGCGACGAACCCCGATCAGCTTGCGGCGGCTTGGAGCCATCCAGGGACCACCAATCCGCCACCCGGCAGCCACCCAGTTACGACGTACCCACAATTCCAAGCGGCTTCGCCGCAAGCAAAAGTCCGCAGGGCGACCCGCGGCAAGCAGGTGAAAAATGGCAGCGACGAACAGAGACGATCGTGAGAACGGTGACGGCCTCCTCGAGAAGCTGATTGCCGTCAATCGCGTGGCGAAGACCGTCAAGGGCGGTCGCCAGATGAGTTTCACGGCATTGACCGTGGTCGGCGATGGCGCCGGCAAGGTCGGCTTCGGCTACGGCAAAGCCCGCGAAGTTCCGGCTGCGATCGCGAAGGCGATGGAGCGTGCGCGCAAGAACATGATCAGCGTCGAACTCAGCAATGGAACCCTTTTCCATGCCGTAAAGGCCAACCACGGCGCGGCGCGGGTGTACATGCAGCCCGCATCCGAAGGTACCGGTGTCATTGCCGGTGGTGCGATGCGAGCCGTGCTCGAAGTCGTCGGCGTACGCAACGTTCTGGCCAAGGCGGTCGGCTCGCGCAATCCGATCAACCTGGTCCGGGCAACCATCAACGGACTCGAAGCCATGGCATCGCCACAACGCATCGCGTCCAAGCGTGGCAAGACGGTCGCGGAGGTGCTCGGCCATGAGTGAGCACAAGAGCGGCGGGACCCTGAAGGTACGGCTCGTCAAGAGCACCGCGAGTTGCCAGACGCGCCATCGGGTCAGCGTTCGCGCGCTCGGCCTGCGCAAGCTGAACGACGTCCGCGAACTACCCGACAACAAGGCCGTTCGTGGACTCATCCGCCAGGTCGAGTACCTGGTGAAGGTCGAGGGATAATCGGATCATCGGGCGAGGGTCGCATGCGACCATTCCAACCCGGGCCATGCGAGATCAACGGAGTACCGGAACGATGCGTCTCAACTCACTGAAACCGGCCAAGGGCGCGCGCCGCGAGCGCACGCGGGTCGGCCGCGGAATCGGCTCCGGCCTCGGCAAGACGGCCGGCCGTGGCCACAAGGGCCAGTACGCGCGCACCGGCAAGGGCAAGGTAAAGGCGGGGTTCGAAGGCGGACAGATGCCGCTGCAGCGCCGCTTGCCGAAGGTCGGATTCCGCTCGCGCCTCGCGCGCGACACGGCCGAAGTGCTGCTGTACCGGCTTGCGGCGGTCAAGGGTGATGTCGTCGATTTCCCCGCGTTGAAAGCTGCGGGCCTCGTTGAAACCGGGGCAGTCCGCGCCAAGATCGTGCTGAAGGGTGAACTGAACCGGGCGGTCAAGGTGAAAGGCGTTGCCGTGACCAAGGGTGCGCGGGCGGCGATCGAAGCCGCCGGCGGCAGCGTGGAGTAGTTTGGTGGCCAATCCGCAATCCGGCAACGTGCTCGCTTCGCTCGGCAAGCTGACCGAGCTGAAACAACGCTTGTTGTTCGTCGTCGGTGCGCTGGTGGTTTTCCGGCTGGGTTCGTTCATCCCCCTGCCGGGAGTCGACCCGAACCGGATGGCCGACCTGCTCGGCAAGTCGGGTGGGTTGCTCGACATGTTCAACATGTTTTCGGGCGGTGCGCTGGGGCGCATGTCGGTGTTTGCACTCGGCGTGATTCCGTACATTTCCTCGTCGATCATCGTGCAGATGTTCGCGTCGGTGATCCCGAGCTGGCAGGCACTCCGCAAGGAGGGCGAATCCGGCCGTCGGGTCCTGACGATGTACACGCGCGCAGGAACGGTTGCCCTCGGCTTGTTCCAGTCGTTCGGCGTCGCGACGATGCTGGAACACCAGGGCGGCGTCGTCACCGCGCCGGGACCCAGTTTCATCCTCACGACCGTCGTCGGCCTGACGGCGGGCACGTTGTTCCTGATGTGGCTCGGTGAACAGATCACCGAGCGCGGCGTCGGCAACGGCATTTCGTTGCTGATCTTCGCCGGCATCGTTGCCGGCCTGCCGCAAGCCGTCGTCCACACGCTCGGCATGGCGCAGACGGGCGAAATGCCCGTGATCCGGGTGCTGATCGTGTTTGCGATCGTGCTCATCGTGACCGCGTTCTGCGTATTCATGGAGCGGGGCCAGCGGCGTATCACCGTCAACTATGCACGCCGGCAGGGCGGCGCGGGTCGTGCGTACATGAACCAGACCTCGCACCTGCCGCTCAAGATCAACATGTCGGGCGTGATCCCGCCGATCTTCGCATCGTCGCTGCTGATGTTCCCGGCGACGGCGGCAGCCTGGTTCAACAACGCGAGTCAGGTCCACTGGCTGCAGGTATTGACGTCGTCGCTCGGGCCCGGTGAGCCGTTGCAAATGCTCCTGTACGGGTTGTTGATCGTCATTTTCGCGTTCTTCTACACGGCGCTGGTCTTCAATTCGCAGGAAACCGCCGACAACCTGAAGCGGTCGGGCGCGCTTATCCCCGGAATTCGCCCGGGCAAGCAGACCGGCGACTACATCGATGGGGTGCTTACCCGCCTCACGGGTGCCGGGGCGCTGTATCTGGTCGCGGTGTGCCTGGTTCCGGACTTCCTCCGCAACGCCTGGCACGTCCCGTTCTACTTCGGGGGTACCTCGCTGCTGATCGTCGTCGTCGTCGTGATGGATTTCACGGCACAAGTCCAGGCGCATCTGGTGTCGCACCAGTACGAGAGCCTCCTCAAGAAGGCGAACCTCCGTGGCCGCCGGTAGAGCCGGGTCGCGACGGAAGCTACTGAAAAGGGTTCCAGCAGAGTCAGGAACCCGCTACAATACGCAGTTCACTTTGAACGCTGTTGACAACGAGTCCGGAGACTGTCCCTCATGGCCCGCATAGCCGGCGTCAACCTGCCGATCCAGAAGCATGTCGCGATCGGCCTGCAGAGCATCTACGGCATCGGCCGTTCGCGCGCACGCAAGATCTGCGCCGACGCCGGGGTCGGGGCTACGGTAAGGATCCGCGATCTGACCGAGGCCGAGATCGAGAAGATCCGCCAGGAAGTGGCCCGTTACGGCGTCGAGGGCGACTTGCGGCGCGAGGTTGGCATCTCGATCAAGCGCCTGATCGATCTTGGCACTTACCGGGGACTGCGTCACCGCCGCGGCCTACCGGTGCGCGGTCAGCGCACCCGGACCAATGCGCGGACCCGCAAGGGACCGCGGCGTGCGATCAAGAAGTGATTCGAGGGACACCACGACTCCATGAACAAGACTGCTGCTCCAGGCAAGGCCAAGAAAAAGACCCGGCGGGTTGTCGCCGATGCCGTTGCGCACGTGCAGGCGTCGTTCAACAACACCGTTGTCACGATCACGGACCGGCAGGGGAATGCCCTGTCATGGGCCACGGCGGGCGGCGCGGGCTTTCGTGGATCCCGCAAGTCGACTCCGTACGCGGCACAGATCGCGGCCGACAAGGCAGCAAGGGCCGCCGCCGATTACGGGGTGAAGACGGTAGAGGTACGGATCAAGGGCCCGGGCCCTGGCCGGGAGTCGGCCGTGCGCGCGCTGAACAACGCAGGATTCAAGGTCACCAACATCATTGATGTCACGCCGATCCCGCACAACGGGTGTCGGCCACCAAAAAAGCGCCGCGTCTGACGCGGGTGCGCCGCCGGAACGGCGGCAATCGAACGACGGCCTCAAGCGGCCCTGAAAAGACGAAATCTCCGGCGGCCGATGCAGGCTGCGACCAATGCGACCGGCTGAATGTGCCGGACAATCGGAACCCAAAGGCATGGCACGTTACCTCGGCCCCACCTGCAAGCTCGCCCGCCGCGAAGGCGCCGACCTCGGCCTGAAGAGCCCGGCACGCTCGGTCGGAACGAAGTGCGACCTCGAGTCGAAACCCGGCCAGCACGGGAAGTCGGCCGGCCGCAAGGGTCGGTTGTCCGACTACGGCGTGCAGATGCGCGAGAAGCAAAAGGTCAAGCGCACTTATGGCCTCCTCGAGCGGCAGTTCAGGACCTACTACCAGAAGGCGAACGGGCAGAAGGGCAATACGGGCGAGAACCTCCTCCGGATGCTCGAGGCCCGACTGGACAATGTCGTGTACCGGATGGGGTTCGCGGTCACGCGCTCGGCGGCGCGACAACTCGTTTCGCACGCTGCAGTCAGCGTCAACGGCAAGCGTGTCAACCTGCCGTCGTATCAGGTGCGGCCGGGTGATGAAGTGAGTCTCAGCGAGCGCGCGCGCAACCAGCTGCGCGTCAAGGAAGCCCTGACGTTGTCGCAGGAGATGGATCTCGTTCCGGCATGGATGGAGGTCGATTCGAACAAGGGAGCCGGTGTCTTCAAGACGATGCCGGAGCGCTCGGACCTGCCGCCGGACATCAACGAAAGCCTGATCATCGAGTTGTATTCGAAGTAACCGCCAGCGCGCCGCGCGGCGTCATGTAACGTTTCTCGAAGAGCCCCGGACGGGGCCGCGGAGTCTGTCATGCCGGGATCATCCACCACTGTGCTGCGTCCGCGCGGCCTTGCCGTCGAGCGCTTGGGCACGAGTCGCGCGCGGGTCGTGGTCGAGCCGCTGGAGCGTGGCTTCGGGCACACGCTCGGCAATGCATTGCGCCGCGTGCTGCTGTCATCCATTCCGGGCAGCGCAATCGTCGAAGCCGAGATCGACGGCGTCCTGCACGAGTACACGACACTGGAAGGACTGCAGGAAGACGTCATCGAGGTCCTGTTGAACCTCAAGGACGTCGCGATCAGGATGCATGGCCATGACGAGACCACCGTCACGTTGTCGAAGAAGGGCAAGGGTGCGGTGACCGCCGGCGACATCACCGTCGACCATTCGATCGAGATCGTCAATCCCGAACACGTCATTTGCCACCTGACCCGGGACATCGCGCTCAACATGCGCATCAAGATCGCGCGCGGTGTCGGCTACCAGCCGGCGACTTCGCGGCGTCTGCCGGACGAGGAAGCCCGCCCGATCGGCCGCCTCCAGATCGATGCGTCTTTCTGCCCGGTGCGCCGCGTCGCCTACCAGGTCGACAGCGCGCGCCTCGAACAACGTACAGACCTCGATCGCCTCGTGCTCGACATCGAGACCAACGGCGCAATCGACCCGGAGGACGCGGTGCGCCGTGCCGCCGAGATCCTGCAGGATCAGCTCACGGTGTTCGGCGACTTCTCGCGTCGCGAGAGCGAAGGCGCGAAGACGGACACCAGCGGCGTCGACCCGATCCTGGTACGACCCATCGATGACCTCGAGCTGACGGTGCGTTCCGCGAATTGCCTCAAGGCGGAAAGCATCTATTACATCGGTGACCTGGTGCAGAAGACCGAAGTCGAACTGCTGAAGACGCCGAACCTCGGCAAGAAATCGTTGACCGAGATCAAGGACGTATTGTACCAACGCGGCCTGCAGCTCGGCATGAAACTCGAAAGCTGGCCGCCGCCGGGCTTGTCCCACGGCATGCAGCTCGGCTGATGCATTTGCAGCAGATCGCGGAAGCCCGCAATCCTCGTCGGTTGCCGCGGGAAACAGAGATCGGGAACGTCACGAAACCGGGAATGCAGTCATGCGGCACATGAAATCCGGGCGCAAGCTCAACCGTACCAGCAGCCATCGTGCTGCCGACTTCCGCAACATGGCGGCATCGTTGTTCAAGCACGAGCTGATCCGCACAACCTTGCCCAAGGCGAAGGAATTGCGCCGGGTCGCCGAACCGCTGATCACGCTGGCGAAGACGGACGGCGTTGCCAACCGGCGCCTCGCATTCGCCCGGCTGCGCGACAAGCAGGCCGTCGGCAAGCTGTTCGTCGACCTCGGCCCGCGCTATCGCGAGCGCAAGGGCGGATACCTGCGCATCCTGAAGTGTGGTTTTCGCGCGGGCGACAACGCGCCGATGGCGTATGTCGAACTCATCGACCGGCCCGCGGCGGCCGGGGCGGGTGGCGCCGAGTAAGCGCGCCAAGGGCCGGCGCTCGCATGACCGTGAGTGCAGCGAATCCATTCACCTGGTCCTTCCGCGCCCAGTTCGCACTCGCGGCGCTGGTGTGCGTGGCGCTGCTCGCCTACGCGTACTACGAACAGTTCGCGATGCACATCGAGCCCTGTCCGATGTGCATTTTCCAGCGACTTGCGTTCATCGCGATGGCGATCGTGTTCATCGCCGGCGCGCTGCATGACCCGCGGCAAATCGGGCGGCGCATCTACGCGCTGCTGGCGTTGCTCGCGGGAATGATCGGGGTCGGCATCGCGGCGCGCCATCTGTGGCTGCAACTCCATCCGGTCGACCCGTTGTTGGCCGGATGCGGCCCCGGGCTCTCCTATCTGCTCGATGCGTTCCCCATCGCCGACGTGATCAAGAAAGCGTTCACCGGTTCCGGGGACTGCGGCCAGATCAACTGGAAGTTCCTCGGCCTCACCATGCCCGCCTGGACGTTGATCTGGTACGGCATCTTGGGCGCGGGGGCCGTCTGGGCGGGTTTCCGCCGTCGCGCAGGCGAATGATGGCGCGGTGACGCGAAGGCACCTACCACGAGACACGCAAAGTGAACGTGGCATCATTGACCACCGCGATCCAGCGGCCACCGGCATGTCCGTTCCGCACGTGAGTTCCGTCCGCAACGCTGCGGCCTGGCGCCCCGATTCCTGGCAGTCACGGCCGCAGTGCCAGCAGCCGAACTACAGCGACGCAGGGGAGTTGGCGGAGGCAACGCGAACCCTGTCGTCGTTGCCGCCACTGGTCACGTCATGGGAAATCCTGGCCTTGCGCAGCTTCCTGGCCGAGGCCGCCGAGGGCCGGCGCTTCCTGCTGCAGGGCGGCGATTGCGCCGAAAGCTTCGACGACTGCACTTCACCGGTGATTGCGAACCGACTGAAGGTGATGTTGCAGATGAGCCTCGTGCTCGTGCACGGATTGCGGCTTCCAGTCGTGCGCGTCGGACGATTCGCCGGGCAGTACGCGAAACCACGTTCCCGCGACCACGAAACGCGCAATGGATTCAAGCTGCCGAGCTACCGCGGCGATCTCGTCAACGGTACCGAATTCACGGCCGCTGCGCGGCGCGCGGACCCGCGGCGCATGTTGCGTGGCCATGCGCGATCGGCGATGACCTTGAATTTCGTTCGCGCGCTGGTCGAAGGCGGGTTCGCGGACCTGCATCACCCCGAATATTGGGATCTGTCGTGGGTCGACCATTCCCCATTGCAGAAGGAATACCGCCGCATGGTCGAGGCCATCGGCCGGTCGCTGCGTTTCATGGAGACGGTTGCGGGGGAAAAGGTCGAGAACTTCCGGCGTGTCGATTTCTACACGTCGCACGAGGCGCTGGTACTGCACTACGAACAGGCGCTGACACGCCAGGTGCCACGGCAACCGGGTTGGTTCGACTTGTCGACGCATTTTCCGTGGATCGGTTTGCGGACTTCCGACCCCGAAGGCGCCCATGTCGAGTTCTGCCGTGGCATCCGCAATCCGGTCGCGGTGAAAATCGGTCCGGAGACGCGGGTCGACGCAGTGCTTCGGTTGCTGTCGACACTCGATCCGGACTGCGAACCCGGGCGGTTGACGCTGGTTCACCGGATGGGCGCGGACCGGATCCACAAAGTGCTGCCTCCGCTACTCGAAGCCGTGAAGGGCACCGGACACAGGCCGCTATGGTGTTGCGATCCGATGCATGGCAATACCGAGACGCTTGGCAACGGCATCAAGACTCGCCGGTTCGACTGCATTCGCGACGAGCTCGATCGAGCCTTCGATCTCCACGCTGCCGCCGGCACCCGGCTTGGCGGCGTGCACCTCGAGTTGACGGGCGAGAACGTCACGGAATGCCTTGGCGGTGCGCGCGCGCTTGGCGAGGCGGATCTCGAGCGCGCCTACAAGTCGACGGTCGATCCGCGACTCAACTACGAACAGTCGATCGAACTCGCATTGCTCATCGTCCGCAAGCGCGGTCGCTTGGCGAGCGGCTGACGCCAGTGCGTTTCGACTCTTCAAAAGGATGAGGCTGGCCAGCGTCACCGGTCCCGCCAGCGATCGGCACGAGCGCCGGAGACGCGGCCGGCGGCAGCAGGCGGGAAACGACCTCGGGCGTGGTCAATCGGGATTCCGGCTGCCGGGCGTGCCGGCATGGGTTCGGCCGTCACCTTTCCCGGTGCCCGGGATGCGGATTGCGACACACTGGCCGGACTTCACCGCCGCGTCCCATTTCCCCTCGCTGGACATCAGGTGAACCGAGCGGCAGCACTCCCGGCACAACCTGACACCTGCGCCGTCGGACAGCAGTGGCACCATCTCTTCCCAGTTCTGACGGCATAGCTTGCGCCAGCGACAGTTCGCGATCTCGACCATGTGGTTCACTCCCTGATCTCCGTGCTTCCCCGAGTGTCAAAATGCAGCCGGGTGCGATTTCGAAGGC
Organism: Lysobacterales bacterium; assembly: GCA_046347015.1. Taxonomy (GTDB): domain Bacteria; phylum Pseudomonadota; class Gammaproteobacteria; order Xanthomonadales; family Rhodanobacteraceae; genus Dokdonella_A. Next base: position 137,359 of record JAXMHA010000005.1, on the reverse strand, counting down.
TGCATTGGTGGCTAGGGGAAAGCACGGTCCATGCCAACCAGACATCCTGTCGTCGGCGTTGGCAGTCGGGGGATGTGTCCCGCGCGGCTCGACTCAGATCCTGACCAAGGTTTGGAGCGAGCGCCCGGGTCGAGGCGTCACGCGGCCTGGCGGGAGGCGCGCTTGCGGTCGTTTTCCGTCAGGTGCTTCTTGCGCAAGCGAATGGCCTTGGGAGTCACTTCGACCAGTTCATCGTTGTCGATGAACTCCAGCGCCTGCTCGAGCGAAAACCGCACCGGCGGCACCAGAGTCAAGGCATCGTCCTTGCCGGCAGCGCGGATGTTGGTGAGCTGTTTCGCGCGCAACGCATTCACGGTGAGGTCGTTGTCCTTGGAATGGATACCGACCAGCTGTCCTTCGTAGATTTCGACGCCGGCGTCGATCAGCATGCGGCCGCGATCCTGCAGGCCATACAGCGCGTAGGCCGGCGCGGGACCGGTGCCGTTGGAGATCATCACGCCGTTCGGCCGCTTCCCGATCACGCCTTCCGACTTCGGTCCGTAGTGATCGAAGACGTGGAACATCAGGCCCGTCCCGGCAGTCAACGTGCGGAACTCGGTCTGGAATCCGATCAGCCCGCGCGCAGGGATCATGTACTCCAACCGTACGCGGCCCTTGCCATCCGGTTCCATGTTCTTCAGTTGTCCGCGACGCGTGCCCAGCCGTTCCATCACGCCCCCTTGGTATCGCTCTTCGAGATCGACGACCAACTGCTCGTATGGCTCCTGCGGCTCGCCATCGATCTCGCGGACGATCACTTCCGGGCGCGACACCGCGAGTTCGTAACCCTCGCGGCGCATGGTTTCGATCAGAATCGAGAGGTGCAACTCTCCGCGCCCCGATACCTTGAATTTGTCCGGGTCCTCGGTGTCCTCGACCTTCAGGGCCACGTTGTGCAGCGTCTCGCGCGTCAGTCGTTCGCGAATCTGGCGCGAAGTCAGGAAGCGTCCGCCACTCTGGTCCTTCTTGCCTGCAAAAGGCGAATTGTTGACCTGGAACGTCATCGAGATCGTCGGCTCGTCCACGGTCAACGCCGGCAGCGCCTCCGGCTGCGACGGGTCGCAGAGCGTGTCGGAAATGCCGAGGTCACCGATGCCCGAGATGGCGATGATGTCGCCAGCCTGCGCCTCGCCGACCTCGCGCCGTTCCAGTCCCATGAAGCCCAGCACCTGCAGGATCTTCGCGTTGCGGCGTCCGCCGTCGCGATCGACGATCGTCACCGGCATGTTCGGTCGCACGGTTCCGCGTTGCACGCGACCGACGCCGATCACACCGACGTAGGCGTTGTAGTCGAGCGAGGAAACGCGCATCTGGAACGCGCCGTCGGGATCCACCTGCGGCGCCTGCACGTGTTCGACGATCGCGTCGAACAGCGGCGTCATGTCGCCATCGCGCACGTCCGGCTGCAAACCCGCGTAACCATGCAACGCGGACGCGTACACGACCGGGAAATCGAGTTGCTCGTCGGAAGCACCGAGCCGGTCGAACAGGTCGAAGGTCTGGTTCAGCACCCAGTCGGGACGGGCGCCGGGCCGATCGATCTTGTTGATCACGACGATCGGCCTGAAGCCCATCCGGAACGCCTTCTGCGTGACGAAGCGCGTCTGCGGCATCGGGCCATCCATTGCGTCCACCAGCAGCAGCACCGAGTCCACCATCGACAGCACGCGCTCGACCTCACCGCCGAAATCGGCGTGGCCCGGCGTGTCGACGATGTTGATGCGCCAGCTTTCGCCGCGCGGGTCGGTCCATCGGATCGCGGTGTTCTTGGACAGGATCGTGATGCCGCGTTCGCGTTCCAGATCGTTGCTGTCCATCACCCGATCGGGAATGACCGCCCGTTCCGACAACGTGCCGGATTGCTTCAGGAGTTGATCGACCAGGGTGGTCTTGCCGTGGTCGACGTGGGCGACGATTGCGATGTTGCGGAGCCGGGTGATCGACATTGGAGCACGCAAAACGGCCGCTCGTGCGGCCGCATTCTCGGTGGGAAGGATGCGCAGCCATTCCAAGGCTGCGGTGCGTGGGGATTATACGCGTTGACGGGGCCACTCGGCGTTCCAGCTGAACGGCGGATTCAGCCTGTTAAACTGCAGGTTTGCTGCGAGGACATCCCATGAGCCTGACTGCCACGATACAAACGTCGCGTGGATCGATCCACCTGAATCTCCATGGCGACAAGGCGCCCCTGACGGTCGCCAACTTCGTGAACCTCGCGCAGCGTGGTTATTTCGACGGTTTGACCTTTCATCGCGTGATTCCGGATTTCATGATCCAGGGCGGCTGCCCCGAGGGATCGGGCCGCGGTGGCCCCGGCTACCGGTTCGAGGATGAGTGCCGCGCCGACCTCAGGCACGACAGCCCGGGCGTGCTGTCGATGGCGAACGCCGGACCCGGTACCAATGGCAGTCAGTTCTTCATCACCCATGTGCCAACGCCCTGGCTCGACGGCAAGCACACCGTGTTCGGTCATGTGGTCGGTGCGGACGACAACAAGATCGTCGGAGCCGTGCGCCAGGGCGACGCCATCGAGAAGGTGACGATCGAAGGTGACGCGGCGGCTTTGCTCGAACGCCACGTCGACCGACTGCGGCAATGGAATGCCATCCTCGATTCCGGGGCACGTTGATTGGCCCGGAACGCACGATGCAATGCGGAACCCGCGAACGCAAGAAGGCCGCCTCACGGCGGCCTTTTCGGTTGTCGGGTTCCGGCGCCGCTCAGAGCTGAATGCCGGTCCAGCGCAGGATCAGGATCAGGATGATGGCACCGACGATCGACAGGACGATGCCGGCCGGATGAAACGGCGTGCCCTCGGGCGGGCGATTGAACACGCGAGCGATGAGGCCGCCGATGATCGATCCGACGATACCGACGATCACCGTCATGATGAATCCCATCGGCACGGCCCCCGGAACCAGGAAGCGGGCGAGCAAACCGACGATGAAGCCGATGATGATGGACCAGATGATGTGCAACATGGCTCTCTCCTTGGCAAGCGTTGTGGGTTCGGCAAGGCCGCGATCCCGCCGCGGCTGGATATCTCGTTCGCTGGAGCGGGCGCCACTGTAGCAGCATCGCGATTCGCCGACGTGCGTGCGCCGGAGCCGCTCCCGCAAGTACGCGTCCCGGAGCGCCTCGTCGCGTGCGCGTGATACAATTTTTCAGTTTTTCCGCAACGCTGTCGCAGTCCAATGCCCAAACTCTCCGCACGTACCGGTCGCGCGAAACCCAGCGCGATCATGGTCATTGCCGGCAAGGCAAAGCAGCTCGCCGCGGCTGGCCACGATGTCGTCAACTTCTCGATCGGTGTCCCGAATTTCCTGCCCGGCGAGCACGTCTATTCGGCAGTCCGTGAGGCGCTGGCACGCGACAGCGGGGAGTACGGAACCAACCGCGGCAGTCCCGAACTGCTCGATGCGATCGTCGCGCATTTTGCACAGAGTGGGCTCGAAGGCTACACACGGGCGAATGTCACGGTTGGCATCGGGGCAAAGCAGGTCCTGTACAACCTGTGCGAGGCCCTGCTCGATGAAGGCGACGAGATCGTGTTCCCGACGCCGTACTGGACCAGCTACGTGGACATCGCCGACATCCTCGGGGCGAAGACCACGTTGTTGCCATGTTCGTCGGGACAGAACTACAAGCTGACACCCGCGCAACTCGACCGCGCGTTGGCCTCGCGGCCCAAGGTGTTCCTGTTCAACAACCCGTCGAACCCGACCGGGATGGTCTACTCGCGCGAAGAGGTCGCCGCGCTGGCGGAAGTGCTGGTGAAGCATCCCGATACCTGGATCATCACCGACGACATCTACAACCGGCTCGTGTTCGACGGCATCGGTTACCACAATTTCGTGCAGTTCCGGCCCGAGCTGCGCGAACGCACGTTTGTCATGGATTCGTTGTCCAAGACCTACGGCATGCCCGGATGGCGTGTCGGCTTCGTCGCCGGTCCGGAGGCAGCCGTCGGCGCGCTCGTGACGTTGAATTCCAACCACATCACGTCCCTGCCGGGCGTCACCGAAGCGGCGGCCGTGGCCGCGCTGAACGGACCCCAGGACATTCCGAATGCCAAGCGCGAGGATTTTTCGCGGCGCCGCGACGAAGTACTCGGGGCCCTGCTGTCGATTCCCGGCGTCCACTGCCCGCGCCCGCAAGGGGCGTTCTATGCATTCCCCGACATTTCGATTGCGTTCGGAAAGTCACACCAGGGCCGGCTGATTGCGGATGACGTCTCGTTCTGCTCGGCGCTGCTCGAGAGCAAGTTCGTCGCCACCGTGCCGGGCTCCGCATTCGGCGAGCCGCGCAGCCTGCGCATTTCCTACACATGCGCTCCGGTGCAATTGCGAAAAGGACTCGCACGGATCAAGGAATTCTTTGCCGAACTGGTGGAAGCGCGACAGGATCGTGCCGTGAACGGCTGACTGACGCTGGGCACTGACGACTGCCCGTCGTCCACCGGCTTGCCGGCCCCTGATGCCATCTCTTTTCAGCGAGCGGCCGGCGGTGTTCGGCGCGCTGGAATTCACCCATCCCGGAGTCACCAACGATGAAACCCCCCGTCCGAGTCGCCGTCACCGGTGCCGCTGGCCAGATCGGCTACGCGCTGCTGTTCCGCATCGCCGCCGGCGACATGCTGGGACCTGACCAGCCGGTGGTCCTGCACCTGCTCGAAATCACGCCCGCGCTGCCGGCATTGCACGGTGTCGTGATGGAACTCGACGACTGCGCGTTCCCGCTGCTGGCCGGCGTGGTTGCGACGGATAATGCCGATGTCGCGTTCAAGGATGTCGACTACGCGTTGCTGGTCGGCGCGCGCCCGCGTGGCCCCGGCATGGAGCGCAAGGATCTCCTGTCTGCCAATGGCGCGATCTTCGGTCCGCAAGGCAAGGCGCTGAATGCGCATGCCAAGCGCGACGTGAAGGTGCTGGTGGTCGGCAATCCCGCCAACACCAATGCGTTGATTGCCCAGGCCAACGCGCCGGATCTCGACCCGAAGTGCTTCACCGCGATGGTGCGACTGGACCACAACCGCGCCAAGGCGTTGCTCGCTGCCAAGGTCGGCGCGCACAACCGCGACGTGCGCAGGGTGATCATCTGGGGCAACCATTCCTCGACACAGTACCCGGACATCCACCATGCGACGGTCGCCGGCAAGCCGGCGCTGTCGCTGGTCGACCAGCCGTGGTACGAGAATGAGTTCATCCCCACCGTGCAGCAGCGCGGCGCGGCGATCATCAAGGCGCGGGGCGCGTCGTCGGCGGCGTCGGCCGCGAATGCCGCGATCGGCCACGTGCGATCGTGGACGCTCGGCACCACCGAGGGCGACTGGGTGTCGATGGGAATTCCGTCGGATGGCTCCTACGGCGTTGCACCGGGCGTGATCTACGGCTACCCGGTCACCTGCACGGGCGGCAAATACGAAATCGTGCAGGGGCTCGAAATCAACGCCTTCTCGCGCGCGCGCCTGAATGCCACCGACAAGGAGCTGCGCGAGGAACGCGCCGCCATCGAACGCCTGCTGGGCTGACCGCGAGCGCAGTGGATACCCGGGGAATGATCGCCTCGGGGCGCTATCGTTGAGACTGAGTCACGTCGTGGCGTGCTGCGCCGAAGGCTCGTTGTTGCCTGTCGGGCGAGGCGCCGGGCGACGCTTGCCGGCAGCAGTCGTCAGGCGCATTCCGGTGAGCAGCAGCGCCGCGGTCACCAGCCAGAATGCGACCTGCATGCCGGCCGGGCGTGCGTCGTAGCCCACGAGGATGTGCAGCGCCTGCCCGACGACCGAACCGTTGTCGAGCAGGGCGGATGTGTTCCAGAGTTGGTTGCCCCATGCCGGCAGCCAGTCGGCCTGAATCAGGAAGCGGGCCGCAGTCGATGCAAGACCCGCTGCCAGGAGCACCAGCATCCAGTTCGTCGCGGTGAAGAAATAGCGCATCGGGATTCGCAACAGCCCGAAATACAGCGCGAAGCCGACGGCAACCCCTCCGGCGAGCCCGAGCGGAACCCCCAGCAGCAGATCGGACCGGTGGGCGCCACCCGCGGCCATGCCGTACAGGAACAGCACGATCTCCGAACCTTCGCGCAGCACCGCGAGCGCAACGACGGCGAGCAGCATGGCCAGCGAACTCGATCCGGCCTTCACCGCATGGCCGACCGATTGCAGCTGCTGTGCGAGGTGACGGCCGTGGCTCGACATCCAGATCACGTGCCAGCCGATCATTGCCACCGCGGCAAGCAGCACGCTGGCGTTGAACAGTTCCTGTCCGGAGCCACCCACGGCTTCGGCGATTACGCCGGCGAACATCGCGACGATGATCGCGCCGATCACGCCGGCCGCAATGCCCCCGCCAATGAAGATGCCGCGTCGCGGAACGCCGCGCGTCGCCGCCGCGACGATCGTCACGATCAGCGCCGCTTCGAGCACTTCACGGAAGACCAGCAGCGCGACACCGAGCATGCGCGGTTACTCCACGATCAGGACACCCTTGCCGGTGTCCTGATGGAAATCGTCGAAGAACTTGTAGCTGCCCTTGTCGAGCGGACCGACGAACACGGAGATCGTGCGCGAGGGCAGCACGATCTTTTCACGGTTGAAATCGGTGCTTTCGAATTCCGAAGGTGTCGTGTCCTGGTTGGTCACCAGGATCTTGAACCGGGTATTCGCGGGCACCTTGAGTTCGGCCGGCTCGAACTGGTGGTTCTTGATGACCAGCGAGAACTCCGGCGTGTCGCCAGCTTGCGCCGAAGCGGCGGTTGCCAGCAACGTGGCCAGCAGAACGTGGGAAAGTCGACTCATCACGAACGTGCTCGCGCCTAACTCCGGCGAGACGTCAATGCTAATCGTTCTCATTAAGGCGCGCAAGCCGCGCATCCGCGATCCCGGTCCATCCCCGTTGGTCATTCCTGAACGGCCGTGGGAACCGCGCGTGCTTCGGCCCGACGCATCTGCACGTCGACCACGGCCGCCGTGACGACATCGCTGCCGACGTTGGTGGTCGTGCGCGCCATGTCGAGGATGCGGTCGACCCCGATGACCAGGCCGATCCCTTCCGGCGGGATGCCGAACGTGCCGAGGAGGCCCGCCAGCAGCGGCAGCGAGCCGCCGGGGATTCCGGATACCGCGACCGCGCTCAACACGGCCAGCAGCATCAGGATGGCCTGCTGCCCAATCGACAAGTCGATGCCGAAAACCTGGGCGACGAACAGCACGACACAGCCTTCGAACAGCGCCGTCCCGCTCATGTTCATCGTCGATCCCAACGGCAACACGAAACCGGACGTACTCGGCTGCAGATTCAGATCCTCGGACGCCGCCGCCAGCGCCGTCGGTAGCGTCGCGTTGCTCGAACTGGTCGAAAACGCCGTCACCAGCACCGGGCGGATGAGGCGGAAGAATCTCGCGGGGGACTGCCGCGCCAGCAGCCGGATCCAGAGCGACATCGTGCCGAACAGGTGCAGGGCCAGCGCAACGAGGCAGCCGATCACGAATACCGAGAGGGCCAGCAGCACGTCGACGCCGACCTTCACGATCACGCTGTAGATCATTGCCGGGACGGCGTAAGGCGCGAGACGCAATGCAAAGTCGACGATTCGCGTCATCAGTTCGGTGGTCGTGTCCAGCGCGTGCTGTACGCGCCGACGCCGCCGCGCGTCGAGTTGCGTTGCCGCGCAGCCGACCAGGATCGCGAACACGATCAGGGGCAGCACGTCGCCGAGCGTGGCGCGGCTGGTCCCGGCGACGGCGCCGACGAGATTGCGCGGCATGAACATTTCGACCAGCACGCCGAAGCTCATCTTCGGTTGCTCCGCGTGCCTGTCGATCGTCTGCCGGGCCGAGCCGCCGTACTCGACCATCAGCGTCTGCTGGGCGGTCGGGTCGAGGTGACGGCCGGGTTGCAACGCATTCATCATCGCGAGGCCGATCACCGCGGCGATGGCCATGTTCGCGAAGAACAACGTGAATGTCCGGATCGCGAGGGGTCCGAGCCGATCCAGCCGTCCCAGCTGCGCCACGCCCGAAGCCAGGGACGCGAACACGAGGGGCACGACGACGAAGAACAGCATCCGCAGGAAGATTTGCCCGAACGGATCGAGCACGGCGCTGGCCAGGGATTTCATGACGGCCAGCGCCGCCGGCCAGATCTGGCCGATCGCTAGTGTCGCGGCGCCAGCGACGACGCCGACGACGAGCCCCCACAGGATCCGCGTCGCCAGCGTCATGGCCTTGTGCGCGTGGTTCATCGCGCGACTTTACGGGCGAAGCACGTTCATGTCACCGGCTGGTATGCGGTCACCTGCCTGCCCCGAAACCGCGTGAGGCATGAGTTGCGGACCACACGACGACCGGACCCGCTGGTCCGGATCAGCTAAAATTGCCGCGTCTCCGGGGGCCGCATGCACGAAACCGCCACTTCCCCGGGCGCCCGCTTTCGCGCCGCGCTCGCCGCTGAATCACCCTTGCAGATCGTCGGGGCGATCACCGCGTATGCGGGACTCATGGCCAGGCGCGTCGGCTATCGGGTTTTGTACCTGTCCGGCGGCGGTGTTGCCGCCAACTCGCTCGGCATGCCCGATCTCGGCATCTCGACGATGGAGGACGTGCTGACCGACGCTCGCCGTATTGTCGAGGCAACGCAACTGCCGTTGCTGGTCGACATCGACACCGGCTGGGGCGGGGCCTTCAACATCGCGCGCACGATTCGCTCGTTCGAGCGCGCCGGTGTCGCCGCCGTGCACATGGAAGACCAGGTCGGCCAGAAGCGCTGTGGCCATCGCCCCGGCAAGGAAGTGGTGCCGAAAGAGGAGATGGTCGATCGCGTGAAGGCAGCGGTGGATGCGAAATCCGATCGCGATTTCGTGCTGATGGCGCGCACCGACGCAGCCGCAGTGGAGGGCATCGACAGCGCCATCGAGCGCGCCGTGGCCTATGTCGAGGCCGGCGCGGACATGATCTTCCCCGAGGCGATGAAGACGCTCGACGACTACCGCCAGTTCAAGGCCGCGGTGAAGGTGCCGATCCTGGCGAATCTCACCGAATTCGGTTCGACGCCGTTTTTCACCACCAGTGAATTGGAATCCGCGAACGTGGATATCGCGCTGTACTGCTGCGGTGCGTATCGCGCGATGAACAAGGCGGCGCTGAATTTCTACGAGGTCACGCGCCGCGAAGGCACGCAGAAATCCGTCGTGCCGAGGATGCAGACGCGCGAGGAGTTGTACGACTTCCTCGGCTACCACGCCTACGAGGACAAGCTCGACGAATTGTTCGCAGGCGGTCGCAAGGACTGAGTGACGTGCCGGAACGGTCGCCAGGTTCGGGCGAGGCCGATGTCGGCGCGGCGGGGCGTGGAATCCGCTGGGACGCAATCGCCGCGATCATCGCGGCGCTGGTCGGTCTGCTGGCGTTGTGCGTATCCGCGTACACGGCGTACATCCAGCGCCAGCAGGTGCGCGCGCAGGTGTGGCCCTACCTCCTCGCCGGCAACGATGACGGCAAGTCCATCGACGTGGGCAACAAGGGAGTCGGTCCGGCGATCGTGAAGACCGCGCAGGTTTTCATCGACGGCACGCCGCAGACGACCTGGTCGAACGTGCTTGCTGCGTTGGCGGCATGCCGCCGCATGGCTACGTGCAGTCGACGCTGAATCCGAATGTGATCAGCGCCGGAGAGGAAGTACGGATCATCAAGGTCGTCGACCAGGATCGCTGGCAGGTTTTTCGCGACGCGGCCACGAGCCGCATGACGATGGACATCTGCTACTGCTCGACGCTTGGGGAGTGCTGGCTGTACAGCGACCGCCATCCGGTCGGCTACAAGTCGATCGCGCAACTGGTGCACGAAGTCGATCGCTGCCCGCATCTGCCCGATTCCGAAGTTTTCAACAATTGACGAGGTTCGACGTGATGAACGAAGCCGCTGTTCCCTTCAAGCCGAAGAAGTCCGTCGCCTTGTCCGGCGTCGCCGCTGGCAACACCGCGCTGTGCACGGTCGGGCGCAGCGGCAACGATCTGCATTACCGCGGCTACGACATCCTCGATTTCGCGACGACGTCGGAGTTCGAGGAGATCGCGTACCTCCTCGTGCACGGCAAGTTGCCGAACAGGGCGGAACTTGCGGCATACAAGACCGCGCTCAAGGCCGTCCGCGGCGTTCCGTCATCGGTCAAGGCCGTGCTGGAGCAGATACCCGCATCGGCACATCCCATGGACGTGATGCGCACCGCTGTTTCCGCGCTCGGTTGCGTGTTGCCCGAGAAGGATGACCACAATGCCGCCGGTGCGCGCGCGATTGCCGATCGACTGATGGCGTCGCTGGGTTCGATCCTGTTGTACTGGTTCCACTACGCGGTGAACGGCCGGCGCATCGACGTCGAAACCGATGACGACTCGATTGGCGGCCACTTCCTGCACCTGCTGCACGGAACGCCGCCGGATGCGCGTGCAGTGCGGGCAATGCACACCTCGCTGATCCTGTATGCCGAGCACGAGTTCAACGCGTCGACCTTTGCTGCCCGCGTGATCGCCGGTACCGGTGCCGACATGTATTCGGCGATCACGGGCGCGATCGGTGCGTTGCGGGGGCCGAAGCACGGCGGTGCGAACGAAGCGGCGCTCGAGATCCAGCAGCGTTATGGTTCGCCCGATGAGGCGGAAGCCGACATCCGCAAGCGTGTCGCCAGCAAGGAAGTCATCATCGGCTTCGGCCACCCGGTCTACACCACCGGCGACCCGCGCAACAAGGTGATCAAGGAAGTCGCGCGCGACCTGTCGGCAGCGCGCAACGACATGCGGATGTTCGATGTCGCCGATCGCCTGGAAAAGGTGATGTGGGAGATCAAGAAGATGTTCCCCAACCTCGACTGGTTCAGTGCCGTCAGCTACCACATGCTCGGCGTGCCAACCGCGATGTTCACGCCGGTGTTCGTGATTTCCCGCACCTCCGGGTGGGCGGCGCATGTGATCGAACAGCGGCAGGACGGCAAGATCATCCGGCCGAGCGCGAATTACACCGGTCCGGAGAATCTCAAGTTCGTGCCGCTGGACAAGCGCTGACGCCGCTCAACGCAAGCGGGCAAACAGCGCGACGACGTAGGCAAGCATCACGAACGGGCCGAGCAGGGCGAGCGTCTTGTGCCAGCCGTCGCGGCGCGAGGCGAGCGCGCTCGCCGACAACGCGATGAAGACGAGGTGGAACACGAGGTCCTCGTGTGCCGGCAGGTGCCCGGTCAGGGTCAGCGTCTTGCCGAGGCTGCAGACCAACAGCGCGATGAACAAGCCGAAGAACCAGTGTGTGTGCGTCCAATAGTGTTCACGCAGGTTGGTTCCGGTGTCGGCTGAAAAGTCCGGAAACACGATTGCCGCCAGCAGGTATTGCACGGTCGCCTGCGCCAGCACGACGGCAAATGCGGCAAAGCTCCACGTGGCGACCTCGCGCAACGAGAACATTGCCCACCAGCTTTGCACGTTGACCAGCAACAACGTGCCGGCCCATACCGGCACCGGCCAGTACATGCGCACGTGCGATCGCCACAGCACGATGCCGCGGAACCCGGCGAGGATCTGCGTGATCGCCAGGCCGATGATGATCGAGATCAGGACCGACAGGTAACCGAAAGCATCCATGCCCGCCAGTATCCCGTAAGCAGGGGATGCCGGGAACGGATTGGCACGTGCTGAGCGCACAAGCCGCGGGGATCACCCCGCGGCTTCCTGGCGCCGTTGGATTCCGGTGGGGTGCCCGAACTCAGGCTGCCTTGGCCTGATCCAGTCCCTCGGCCTTGAGCACCTTCTGGACTGCGGCATCGGCGCGCATGTGCCGCTCGAAGCGGGCGAGATTGTCGAGTCCCTTGAGATCCACCTTCGTCCCCTTTGCCCAACGCAGCATGATGAACAGGTATGGATCGGCGATCGACCGCGAGCCAACCAGCCAGTCACGGCCGGCGAGCTGTGCGTCGAGGCGCTCGAAGTAGTGGCGCAACTGGGTGCGCGAATGCTGTTTCGTCCTCTCCGCCACTTCGGGGCCGAGATAGGCTGTCGTGCCGAACAGCGGCTTGAACGCCGGGTGGACGTCCGAGTTCAGGTAACCCAGCCAGTGGTTGACTTCGGCGCGGCTCTTCGGCGTCCCGTCGCCGCCGAGCCTTGCGGCCGGAAACTTGTCGGCGAGGTAGTTCAGGATCGCGGCGTTTTGCGTCAGTACCCAGCCGCCATCCTCGAACACGGGTACCGCACCTTCCGGATTGAGTTTGCGGAATGCCGGGGTCGCACGTTCTTCGGTGCTGACGATTTCGGCGGTGTACGGTTGCCCGGTCCACTCGAGCACGATGTGGACGCCCATCGAGCAGGCGCCCGGCGAAGTGAACAGTTTCATGAGGTTCTCCTTCTGGAAAGTCTTCTGGATATCGGGCCGGAGCCGGCCGGACTCAAGGTCGGGACGTTGCCTGCCGTCGTGATCGGGTGATTCGTCCCCGGCGGAGATTGCACGTCCGCGCCGTGGCCTCTGGCACAATCGACCTTTTGCGGATGGGCACCGGACATGGGCCAGCACGACCACCGTTCCGCGCAACGTCCAGCGCCTGACCAGGCGCTCGTCGACGTCGCGGAATATGTTCTCGACCGTCGCATCGACTCGCAGGAAGCCTTCGATACCGCGCGATTCATGTTGCTGGACTCGCTCGGCTGCGCAATGCTGGCGATGAAGTTCCCGCAGTGCGTGAAGCACGTCGCGCCGATCGTGCCGGGGGCGACCCTCGCGCCTGGCGCCCGCGTCCCTGGCACGGCACTGGAGCTCGATCCCGCCCAGGCCGCGTTCTGCATCGGCACCCAAATCCGCTGGCTCGACTTCAACGACACGTGGCTGGCCGCGGAGTGGGGCCATCCGTCCGACAATCTCGGCGCGATCCTTGCGGTCGCCGACTGGCAGGCGCGCACAGGGCGAAAGGCCCGGACCGTCCGCGATGTTCTCGACTGTGCAATCCGGGCTCACGAGATCCAGGGGTGCTACGCGCTGCGCAATTCGTTCAACCGGGTCGGACTCGACCACGTGATCCTGGTGCGGCTGGCGTCCACGGCAGTGGCGACCGCGATGCTCGGTGGCGCGCGCGAGCAGGTCATTACCGCGGTGTCGAACAGTTGGATCGACAATGGATCGCTGCGGACCTACCGCCATGCTCCGAACACCGGCCCGCGCAAGAGTTGGGCTGCGGGTGACGCTTGCCGCCGCGCGGTGATCCACGCGCTGAACGCGATCAACACGGATGAGCCAAGCTACCCGTCGGCCCTGAGCGCGAAGACCTGGGGCTTCAATGACGTCGCGTTCAACGGAAAGCCGTTCGAGTTCGAACGCCCGTTCGGCAGCTACGTCATGGAAAACGTGTTGTTCAAGATCAGCTTCCCGGCCGAGTTCCATGCCCAGACCGCGGTCGAGTGCGCAATGCGGCTGCATCCGCAGGTCAAAGACCGGATCGAGCGCATCGCACGAATCGAGATCCAGACGCAGGAAGCGGGCAAGCGGATCATCGACAAGACCGGGCCACTCGCAAACTACGCCGACCGTGACCACTGCATCCAGTACATGGTCGCCGTACCGCTGATCTTCGGGCGTCTCACCGCGGGCGACTACTCCGATGACGTCGCGTCCGACCCGCGGATCGACGCGCTGCGCGCGAAGATGGAAGTGGTCGAAAACCCCGGCTTCACGCGCGACTATTTCGATCCCGGCAAACGCTACATCGGCAATTCCGTGCAGGTGTTCTTCGATGACGGCGGCCGAACCGACCGCGTCGAGATCGACTACCCGATCGGCCATCGCAAGCGAAGAGGCGAGGGTATTCCGGTGTTGCTGGCGAAATTCGGGGACGCGGTGCGCGGGGGCGCGCTTTCCCGGGACAACGTCGACACGCTCATTGCGCTCTGCCAGGATCCTGAACGGCTGGATCGGCTGCCAATCGACCAATTTGTGGGATTGTTCACGATTGGCTGACCGCTGACTTAACGGAAGCTTCACTTTGGGGTAGCCGCCCGCCACGGACCCCGCTAGAATCCGCACCGGTCCCGAAAGCCGTGACTGGATGTTAAGAGCTTGTTTCTTTTTGGCACCGTTCCAGCGTAGACTATGCGCGGTTTGCGTGCCGCGCGGGGAAGGGCGGGCGCCCGAAAGCCAATCGACGAGGAGAATTCCAGAATGAATCGTAAAGCCCTGTATGCGCCGATCGCGCTCGCGCTCGCGCTTGGTGGCGGCCTATCCGTCGCCCAGCAGGCGAAGGCCGATACCGGCACGTGGTATATCGCCCCGCGTATCGGTGGTGTCATCCCCGACAGCGACCGCAAGACCGATGCCTCGGTCTGGGGTGGAATCGGTGCCGGCGTGTGGGTCAATCCGCACCTCGCGCTCGATTTCGAGTACACGATCAACAACGCCGACTTCAAGAGCGACGCATGGCGTTCCGGCCACGAGTGGGAAAGCGTCGGCCTCGGCGCGACGGCCCGCTGGTTCTTCGGTGACGAAGGCGCCCAGTGGCGTCCGTATGTCGCGGTCGGCCTTGGCGCGTTGCGCCACGCGGCGTACTCGGGTGCGTTGCTCCATGGCGAGAGCTTCGCGAACAGCGGTTGGGATCCGATGGCAACCGTTGGCGCGGGCATCCAGTACAACATGTCCGATCGTGTTGCGATCCGCGGTGAAATCGCGGCGCGCTACGACCATGACAACAACACCGAGAACAATCTCGCGCAGGCGCTCGGCTACATGATTCCGGAAAAGACCGGATTCACCGACGCCATCCTGAGCGTGGGCCTCGTGTACAGCTTCGGCGCGGCCCCGCCGCCGCCGCCGCCCCCGCCGGCCGCTCCCCCGCCGCCGCCGCCGGCTGCGCCGCCGCCGCCGCCGCCGCCGCAGAACGTGACCATCGACCTGCGTGGCGTCAACTTCAAGTTCGATCGCCCGAAGCCGGGTGAGAAGAACATTGGACCGACGCTGCAGGTTCCGACGGCGGATTCGATCGCGATCCTCGACCAGGCGGTCGATGCGTTGAACCGCTACCCGGAGATCAAGGTCGAGCTCGACGGCTACACCGACTCGATCGGTACCGACGCGTACAACCAGAAGCTGTCGGAGCGTCGCGCGCAGATCGTGTACGACTACCTGACCTCGCACGGCATCGATGCCAGCCGCATCGTCGCCGTCAAGGGCTTCGGCGAGTCGAACCCGATCGACACGAACAAGACCAAGGAAGGCCGGGCGCGCAACCGCCGCACCGAGCTGAAGGTCGAGAACCAGGGACAGTAAGTCGTCCCGCGACAATCGGAGTGATGGAAAAGCCCGGCCTCACGGCCGGGCTTTTCTTTTGTGCCGTTGACGCGTGGTCAGCGCAATTCAGGTGGCAATACCGGCGCCAGCGTCGACACCATTGCCGCCGTGACATGCACGTTACCGGCGAGCAGGTTCCCGGTCGCAGGAATTCCGTCACGCCCCGAGAAATCGCCGTAGCGGCCGCCGGCTTCCCGAACCAGCAGGCAGCCGGCTGCCATGTCCCATGGCTTGAGGCCGGTTTCGAAGTAACCGTCGAGGCGACCGGCAGCGGTATACGCGAGGTCGAGGGCCGCCGACCCGGTGCGGCGAATGTCTTCGGCCTTCGCCAGCAAGGCGCGCGTCATGTCGATCTGGGCGCCGAGTCGCTCGCGCTCACGGAACGGGAACCCCGTGGCCAGCAACGCGCCGTCGAGGCCCTCGCGGCCGGTGACGCGGATGCGACGGTCGTTGAGGAATGCCCCGTCCCCCTTGCTGGCGATGAACAGTTCTTCATGCAGCGGGTCGTAGACGACGCCGTGCACCGGTTCACCGTCCTCGAGCAGCGCGATCGAGACCGAGTAGTGCGGGAACCCCCGCAGGTAGTTGTGCGTCCCGTCGAGCGGATCGATCATCCAGACATGGCGAGACTTGCCGACTGCGCCGCCCTCTTCGCCAACGAACGCGTGCGCGGGATAGGCGCGACGCAATTCCCGTATGATTTCCGCTTCGGCCAGGCGATCGACCTCGGAAACGAAATCCAGGTGATGCTTCTCGATGACGGCGAGGCTGCCGAGCCGGTTGGCGTGGCGCAGGATGATCCTCCCGGCGGCACGGGCGGCGCGGGTCGCCACGTTGATCGCGGGTCGGCTCATGTCGGGATTCTGGCCTCGGATGGAAGCCGGCGGAAACGACACGGTCGTCTGCCGGGACAGTCCGGCAGCGTAGCAGATCGCGATTCCGGAGCCCGGCGAGGATTCAAGGTCGAGACCGGCATGTGCGGCAGGACATTCGCATGAAGCCGGAGCTTCCGGGCCGTGCCAGCCGTCTGTCGGCCGCCGCGAACACACGCTTCGTCCTCGTGCGAACGTCGCATCCCGGCAACATCGGCGCCGCCGCGCGCGCGATGCGCACGATGGGATTCACGGGCCTCGACCTGGTGAGCCCGCATCGGTTTCCTCATCCCGAAGCTGTCGCACTCGCGAGTGGCGCGGTCGCCGTGCTCGAAGACGCGAGCGTACATGGGTCGCTGGACGAGGCGGTTGCGGAGTGCACCCTGGTCCTCGGCGCGACGGCCCGCAACCGGTTGGTGCGCATGCCCGAGCTCGATCCCGGTACGGCAGCGGAGGAGGCCCATCGCGTCATCCAGTGCGGAGGCCGGATCGCGCTGGTGTTCGGGAACGAGCGCAATGGCCTCGACAACGACGAGATTGCGCGGTGTCACGCCGCCATCCGGATCCCTTCCGATCCCGACTTTCCATCGCTGAACCTCGCACAGGCAGTACAGCTGCTGGCGTGGGAACTGCGCAAGGCGTGCGTCGAACCCGTGGCTCTCGCGACCGGTGCGACGCGAATGGCCCCGGCGACGCATGCCGAGCTTGAGGCCTTGTTCGTCCATCTCGAACATACGCTCGAAGCCATCGACTTCCACAAGGGCCGGGAGCCCGACACGATCCTGCGCCGCCTGCGACGACTGTTCCTGCGGGCGGCACCGGATTCGCGCGAAGTGAGGATCCTGCACGGCATCCTGGCCGACGTCGAACGCACCGCCCGCGGCTGACGGTTCAGGCGTCGCCGGATTCGCGCGGTGGCGTGATCAACAGCTTGTCGATGCGCGCGCCGTCGAGGTCGACGACCTCGAACCGGAAGCCGTTCCATTCGAATGACTCACCGGGATCCGGAATGCGCCCGAACTGCGCGGTGATCATTCCGGCAGCAGTGTTGTAGTCGTGCTCGTCCTCGTTCGGCAGGTGGGCGATCCCGAGCAATTCCCGCACGTCGTCCGAGGAGACGCTGCCGTCGACGAGCCAGCTGCCATCGTCGCGTTGCGTGATCGGGTGCCGTTCGGCCTCGCTGATGGGCGTCGCACTGCGGCCGACAACGGCGGCCAGCAAGTCGTTCAGCGTGACGAGTCCCTGGATGTCGCCGTATTCGTCGACGACGAGGGCGAGCGGAGTCTCCGCGTCGCGGAACTCCTCGAGCAGGTGCAGCGCCGGCGCGGTCTCCGGCACGTACAGCGGTTTTCGCAGCGAACGGAACAGGTTGGTGGGCGCGGGTCCGCCAAGCAGCCCGATCAGGCGCTTGACTTCGAGCACGCCGAGGATCTCCTGCTCGCCACCACGGTAGACGGGATAGCGCGAATACGGCGTTTCGCGCATCGTGGCGAAGTTCCGCTCGGCAGCCGACGCAGCATCGAGCCAGGCAATGCGGTTGCGAGGCGTCATGAGGCTGTCAACGGTGCGGTCGCCAAGGCGCAGCACGCGGTTCACCATGTTGCGTTCGTCCGAGTCGATGACGCCCTGGCTGGCGCTTTCCGCGACGAGCAAGCGGATTTCCTCCTCGGAGACGTTGTCGCGCGTGACGCGGTCCCGCCCGAGCAACCGGACGATGCCGCGGGTGAACGCGATCAGGACGAACGCAAACGGAGCCGCGAGCCAGGTGAGTACCCGCATCGGCACGGCGACGGCGATGGCGAAACGCTCGGGGTCGATCAAGGCCAGCCGTTTCGGCACCAGCTCGCCGAGCAGCATGTTGAGGAAGGTGATACCGGCGATGCTCACCGCAACACCGATCACCTCGACGTAGGGCCTGAGGGCGGCAATGTCCGCGCGCCCAATCCAGGCACCGATGCGGACACCGATGTCCGCGCCGAGTGCGGTGCCGGCGCCGATCTGCAGCAACGTGATGAAGACCTGTACCGTCGCGAGGAAGCTTTCCGGGCGCTGCATCAGCGACAATGCAATCGAGGCCCGCCGGCCCTGCGTGGACATGAACTGCAGCCGGCTCTGGCGGGAAGTCATCAACGCCATCTCGCTCAGGGCGAAAAAGCCGTTGATCAACGCCAGCACGACCACCAGTGCGATTTCGATCAGCATCCGTGAGGCTATCCCCGGGCCGTTGCCGCCGGGGTGACCCGGGCCGGGATCATTGCCCCCGTGGCGTCGGGGAGTCTACCAGTGGCGCGGGCAAGTCGGCCTCGCGGCGTACGATCCGGGTAGGGTAAGATCGCGCCCGCCACCGGCCCTGCGGCGCGATTCCCGCGGAACAGCGGGCGCGCTTCGCCAAACCTGCCGCCGCGGCGGCCCAACCGGAACCGCGACCGATGTTTTCTCTGCAGACGATCTTCGGCAAGGGAGACCGCTTCTACACGTTGCTCGAGGCCAGCGCCGACGCGGCGCGGCAGAGCGCCGGAGCCCTCATTGCACTTCTCGTCTCGCCGACCGCGGGGCCTTCGCTCGAGGATTTCAAGGCATCGCGCCGGCGCGAGAAGGAGATCCTGGCCGAGATCAACGTCGAGCTGGTGAACACCTTCATCACGGCCATCGAGCGCGAGGACATCGAGGCGCTGGCGGCTGCGTTGTACAAGATCCCGAAGACGATCGAACGTTTTGCCGAACGCTACGTGCCGTATGCCGAGCGGCTCGTCGATGTCGACTACGCGTCGCGCGCGGTGTTGCTGGAAAAGGCCACGGACGTGATCGTCGAAATGGTCGGCGGGTTGCGTGGCGGCTTCCGGCTCGATCGGATGAGCGCGCTCAACGATCGCATGCAGGCGATCGAGAGCGAGGCCGATCGCCTCATGCTGGAACTCTATCGCGACCTGTACCGCAAGGAGCGCGCGGCGACCGAGCTGTTGCTGCGCAAGGACCTGTTCGAACTGCTGGAGAAGGCCATCGACCGCTGCCGCGACGTCGGCAACACGGTGTACCACATCGTGCTGAAGAACTCGTGAGGAGCCGGGCGCCGTGAGCCTCGCGCTGGTCGTGACGGTCGTCCTGGTCGCGCTGGCGTTCGAATACATCAATGGCTTCCACGACACCGCGAATTCGATCGCGACGGTAGTCGCGACCAAGGTCCTGACGCCGATACAGGCGGTTGCGCTGGCCGCGGTCACGAACCTCCTGGGCGCGCTGTGGGGTACCGCGGTTGCGCGGACCATCGCGGCGGGGCTGGTCGATTCCAACCTCGTCACCCTGACGCCGCAGATCATGATCTGCGCGCTGCTCGGCGCGGTGGTGTGGAACCTGATCACGTGGTGGTGGGGGCTGCCGTCCAGTTCCTCGCATGCCCTGATCGGCGGACTGTGCGGCGCCGCGCTCGCTTCGGCACACAACTCGCCGACGGCAATCATCTGGTGGGAATCGGCCGTGCATTGGTGGCAGGGGCGCGGCGTGATCCCGAAGGTCATCCTGCCGATGGTCGTGTCGCCGGTCGCGGGATTCGTGCTCGGCTTCACGATCATGGGTCTCCTGTTCGCGTTGCTGGCGACCTTGGGTGACCGTGGGCCGCTGGCACCGTTCATGCGGCCCCGCCACGTCAACCGCGTGTTCGCGAGGATGCAGATGTTGTCGTCGAGCGTGATGGGCTTTTCACACGGCATGAACGACGCGCAGAAAACAATGGGCATCATCGCCCTCGCGCTCGCCAGCGCGACCACGGCCGGCAGCCTCGACCGGATTCCCGAATGGCTTGGCTTCCTGCGGGTCGCGGAACGCGCGCACCATGAGTTCACGATCCCGATCTGGATCAAGGTCGTTTGCGCTCTGGTGATGGCGTCCGGCACGCTGGTCGGCGGCTGGCGCATCGTCAAGACGTTGGGCCACAAGATCGTGAAGCTGCGGCCGGTGAACGGCGTTGCCGCCGACATCGCGTGCTCCACCGTGATCCTGACGGCGTCGCACCTCGGCATCCCGGTGTCGACGACGCACAACGTCTCGGCGGCCATCATGGGTGTCGGTGCCGCGAAACGGTCGAATGCCGTGCGCTGGCACATCGTCGAACGGATGATCTGGGCGTGGATCCTGACCCTGCCGGTCACCGCGGGGATTGCCTGGCTGCTGGTTGAAGTCCTGCATGGACTCGGCTGGTCGGGTTGACCGCCGGGGCCGGATTCAGAGCGCATCGCCTCCCGACATTGCGCGCTCCATGCGGTCGCCGAGCGCGGCCAGCGCGTCGATCACGCGATCGATCTCGGCCGCGGTCAGCGCGTCGTAGGGCCGGTTCTCGCACAAGTGCAGGTACGGCGAGCCGTCAAGGTCGCTGATCGCGAGGAATCCGGTGCGCTGCTGCCAGTTGAATCGGAGGCATCCCTCGATGTTGACGCCATCGCTCGGCCCGACCGGAGTCGAGATCCGCAAGTGCTTCCGGCCGGCGTCGTCCTCGAGTTCCGTCAGGAACAGGCTCTGGTTGCGGCCGTCGGCCACGCGCACGTCGAAACTGACCAGATAGGGATCATTGGTCAGCAGGTCATGGCGACGACCGACATGGGACCGGATCTGCTCGAAGCTGTGCACGGCGGTTTCGTCCGATGCCCGGATCGTCGCTATGCTACAACGATGCCGAAGTCCGGCTCCCGATCGCCGCAGGACGCCATTGCCCGCGTCGTGGCGGCCATTCCACCCGGGCGGGTCGCGAGCTATGGCGAACTCGCGCGCAGGGCCGGGGTGCCGGGCCGCGCGCGGCTCGTCGGCCACGTCCTCGGCGCAATGTCCGATGCGCTGAACCTGCCGTGGCATCGCGTGGTGCGGGCCGACGGCCACCTGGCGTTCGCGCCCGGCAGCGCCAACTTCCGCGAACAGGTCCGGCGGCTCTCCGGCGAGGGTGTGCTCGTCCGCAGCGGGCGCGTCGATCTGTCCGCCGCAGGGTGGGAGCGCGACCTCGATGCCGCGCTGTGGGGGCCCGTGGATGCGAGGCACGCGCGGGCCCGCCATCGGAAGCCCGCTTCGACCGTACCGGAAAGGTGATCGGCGCATGGTATGCAACTGAGCACTGCGTCAAATTTTTCCGGCACGCGCGGGCGATAGATTCAAGGCGCCATCGTCGTCGGCGTTGCGTACGGGATCCTCGGCCGGTGGCGCAGCTTCCACCGCCCCTGCCGGGAGATCGACATGCGGCCCAGAGCAGTATCCACCCGGACATTACTTGCCGCCTTGGCGATGCTGGCGGCGTGCTGGCCATCACTGGGCCGCACCGGTTCCGGCAGCCATGCGCCGGACGCCATCTACCACGACGGCTACGAAGGGATCGACGAAGGGCCGACGACCGACGCCGATGCAGCGCGGTTCCTGGCGCAGGCGACGTTCGGACCGACTTCGGCCGACATCGCCCATTTGCGGGCCATTGGCTACGCGGCGTGGCTCGACGAGCAGATCGCCAAGCCCGCATCGACCGAGACGCAGTACATCGATTGGTGGGTGCAGACATTTCCGGATGACTGGTTGAGTGACGACGCGCGGGTCGAAGCGTGGACGATCAACGCGCTCGGCACGCCCGACCCGAGCCGTGGCAACCAGGTTCCGACCGACCAGTTGCGCCAGCGGGTCGCCTACGCGCTGAGCCAGATTTTCGTCGTGTCGAACAACAACGGCATTCTCGTCGACCAGCCTTGGGGACTCGGGAATTATTTCGACCTTCTGGCGAGGGATGCCTTCGGCAATTTCCGCACCCTGCTCGAGGACGTCACCAAGAACCCGGTGATGGGCATCTGGCTGACGATGATCGAGAACCAGAAGGCCGACCCGGACGAGAACATCCATCCCGACGAGAACTACGCGCGCGAGGTGAACCAGCTGTTCTCGATCGGCCTCGTGCAACTGCATCCGGACGGCACGCCGGTCATGAGCGGCGGCGAGCCGGTACCGACGTACGACCAGACCGCGGTGCGCGGCTTCGCGGCCGTGTTCACCGGCTGGAACTGGAACAACACCGGTTGCGGGGATTCCACCTTCACCTGCTGCGACGAGGATACGTACTTCTGGTGTGGCCCCGCCAACCAGGACGACCCGCCGTGGATGCTGCCGATGCAGCCGGTCGAGGCCTACCACGACAACACGTCGGACAAGCAACTGCTGGTCTATCCCGGCGTCGCGCTGCCGAATGGCGTGCTGGTCCACGGCGGCGACGCGCAGGCCGAGATGACCGCTGCGCTCGACAACATCTTCCACCACCCCAACGTCGGCCCGTTCATCGGCACGCGGCTCATCAGGAACCTCGTCACCAGCAATCCGAGCCCGGCCTACGTCGCACGCATCACGGCGGTGTTCAACGACAACGGGCAGGGTGTACGGGGCGACCTCGCGGCGGTCGTGCGTGCGATCCTGCTCGATCCCGAGGCCCGCTACGGCCAGTGGCAACAACCGGACACGTTCGGGAGATTGCGCGAGCCGTTGCTGCGGTTGACGCAGATGTGGCGTGCGCTGGATGCGCAGTCGGCCAGTGGCGAGCCCGGGACGATCAATCCGTGGCCGCCGCTCGAGGAGCAGATCGGCGAGGCGCCGGGGCGCTCACCCACCGTGTTCAATTTCTTCAAGCCCGACTATTCGCCGCCGGGCGAGCTGTCCGACCGTGGCCTCCTGGGACCGGAGTTCCAGATCATGACCGACACGACGTCGGTCGCGACGGCCAACTTCATCTTCCACCAGGTGTTCTGCAACTACACCGGCAGCGAAGACTGCTGGGGGGCCGACTTCGACGATACCCTGCAGCTCGACGAAGCCCGTGACGCCGCGCTCGCGGCCAGTGATCCCGGTGCACTCGTCGACCAGTACTCGACGCTGCTGATGTCGGGGCAAATGTCGCCGTTCATGCGTTCCGTGATCGTCAATCGGCTGAACCTGCTCACTGCCGAAGACTATGGCAGCGATCTCGGCCGCGTACGGGTGCAGCACGCGCTGTACCTGATCCTGAATTCCCCCGAATACTCGGTCCAGAAGTGAGGCCCGCGATGATCGTCAACCGTCGTGCCTTCATCCGCACCAGCATCGCCGCCGCGCTCGGTGGAGCCGGGCTGTTTTCGGCCTCCGGCTCGCTGAAGCTCATCGCTGCCGCCGCCGCCGCGGGCCGGCGAGCGCGCCCGCTCACCGACTACAAGGCATTGCTGTGCGTATTTCTCGCAGGCGGAAACGATGCCTTCAACACCGTGGTTCCGGTCAGCGGCAGCGAGCGGGCGGACTACGTTGCGTCCCGCGGCGCGCTCGCGCTCGATGGGCTGCATGCGTTGACGCCGCAGCCCGGTGGCGGCCCATCCAACTACGGCATGCATCCGGCCATGCCGGAACTCGCCGGACTCTTCAACTCCGGCAAGCTGGCGGTCGTCGCCAATGTCGGCACGTTGCTGTACCCGACGACCCAAGCCGACTACCAGAACGGCACCGTGGTCCTGCCGCCCCAGCTTTACTCGCACGACGACCAGACCACGCAGTGGCAAACCTCGCGTCCCGACGACAGCAATGCCGATGGCTGGGGCGGGCGCATTGCCGACCTGCTGTACGCGACCAACAGCGGGCAGTTGCCGATGTCGATCTCGCTGGACGGCGCGAACCGGTTCCAGCGCGGCACGATCGTCAGTCCGTACGCGTTGGACTCGGGTGGCGTGAATCGCCTCAGCTATGCCGACAACGGCCCCGAATCGTGGGTCATCGGCGACAACCCCGATGGCGCCGCCGCCTATGCCGCGCTGATCGAACCCGGCACGCAGGCCAACGCCCTCGAGCGCCAGTTCGCGCAGTCGATGTCGCGGACGATCACCAACTACCGATTACTCGACACCGCGCTTGCCGGTGCACCGGTGCTGCAGACGGCGTTCCCGGACTCCGACTTCGGCAACCAGTTGGCGATGATCGCGAAAGTGATCAGCGTGCGCGACGCGCTCGGCATGAGCCGGCAGGTGTTCTTCATTTCGACCGGCGCCTATGACACGCACTCCGAGCAACTGGACACCCAGAACGACGACCTGGCGGACCTGTCGCAAGGACTCGCGGCGTTCCAGGCGGCAATGGCGGAACTCGGCACCGGCGGCGACGTGACGGCATTCACCGCGTCGGATTTCGGTCGCTCGCTCGCCGTCAACGAGGACGGCACCGACCACGGCTGGGGCGGACACCACTTCGTGCTTGGTGATGCGGTCAACGGCGGGCGGTTCTTCGGCACGCTGCCATCGCTGGCGCCTTACGAGGATGGCAATCCGGCCAGCAATCCGGACGACACCGGCTGGGGCCAGATCATCCCGACGACGGCGGTAGACCAGTACGCGGCGACGCTCGCGGGCTGGTTTGGCGTCGATTCCGGTGGGATCGGCGACATCTTCCCGAACCTCGGCCGCTTCGCCAGCGCCGATCTCGGATTCATGGGATGACGATACGCCGGAGGGCGCCGCTCGCGTTTGCGCTTGTCGCCGGCCTCGCCGGGATGGCGGCCCCGGCGTTCGCCGATGTCGTGATCGTCACTGCCAACCCGGACATGACGTTCACGCCGTCGAATGTCGTGATCAAGCAAGGCGACACGATCAATTTCCGCAATGCCGGCGGGCTGCACAACGTGCACGCCGACGATGGCCGCTTCATTTGCTCGCTCAACTGCACGACCAACAACGCGCCGAGCACCGAACCCTGGAGCGTCATGGTGCAGTTCAATCGCGTCGGCACCGTCGGTTACTACTGTGAGGCGCATGGTGACCTGAATGGCGGCATGCGTGGTTCGGTGACGGTCATCGACAGCGTGTTCGCCGACGGCTTCGACGGCCGCCGCCCGCACTGAAGCGTCGACCGCGGAGGTTGAATCGCGCCGATCGTGCCGTCACCATGGCGGACCCGCTGTCCCGGGAAATCCGCATGTTCGACCTGCCACCGGTCACCCGCGCGCTGCTGATCGCGAACGTCGGCGTGTACCTGCTGCAAATGGTGGTCGGCGATTCGCTGATCGTGCACTTTGCGCTGTGGCCGATTGGCCCACACCAGATCATCGGCACCGGTCCCGACGGTCCCGTCAGCGCCGGCTTCGAGCTCTGGCAGCTCGTCTCGTACGCGTTCCTGCATGGAAGCCTGACCCACATCGCGTTCAACATGCTGGCGCTGTGGATGTTCGGTGGGCCGGTGGAGCGGTTGTTCGGCACGCGGCCGTTCACGTTGTACTACTTCGTGTGCGTCATCGGCGCCGCCGTCGCACAGCTCATCGTCATGCACTGGTTCACCGGCGGCTTCTATCCGACGCTGGGCGCGTCGGGCGGCGTGTTCGGCCTGCTGCTCGCGTTCGGCATGATGTTCCCCCATACGCGGATCATGTTGCTGTTTCCACCGATCCCGATGCCGGCGTGGCTGTTCGTCATCGGCTACGGCGCGGTCGAGCTGTTCCTCGGCGTCACCGGGACGCAAGCCGGTGTCGCGCACTTCGCGCACCTCGGCGGCATGGCCATCGGTTTCCTCCTGATCGAGTACTGGCGGGGCCGTCTGCCGGTCAAGCCGCGCCGGACCTTGATGCGATAGCGGCTCCCCGATCGATCGCGCCCGTTCCATTCCGGTTCGGCAACCATAGCCATCGAATCACGATGCGCCCCACGACGCTCGAAGCCTGGCTCGACTACCAGCAACAACTGCATCCGCAGGCGATCGCACTCGGCCTCGAGCGCGTGCGGGAAGTCTGGAGTCGCCTCGGCGCGCCCCTGCCGGCACCGGTCGTCATCACCGTCGGCGGCACCAACGGCAAGGGTTCGACCGTCGCATTCCTCGAGGCCATGCTGGCGGCCGGGGGAATGAAGGTTGGCGCGTACACGTCCCCGCACCTGTTGCGCTACAACGAGCGGGTGCGCGTCGCGGGTGTCGACGTGACCGACGCCGTGTTGGTCGATGCTTTCGCGCGCATCGAAGGCGCGCGCTCGGAAGTGCCATTGACGTATTTCGAGTTCGGCACGCTGGCGGCATTCCTCGTCTTCGCCGATGCGGCAGTCGACGTCGCGGTGCTCGAAGTCGGCCTCGGCGGGCGGCTTGATGCCGTCAACCTTGTCGATGCCGATGCGGCCATCGTCGCCACGGTCGACCTCGATCATCAGGCTTGGCTGGGTCCGGACCGCGAGTCGATCGGTCGCGAAAAGGCGGGCATCTTCCGTGCCGGCCGGCCGGCAATCTCTGGCGAATCCGATCCGCCGGCATCGCTCGTCGCGCATGCACGCGCGATCGGGGCGCGGCTCGAAGTCCTCGGGCGGGATTTCGGCTGGGACGTGGAACCCGGCCTCCTTCGATTCTGGCGGAAGAGCGGTGCCGGCGATTCCGCCGTAAGCGCCGAGCGGACGGTATCCGTGATCCCCGAAACCCTCGTGCTCGAAGGCGCATTCCAGCGCGCCAATGCCGCGGCGGCGATCGCGGCGCTTTCCGCGCTCGGCGACCGCGTGCGTTGGCGTTCCGACGTGCTGGCTGTTCGCGTGCAACGTGCCGGCACCCCGCCGTTCCTCGCGGCGCGGTTGCAGCGCATCGACACGAACCCCGAGCTTGTCGTCGACGTCGGCCACAACCCGCAGGCCGCGCGGGCCCTCGCGGACTGGCTCGCGACGAATCCGGCCGCAGGCCGCACGCGGGCGGTGTATGGCGCGTTGTCAGACAAGGATGTTTCCGCCATCGCAGCAGCGCTCTCCGGCCATGTCGATGAATGGTTCCTGGCCGGGCTCGATGGTGAATCGCCGCGCGGCATGCCGGTGGCGGAGCTGCGGGAGCGGGTGAGGCGCGGGCTCCCGACGGATTCCGTCGCCCGAATGTTCACGTCTCCCGGGGCCGCGCTCGACGCCGCGTTCGCCGCCTCGGGACCGGACGACCGCATCCTCGCGTTCGGCTCGTTTTTCATCGCAGCGGTTGCCCTGCGCGCGGCGGCGACGCGGAACATCGGCGTATAATCGCGCCGTCCACGCCGCCGGCTCGCCATGGATACACCCGTCAAGCATCGCCTGATCGGCGCGATCGTGCTGATTGCGCTCGTGGTCATTTTCGTCCCGATGTTCCTGTCGCGGCCGGGCCCGCAGTCGACGTCGGATCGAATCGATCTGTCGATCCCGCCTCCACCGGACGAGGAGTTCCAGAACCGCGTGCTGCCGGTCGGTCCCGGTTCGGGCGCCGCGCCTGCGGCGACGCCGGGCGCAGCGGCCGTGGCGACGCCGTTGCCGGAGAAGGCCGCGCCACCGGTCACGGCGACGTCGCCGGATGTCGCCGCGCCGGCAGGGACACCGGCAAACGCGACGTCCGCGCCGCCGGTGGCGACCAAGGCGGCGGAACCCGCGCCTCCATCCGCCACGGCGTCACCGCCGACCGCGCCGGCCCCCGTGGGCACCGCGGCTGAAGGGCGCTGGTACGTCCAGCTCGGCGTGTATGCGCAGCAAAAGAATGCGGATGATCTCGTCGCGTCGCTGAAGAAGGCCGGATTCCCGGGCGCCAGCGCCACGACGGACTATCACGGCAAACCGGCCCAGCGCGTGACGGCCGGGCCGTATCCGGATCGCGCCGCGGCCGAAGCCGCGCGCCTGAAGATCCGCCAAGCCCATCCCTCGGTTCCGAGCAGCGTCACCGAAGTCGCGACGAGCGTCGCCAAGGATGCGCCGTCCTCGGCCATCCCTGCCGGACGCGCCGGCGGCTGGGCCGTCCAGGTCGCGGCCTATCGCACCGCGGCCGATGCCGATGCATTGCGGTTGAAGCTGCGCAAGGCCGGCTTCACCGCATTCGTCGACAAGGCGGCTACGGCCGAGGCCACGTGGTGGCGCGTGCGCGTCGGCCCCGAAGCCGACCGCGGCAATGCCGAAAAGCTCAAGGCGGCGTTGAAGGACAAGGCGAAGCTCGACGGCGTCGTCGTCACGATGTGACGTGCGCGCCGAACCGCGAGTGCGGACGGGTATGCCGGACATGGACCGGGCGAGAGGCCGCAGAGGTCCATGAACTGGGCCGACTACGCGATCGTCGCGACACTCGGCTTGTCGGTGCTGATGGGTTTGTGGCGCGGTTTCATCGGCGAAGTACTGGCGTTGGTGTGCTGGGCGGCGGCGTTCTGGGCGGCATGGCTGTTCGGCCCGGCGCTTGCCGGACGGCTGTCCGGCACCCTATCGACTCCGTCGGTGCGGATCGCGACGGGTTATGTCGCCGTGTTCCTCGCCGTGCTGGTGGCCGGAGCGCTGGTCGCGTGGCTGATGCGGATGCTCGTCGCCGGCAGCGGCTTGACCGGCAGCGACCGGATGCTCGGCATGGTGTTCGGGCTGGCGCGTGGCATCGTCCTCGTGACGCTCGTGGTGCTGGTGCTTGGATTCACGCCGCTGCAGCGCGATCCGTGGTGGAGGGCTTCCCGGCTCCTGCCGGAGTTCGAGGCGGGCGCGCACTGGATCGGGGCGCGCCTCCCGGCCGAAGTCGCGCAATACCTCGAACCGGTCGCGGCGCTGGCGCAACCGTTGCGCGCGCCACCGCCGAAAAAGGATCCGCGGCAGTGATGACCGCGGTGCGCGAGAGAACCATTGCCTTGCGGATGACGCCATGTGCGGAATCATCGGGATCGCCGGCCGGTCGGAAGTCGCGACCGACCTGTATGACGCGCTGACGGTGCTGCAGCATCGTGGCCAGGATGCCGCGGGCATTGCCACGGTCGACGGCCTGCACCTCAACGTGCACAAGGGGCCGGGCCTCGTGCGCGATGTGTTCCACGACGCCGACATCCGCCGCCTGCGCGGCCGCGCAGGCATCGGCCACTGCCGGTACCCGACCGCGGGATCCGAAGGCGTCGCCGAAGCGCAGCCGCTGTACGTCAACTCGCCGTACGGGATCGCGCTGGGGCACAACGGCAACCTCGTCAACACCGAAGCGCTGCGGCGCGAGGTGTTCGAGGACGACCGTCGCCACATCAACAGTGATTCCGATTCGGAAATCCTGCTCAACGTGCTGGCGCACGAACTGCAGATCCAGGACCGCATGGCGCTGTCGGCCGACCACATCTTCAAGGCCGTGGCCGGCGTCCATGCCCGCTGTGTCGGTGGCTATGCCGTGGTCGCGCTGGTCCTCGGCTACGGCGTGCTGGCGTTCCGCGATCCGCATGGCATCCGGCCGCTGGTGCTCGGACAGCGCGACAACGGCGAAGGCGTCGAGTACGCGGTGGCGTCGGAATCGGTCGCGTTCGACATCCTCGGGTTCCGGCTCGTGCGCGACATCGCGCCGGGCGAGGCCGTGCTGCTGACGTTCGACGGCAAGCTGTACTCGCGCAACTGCGCGCCGCCCGCGGTGCACGCGCCATGCATCTTCGAGTACGTCTACCTCGCGCGGCCCGACTCGATGATCGAGGACGTGTCGGTATACAAGGCGCGGCTGCGGATGGGCGAGAAGCTGGCCGAGAAGATCCTGCGCGAGTTCCCCGGCCACGACATCGACGCGGTGATCCCGATACCGGACACCTCGCGCACCGCCGCCGGGCCGCTGGCGAAGGCGCTCGGCGTGCCGGTCCGCGACGGCCTCGTCAAGAACCGCTACATCGGACGCACGTTCATCATGCCGGGGCAGAGCGAGCGCGTGCGCTCGGTGCGGCGCAAGCTGAATCCGATCCCGCTCGAATTCCGCAACAAGGTCGTGCTGCTGGTCGACGACTCGATCGTGCGCGGGACGACGTCGCGCCAGATCATCCAGATGGCGCGCGAAGCCGGTGCCCGCAAGGTCTACTTCGCTTCGGCGGCGCCACCGGTGCGCTTCCCGAACATCTACGGCATCGACATGCCGACGACTTCCGAGCTGGTCGCGCACGGCCGCTCCGTCGAAGAGATCCGGGTCCTGCTCGGCGCCGACTGGCTGGTGTTCCAGGACCTCGATGATCTCGTCGCGGCGGTTTCCGAAGGCAACGAGGCCCTCACCCGTTTCGATGCATCCTGCTTCTCCGGTGACTACGTGACCGGTGTCGAACCGACCTACCTGCGGGAGCTCGAGTTCCGCCGCTCGGACGAAGCCAAGGCCTTGCGCCGCAAGGCATGAGGCCGGCCGCCGGGAGCGCCGGATGCCGCGCCGACTGATCGTCCTGTTCGACGGCACCTGGAGCAAGGCCACGACACGCACCAACGTCGATCGCCTCTGGCGGTTGATCGCGCCGAGCGACGGCGTGGGGCACGCGCAACTGTGCTGCTACATCCCGGGCGTCGGCGTCGAGCACGGCATCGAACACCTGCTCGGCGGCGCGTTCGGCCTCGGCCTGTCGGCCAACATCCGGGAGGGATACCAGTGGCTTTGCGGGCAGTGGCGCGACGGTGACGAAATCTGGGCGTTCGGGTTCAGTCGCGGCGCGTACAGCGCGCGCAGTCTCGCCGGGATGATCCGCAAGTGCGGGCTCATGGTGCCGGATGCGCATGGCGGGGTCGACGCCGCCGCGGTCGGTCAAGCGTGGAATTTCTACCGGAACGGCCTGCGCCCGCGGACCCGCGGCCGCCGCCTGGCGCGCGGCCCATGCCCGCACCGTCGGCATCCGCTTCATCGGCGTATGGGAAACCGTGGGCGCGCTCGGCATCCCCGATGTCGCTTCCTGGTTTCCGTTCGCCCGCAGCCGCTATCGATTCCACGACACCGGGCTCAGCCGCATCGTGCAGTATGCGTATCAGGCGCTCGCGCTGGACGAGCATCGCGCCGACTTCGCGCCGGCGAAGTGGATGCGCCTGCCGGCGTCGCTCGCGCCGGGTGAGTCGCCGACGGCGATGAAGCCCGGGCAGATCGAAGTCGAGCAACGCTGGTTCGCCGGATCCCATTCCGACGTCGGCGGTGGTGAACCGGCGGATGGCGCGGGCCACAGTCCGGATCCGCTGCCGGACCCGCCGCTGGCCTGGATGCAACGCAAGGCGATCGGCGCGGGTCTCGCTTTCACGGCGCCGTTCGTGCCATTGTCCGCTGCCGTCACCGCCACGCCCAACGATTCGTACCGGCACTTCATGTTCGGCCTCTACCACCTGTTCAAACGCCCGTTCAACCGCGTGTTCGGCACCGGCATCAACGAGACCATCGACGATTCGGTGTGGGAACACTGGCGCGCCATCGCAGCGTATCGCCCGCCGACGCTGACGGTGGCGCTGGCGGACGGGGCGCTCGTCGTGCCATCCGGCATCGAGTTTGCCGCATGAGTGCCGACCCTGCCGGGAGTGTCTTCTCCGCCGCGCAGCGCTGCCTCGAATGCCGCGACCCGCGCGAGAAGTGCGCGCTGACGGCGCAGGCGCACGCGGCCCTGTCGGCGGGAACCTTGTCGTTGCGGGACGATGGTGCCGTGCCCGGGCCAGCCGGAGCACCGGGTCGGCCCGATCGCCCACGCCTGCGGCCTCCGCGTGACGTTCCGCGCCGACGGCTCGGCAGCGATGAGGGGCGCGCCGCGCTGGTGCATGCGGTCGCGCACATCGAGTTCAACGCGATCAATCTCGCGTGGGATGCGGTCTGGCGCTTTCGCGGCCTGCCGGATGAGTACTATCGCGACTGGGCCGGCATCGCCGCCGACGAGGCGCGGCATTTCACGATGGTGACCGCGCGCCTTGCCGGCCTCGGCCATGCCTATGGCGACTTCGACGCACACGATGGACTGTGGACGATGGCCGAGCGCACCACGGGTTCCTGCCTCGAGCGGATGGCGCTGGTGCCGCGCGTGCTCGAAGCGCGTGGGCTCGACGTGACGCCCGGCATGATCGCGCGGCTCGCCGCCGCGGGTGACCACGAGACCTGCGCGGTACTCGAAGTGATCCTGCGTGAGGAGATCGCGCACGTTGCGTGCGGCTCGCGCTGGTTCGCGTGGTGTTGCGAACGGGCTGGCGTCGAGCCGGAAGCGACGTTCCGCACGCTCGTCGATCGCCATTACCGCGGTGCGTTGCGCGGGCCGTTCAACGTCGAGGCACGACGTGCGGCCGGTTTCAGCGCGGCCGAACTCGAGCGCCTTGCGGTGACCGCTGCATGAGGCGCGCGCTCCACGTCGTCCTGGTCCTCGCGAGTGCATTGCTGTTGCTGGCGGCGTTCGCCGGCGTGCCGTGGGACGGACCGTTGGCGCCGACCTTCCACCGCGATTTTCCCGGATCGACGTTCGTGGCGCGCTTCGGCAGCGCCACGCCGCGTGGCGATGTGCTCGACGTGACCGCCGCGGGCGAGGATCACCTCGCGATGCAGACGGTGTCCGGCGTCGATTTCGAGGCCAGCCGCTTTCCGTTGTTGCGGTATCGCCTCGACGGTTTTCCGGCGACGCTCGAACTGGCCCTGGTGTTTCGTACTGCCGCCAATCCGGACGATGTGCAGACGGTTTCGCTGCCGTGGCCCGGACACGGCGCGACCTTCGACCTGGCCCGAATCCGGGCTTGGCGCGGCACGATCACCGAACTCGGGTTCGCCGAATACGCGACGCCACAGGTGGTACCGCCGGCCCTTGGTTTCCAGCCATTCGCACTTGCTGGTGCGAGGCTCGAGACGCCGTCGTGGCGCGGGCAGCTTGCCGCGCTGGTCACCGACTGGTTCGGCGATTGGCCGTGGAGCCAGCGCTCGGTCCACGCCCTCGGGCGCGACACCGACACGCCGCGTGCGGCATCGATCGTGCCGTATGTCGCGATGGTCGCGCTGGCGATCGTGTTGTGGGGCGTCGTCGTGCTGCGCTGGCGCGGGGTTCGGCTCGGCTTCGGCGCGCTCGCCGCCGTCGCGCTCGGCTGGGCCCTGCTGGATGCGCGCTGGCAAGCGGGGCTCGTGTGGCGCCTCGGCACGACGCGGACGCTGTACGCGGGACTCGACTGGCCCGAACGCGAGCGCCGGGTCGCGGATGCGGATACCGAAGCGGCCGCGCGTCGCGTCAAGGCCATTCTGGCCGGTCTGCCGGAATCGACGCGGGTACTGGTGAAGGCCGCGTCCGAGTTCGAGACCTTGCGGCTCATCTGGTTTCTCGCGCCCCGCGACACGGGCATGTTCGACCTTGCCGCGACGGCTGGTCCGCCGATTCCGCCCGGCACGGTCATCGTGTTCTACGACATCGACCGGCATGACGATCCGCAACTCCGTGCCGTGCGTGACCGCAGCCAGATCATGCACCGCGCGGGCGTCGTGTTCGACGGCAGCTTCGACTCTCCGCCGTTGACGGTGCTGTACTACCGGGGGCGGCATGGGCGCTGAGTACGTCCTCGCGTGGGCGCTTCCGTTGTTCGCCGGCGCCGGCGTTTGGCGGCTCGCCGCGGGCGCCGGGACGAGTCGCGGAGATGGTGCGGCGACGCTGGGCGCCGGCTGGCTGGTCGGCATCCTGCTGGCCGGCCTGCTCGCGCCGCTTTGTGCGACCGATGCGACGCGGGAAACCTTCGCGCGCACCGCGCCGTGGCTGGTGCTGGTTGGAGTCGTGGCGTGGGTGGTGACGGCGTTCCGGGCCTGGCGCCATCGGGGTACGCGGGTCGATCAAATCGCCGACTCCCCGGACATGCTGGTCCGGATCGTGTTCGGACTGCTCGTCGCGCTGATCGCAGTCCGTGTCGGCCTGCTCGCGTGGGAAGCCTCGCTGCGGCCACTGTTCCCGTGGGACGCGTGGTCGACGTGGGCGTTCAAGGCGAAGACGTGGTTCGGGCTGGGCCATGCCGAAGCGTGGGTACCGATGAAGGAATGGCTGGCCGGCCGGCATGCGACGGCGTTGACGATGCCGGCCTCGGCCTATCCCGACCTCCTGGCGTGGATCGAGTTGTGGTTCGCGAGTGCGGCGCACGCGTTCGAGGGGCCGCGCATTGCGCTCGCGTGGAGCGGGGCGCTGGTCGCGTTCGCGTTCGCCGCGTACGGATACTGGCGCGCCGCTGGACATGCCGCGCTCGCCGCGCTGGCGCTGGTCTACGCGCTGATGTCGTTGCCGCTGCTCGATGCCCACGTCGCGCTCGCGGGCTATGCCGATCTGTGGGTCGCGCTGGTGCTCGGGCTCGCTGCGCTCGCGTGGATGCGGTTCATCGAAACCGGGGCGACGGGGCAGTTGCTGCTGTGCGCCGGACTTGCGCTGGTGCTGCCGATGATCAAGCTCGAAGGCGCGTTCTGGCTGCTCGCGCTGGCGGTGGTGATCCTGCTCGAACGCCTGCCGCGGCGGTCGCGCTGGCCGTTCGCGCTGGCCGCGGTCGGCCTCATCGTCATCGGACTCGTGACGGGCGGATTCGAGCTGCCGCTGCCGGAACTCGGTCTCGTGCGAATCCATTGGGGTCTGGTCGACATCCCGGCGCTCGGCCGCTATCCGCTCGCGTTCCACCCGGTCGGGCAGGAAATCCTGGCGGGACTGTTCACGCTGCCGAACTGGCATCTCCTGTGGTATCTCGCGCCGCTGGTCGCGATCGTGCGTTGGCGCGTGTTCGGCCGCGTGCCAGCGGCCCGCTTCCTCGGACTTGCGCTGCTGTTGTTCCTCGCCTTCCTCGCCGTGTTGTTCTTCTTCACCGGCGCCGCGGCTTGGGCACGTGACTACACCAGCGCAAACCGGCTGGTGTTGCAGATCGTCCCGGCGACGGTCGTGTTGCTGGCGTTGCTGCTGAGGTCCGATTCCGCAGCTTCCTCTAAGGCTTGAAACGACGCCCCGCGATGCAACCGTTCAGGTGCTTTCGGCTGCCACGATTCGGCATTGGATTTCACGCACGGCGCGCGCCGAGCGTTCCAAGGTGAACCGTTCCAGCCAGCGCGCGTAGCCCGCGTGGCCGAGCGCCGTGCGCGAAACGGGATCCGCAAGCGCCGCAATTGCTCCGGCCAGTGCCCGCGCATCGCCCGGCGGCACCAGTCGTCCGGTCACGCCCTCGACGACGATGCTGCCGACGCCGGATCCGGGAATGTCGCTCGCGATGACCGGCAGGCCGGCACGCATCGCTTCGAGCAGCACGAGCCCGAACGACTCGCTGCGGTTCAGCGACGGCAGCACGAACGCATCGGAACTGGCGTACGCGGCGGCGAGGCTTGCGTCGGAGAGATCGCCCGCCATCACGACCCGCCCGCCGAGTCCGAGCGTGTCGACCTGCGCGCGCAGCGCCGCTTCGCATTCGCCGGTACCGACCAGCAGCAGGTTCGCATCGGCGCAATGTGTGAGCGCATCGAACAGTACGTCGAAGCCCTTGTAGTGTGACAACCGTCCGACCGCGAGCAGCTTCATTCCAGGTCGCTGGGGCCAGCATGCGGATCCACCCGCACGCGGCGCAGCCGAGGGGCCGATGCCAAGCGGCACCACGTGGACCTTGTCGCGCCAGCGGGCGAGGGGCCGGCTCGCGTCGGCGTAGGCGGTCGAGCTCGCGATGATGGCGCGGGAGCGCCGCAGCAGCGCCGTCTCGAACGGCCGGTACACGCAATACAACGCCCGCATCCCCGCGCCGACCGCATCGGCGTCGATGTCGGCCTGCCATTGGACGATCCAGGGCACGCGTCGCGCGCCTGGCAGCGCCAGCAACGCGAATGCCGAAGGGTTCGGCACGTGGATGTGGATCAGGTCGGGCCGGAAAGAGGCGACCACGCGCCGCGCCACGACCGGGAACGCCGGCGCCAGCGGGGCGTAGGCGAAGGCGCCGAGGCAGCCGACCCGCGTCACGGCGACGCCGTCGATCGTTTCCACGGTGGTTCGCCGCACGCCGGGCCGCTGGTGCGCCAACACGGCAACGGCGTCCCCGGCGCTGGCGGCGAACCGCGCGAGGGCCGCCGTGTACTGCTCGATGCCGCCGCGTTCGGGAGGGTAGAACTTGCCGACGTGCAGGATGCGCATGTCGGCGCGATGCTACGCGAAAAGGACCCAGGCGACAGACGGCGCTTGCGGAACGCATGGGCCGTGCCCAGAATCGCACTCCCTCCGCGCACATCCTTCCCGTGCCCGACCCCGGAACGCCCCAGCTCGATCCGCGCCGCTGCCTCGTCGTCATCCCGGCGCGTGACGAAGCGCCGACCATTGGCCAGGTTGTGACCGGGGCGCGCCGTGTGCTGGGCGCCCCGGTCCTCGTCGTCGACGACGCGAGCCGTGACGACACCGCCGCGGCGGCGCGCGCGGCGGGTGCCCGGGTGCTGACGCTGCCGCTCGGCCTCGGCGCGTGGGGCGCGACCCAGACCGGCATCCGCTATGCGGCGCGGCACGGCTGCACCAGCGTCGTCACGCTCGACGCCGACGGCCAGCACCTCCCGGAAACCCTGCCGGCGTTGTTCGATGCCCAGGCGCGGACGGAAGCCGACGTCGTCATCGGCACCTGCGTCGAGCGGCTGAGCCGCGCCAAGCGAGTGGCGTGGCGGTACCTGCGTGCATTGACGCGGCTGCCGCTGCACGACTTCACGTCAGGGCTGCGCCTGTACGGACCGCGCGCGGTGGAATTGCTCGCCTCACCGGCGGCGAGCCTGCTGGACTACCAGGACGTCGGCGTGCTGATCCTGCTGGCGCGCAGCGGCTATTTGCTGGTCGAGACGCCGGTGCCGATGCAACCGCGCCGGGCCGGCCATTCGCGTGTGTTCGCGTCGTGGCCCGTGGTCGCCCGCTACATGGCGCAGACGACCGTGCTGTGCCTCGCGCGGTTCGAGGCCTCGCCGGCACCTTCGCATCGGGCACCCCACCCATCATGACCGCACAAATCACTTCCGCCGTCATCGGCATCGTGCTGGCCGGCGCGATCCTGTTCCTCGTCCGCCGCGACCACCTGCACGGGCCGTATGCGCTGTGGTGGTTCGGCGTCGCGGCGGCGACATTCGCCCTCGGCGTGTTTCCGTCGCTGGTCGAGTGGCTGGGCCACCTGACCGGCATTTCGTACGCGCCAGTGCTGCCGATCATCGTCGGCGTGTCGCTGATCCTGATCCGGCTGCTGAAGCTCGACATCGACCGCTCGCGGCAGGAACGCCGGTTGCGGCGGCTGACGCAGAAACTCGCGATCCTCGAGGACGAGCTGGGGCGGCTTGGGGGCAACCCGGCAGCAGACGACGAGCGCGCCGAGGGCGACCGCAGGTCGGGGTGAGCTTCAGAATCCCAACAGCGCCAGCCCAACGTGGCCGATGACTCGGGCCCCCGAGCCCTGTGTCCGGTTTCGACCCCTCCGCGCGTCTATGGCTTCGTGGGCCGGAGGCGATGCCGTATCCGCCGATGGCCGGCAGGGGCGCCCGTTGCAGCCGGGGCAACTGTCGAACAAGGCACATTCGGACCAGGCCCACGCCGAAACCGTGTTGACAGCGGGGCAAGATCCCGTTAAGGTCCGCGCGGATCGGGCTTGGTTAACCGACACTTACCCTGGGGAGGGGCGCTGCAGCCCGCCCGGACAACCACCGGAGATTTCCATGACTGCGAAGACAAAAGTCCTTTCGTTGGCCCTGCTCGGTCTTGCGGGTTTCGGCTTTGCTGGCAGTGCGCTCGCCGGTTGCCCGGCCAGCCCGGTTCCGCCGTGGACGGCGGTCAATGCGTTGGGCGGCACCGCGGTGATCGCTGCGGGTGGCTACGCCGGAACGCCGTGCCGCATGGACTCGACGCTTACCGGTGACGCCTCGTCGCAGGCCGTGGTCGAGGACGACAGCCGGCTGCCGAACCGCGCTATCGTGTGCAGTTCATTATTGACGCCGATAACTTGACCAACCTCGGACTCGTCGACTCCATCGGCGTTTTCAGCATCAGCAAGCGGGTGCACTCACTTCGCCGATAGTCCTCGGCGTCGTTGGTGACAGCGGCGGCGGATCGGGAATTACCTACATTGTTCAGAATCCGGCAGATTCAGAGTGGAGTCACATCGATTTCTTCCACTTTCGGCTGGCACGAACTACGTCGAGTTTGACTATGACACCGGTGCTGTAAGTGGTACGCCGCATTTCAGCATGTGGGTCAACAACAATGTTGAAGCCTCGCCGGACGTGAGCGTTACGACCTTCAGCAACACGCAGACTATTGATACGGCATTCCTTGGCTTGTCGAATGCCGCGCCAGGTTTCGTCGCAAATCGAAACGGACATGCCCGTCGGCTTGGACCAGTTCGACTCGCGCCGCCAGACGTTCATTGGTTTCTGATATAACAACGCGTCCCTTGTTCAATCGCTACGGAGTGACACACTGATGAAGAAGCTCTGCACAGCCCTGATTGCGGCACTCGCCATTGGCGGGTTTGCCGTTCCGCACAGGCAGCCCCGGCGGTAGTTGCGCGGAGTCAGTTCCGCTGACGGCGAACGGCACGTTCAGCGCCATTACCACCACCACGACCAACTGGATCGGTGGTTACGGTGCGGCTTCTAGCCCGTCGAATGACTACATGTTCCGCGTTCACGACCGGCACGACTGCTCCGACGGGCTCGATCGTTCCGACTGCCGGCTTTCAGTTCTTCGCGATGTACCTGTTGAACGCCTGCTCGGCGGGAACCGACAACGGTGTCATTGGTGCAACCGCAGCCGTTGGCTCAGGCATCAGTTTGGCGGGGATCACGGCACCGTCGACACCGTACTGGTTGGCGATCACCGGTGCCGCTGCGGAGTGGGCCGGCTGCGAACGGCGTGTTGACCTTCACGACCCCGGACCCGCTTCCGGTCACGCTGCAGGAGTTCCAGATCAACTGATCGACGCCAGTCGCGCGATCCGCAACACGAAAAGCCCGGCTCCGGCCGGGCTTTTCTTTGCGTCAGAGCTTCCGCCTTCGCGTGAGAACGGGAAAGGGTAACGTTGGACGCGATGCCCGCAGGGCGTGCATCGTGCCTGCGGATTGGCAGCGTCGCTTCAGGCCCAAGGGGCGGTATGGCCGACGTGGATGTCCTGTCAGCCAGCCGCCCCGCTTGGCGAACGCGGTGAAGTCGCCGATCGCGCGTGTCCCGTATCGCGCGCAGGGTCGGCAGGCTGAGGTCCCGATAGCGATGCACGGCGACATTGCGGAAACCGACCATCGCGCGCATCCGCGCTGCATTGTCGGTGTCGATCGAACAAGCACCCTCCAGCAGCGTGAAGGCATCGCGCGCGTCCTGCGGCAGACCAGAGTTGCGCATTCGGACGGTTTGCTTGGCGCGGTCGATCGCGCTTCACAGCAGGCGCGCTGCAGGTTCGGCACGATCGCGTCCTGCCGCGTCAGGTTCGTCGCCAGCTCGGTTGCGTGCCCCGGTGCTGCTCCTCGCGTATGCGCGCGAGGCGCCGCTCGATGATCGCCAGCTTGCCGAGGCCGATGCCGTCGGCCAATCACCGCAGCTCGCGCGGCAATGTCGTCGAGGATCGCCCGTCGCGCCTCGTTGAGGTGGGCGTAGCGGCTGAACGCCGTGGTGGCGAATGACTCGCAGCGATAGCGGTCGCGGCAGAACACCCGCTCGCCTGTCGCGACGACTTGTGCGCGCAGCACGGTGGAGCACGTGATGAGGTCGATCAGGTCCACTTCGCGGAGGGCGAGCGTCGGGGCTCACCGGCGAGGTCGAAAAGGAACACCGGTTCGAGCGGGGCCTCACCGAGCAGTCCGAGGTCGATGTCGCTGTCGGGTCGTTGAGCCGGCGTGTCGAACGAACCGAACCGGTACACCGCCAGCAGATCCGGCACCCGTTCAGGAGCCGGGCTACGAACAGTTCGACAAGGGGAGTTCGGCGCGGCAGGTTGCATGGGGTTGCTGTGGCCACGCAATCGCGGACACGGCGATGCGCACGTTCGATAGGCTGCGAAACGACCCCGCGGGGTTGGCGCGCTGTTGCCTTCTCCGATTCGCGTCTTGGAGGTCCGGAGATGCTTCATTTTCGTTCGGCCGCGTCGATCGCAGCCGCGGTCGTCGCGAGTATCGTCGCGCTCGGTATCGATGGGAGCAGACTCGACAGCTTCGACCGTTTCGCAACGACGTGTCGTCCGGGTACTAGCGTCGCGTCAAGACGCCGCGTCTGAGTATCCGCTCCGCGCGCATCACGTGGACGATGTAGGCCGCTCGGCCATCGAAGCGGTAGAAGACGCGGCAGGGTGGCTCGACGATCTGCCTGTAGCGGCTGCGCGGACCCAGCTCGCGAGGTCGGACGCCGCTTTCCAGTTGGTCCGGAAAGCTGGCGAACATGCTGCACGATGCGCTGTATCGGCGCGCGTGCAGCGGCAGGGTTGTCAGAGAAATGTATTCGGCGATGGCTTCGAGGTCTGCTATCGCTGGCTCGGTCGAACTGCTCGACCACTGCGCCAGCCGTTTCTCAGTCTGCGCTTGCGTGAGCGTGCGGCCTCCGCGATAGCCATTTCTCCGCGTGCGATTCCACCGAGGATGGCCATGCGCTCCTGTTGCAACTGCCAGGTTTCCACGTCGACCAGATACGCACCGGGCAGGCCATGTTGGGTGATCAGGATCGGTTTCCTGTCGCGCTCGATGTCCGCGAGCAGGGCCGTGGCCTGCCGCTTGAGTGTCGTCACGAGTTCGGTGCGCATGGAGTGATACTACTGTATCACTTGCGGTAGTTCCAGTGCGCCGGTCACTGTCGGGTCGTTGTATGCTGCCGGCAGTCTGCGCGAGGTCGCTGCAATGTCGTTGATTCGGTATGTCCCGACGCTGACTTACACCTTTGGTGTGCTCACCGCATCATTGTCGTTTGCGGGACCGCTGCATGCCGCGACACCGGCAGCAAGTCCGCTGAAGGTGCAGGACTGCGATTTCGGCGAGGTGTATGCGTTCGCGCCCGCCGGCTGTGCGTTCACGTTGACGAACGCGGGCGACACGCCGTTGACGCTGGACATCGTTCCGGTGCGACGGACCACAACTCCGCGACGCCGTCGCATCTGACGTTGGAGCCGCACGCAAGCGAAGATCACCGCGACGCACGTCAACACGCGCAACATCGCCGGCGAGATCGCTTGGACGTTCCGCGCATCGACGGCGCCGGCGCCAGGCCGATGTTCGCGCGGGCCAGCGGGTTCGTGATGTCGGTGCTCGACGATCCGCATCCGCGAATCACCTTCGGTGATGTCGACGTCGCTGCGGGACCGGTAACGAAACGGCCAGCGCTGGCGAGCAGCTGACCCCGGGCTTCCGCATCACGAAGATCCTGTCCGCTCCGCCGTTCCTGCATGCCGCGATGGGTGCCGATGGCCGGTCGGTCACCACCGAGGTTGGCGAAGACGCGCCGTGGGGTCCGTTCGACGAGATGGTGAAGCTTGCGATCGACAGCCCGCAGCAACCGGAAGCCTGGGTGCAGGTGACCGGATCGGTGAAGGGTGAAATCGGACCGGAGAAGAATCCACACTGGTTCGGCACCGTGGCGTGGGCTGCACAACGCGCGTTGTCCGTTGACTTGGTCGACACTCAGGGCAAGGCGTTCACGATCAGCGCAAAGTGACCGTGCATCGGACCTGATCGGCCGCACCCTCGACGCGACTTTCAACTCCGTGATTGCGATCCTGCGCGCCGCGGCTGCCGTGCATTGGTGATCGATGTCGGCAAGAATCAAGCACCGGGGTTCTTCAAGTACGACCTCGACGTGCCGCTGCCGGAGCAGAAGAAGCACCTGACGCTGTCGATCTTCGGCATCTTCGCCGCGCCGCCCGCGCCGTCGGGTATCGCCGAAGCCGCCTCCGGGCATCCAGAAAGTCGAGATGCCGAAACCGCCGGATTCAACCTCCATTGAAGGTGATGCCGACGCCGCCGGGCGAGGGGCCGCTCCTGAAATGGCAGGTTGCACCAGGGCAACGTGCACGGCTATCAGGTGTTCCGCGGCGATTCCGCGGATGGACCGTTCAAGGTCGTTGGCGATCACATGGTCGCCGCGATCGACAACGGCACAGGTCCCGTCGAATACCAGTGGCGCGATACGACGGCCGTGAAAGGACACCGTACTGGTACTACATCGCCGTCATGTACAAGACCGGCGTGCGACAGGCGTTGTCGGGGCCGCAAAAGACCATCGCAAAGTAGCTCGGGCAAGGTTGGGGGGAAGATGCTTCCGGCCTTGCGCCAGAATGGGTTGAGCTGATGTCGGGATTCGCTGCGCCCGTCCCGACCTGCGAAGGCGCGGCCTCTGGCGGGCCGGGGTGAATGCAATGAGCCCCGACGGCGTTGAGCAACGAATCGCGCAGTGTTGGGTTCTGCGATGCTGGGATTCGCGAGCTCGGTCCAGCTGACGTGATGCGCGTTCGCGAATAGGAACGATTACCTGCAGATGCAGACTTGCAGGGACGCCCCCGCGTGCAGACCAACCTCGACCGGACTACGCTCGCGTGCGGGAATCAGAAGACCGCAACCTCGACGCTGAAAGGAGTGCGGTCATGAAGGGTGTTTCTCGTCGGTCCTCGCTGCCGGCATCGTCGCGGCGCTGTCATTGCCTTCCGTCGCCGGTGCGGCAACCGGACCCCGGAGTGGAACCTGCACGCCTCCGGGATCGTGGTCGCTCGCGACTGACTTTCCGACCACCGTGGTGCGGTCGCTCGGAATGTTCTTTCCGGCGAACGGCCAGTTCTATGTCCTCGGTGGGCGCGAAACGGACACGGCCGGATCCGACTTCCAGACCGTCACCGCCTATGACCCGACAGCGGATGCCTGGTCGGCGACCACGCTGACGTTTCCGGACAACCAGGTCAACAACATGGTCGGTGGCGTGCTCGACGTCGGTGGCACACCGTCGATCGTCGTTGTCGGTGGGTCCGCGGCTGGTGCAACGACCGCGAGTGCCGCCGTGAACGTCATCGATCCGGTGGCCGGCACGGTCACGA
Source organism: Lysobacterales bacterium (assembly GCA_046347015.1). Classification (GTDB taxonomy): domain Bacteria; phylum Pseudomonadota; class Gammaproteobacteria; order Xanthomonadales; family Rhodanobacteraceae; genus Dokdonella_A. The sequence goes on along the minus strand of JAXMHA010000005.1, from coordinate 94,481 downwards.
CGCTCGCGTCCGACCCCTGGCCGGGCGATGCCGACACGATCACGTTGCCGGGTGGGGCGGCGGTGCTCGACAACAAGCTCTATGTGTTCGGTGGCTTCCAGATCAGCACGGCGATGTTGAACACGATCTGGCAGTTCGATCCGGATGCGGCGGACGGCACCCGCTGGACCGAAATGACGGCGACATTGCCGCAGGGTCTCGGCTACATTCCGATGGCAGCCTCGGGCGGCTTCATCTACAGCTTCGGCGGTTCGATCTGGGACGGCACGACGATCGACGACACCGACACGTCGTTCCTGTACAGCCCGTCCGCGGATGAGATCCAGTCCGTGGCGACAATCCCGCGCGTCGTCGCGGAGACGCGCGCCGTCACCGAGACGGATGGCAGCATCTGGGTCCTGGGCGGCGGCGGACGTCACCCAACCCGAGCAACGAAGTGGACGTTTACGACCCGACGTCCGACGCGTGGGGCCTCGGCCCGGCCATGAACGCGGCGCGGCGAAACTTGCGGCCGACGTCGATCCCGCGACCGGGAAGATCTTCGCCACCGGTGGTTACGACGTCGACGGCACCACGCCATTGTCCGTCAACGAGGTGTTCGCCCTGCGGTCGACGACATCATCTTCGAGAACGGGTTCGACCCGTCGGTTCGGAGCCAATCCTGAGGACTTCCCCGGGGTCCGCCCGTGCTGCGGAACCCCAGCCATGGCGCGGGCCGACCGCGGGACTGCTGCAACCAGCCCGCGCGAGCAGGGACCTCTGGCGCCGCGGCCGGCGTGAGCGTGAGATCGTCGATCATCACCCGCGGCGCGGACGGCTGCCCGCCGTACGTTGCGTACAGGCGCAACTTGTCGAACGTGACGCCCGCGACCGAAAACGTGGTCGTCGTGACGTCGTCGCGGCCGCCGCCGTTGGCGATGGTCAGGGAATCCGAACCCACCAACGTGTCGCCGAGGAAGGCGTCGAGGTGCAGCTCGATGCCGCCCCACGGGCCGTTCTCGTAGAAGGCGAGGTCCATGCTGACCGCGTTCGCCGGTTCCGGCAGGTCCATCGACGCCTGCACCAGCGCGCCGATCGAGAAGTTGTCGCCGGGCACGTAGGCGGTGCCGAACGTCAGCACGTTCGGGAAGCTGCCGAAATCCGGGAAATCGTTCCACAGCACGCCGGCGTCCTCGATGATGAACTGGTCACCGACGTCGTCCGCCGTGAACGTCGAGCCATCGGGGAAGATGCCGCCGATGCCGTTCGCGTCGTGGTAGTAGATGCCGTTGTACGTGTAGTCGGTGCCGAGGAAACCCTCCGCGAGGTCGTCATAGGTGCTGACGCCCGGTTCAGCCGACGTGCCGTCGAAGCCGTCCTGCGAACACGAGGTCGTCGCCCGCGGGCCGTTTTCCGAGGCGCACGGCCGCGAGGTCGACCAGTGATGATCCCGGATCACGCTTGGCCGAGCCCGCGAGGATCGGCTTGCCGTCCTGCAACGTCATCGCGGTGAGGTTGCTGTAGACGCCGCCGGGAGCGGCGTCGAAATCGACGATGCCAGCGGTGCCGAAGTCCGGGTCCGGCGCACCGTCGGTGCCGGCGCGGGCCACCACGAAGTCTTCCTTCGCCGGTGTCGCGTAGCTGACGGAAACGAGGAACTTGCCGTCGTCCTGCCGCACGACGGCACTCGCGTAACGGTTCCAGGCGTCCGGCACGACGACGAGGTTCCGGTAGCCCGGTGTCGACGGATCGCCGAACGCCGCGTCGTCGTTGCCGTTCGCGTCCAGTTGGCCAAGCACGACGACCGTGCCGCCCTGTCCATCGTCGTGATGCGCGCCAATGACGATCAGGCCATCGGGCGTGCGCGTCAGGACGTCGATGCCGTTGAACATGGATGTGTCGCCCGGTACCGTGAAGCGCCGCCAGCCGTCGTCGGCAAAGGTCGTGACGAGGTTGCCGTCGGCGTCGACGTGGGCCAGGGAGAATTGCGACAGGAAGTTCTGGTTGTCCTCGTAAATGCCACCGGCCACGATGCCATCGGCGTCGTCCAGTGCGATCGCCGAGATGTAGGCGTTGTCGCCGGCGACTTCCGGCGTCAACAGCACGGTTCCGTCGTCGGCGGGCCCGAACGTCGGGTCGAAGGTGCCGTCGGTGGACAGGCGTGCGATGTAGCCCTGCGACAGTCCGTTGATCGACTGCTCACCGGCGACGACGATCCGGCCCTGGCTGTCGATCGCCATCGCGTGCAGGAAGACCGACGGGATCTGCAGGATGCCGTCCTGCCCGAAGGCGTCGTCGGGGTGGCCGTCGGCGTCGAACTTGCCGATGAATCCCGACAGCGGGCCGAACACGTAGGCATAGCCGGCGACGAGGATCGTGCCATCGTCCAGCGTGCGCATGGCTTCGATGGTCTGGATCGCGGTGGCCGAGATCGACGGCAGCACCAGGATCCCCGGGTTGTTCGGGTCGGCACCGAAGCCGAGATCCGGTGATCCGTCGGGATTCATGCGCGCCATCATTGCGCGCATGGCCGGGTCCGGATTGCCGGGGATCAGCAGGTTGCGCGAGCCCGCGAACAACAGCTTGCCGCCGGCCAGCGCGATGACCGTTTTGGCACGCAGCTCATGGCCTTCGATGCCGTCGAGGGCGAGGTAGGCGACACCACCGTTGCCGAAATCCGGGTCGGGATCCCCGTCACCGGCAAATCCCAAGGGTGCTGACAGCAACGTGGCCGCGCCAAGCGCGACCGCAAACAGCTTCGACATCATCGATCTCCCCAGCCTGGATGGATTGGTGCCGCCGCAAGGCGGAACGGCAGTCATCGTCCCTTGCACCGCATGCAGGCCGCATGTGCAGATCGTCATGGCGGCCGGTAGCGCTCTGGCGCGAGTGACGAGGGAACCAGACGATGCGCGGTCCCGGATCGTCGCAGTCGCCGGGTTGGCCGTGACCTTCGACGACCGGAAGACGATCAAACGGCCAGCGTGCGGAGGGTGGCTTCTCCGGGACCGATCGTCAACACGCTGCCTTGCGTGTACCAGTCGCCGAGGACGATCCGTTCGGCTGGCTGGCCGTCCAGCGTGAAGCGATGGATCGCGGGGCGGTGGGTGTGGCCGTGGATCAGGCGCGTGACGCCCGCGCGGCGCATGGCCGCACTGACGGCATCGGGGCTGACGTCGGCGAGCGCCGCGTCGAGTTGTGCCCCGTAGCGACGGCTTTCGGCGCGCGCCGCGCCGGCAAACTCGCGGCGGTCATCCGGCGGCCGCGAGAGGAACCGGCGTTGCCATGCCGGTTCACGCACCTCGGCGCGGAATTTCTGGTACGCGACGTCATCCGTGCACAGCGCATCGCCGTGCATCAGCAAGGTGGGCGTGCCTTCGATGTCGACGATGCTGGCGTCCGGCAGCACCGTCAGGCGCGCGTGCCGTGCGAGCGCGTCGCCGAGCAGAAAATCGCGGTTGCCGTGGATGAAATACACCGGCACGCCGGATTCGTGCAGGGTGGCCAGCGCACCGGCGATGGCAACGGCCGTGTCGTCCGCGCTGTCGTCGCCCGTCCATGCCTCGAACAGATCGCCGAGGATGAAGAGCGCGGCGGCTCCCGCCGCCCCCCTCCGGATGAAATCGACGGCGAGCCGCGCGATGTCGGCTCGGCTCCCATCGAGGTGCAGGTCCGAAATGAAGAGCGTCGTCATCGCCGCGAGGCGACGGGGACGTCAGGGCAGGACTTCGACCTTCTGGATCACGACCGGTGTCAGCGGCACGTCGCCGCGGAACGGGCCCTGCGCGCCGGTCGGCACCGCCTTGATCTTGTCGACGACGTCCATGCCGGACACGACCTTGCCGAACACGCAGTAACCGGGGCTGGTCGCGCTCCAGTCCAGGCGCGGGTTGTCGACGACGTTGATGAAGAACTGCGCGCTCGCCGAATCGGGGTCGGCCGTGCGCGCCATTGCCAGCGTCCCCAGCACGTTGCTGAGGCCATTGTTCGCTTCGTTGACGATCGGCGGGCGCGTCGGCTTCTGCTTGAGCGCGGGCGTGAATCCGCCGCCCTGGATCATGAAGTTGTTGATGACGCGGTGGAACACCGTGCCGTCGTAAAAGCCGCTCTTGACGTACTGCAGGAAGTTGTCGACCGTCTTCGGCGCCTTCTCCGGGAACAGCTCGACGGTGATGTCGCCGAGGCTGGTCTTGATCAGCACGCGCGGATTGGTGGCCGGAGCGGCAGGCTTGGCCGGCGCCTTTTCGGCCTTCATCGCGGGCTTTGCGGCTGGTTTCTCGGCGGCGCCGGCATTCGCCAGTGCGAATGCGGGCAGGGCGAAGGCGAGGGCAAGCAGGATTCGACAGGGCATCGTGGTCTCCACGGCGGAACTGGGTACGTCCGGGTGCGCGCGGGCGCTCCGGCTGCGTCTGCGCAGTTTAGCGGACGAAGATGCGACCGGACGAGCCGCACTCGCTGCCCGTCAGGCCACCGTGCTTGCCAGCGGTCGAACCGAAAGCAGGACGCCGAGGTCACGGGCGTGGTCGGCTTCCTGCTCGAGGTCGGCGCGCGTCAGCGGGTGCCGCGCCAGCCAGTCCTCGGACAGTTCGAGATCGAGGTGCGTGCCCTCGGCGGACAGCCGCAGCGCCGGCAGGGGTTCGGTCGTGCGGGCTCGTTCGAGCAGTGCGGCAAGGCGCAACAGCATCGCAAGGCGCCGCGACACGAGCCGCAGGCGCTCGGGCAACGCGTCGAACGTCGCCCGGTCCGGCCGGCGCCGGTGCGCGCGGACGATGGCCGCGAGCTGCTCCTGTACCTGCCGACTGAATCCCGGCAGGTCGGAGTGGGCGATGATGTAGCCGGCATGCTGGTGGTGCAGGCTGTGCGCGATCGCAAGGCCGATTTCGTGGACGTCGGCAGCCCAGCCGAGCAGTGCCCGGTCGAGGCCGGTCAAGCACCAGCTTTCCGCGACGGCATCGAACAGTTGCAGCGCCGCCGTGCGCACGCGCGCCGCCTGCGAGCGATCGACGCCGTAGCGCGATGCCAGCATCGCAATGGCGCCGGCGCGCGGATCGCCGGTCATGCCGCGGCCGACCATGTCGTGCAGCAGGCCCTCGCGCATCGCCGTCTCGCACACGATCATGCGGTCGATCGCGAATGTCGCGAACGCCGCGTCGAGCACCAGTACGCCGCCCGCGATCACCGGAATGCGCTCTTCGGCAAGGCCGGCGAGCCGCAGCGCATCGATGCGCCCGGCCGCGATGATGGCTTCGCGCAACGCAGCCAGCGAAGCCGCGGTGATGCCTTGGTCGCTCCACCCGTTCGCCTGCACGATGCTGCCGATGGACTTGGCCGTCCCTGAAGAGCCGACCGATTCGGTCCAGCCACGCGCGCGGTAGTCGGCGGCGAACTGCTGCAACTCGACTGAAATCTCGGTCAGCGCGCCTTGCCACCGCGCGGCCGTCAACACGCCGTCGCCGAAGAATCTGCGGGTACTGGCAATGCAGCCAATCTGGACGCTTTCGGTTTCGAGCGGTTCCAGTCCCTCGCCGATGATGAATTCGGTGCTGCCGCCCCCGATGTCGATGACGAGCCGGCGCTGGCCGGTGGCCTCGAGGCCATGCGCGACGCCAAGCCAGATCAGGCGGGCCTCCTCGCGCCCGGAAACGATCTCGATCGGATGCCCGAGCGCGGTTTCGGCCGGGACCAGGAACGCCTGCGGATTGGCCAGTCGGCGTACCGCGTTGGTGGCGACGGCGCGAACGCGCTCGTGGCCCAGCGCACGCAGGCGCTGCCCGAACCGGGAGAGGCAGCGCAACGCGACGTCGCGGCGGTTCGGATCGAGTCGCCCACGCGCATCGACACCCATCGCGAGCCGCACGCTCTCGCGCAGCCGGTCGATCAGGCGCAGGCCACCATGTTCGTGGCGTGCGACGACAAGGTGGAAACTGTTCGAGCCGATGTCGACGGCCGCGAGCAGTTCACCATCACGCAACGGGTCAGGGGCGGCGTCGGCCACGGGCAAGTCCCCGGGAGGCCTGGGCATTCTCGCATGGCCGCGTACGGGATGCCGAAAGATGCGCGGGTCCTTCGGGAGTCGCCGGTCGGAAGGGCAATGCTCCTGGTTGCGCGCGTGTCAATCGATGCCAAGGGCGGCCAGCAGCGTTTCCTGGGCGGCGTGGGGCGGTGCGCCGCCCGGCGTGATGCGCGAATAGGCACCGTCGCTGTCGAGCTGCCACGCCTGCGTGTTGTCGGCAAGGTAATTCGCGAGGGTCTCGTCGAAGACGCGTTGCGCCAGTCCCGGATCGCGTACCGGGAACGCGACTTCGACGCGGCGGATCAAGTTGCGTTCCATCCAGTCCGCACTCGTGCACCAGAGTTCCGGATCGCCATCGTTCGCGAACCACCACACGCGGCTGTGCTCGAGGAAGCGGCCGACGATCGAGCGTACGCGGATGTTCGCGGACACGCCGGGCAAGCCGGGCCGCAACGAGCACGCGCTGCGCACGATCAGGTCCACCGGCACGCCGGCGTTCGACGCGCGATACAACCGCTCGATGACGCTGCCCTCGCAGAGGGCGTTCATGCGCGCGACGATCCGCGCGCGCCGACCGGCGCGGGCATGGCCGATTTCGCGGTCGATCAACTCGACGATGCGATGATGCATCGTGAATGGGGACTGCAGGAGCCGCCGCAGGCGGACTGCCGGCGCGAACCCCGACAGTTGCAGGAACAGGGCCTGCGCATCGGCACCGGTGTCCGCGTCCGCCGTCAGCAGCGCGACGTCCGTGTACAGCCGCGCGGTGCGCCGGTGGTAGTTGCCGGTCGACAGGTGGGTGTAGCGGCGCAGCGCGCCGTGTTCGCGCCGCACGATCAACAGCATCTTGGCGTGCGTCTTGTAGCCGATGACGCCGTAGACGACCTGGACGCCGGCTTCCTGCAGCCGGTCGGCGAGCCCGAGGTTCGCTTCCTCGTCGAAGCGCGCACGCAGCTCGACGACGACGGTGACGTCCTTGCCCGCCCGTGCCGCTGCGACCAGATGGTCGATCACCGGCGAGTCGTGGCCGACGCGGTAGAGCGTCTGCTTGATCGCCAGCACATCGGGGTCCGCCGCGGCCTGGCGCAGCAGCTCGACGACGGTTCCGAACGAATCGTAGGGGTGGTGCAACAGGACGTCGCGCGTTGCGATCCGCCGGAACAGGTTCGCGCGTTCGGCCACTTCCGGTAGCACCCGGGGCTGGAACGGCGCGAACTTGAGGTCGGGGCGATCGACCATCGCGTGAATCGCGTTCGCGCGGCTGACATTGACCGGGCCCCGGCACCGGTACACGTCGGCATCGGCCAGCCGGAAGTTGCGCGCCAGCATCTGCACGACCGCGGGTGGACATTCGGCGTCGATCTCGAGCCGCACCGGCTTCGCGTAACCGCGTTCCTTCAACTCGTCACGCAGCACCAGCGCGAGGTTCTCGATTTCCTCGCCATCGATGATCAATTCGCTGTTGCGGGTCACGCGGAATTGCCAGGCTCCGTCGACTTCGAGACCGGGGAAGAGTTCGCCGACGAATGCCTGCAGCAGCGAGGACAGGAACACGAAGTCGTTCGGTGTCGTCGCCACTTCCGGCGGCAGGCGGACAATGCGCGGCACGGAACGCGGCGTGCGCACGACGGCCAGCCGGCGGGTGCGGCCGGTGGCGCCGTGCTCGTGGAGCGTCACCACGAGGTTCAACGACTTGTTGAGGATGCGCGGGAACGGGCGTGGCGGTGCGAGATCGATCGGCGACAACAGCGGCACGATCTCGTCGCGGAAATGGTCCCGCAACCAGGCCGCCTGTGGCGGCGTCCATTCGGCGGCGGTCGAGACGCGGATGCCTTCGGCTCGCAAGGCGGGCAACAGTTCCTCGTGCCATGTTTCGAACTGGCTCTCGACGAGCTCGAGCGTGCGCCGGCGGATCCGGCCCAGCACGTCGTCGAGCGGCAAGTCATCCGGTCCGCGCGATCGTTCGCCGAGTTCGAGGCGGTCCTTCAGCACGGCGACCCGGGTCTCGAAGAACTCATCGAGGTTCGTGCGCGAAATGCACAGGAACACGAGCCGCTCGAGCAGCGGGACGGCTGGATCACGGGCCTGCGCGAGGACGCGGAAATCGAACTCGAGGTGCGCGAGGTCGCGGTTGACGTACAGCGCGGGATCGGCGAAATCGGTGCGTTCGGCGACGGTCATGGGTCGAGTTGGGGTGTGCGCCGCGATCTTCCGGCCGGAATCATGATGGCCCGTGCACCGGCAGTCGATTGCGCCTGCCGACACAGTATCGCGCGAGGTCTCCGATGATGGCTGGAACGCGAAGGAGCGTGCGTCCGGGAACCGCGATCCGCCGTGCGCCCGCGCGGGTCAGTGCCACGCCGGCAGCAGCGAATCGGGTGGCGAGTCGCTGTCGCGCTTGCGCGCTTCGAGGACGATCGGCGTCAATTGGGCGATGCGCGCGTCGATGCGGGAGCGCTGGTAGTAATCGAGGTCCTGCCGGGTGGCGAGGCGCTTCAGCTGGTTCAGCGCATCCTCGGCATGGCCGTTCAGGAACGCGGCTTCGGCATAGGCTTCGGCCGCTCGCACCGTATCGCCGGCCAGCGCGCAGGCGCGCCCGAAGCTTTGCTGGAGGTCGGGATCGGCGGGATTGCGATCGAGCAGCGGTCGCAGGATTTCCTGCACGCGCCGCGCTCCCGCGGCGTCACCGGCGTCGAGCAGCGCGTCGGCGTACATCAGCACGACGGCCCGGTTGCCGGGAAAGTCCCGGTAAATGCTTTCGTACTCGTGGCGGGCGACATCGCGTCCGCCGGATTGCGCAGTGGCCTTGGCCAGCGCGAGCCGCAGCACCGCGGAATCCGGGTGCTGCGCGGCCAGTGGCGCAAGTTCCGCCATGGCGGATTGCGCCTGGTTCGAGCGCAACAACGCCAAGGCATGGCCGTACCGGTTGGCGAGGGTGTTGAACGCCTTGTCGTCATGCAGGTTGCGGGTGTAGTAGCCGAGCGTCGTCGACGGATTGTCCGAGGACAGGACGCGGGTGCGCTCGCGCATCAGCAGGAAATAGGATTGTGCCGCCGGATCGCGGTCGCGACACGCTTCCACGGTGACCGTCGGCAACGCGCCGGCATGTCCTTTCGCGGCAACCGACAGCGTGGTCGCGGCGTCGGTCCCCGACCCCGTATCCGGGGCGTTGGCATCGGACAGGAACGAGTAGTCGCGTGGCAGCGACAGGTCGAGCGCACCCGAGCGGGCGGGCGCCACTGGACCCGGTGGCGGCACCTGTTGCGCGACCGGGCAGCCGAGCTGCGCCGCGCGTGCCTTGGCGTCGGCGATGCGCAGCGTGTCGACGGGGTGGTCGATCAGGTAGGGGGGGATTTCTGTGCTGTTGACGCGGGTGATCCGTTGCAGCGTCTGGAATGCTTCCGCCATCGCGTTCGGGTCGAAACCGGCGCGGGCCAGGGTCTGGATGCCGACGCGGTCGGCCTCGGCCTCGTCCTGCCGGGTGAAGTTGATCGCGTGCTGCTGCAGGATCGAGGTCCCGGTCACGATTGCCGCCTGTCCGGTGTCGTCGCTGCGCCCGGCCGAAGCGATCATGATGCCGAGCATCGCCAGCATCACCGGGATGCTCATCTTCTGCTGCGATTCGAATGCGCGCAGCAGGTGCTGCTGGGTGATGTGCGAAATCTCGTGCGCCAGCACCGCAGCCAATTCGTCGACGCGGTCCATGTTGACGATCAGGCCCGAGTTCACCGCGACGAAACCGCCGGGCGCCGCGAACGCGTTGATGGTGTTGTCGCGCACGACGAAAAACGTGAACGGCTGCTCCGGGCGGTCGCTCATCGACACGAGGCGGTAACCGATCGCGCCGAGGTAATCGGCGACGAGGGGGTCGTCGAGCACCATGTCGTAACTGCGCAGCTCTCGCAGCATTTCCGCGCCGTAGTCGTGCAGGTCCGACGGCGACATCACGGTTGCCGCCGAACTGCCGATGTCGGGAAGCTTGTAGGCCGGTTCGGCGGCTGAAGCCAGCCCGAACCAGCATGCGATGGCCAGTTGTGAATAGCCGCGGAGGACGCGCATCGTGGGTTGCCGCAGTGCCGGTCGCGATGCCCGGCGGTGTCGCACGCTTGGATCACCATAGCGTGACGGGGTTCCCGATGCCACTGGCCGGCGAGCCGGAGGGCGAGGGGTGCGTCTCGCGGTTACGGGCCGTTCATTCCCCGCGTCCGGTTCGGTGCGGCACACGGACCAGCTCGACGCGGCTGCCGTCCTCGGCGATTCCCGCCATGTGGTCGATCCCGACCTTGTCGAAAGTCGCCAGCGGCAGTGCGCCAACCGAGAGCGTGCACAGGTCCGCTCGCGTCGTGCCCTCGGCCAGGCGGCAATCCAGGGTCGCGTCGGCCGCCGCGTCCGACAGCGTGAAGCGCACCGAGTCGACGCTGCCGACGCCGCTGAAATCGAACACCTGCGGTACCGGCCGCACGTCGCCATTGCCGACCATGACCCAACGGCCGGCCCACGTGTGCCCTGGGGGCGTTGCCGCGAACGGTGTCCGCGCGATCGCCATCGATCGCACGTCGACGCGGCCGGAAGGATCGGTGCGGACCAGGTACGCGTGCGCGCTGGTGGGGGAATCGAAAACGATGTCGAGTTGCGGTCCGCCGGTGGCATTCGGGACCGCACTCCCGCCCCCGTGAAACAGCGGCGTGCCGCCGGCCAGTTTGACCAGCGGGACGAGCGCCGTGCGGCCACGCAATGTTCCGCTCCCGAAGAACCAGGTGGGTGCCCCCGCGTCGTCGAATCCGTATAGCTCGGCGGCAAGGTCCTGTCCCTGGCGCTCGATCCCCACGCCGGTCGCCGCACCGGCGGGCGACCCGTCGTCGGCACTGACCGACCACCAGAACCCGGACTCCGGCAGCGGTGCGTCGGCGACGGGCGTCGTGTCGACGACGCGGAACGCGATCAGGTTGAGGCCGGACGAGGGCGAATCGTACACGCGGATCCGGTAGACGCCGAGTGGCAGCGGCTGCGGCAAGGCCGTTGCTTGTGCGAGGTTCGAGGTCAGGTGGAACGGATGGGAGGGACCCGGCCGACAGCCGGTCTCGGCCGTTCGCAGGATTGCGCTGACATCGCTGCCGTCGACTGCGATCCGGTCGATCCGCGGCGTACACCCCAATGTTGCCGATCCGAAGATGTCGAGCCGGGCGGGCGCCACGGCGAGTTGCACGTTCGCGATCGCAACCCCGGCGCGGGCGGGCGGAATGCCGATGATCGCCGCGGCCGCCAGCAAGCCTGTGGCTGAACGGAAGAACACGCTTGCGATTGAGGCGCGGCAACGCATGGCACGATAATGCGCGCCCTCCGGCGATGCGACAAGCCGTCGCGGAACAAGTCCCATGAACACGATCGCGGTGTTGGCGGGCGATGGTATCGGCCCGGAGATCATGGACGCGGCCCTGCGGGTGCTCGACGCGCTCGACACGGGGCTTGCGTACCGCACCGTGGCCGCCGGGGAAAGCGCCGGGAAAGCGGGTGGCGAGCTTCTTCCCGCCGCGTCCCTCGAGGCGATTCGTGAATGCGGGGTCGCCCTGAAGGGACCCCTGACGACGCCGGTCGGTGGGGGGCACGCGTCTTTGAACGTCGAGCTGCGCAAACGCTTCGACCTCTACGCGAACGTGCGCCCTGCGCTGAGTTTCCCGGGCACGTCTTCGCGCTATTTCGGGATCGACATCGTCACCGTGCGCGAGAACACCGAAGGCGCGTACCTGACCGAAGGCCAGACGCTGTCGGCGGACGGGCAGACCGCGACTTCGCTGATCCGGAACACGCGCCGCGGCAGCGAACGGATCGTTCGCCATGCGTTCGAGCTGGCGCGCCACCAGCACCGCCGCAAGGTCACGGCGGTGCACAAGGCGAACATCATCAAGACCGCGTCCGGGCTCTTCCTCGATGTGGCGCGCGACGTGGCGCGGAGCTACCCGGACATCGCGTTCGAAGAAATGATCGTCGACAACGCGTGCATGCAACTCGTCATGCATCCGGAGCGGTTCGACGTGATCGTGACGACAAACCTGTTCGGCGACATCATCTCCGACCTGTGCGCCGGGTTGGTCGGGGGTCTTGGCCTTGCACCCGGCGCGAACATGGGAGCCGGCATCGCTATCTTCGAGGCCGTGCACGGTTCGGCGCCGGACATCGCCGGCAAGGGGATCGCGAACCCGTGCGCATTGATCCTCGCGGCCGGATTGATGCTGGACTGGCTCGGGAAGGCTGAAGCCGCCGGTCGGCTGCGATCGGCAGTGCGCGGCGTGCTGGCTGCGCGCGATCGCGTGACCCCGGACCTCGGCGGCCAGGGCACGACGCGCTCGCTCAGCGACGCCGTGGTCGAACGCATCCGGAGTGGATGAACCGCGCTATTGCGGCGTCATGGTCCCGGGGTGCAGCCACGCGAGGTTGCCGCGACCGGCGCGATAGCGGTGGCGAATCGCCTGCTGGAGCCAGGCGATCGCACCGGCGACGGCACGCGGCAGTGCGACGCCTTGCGCCAGTCCCGCGGCAATCGCCGCCGACAACGTGCAGCCGGTGCCGTGCACGTTTCCGGCCACGCGATGATGTTCGAACCAGGTTGCGCCGGTTGCATCGAGCAGCAGGTCGGCGATCACGTCACCGTCGAGGTGGCCACCCTTGAGCAGCACCGCACGCGCGCCGCGCCCGCGCAACGCCGTCGCCGCGGCGAGCATCCCGCACCGCCCGATCCGGGGCATGCCGAGCAAGCGGGCCGCTTCCGGAAGGTTCGGCGTGATGAGCGTGGCCCCGGGTAGCAGGTGGCGCAGGATCGCCGGTGCAAGGTCGCCGGTCGCCAGCGTCGCGCCGCTGGTTGCGACCAGGACCGGGTCGAGGACGAAAGGCAGCCGGGGTCGCGTTGCGAGGCACCCGGCGACACTGCGGACGATCGCCGGGCTGGCCAGCATGCCGGTCTTGATCGCACGCACCGGAAAATCATCGAGCACGGCGTCGATCTGTGCCGCGACCATGGCGGGACGCAGCGCCTGGATGGACGTGACGCCACGCGAATTTTGTGCGGTGACGGCCGTGAGTGCGACGCGGGTACCGAGGCCGAATGCCGCAATGGTCGCCTGATCGGCCTCGATGCCGGCGCCGCCGCCTGAATCGGAACCGGCGATGGTCAAGACGCAGGGCGGGGAAGCGCGCAGGATTTCCGGCATCTTGTTGCAATTGTACGACAGCACCGGTGGATGAGGATGGGGCTGCACGGTGCAAGTGTGTGCGGCGTCACTGAATTTCCAATGCCTCAGCCCTTGACCGCGCGTTGTTTTTTCCCCAAAATTGGCGCGGCTTGGATCAGGCACTCCAACCCGGACCGCAGCACAGGGCAATGCAGCGGGCAACAGCGATCAAAGGGAGACTGGCGGGAGCGCTCAGCATTTTGCTGGCGCTCCCCCTTTCCGTTTGCGCGGTCGAAAACCTCGGGACGGCCGGGGCGCGTGCGTCCGACCGGTCCAGTTCGCGGCCCGAACCAGCGGAAGCGTCCCTCGGGCGCTGGCACGATTATGCCCTGGCCAGCATTACACCCCAGTTTTCATGGGCCGCGAAACCCGCGGACCCGGCTCCGCCGACTGTCCTCGGCAACTACCAGCGCACGCTGCTGCCGCCATCGGCGTTCGGGCCCGGCGCGAGCACCGGGGGGCAGTTCTCGTTCTCGATCGCACGCGCGCGCTTCGGCGAGTCGCCGACCGTCGGCGGAGCATCGCATCTCGGCGTGATCGACGCGGCATCGCCGGGCCTCGAGCGCACGGTCGTGTCGCCGACTTTCAGCCGCCGGTTCGGGCAAGCGGGAGAAGCGAGCGTGACCGCGGTGCTTGCCTACCAGCGGTTTGCCAGCCTCGGACTTGGCGTGACGCCGTGGCAGGATGGCCTGCTGCCGATGAGCTGGTACAACCGCGATACGGCTTATGGTGCCGGGGCGCGCATCGATTTGTCCGACGCCGTCAATGACCGGTTGCGCTGGCACGTCGCCTACCAGTCGCGCGTCGACATGAGCGCCTTTGCGAACTACCGCGGGGTCTATTCGGATCCCGGGAAGTTCGACATACCGGCCAGCGCGACCTTCGACCTCAGCTATGCGCTGTCGCCGCGGTTCTCGCTCGATGCCGGCGTGCAGCGTGTCATGTACGGCGCCATTCCGCCGTTCACGAGTTCGGCCTTGCCGCCGCAGTTCCTTGCGCTGCTGAACGACGGCGCCAGCCCCGTGTTCGCATGGAGCGACCTCAACGTCTACGGCGCCGGTTTCACCGTCCGCGACAAGACACTCGGCGACCTGCAGTTCCGTTACACCACGAGCCAGCAGCCCCGTCCGACTTCGCAACTCCTCGCCAACGCGCTGGCGGAGGATCGCGCCGACGACACGCTGTCGCTCATGTGGACGCGCGCTTTCGGGCTGGCTGGACGGCTGAGCGTCGTCGCGAGTTACGCATCTTCACCGTATTTCCTCGGCCTGCCGATGGCCCGCATCGGTTCGCCCGACGCCGGGCGCATGGAGTTCGAGGCCACTTGGGTCATGCCGTTCTAGGGGTGCTCTGATCAAACCCACGTAGGCGTCACCGGTCGGTCTGCCGGCAGATCGCAGGTTCCGGGCCCTCTAAAGCTTCTCCGACGCGTAGTCCGCAAGCCGCGAACGCTCACCGCGGCGCAACGTGATGTGCGCCGAGTGCTGCCAGTCCTTGAACCGATCAACCGCGTAGGTGAGGCCCGACGTGGTCTCGGTCAAGTAGGGCGTATCGATTTGCTCGAGGTTGCCGAGGCAGACCATCTTGCTGCCAGGGCCGGCCCGCGTGACCAGCGTCTTCACCTGCTTCGGCGTCAGGTTCTGGGCCTCGTCGATGATGACGAAGCGGTTCAGGAACGTGCGGCCGCGCATGAAGTTCATCGAGCGGATCTTGATGCGGGATGCGAGCAGATCGTTGGTCGCGGCGCGGCCCCAGCTGCCGCCTTCCTGCGGGTTCGTCAGCACTTCGAGGTTGTCGGTCAGCGCCCCCATCCACGGCGTCATCTTTTCCTCCTCGGTGCCCGGCAGGAATCCGATGTCCTCGCCGACCGACACCGTGGCGCGGGTCATGATGATCTCGCGATAGCGCTGCTGGTCCATCACTTGCGCGAGGCCGGCAGCAAGCGCCAGCAGCGTCTTGCCGGTGCCGGCGGTGCCGAGCAAGGTGATGAAATCGATATCCGGGTCCATCAACGTGTTGAGGGCAAAGTTCTGCTCCCGGTTGCGCGCCGAGATGCCCCAGACCGTGTGCGTACCGCTGCGGTAGTCATCGACGATCCGCAGCACCGCGCGCGGACCGTCGAGCCGCATGACTCGCAGCTCGACATCGTCCTCGCTGGCGAAATGGAGCGCCTGGTGGGGGTGCCAGTCTTCCTCCCGCCGGCGCTTGACCTCGTACCACGTGTGGCCGCGTTCTGACCACGAGCGGACTTCCGGATGCCGGTCCCAGAAGTTGGCCGGCAGCTCGGTGACGCCGGTATAGAGGAGGCTGAAATCGTCGAGGGCGCGGTCGTTCTCGTAGTCTTCGGCGGCGATCCCGTAGATCGTCGCCTTGATGCGCAGGTTGATGTCCTTCGACACCAACACGACGGGTCGCCGTGGCTGCCGGCCGCGCAACGCGACGATGGCGCGGAGGATGCGGTTGTCGGGCAGCGATTCGAGTTCGCTTGCGCCATCCACGGGCTCGGTGGCATGCGTCTGGAAATACAGGCGGCCCGTCCGGCGCGCGGGGCCGAGCTGCACGCCGCTCGGCAGGATCAAATCGAGTCCTTCCTCGATGTGGCGGCCGTTGCCGCGCTCGATCAGTTCGTTGAGGAAGCGGCTGACCTGCCGGGCGTTGCGCGCGACTTCCGAGGTTCCCTTTTTCGCCGCGTCGAGTTCCTCGAGCACGGTCATCGGGATGAATACGTCGTGTTCCTCGAACCGGAAAAGGGCTGTCGGATCGTGCATCAGCACGTTGGTGTCGAGTGCGTACAGGAGTCGCCCGCGCACGCTGCGCCGCGGCGGCGCCGGAGTCCGGGGGTGGTGCCGGGTCACGGTTGCGCGGCGCGCTCGAGTACGGCCGCGGCGTGGCCGGCAACCTTGACGCCGCGCCATTCGGCGCGCAGCACGCGTTGGCCGTCCAGCAGGAACGTGGAACGGATGACGCCGGTGAATCGGCGTCCGTAGAGCGTCTTTTCGCCAATCACGCCGAATGCGCGGCACCACGTTTCGTCGACATCGGCGACGAGCGGGAACGGCAGCTCGTGCTTCGCGGCGAAGCGGGCGTGGGAAGCGGGCGAGTCGCGCGATACGCCGACGACGGCGCATTTCAACTTGCGGAACCGCGGCCACAGGTCGCGGAAGTCCAGTGCTTCCCTGGTGCAACCGGTGGTGTTGTCCTTCGGGTAGAAGTAGACGACGGCGGGATGTCCGGCAAGGTCGCCAAGGGAGAGCGTCGTGGCATCCGCCAGGACGCCGGCAAGGTCCGGAACCTTTCGGCCGATCGCGATCGCCATCATCAGAACTTCATCGGATCCATGATCGCGTCGAGGTTGAGTCCATCGCAGAACTCGAGGAACTCGTCGCGCAGCGCGGCGATGTGCATCGACGACGGGATGCCGATCGTCACCTGCGCCGAAAACATCTCGGCGCCGGTCTGCATTGCCCGGTAGCGGGTCGACGTCAGCTGCTCGATCACGATGCCCTGACGATCGAAGAAATCGGCGATCTGGAACAGCATGCCGGGCTTGTCGGCGGCGATGACCTCGACGACGTAGGGCAGCAGTTCCGAACGTTGCGGCTTCGGACCGGTGCGGAAATGCGTCAGGCGGACACCGTCCTCCCGTTCGAAACGGGCGAGCGCATTCTCGAGCTTGGCGATCGCATCCCACGGTCCCTGCGCGAGGGCCACCACGCCGATGTCCCCACCGAGCGCGGAAGCCCGTGCCTCGATCGCGTTGCAACCACACTCCGTGATCCGCTTGGTGAGCGTGGTCAACAACGGATGGGTCGCTTCGGCGAACGCACTGATGAGGAGAAAGTTCTCATTCGCGGCGGGACGCTGCGCAGTGCCGGCGGACGCTGGTCGGGACCCCTGCTTCACGATGCGCGTCATCCCCGGGATGTCCATGCGTGGCGCGGAGCCACGATCGCAGAATACTTGCCACTCGCGGGCGCCCGCAAGTAACATCACGGGACTGCTTCACAGTGTCCCTCCGGTGTCGACTCTTTCCGGTGCCATTTGCGCTCTCGCGACACCCTTCGGCGTCGCCGACGACGCCGTTGACTTCGCTGCATTCGGCCGGTTGGTCGACTCGCAGATTGCCGGTGGTACCTCTGCCCTCTGTGTTGCCGGCTCGACCGGCGAAGCGGCAATGCTGGACGAGGACGAGTTCGTTCGACTGGTCGAGTTCGCGGTCGAGCGCGCGGTGGGCCGGGTGCCGGTCCTTGTCGGCACGGGCCGGTCGGGAACAGCGGCGACCGTCGCCCAGACACGTCGGGCGCGAGACGCAGGGGCCGATGTCGCCCTGGTTTCCGGCCCGCCCTACGTCCGGCCGACCCAGGAGGGCCTGTTCCGTCATTTTGACCGGGTGGCCGACAAAGGTGGCCTGCCAGTCGTGCTGTACAACATTCCGTCGCGTACGGGATGTGACATTGCGCCGGAGACCGTGGCGCGGCTTGCAGCCCATTCCGGCATCATCGGCGTCAAGGAAGCCGTTGCCGATCCCGCCCGCGTCGCGGCATTGGTTTCGCTGCGTGACGATCGGTTCGCGATCCTGTCCGGCGATGACCCCAGCGCGATGCAGTCGATGCTGGCGGGTGCCGACGGCGTCGTATCGGTTGCGTCCAATGTCGTGCCGTGGCGGATGGCGGCGCTGGCCGCCGCGTGCCGTGCCGGGGATCGGGAAACTGCCGGTCGGATCGACTCGGAACTGCGGGCACTGTACGCGTTCCTCGGCGTCGAGCCGAATCCGACGCCCGTCAAGTGGTGCCTGGCGCAGCTCGGCATTGGTTCCGACCGGATGCGCTTGCCGCTGGTCGCGTTGTCGGCCGGATACCACGACGCAGGGCATGCCCTGCTCCGTTCACTGGCACCAGTCGAACCGGCACGCGCAGCCGGGTAGACTACGCGGCTCCGGACAATCGACCGGATCGGCCCACAACCTCGACGGGAACACCCACAGTGAGACGGAACGCCCCGGTACTCGCCACCGCCCTCATCGCGGCTCTCGTCCTGACGGGCTGCGACTTCCTCCATCGCCACTTCGGGCGCGACGAGAATGCGTACCGGCAGAGCGTGCAGGAGCATCCTCTCGAAGTCCCGCCCGGCCTCGATCATCCGGATACGAGTGGAGCGCTTGCGATTCCGGCCCCCGGCACCGGGTCGACGGGCGCGCCGGCCGCCACGACGGTGCCGCCGCCAGGGGGCGCGTCGGCTTCGAGTCCTGCGCCAGCGCCGGCAGGTTCATCCCGGGTAACGGCTGCGGCCCCGCCGCCGACTGGCCCCGACGTCACGGTTTCCGGGGACGGATTGCGGGTCGTCGATACCCCGGACAGTACCTATACGCGCGTCGGCTACGCACTCGAACGGTCGGGTGTCGCCAAGGTTCTTTCACGCGACCCCGCCGAGCGCAGCTACGCCATCGAGACTACGGGCGAGGTGGCGCAGAAACCGGGCTTGTTCAAACGCATCGTCACGCTTGGTCTGGCCGGCCGCAAGGCCCAAGTGTCGGTGCATCTGATCGTCCGCGTCGCTGCCGATGGCAGCGCCTCGCGCGTGAGCGTGCAAGGGGACGGATCCGATGCCGCCAACGCGGCAGCGCGGAATGTCGTGGCGGCACTCCGGCAACGCCTGTCGTGAAGCACCCGGGCAGTGCGCTGCGCCGGCGCCGCGCAATGAGGGAAATCAGCGTTGCAGCAGCCGGGTCTTGTCCGGTTTGCCGTCCCATTCGGTGGCGTCGGCCGGCGCATCCTTGCGCGCGGTGATGACCGGCCAGATCTTCGCCAGTTCGGCATTGAGCGCAATGAAACCTTCATGTCCCGCCGGAACGCTGTCGTCCGGGAAGATCGCGTGGGCCGGGCATTCCGGCTCGCACAGCGTACAGTCGATGCATTCGTCGGGATCGATCACCAGGAAGTTCGGCCCCTCATGGAAGCAGTCGACCGGGCACACTTCCACGCAATCGGTGTACTTGCACTTGATGCAATTCTCGGTGACGGCAAACGGCATGGTTCTGGCTGGCGGGCGTGTGCGGCGCGATCGGTCGCGGCCTGGCGCTCCCTACGAGAATCGAACTCGTGTTTTCGCCTTGAGAGGGCGACGTCCTGGACCGCTAGACGAAGGGAGCGGGCTGACTGGCAGGTGCGACGGGCCGGAAAGTATAACGGAAGCGGGGGACGCGACAATCGAAGCCACGCGCGGAATCCCGCGGTGGATGCCCGGCGCGTGACCGCCACCTTCCGCCGCGTCGCGCGCGCCGATCATCCGGTCTCGCGCAAGAATATTTCAATCGGTGCGCTGCGCGTGCTGACCCGCCTCCATGATGCGGGATTCCAGGCGTTCCTGGTCGGCGGTGCCGTGCGGGACCTGATGCTGGGTGGCCACCCCAAGGACTTCGACGTAGCCACGGATGCGACGCCGGAGCAGGTCCGTTCGCTCTTCCGCAACTGCCGGTTGATCGGCCGGCGGTTCCGCCTCGCGCATGTCGTGTTCGGACGCGAGACCGTCGAAGTGGCGACGTTCCGTTCCGGAGCGGACGATGGCAGCGGCGGGCGGCACATGGTCGACGGTCGGCTGGTGCGCGACAACGTGTATGGAACGATCGAAGAGGACGCATTGCGCCGGGATTTCACGGTCAATGCGCTCTACTACGACATCGCCGACTTCAGCGTGCGCGATTATGTCGGTGGCATCGAGGACCTGCAGCAGCACCGGTTGCGGTTGATCGGAAATCCGGAGCAGCGCTATCGGGAGGACCCGGTACGGATGCTGCGTGCGGTGCGGCTCTCGGCGAAACTCGGGTTCAGGATCGACCCGGCCACGTCCGCGCCATTCGCCGCGCTGGGTCCGTTGCTCGCCGAAGCAGCGCCAGCGCGCCTGTTCGACGAATCACTGAAGATGTTTCTGACCGGGCACGGCCAGGCCAGTTTCCGCGCGCTGCGCGAGTGCGGCCTGCTGCGGCACGTTTACCCGGGTGCCGCGCGCGCACTCGAGGGCGCGCGCGCCGAAGCGTGCCGCGTATTGATCGAAGGCGCACTTGCCAGCACCGACGAACGCATCCGTGACGGCAAGCCGGTGACGCCAGCATTCCTGTTTGCGGCGCTGTTGTGGGACGCCGTCCAGCTCGGCATTGACGACCGCACCAGCGCCGGCACGGACAGCGAGATGGCGTTTGCCGCGGCGGCGGAACGGGTGCTTGCCGAACAGCGGACGCATGTCGCGGTTCCGCGGCGCTTCACGCTCATCGTCGAGGAAATCTGGGCCCTGCAACCGGTCCTCGAGCAGCGGCCGCGCCGGCGCGTCATGCGACTGCTCGCGAATCCGAGATTTCGGGCGGCCTACGACTTTCTGGTGCTGCGCGCGCAGGCCGAGCCGGCCCTGTCCGGTTGCGCACAATGGTGGACGGAGGTGCAGTCGCTCGATCGGGAAGGACTGGCTCGCCGCGTGGCTGAACTCGCGAACGGCCCAGATCAACCGCCGGCACCTCCACGTTCCGTGCGCAGGCGCCGACGTCGGCGGCGTGGCGGGAAGGCTGCAGCGAAGACCGCTCCGGAGTGAGCGCCATCCTTCCCGAACGCGTGTTCGTCGGCATCGGATCGAATCTCGAAGATCCCGAACGGCAGGTGCGGCGAGCCATCGAAGAATTGGCGTCGTTGCCGGACGCCAATGATTTCGTCGTCTCGCCTCTCTATGTCAGCCGTCCGTGGGGGCGTGATGGCCAGCCGGACTTCATCAACGCCGTCGCCGCGTTCGACACGTCGCGGCCCCCGCGGGCGTTGCTCGAGCTTCTGCTGGCGATCGAAGAGCGGCACGGGCGACGCCGCAGCGGCGATCGCTGGGGTCCGCGCACGCTCGATCTCGACTTGCTGCTGCACGGCACGCGTCGCGTGCGCGAGCAGGGACTCAAGGTGCCGCATCCGCGGTTGACCGAACGCGTGTTCGTGCTGATGCCGCTGGCCGACCTCGCTCCGGACCTGGAGTTGCCGGGCGGAGCGACGCCGCTGTCGTTGCTCGAGCGCGTCGGCCGGGACGGTTGCCGTCGTCTTGGAGAAATGCCGGCACCGAGTCGATAATGCCGTTCCCCGAGGGCTCCGCATGAACACGAGCGCGACGTCGACGAACCCGGTTACCGTCCGTACGCTCGCGGCGATGAAGGCGTCGCGGCAGAAGATCGCGATGGTGACGGCGTACGACGCCAGTTTCGCGGCGCAGGCCGACGCCGCCGGAGTCGATGCCGTGCTGGTTGGCGATTCGCTCGGAATGGTCGTGCAGGGCCGGCCGAGCACGCTCCCGGTCACGATCGAGGACATTGTCTACCACAGCCAATGCGTCGGCCGCGGGCTCGGACGCGCGCTGCTGATCGCGGACATGCCGTTCCTGAGCTTTCGCGACGTGTCGACGGCCCTTGCTTCAGCGGGCCGTTTGATGGCGGAGGGCGGTGCCGCGATGGTCAAGGTCGAAGGGGCGGGGCGCGTTTGCGAGTCGATCGCGTCGCTCGCCGAGTCGGGGATCCCGGTCTGCGCGCATCTCGGCCTGACGCCGCAGTCGGTACACAAGTTCGGCGGCTACCGCGTCCGTGGCCGGGACGCGGACGAAGCCAATCGGCTGCGCGAGGATGCCCGTGCGGTCGCGGCGGCCGGCGCGGACCTGCTGGTACTCGAATGCGTGCCGGACCCGCTCGCCGCCGAAATCACCGGGCACCTCGCCATTCCCGTCATCGGCATCGGCGCCGGTCCGCGTTGCGATGGCCAAGTCCTGGTCCTCTACGACCTGCTGGGTGTCACGCCCGGCAGGCGCCCGCGCTTCAGCAAGGACTTCCTCGCCGGTACCGGATCGGTCGTGCAGGCGCTGTCGAACTACGTGGCAGCCGTGCGTGGCGGTGAATTCCCCGGCCCCGAGCACAGCTACGCGTCGTGACGCTGCAAACGGTCAGGGCAGCCGACGAGCTGCGCGGGTTCGTTCGCGCCGAACGGCAGTCGCATCGAAGGATCGCCTTCGTGCCGACGCTCGGCAACCTGCACGCCGGTCACTTTTCGCTGATCGACCTCGCCCAACGGCACGCCGACTGCGTCGTTGCGAGTGTGTTCGTCAACCCGACCCAGTTCGGACACGGCGAGGATTTTGCCCGGTATCCGCGGACGCCGGAGGCGGACGCCGCGGGGCTGGCCGCGCACGGATGTTCCCTGTTGTTCCTGCCCGACGTCGCGACGATCTATCCGCTCGGTCCCGAGCGGACGGTACGGGTCCACGTGCCGGAACTCTCCGAAATCCTCGAAGGCGTGCATCGGCCTGGGCATTTCGATGGTGTCGCGACGGTGGTGGCGAAGCTGTTCCATCTCGTCGAGCCGGACATCGCGGTCTTCGGCCTCAAGGATTTCCAGCAATGGCTCGTTGTCAACCGCATGGTGCGGGATCTGGCGTTCCCGGTCGAACTCATTGGCGCGCCGACCGTGCGGGAGCCGGATGGTCTCGCCCTAAGTTCACGGAACCAGTACCTCGACGCTTCCGAGAGGGTCCGCGCGGGTGTGATCCATGCGACGCTCGGCGCGATGGCAGCCGCCGTGCGGGCGGGTGCCCCGTTCCCGGCGATCGAAGCCGAAGCGCTCGCTCGCCTGCGTGACTCGGGCTTTGAACCCGACTACGCAGTCGCGCGCCGACGTGACGACCTCGGAGTTCCGTCACCGGATCAACGCGAAGGTCTGGTCGCACTCATTGCGGCGCGCCTGGGCCGAACTCGACTGATTGACAATCTCTTCATCGGCCCGTGACGGGGGCCGTGAATGCCAAGGGCAGCGGCCTCTGTTGCATGCCCCGTGATTTGTGGTATTGTCGTCACTGCCATAGGGGTTTTCGCAACACTCGATGCTCTTTTGGCAGCAGGGCGCATTGTTAGGTAATCGTCACTCCGATTGAGAACCCTCGCACACGACAGTGGCGAGGGTTTTTTTTGGCCGTCGTTTCGGCTTGGTTTTCAGAAGGTTGCATTCGCGACACTACTGGCAGGCCGATGTTGCAGGGCAGCATCGTGGCTTCCTTGCTATTATCGCACCTGTCTCGCAGGTGCAACACGAGTCGATCATGCAGTTGAACATGCTCAAGGCGAAGATCCACCGGGCAACCGTCACGCACGCGGAACTTCACTACGAGGGGTCCTGTGCGATCGACGGGCTGTTGCTCGACACGTCCGGGATCCGCGAGTACGAGCAGATCCACATCTACAACGTCAACAATGGCGAGCGTTTTTCGACCTATGCGATCCGCGCCGAGGACGGTTCGGGCGTCATCTCGGTGAACGGCGCGGCGGCCCACCGGGCCCAGCCGGGCGACGTCGTCATCATTTGTGCATATGCCGTGTACGATTCCGCGGAGGCCCGGTCGCACAAACCGCAGCTCGTCTACGTCGACCGCCGGAACCACCTGACGCACACCCGGCAGACGATTCCGCCACAGGCGGCCTGATCGCGGCAGCCTCACTTCTGCAGCGGGGTTCCCGGGGAGGCTTCTCCGGAGGTCCGCTTGCGCTGTTGTTCGGCGAGCGCCCACGCGACATGCTCCCGGACGAGTGGTGACGGGTCGTCCCGCCGGGCTTCCAGCGCAGCAACGGCAGCCATGGATGGCGGTGAGTTGCCGAGCGCGACCGCAACGTTGCGCAACCACCCGGCATAACCCGCGCGACGCACGGCCATGCCTTCCGTGCGCGACAGGAACTCGGATTCGCTCCACCCGAACAGCCCCGTCAGAGGCGCGTCGTCGAGGCCGTGCCGGGGTCGAAAGGTCACTTCGTCGGCGATCCGGGCAAACTTGTTCCAGGGGCATACAAGCTGGCAGTCATCGCAACCGAACACGCGGTTGCCGATCAGGCGACGCAGCTCGACGGGAATGGCTTCCTTCAGCTCGATCGTCAAGTAGGAAATGCATCGGCGAGCGTCGACCCGGTAGGGCGCGGTGATCGCCCCGGTGGGGCAGGCGTCGATGCAGCGGCGGCAAGTGCCGCAATGGGCGCTGGCGGGTTCGTCGACCGGCAGTGGCAGGTCGGTATAGAGTTCGCCGAGCACGAACCAGCTTCCGGCGTCTTGGCTCAGCAGTACGCTGTGCTTTCCGATCCAGCCGAGCCCGGCATTGCGCGCCATGGCTTTTTCGAGCACCGGGGCCGAATCCGAAAACGCCCGGTAGCCGAAGGCGCCGACCGCTGCCGCGATGCGATCGGCAAGCTTCTGCAGGCGCATCCGCACCAGCTTGTGGTAGTCGCGGCCGAGCGCGTAGCGCGCCACGTAGCCGCGGGTGGAGTCCCGCAGCACCGGCCATGGGTCGCGGGCATCCGGGGGCAGGTAGTTCATCCGGGCCGAGACGACACTCACGGTGCCGGGAACCAGCTCGTCGGGCCGCGTCCGCTTGGTGCCGTGCCGCTCCATGTAGGCCATCCGGCCGTGGCGTCCTTCAGCGAGCCAGTCCGCGAGATGCCGGGCATCGTCGCCAAGCTCGATCGACGTGATACCGACCTTCTGGAACCCGAGGGCTACGCCCCATCGCCGGATCATGGCCGCCAGCGACGGCCAGTCCGGAAGTTCTTGCAACGCGTCCATGCCCCAGCATAACCCGCACCCGTCGATAGAATGGCCGAATGAACCCCAGACCGTTGCAGGCGCTGTACACCGTGGCTCAGGTGCGTCGGATCGATCATGCCGCGATCGAAGGCGCGGGTATTCCGGGCGTCGAGTTGATGCGGCGTGCGGCGGGGGCGGCGTTCGCATCGTTGCGGCGGCGATGGCCGTCGGCGCGCCGGATCGTCGTGCTCGCCGGAAACGGCAACAACGGTGGCGATGCGATGCTGCTCGGCGCCCTCGCGCGGGCTCGGGGTCTCGAAGTCGACGCGGTCGCGGTGGCCGGCACCCCTCGCGACGATGCCGAGTACGCGCGCATCCACGCCCTGGCCGCCGGTGTGCGCGTGCATGAATCGTCCGGCGGCGCGCTGCCCGTTGGTGACGTCATCGTCGACGGCTTGATCGGTACCGGACTCTGCGATCCTCCGAAACCGGGCATTGCGCAACTGATCGACACCGTCAACGCCAGCGGCGTACCGGTACTCTCGCTCGATGTGCCGTCGGGGCTCGATGCCGACCGCGGGGTCGCTCCCGCATCCTGCATCGAGGCGACGGCGACGGTTTCGTTCGTTGCCTGGAAGCGGGGTTTGTTCACTGGCGACGCTTTCGATGTCCGCGGCGAACTCGAACTTGCATCCCTCGATGTACCCGAGGCCTGCTTCGACGGCATCCTGCCCGACGCCGCCTGCCTCGATTCGACGATCGTGGACCTGCTACCTCCGCGACGCGGCAACACCGACAAATCGCGCCATGGCCATGTGCTGGTGATCGCCGGCGACCTCGGCATGGGAGGAGCGGCGCGACTCTGTGCGGAAGCTGCCTTGCGCACTGGCGCCGGCCTCGTCACGGTCGCGACACGCGAAGCCCACGTCGCGCCGCTCCTCGCCGCGCGGCCGGAACTGATGGTGTACGGGGTCGAGGAAGCCGCGGCTCTCGCGCCTCTGCTGGCGCGTGCGGATATCGTCGCGATCGGTACGGGACTGGGATCATCGCCGTGGGGCCAAGCGTTGTGGCGCGAGGCGCTCGACAATGGGAAGCCCGCAGTGATTGACGCCGATGCGCTGAACCTGCTGGCGCACGCGCCAAGATCCATTCCGGGCCACAGCATCTTGACGCCGCATCCCGGAGAAATGGGCCGGCTGCTCGGGAGCGACTCGCGCACGGTGCAACGCGACCGATTCGCGGCGGTCCGCAGGCTGGCCGCGGATGCCGGTGCGATCGCGGTGCTGAAGGGTGCCGGGACCCTGGTGGCCGATCCTGCCGGCCGGCTTGCGGTTTGCCCGTGGGGCAATCCGGGCATGGCGAGTCCCGGCATGGGTGACGTGCTGACGGGCGTGGTTGCCGCATTGCGGGCGCAGGGACTCGCCCCGTGGGACGCGGCGTGCCTCGGTGTCGGGCTGCACGCGCAGGCAGGTGACCTTGCCGCGGGCCGTGTGCCGCGCGGGCTGCTGGCGTCGGATCTTTTCACCGCGTTGCGCGAACGGGTCAATGATTACGGCCGATGAGCGAACGTCGCGTGATGACGGGCGTTGACGAATCCGCACTGGTGGCTTTCGCCGGGCGTTTGGCGGAACCCGCTCGCGCCGGTGGCATGGTTCACCTCGTCGGTGAACTGGGCGCCGGCAAGACGACGTTTGCGCGTGCCCTGCTGCATGCGCTCGGTGTCGTCGGACGGGTGAAGAGTCCGACCTACAGCCTGATCGAGTCGTACCGGTTCGACGGGCGCGATGCACACCATATCGACCTTTACCGGATCGCTGCACCCGAAGAACTCGACTGGCTCGGGCTCGGCGATCTCTGGGCCGGCAGTCCGCTGGTCCTGATCGAGTGGCCAGAGCGTGGCGCGGGGCGTTTGCCGCCGCCGGACATCGTCCTGTCCCTCGACCACGCGGGGCCGGTCCGCAACCTCACCTTGACAGCCAGCACGCCCGCTGGGTTGACCTATCTGGCGAAGGCGTAGGGATGGGCGCGCCCGGGCGCGTCGCTTTCGACACATTCAGTCAGTTGCCGGCGCTTTCTCCCGCAAGCCTGATGAATGCGATCCAGTGGACGGATTTGCAAGGAAAATACTTGAAATCCACCCGTGATTCGGCGTTCAATACGCCCCATGTGGGGAGCCAAGCGCCCTTGGGGTTCGTTCGCACTGTCGATCGCTCTGCCGATGGCGGCGGTGACGGGAGCGCATGCGGCCCGCATCGATGCGGTGCGACTCGACGGCAAGGGGCCGTCGACCCGGGCCGTCCTCGAACTGTCGGGGCCGGTGGAGTACAAGCTCTTCGCGCTCGGGAATCCGGACCGGGTTGTCGTCGACCTCCGTGACTCGAACTTCGCGAGTGGTTTCCGCGCCCCCGATGGCGGCCGAGGCGTGGTCAAGGACCTGCGCGCCGGCGTGCGCGACAAGACGAACGCACGCCTCGTGTTCGACATGGACGGCGGGGTGACGCCGAAAACCTTCCTCCAGCGCAAGACCGGTGGCGACGGATATCGGCTGGTCGTCGAGTTCTCGCCAAGAAACAGCGGATCAGCGCCCGTCAAGACCGTGGCATCGAGCGTCGCCGACCGCTCGCGTGACCTGGTCGTCGCGATCGACGCCGGTCATGGTGGCGTCGATCCCGGGGCGAAGGGTTCCGATGGCACGTACGAGAAGACGATCACGCTCGCCGTCGCGCGCAAGCTGGCGGCGTTGGTCGATGCGACACCCGGAATGAAGGCGGTATTGACGCGCGACGGCGACGTCTTCGTGCCGTTGAAGGAGCGCTACCGCAAGGCGCGGGAAGCCAAGGCCGACCTGTTCGTTTCGATCCACGCCGATGCGTGCCCCGGCAGTTGCGACGCGCGTGGCGCATCCGTGTGGGTGCTGTCGACGCGCGGTGCGACGAGTGAGGCGGCGCGCTGGCTGGCCGACCGTGAAAATCGCGCGGACCTCGTCGGCGGGGTGTCGCTCGACGACAAGGACGACACGCTGGCCGCGGTGTTGCTCGACCTGTCGCAAGGCGCGACGATCGGAGCCAGCAACGCGGTCGCCAAGCGAGTCCTGAAATCGCTGCGCAATGTCGGGCCCACGCACCGCCGCTACGTCGAGCACGCGAATTTCGTCGTGCTGCGTTCCCCCGATGTGCCATCGATCCTCATCGAGACCGCGTTCATCACGAACCCGTCCGAGGAACGCAATCTCCGCAATGCCGCCCATCGCGAGGAACTTGCCCAGGCGATCCTCGATGGCATCGTCGGTTACTTCCGCGCGACGCCACCGCCCGGAACGTTGTTTGCCGAGGAAGCGGAACGCGGCCGGAAAGTGCGACGTCAAGCGGCAGTGGATGGCGAAGGGTCGCGCGCGATCGCGAGGCGCGACAGTACGGATTCGGCGTCCATGCGCGCGGCAAACTCGCTGGCCGACGATCACCGTGCCCGGGCGGATGCGGGCCTGCAGGTCCCGTCGGGCTGAACCGGGGCGCGATCCCGGGTCGTGCGGGGCACTGTTAGAATGCGGGCGCGCCCATGCCCCGCATCCAGTCGCTGCCCGTCGAGTTGGTCAACCAGATCGCCGCCGGTGAAGTCATCGAGCGGCCTGCGTCGGTCGTCAAGGAACTGGTCGAAAACAGCCTCGATGCCGAATCGCGCCACGTCGACATCTCGATTGGTGGCGGTGGCGTTGCCGAAATCATCGTGCGGGACGACGGTTCCGGAATATCACGCGAGGAATTGACGCTTGCGGTCGCGCCGCACGCGACCAGCAAGATCGCGTCCTTTGCCGATCTCGAACACGTGGCCACCCTGGGTTTTCGCGGCGAGGCGTTGCCATCGGTCGCGTCGGTGTCGCGATTCTCGCTCGTGTCGCGAGCCCACGGCGCGGATCATCCATGGCGAGTTGACGTCGACGGGGGCGCGATGTCACCGGTGCGCGCGGAATCCGGGCCGGCCGGTACGTGCATTGCCGTCCGCGACCTGTTCTACAACGTGCCGGCGCGACGAAAGTTCCTGCGGGCCGAACGCACCGAGTTCGGCCATGTGGACGACCTGGTCAAGGCGATTGCGCTGGCCCGACCCGCGATTGCGTTCCGGCTGGACCACAATGGCCGCAACGTGCGCACGTTCCCGCCGGATACCGACGGGACCGGCACGCGGGTTGCCGCGGTGCTGGGCGAGGAATTCCTCGCCCGTGCGTTGCGCGTCGACCTGACGGCGGCGGGGATGCGGCTGCATGGCTGGATCGGTTCGCCGACCAGCGCGCGTGCGCAGCCCGACCAGCAACATTTCCATGTGAACGGCCGCTCGGTACGCGACCGGATTGCCAGCCATGCCCTGCGCGAGGCCTACGCCGACGTCTTGTTCCACGGCCGCCATCCGGCGTTCGTGCTGTTCCTCGAGTGCGACCCGGCGCTGGTGGATGTCAACGTGCATCCAACCAAACGCGAAGTGCGCTTTCGCGAAAGCCGGCTCGTCCACGATTTCCTCTTCCACACGGTACGCGATGCGCTGGCGAAGACCCGGGCCGGAGCGCCGACGGGCCAGCTTGCGCCGCAGCTGGTGGCGGCGCATGCCCATCGGCATCCGCAGCAGCATCATTTCCGGCTCGGCGTGGCAGAGTCTTCGTCGGCTTATGCCGTGTTGCTGGGCGAGCGCGACCAGGAACCAGGTCCAGCAGCCGGGAACGCGTTGCCGCTGGACAGCGTGCCGATTGCCGCCGATGGACCAACGGTGCCGAGTGGCGAGACCGCCATCCCGCCGCTCGGGTTCGCGATCGCGCAGTTGCACGGCATCTTCATCCTGGCCGAGAACGCGCAGGGTCTCGTGCTGGTCGACATGCACGCCGCGCATGAACGTATCGTCTATGAGCGGCTCAAGGCCGCAGTCGCCGCGGGTTCGGTTCGCTCGCAGCCGCTGCTGGTTCCGCTGGCGTTGGCCGTCAGCGAAAGCGAGGCGGCTCGGGTCGAGGATGGCGCGGCGGATTTCGACGCGCTTGGATTCGACGTCCGGCGCAGCGGACCGCAGGGCATACTCGTGCGCCGGATCCCGGCCCTGCTCGACGCCGGTGAAGCCGCGACGCTGGTGCGGGACCTGATCGCCGACCTCGGCGTCCACGAGGGCAGCCGTCGGCTCGAGGACGCCGCCGACGCACTGCTCGCTTCCATGGCTTGTCACGGCGCGGTGCGCGCGCACCGGCGCCTGACGCTGCCGGAGATGAACGCGTTGCTGCGCGACATGGAGGCCACCGAACGCTCGGGGCAGTGCAACCACGGACGCCCCACCTGGGTGCAGTTGGGGATGGAGGAACTCGACCGCTTGTTCCTGCGCGGGCGATGACGGTGCGGCCTGCGACGCGCTACCCTGCACCCGGACGCGGTGACTTCGCGAAGTCGATGTGGCGGTTCCACTTGATTCCGGAGATGTGCCGATGCGGGCCATCGTGCTGTTGCTTCTTTTCCTTCTCGCCGGCGTTCCGGTGATGGTCGCCGCAAACGATGCCCATGGCGCGTCGGCGTACGTGCGGCAAATCGAGGCTTGGCGTGCCGAGCGGATTGCGCGGCTCACCGCGCCCGGCGGTTGGCTAAGTCTGGTTGGGCTCGACTGGCTCGCGGATGGCGCCAACACGATCGGCAGTGCGGCGGGCAACGACATCGTGCTGACGAAGGGTCCGTCGAGGCTCGGCACGGTGACCCTCAGGAGCGGCAAGGCGGTGATCGACCTCGACCCGGCGGCCGGTGCGACGATCGATGGCAAGAAGGTCACGCACGCCGAGTTGCTCGACGACTCCCATGACCAGCCGACGACGGTTGCGTTCGGCACCGTGAGCTTCTATGTCATCGACCGCAACGGGAAGTTCGGTGTGCGGATCAAGGACACCGAAGCGGAAGGGCGCATCCATTTCCTCGGCATCGATGCGTTCCCGATCGATCCGGCGTGGCGCATCGACGCGCAATGGGTGCCGTTCGATCCGCCGCATACGCTGGAGACGCCGAACGTGCTCGGCCAGGTCGACAAGTTCCCCGTGCCGGGGAAAGCGGTATTCACCCGCAACGGGCACACGTACGAATTGCTGCCCGTGGTCGAAGTGCCCGGCGACACCGAACTCTTCGTGATTTTCGCGGACCGCACCAGCGGCAAGCAGACCTACGGAGCAGCCCGCTTCCTGTATGCGTCGAAGCCGAAGGACGGCCGGATCGTGCTCGACTTCAACAAGGCGTACAACCCCCCGTGCGCATTCACCGCATTCGCGACCTGCCCGCTCGCGCCGCCCGAGAACCGCCTCGACCTCGCGGTGACGGCCGGGGAAATGAAGTATCGCGGCGGCGCCCATTGAGGCACCGGCGAGGGCCGTTCGCAGGCGCTTCGCCTGCAGTTCAGCCCACGCCGGGATGATGCTTGCAACGGCCGCGGTTTTCCCTCGCTGTCGGCCGTTCGCCGGCGGTTCCGCATGGAAGCGGCGGCTCGGGTAAACTAGCGCGCCTTTTTCGGCGCGCGACCACGGGTCGGGCGCCACTCCCCATGATTCTCTCTGCTTTGGAGGCAGGCATGAAGTTGGTCCGGATTCTCGCCCTCGCGGCGCTCATCGTCGCGGGCACCGCGATGGCCCAGGACACGACGTCCGACAAGGGCAAACTGTCGTATGCGCTGGGCTGGCAAATCGGTTCAGGGCTCGTCGACCGGAAGATGGACGTCGACATCAACACGGTGGTCCGCGCACTGCAGGA
This sequence comes from Lysobacterales bacterium, assembly GCA_046347015.1. GTDB lineage: Bacteria > Pseudomonadota > Gammaproteobacteria > Xanthomonadales > Rhodanobacteraceae > Dokdonella_A. The sequence goes on along the minus strand of JAXMHA010000005.1, from coordinate 62,950 downwards.
CGCCTACGCGAAGCGCCAACCGGCGGTGCCGGCCGCGACGATGCAGGCGGAACTGAAGAAATTCGACGACAAGATGAAGGCCGACGTCGACCGCCAGCTCGCCGACAACAAGCGCGAAGCCGACACGTTCCTCGCCAGCAACCGGTCCAAGACCGGCATCCAGGTGCTGCCCGACAACGTGCAGTATCGCGTCATCGAGCAAGGCAGCGGTCCGCAGATCACGGCCAACAGCGAGGTGACGTTCCACGTCCGCATCTCGTTGACCAACGGCCGCGAGATCCGCAGTTCCTTCGTCGGTGATCCGCTCAAGGCGAAAGTTTCGGAAATGCCGGCCATGTTCGGCACCAAACTCATATCGGATGCAATGCTGCACATGCGGGTCGGCGACCACTGGCAGTTGTTCCTGCCGCCGGATCCGTCGTCCGGAAACCAGGTGTTTGTCTGGGAAATCAAGATCCTCGGCGTCAAATAACGGCATCTGGACGCGCGCGCCGGAACTTCGCCGGGGCGCGCGGGTCAGCGGACATGTCGCGCCGCTCAAACCGCGGCGCGCGTCCGGCGTCGAGCCCGTGGCAACCCCGGAATCGAGTCCGTGCGTTGGCGTCTGCCGGCTGGGCGAGGACGGGCTGTGTGCCGGCTGCCGGCGCACGGTCGACGAAATCGTCCAGTGGCCTGGGCTCGAAGCGGAGGAGCGGCTGAGGATCATGCGGGATGTCCTGCCACGGCGCACGCTTTCGCCCCCGGGGCGGATCGCGCGTGACGTATTGGCCATCCGCCGGGCCGTGTCGCCACTCTCGGTCGCCCCGGTTCTCGACAAGTCAGGTACGCGCGAAGCCGCCGTCCTGGTTCCGGTGGTGCACCGGTCCGAGGGCCTCGCGGTGCTGTTCACGTGTCGCAACGCCCATTTGCGCGAACACGCGGGGCAGGTGAGTTTTCCCGGTGGCGCCATCGAGTCGGATGATGCCGACCCGGTCGCGACGGCGCTGCGCGAAACCGGCGAGGAAGTCGGGATCCTGCCCGAGCAGATCGAGCCGGTCGGCTACCTCGATGCCCTGGTTACCGGAACCGGCTACCGGATCGTGCCGGTCGCGGGTTTCGTCGACGGCGACTATCGGGCACGCGTGAACCATGCGGAGGTCGACTCGGTGTTCGAGGTTCCCCTCGATGTCGTGCGCGCTCCGGGATGCCTGCGGCCATTGCGGTTCGAATGGCAGGGGCTGGAACGCGAGACTCTCGCCTTCGACTGGGACGGGCACCACGTCTGGGGTGCCACGGCGTCGATCCTGGGAAATCTGGTCGACCGCATGCGCGCGTTCGCATGATGGCGACGGTTCCGCTCATTTCGACGGCGGAACTTGCTACGCGGCTCGGCGACCCGTCGCTGTTGGTCATCGACGCGCGGTTCGATCTCGGCGACCCGGCACGTGGCCGCCGCGACCACGCACAGGCGCACATCCCCGGCGCGGTGTACGCGGACCTTGACCACGATCTCGCCGACCTGTCGCGCTGCGGTCTCGGCCGCCATCCGCTGCCGGAAGCGGCGGCATTCTCGGACACCTTGTCACGTTGGGGATACCGGGACGGCATGGCGGTCGCCGTGTATGACGCCGCCGCGGGCGCGCTGGCCGCGGCGCGGCTCTGGTGGATGCTGCGGGCAGCCGGGGTCGTTGACGTCCGTGTCGTCGACGGCGGCTTCCCGGCTTGGCGCGAGGAAGACCGCCCGCTCGAGCCCGGCGCCGTCCAGCGACCTGCGAGCAATGTCCGCGTCGAGTTCGATCCGGGTTCGGCCGTCGAATTCGCGGAACTCGAACACCGTCTTGCCGCGCACGACGTGGTCTTGATCGATGCCCGCGCGCCTGCCCGCTTCAGCGGTGCGGTCGAACCGCTCGACAGGGTGGCCGGCCACGTTCCCGGCGCCGTCAACCGCCCGTTCGCCGACAACCTCGACACCACCGGCCATTTCAAGCCGGCCGGTGAGTTGCGAAGCGAGTTCGCCGCACTGCTGGGGTCGCACTCACCGCGCGATGTCGTGCACATGTGCGGCTCGGGTGTCACGGCGTGCCACAACCTGCTCGCGATGGAGCGGGCGGGTCTCTCCGGGTCACGCCTTTTCGCCCCGTCGTGGAGCGGCTGGATCAGCCGTCCATCGCGGCCGGTCGCGACGGGACCGTGAGCATCGGTCAGCGCTTCGACTTCAGTTTCGCGACCACCGCGCGCAGGGTCGACTGCGTTTCGGGGTGGTACCAGTGGTCGAGGAAATCTTCCATCGGCAAGCGCCCGGGCTCCGCGTAAAGCGCGACGAGATCCGCGCGCGCGAGCTCGCGGGTACCCGACATGGCCCGTGGCGGCAACGCAAGCAGCCGGGCGACGCGTTCGATCGCGCGTGCGACCACCGCATCCGGTTCGGCCAGTTCGTCGACGAAGCCCTCGGCCAGAGCGGCGTCGGGATCGAGCATCGTTCCAGCCACCATCAGGCGTTCCGCGCGGTGTGTCCCGACGAGCCGGCGCAACGCGGCCTGGATGACTTCGGGCACGACGAGCCCGACTTGCGTTTCGTTGAGCCCGATGCGGAAGTCGCCGCGGGCCATGACGCGGTAGTCGCACAGGATCGCAAGGACCGCGCCGCCGGCCGGGCTGTGGCCGGTCAGCGCCGCCGCGATCGGCACCGGCGATGTCGCGAGATCGCTGCACAGTCCGAAAAAGTCCCGCCAGAACACGCGGAACTGCGCACGTTCGAGCGACAGCAGCACCGGCAAGTCGAGTCCCGCCGAAAACAGGCCGGGCCGGCCGGCCAGGACGATGCCGCGCGCGCCGACGCCCGGTACGGCGGCGAGTGCCTCGCGCAGGGCACGGACGAGCCCGGGGTCGAGCGCATTCACGGGTGGGCGCGCGAGGGTGATCGTGCGGATGTCGTTGTGATCGTGGATGTCGAGCATGGGACGAAGGCCGGTTCGGGGTTGGGCGTCGGTAATCAGGGGCGCGGCGCGGCCGACCGATGAGTGCGTTCAGCGTCGCCGGTCGCGAGCGTCCAGTCGACGACTTCCGGGAGCAGGTGGGCAAGCGCGGTCTCGAAGGCTGCCAGCGGCGCCGTTCCGGTAGTGCCGACCGCGGGGGCGTTCGCCGCGAAGGCCCGGCTCGCGACGACACGGTTCGTCGCGAGGTCCTCGATGGCAACGTGGATGGCGATCGACGCTTGCGGCGCACCGCCGCTGGTATCGAGGTCGAACCGCTGGACATCGAGTGCCAATGCAAAATCGGCGTGCAGCATCGTCGACGATGCGCCGACGCCGGTGATGCGGCCCGAGCCGCGGAAAGCGTCGATCACCAGCCGCTGCAGCAGGTCGGGAGCCGGATCGCTCCAGCGTACTCCCGGGAGCGTCTCCAGCACGCCCGGCGCGGTCATCACGAAGACGCGCGTCGAGTCGAGCGCGTGGCTCGCCGCCGGCGTTCCGATCGCTAGTTCCCAGGCCACCGACGCTGGCGTCGTTGGTCCCGGGGGCGGCGTGTACGCGGGCGCAAGAACCGAGTAGTGGTCGGCGGGACCGCCGAGCGTCGAACACCCGGCGACCGTGAGTGCGAGCCCGAAAAAAGAAACTGCGGCGAACCGGGTCATTTGCCGTGGTACTCCTTCGGTTGGTCGCGTCCGATCAGGATGCCCTGCGACTGCTCGAGGCGATCGGCGAGCTTCTGGAGCGATTCCAGCGTCGTGCGCAACTCGGCGATGGCGGGGCCAAGCTGCCGCAAGCCCTGGCTGCCGAAACTCGCGAGCGCGGCGCGGTTGTCGCCGAGCAGCGCGTTGGCCGAGTCGGCCATGCGGTGCACTGCGTCGAGGGATCGAGTGGCCGCCTGCAGCGTCTGCCGCGCATCGTCGCGAATCAGCTGGTCGGTGTTCTTCGCCATGCCCTGCAGTTCGAGCAGCGTGGTACGCAGGCTGCCGCTCGCGTCGGCGAGCTGCTTCAACGCGGTCGCGATGCTTGAGCGCTGGTCCGCGAGCGCCCCGGTCACGGCGTCGATGTGCGCAAGTGTTTGCGTGATGTGGCCGATGTTCTCGTTCGACAGCAACACGTTCGCGCGCAACAGCACGTCGTTGACGTTCGATGCGATGTCGGTGCCGGAAGACATCAGTTTCGACAACTCCGACTTCTCGGACGGGATGCGCGGAATCGGCTGGCCGGGCTGCGCGACCAGCGGCGGGCTGCCGGGTGCGCCCCCCGTGAGCTGGATGTAGGCGACGCCGGTCACGCCGAGAAGGCCGAGCTTGGCGCGGGTGTCCTCGCGGATCGGCGTTCCCGCGGCAACCTTGATCCGCGCGATGACCTTGCGTGGGTCATCGGGAGCGAGCGACAGCTGGCTCACCTCACCGACCTTGATTCCGTTGTATTGGACGACGCCGCCGGTGCTGAGGCCAGTCACGGATTCGTCGAACACGATTTCATAGTATCCGTATCCGGTTTCGAGGCTGGATTTCGACAGCCACAGCACGAAAGCGAGTGCCAGCAGGAACGCGGCGATGACGAAGCCGCCGATCAGGACGTGGTGGGCACGGATTTCCATCGGGCGCTCCTTCAGCGTTTTCCTGCGGCGATCCGGGATGCGGCACGGCCACGGGGGCCGTTGAAGTATTGCTGCACCCACGGATCGTCGGTTGCGGCGGCGCGTTCCAGCGTGTCGTTCACGAGCACGCGCCGGTGCGCCAGCACCGCGACCCGGTCGCAGATCGTATACAGCGTATCGAGATCGTGCGTCACCAGGAACACGGTGAGGCCGAGGCTGTCGCGCAACGTCAGCACGAGCTCGTCGAAGGCCGATGCCGCGATCGGGTCGAGGCCCGCGGTCGGCTCGTCCAGGAACACGATTTCCGGATCGAGCGCGAGTGCCCGGGCCAGCGCGGCGCGCTTCACCATGCCGCCGGACAGTTCCGAGGGAAGCTTTGCGGCGGCGTCGGCGGGCAGCGTCGCCAGCGCGATCTTGATTGCCGCAAGGCGCCGGATCAACGGTTCCGGTATCGCGTGATGCTCGCGCAACGGCAGCATGACGTTCTCGCCGACGTCGAGCGAGGAGAACAGCGCGCCGTTCTGGAACAACACGCCGATGCGGCGTTCGAGCCGACTGCGCCGTTCGCCGGCAAGGGACGCGACGTCCTCGCCGAACATCCGGATCCGCCCGCCATCCGGCCGCCGCAAGCCGATGATCGAGCGCAGCAACACGGACTTGCCCGAGCCGGAACCCCCGACGACGCCGAGGATCTCGCCGCGCCGCACATCGAGGTCGAGTCCGTCGTGGACCACCTGCGCGCCGAAGCGCGAGACCAGTCCGCGGACCTCGATGACGTTTTCGGCGCCGTTCACAGTCCGAGTTCCATGAAGAAGATTGCGGCCAGCGCGTCGACCAGGATCACGACGAAGATCGCCTGCACGACGCTCGACGTCGTGTGCCGGCCGACCGACGCGGCGCTGCCGCCGACCTTGAAGCCTTCGAGGCATCCGATCGCGCCGATCAGGAACGCGAACACCGGCGCCTTGCTCATCCCGACCCAGAAGTGGCGCACCGAGGCGGTCTCATGCAGCCGCGTGATGAACATGGCGGGCGAGATGTCGAGGGCCGCGACGCATACGAGCGCGCCACCGACGATGCCGGCGAGCATCGCCAGCAGCGTCAGGATCGGCAGCGCGACGAGCAGGGCGATGATGCGCGGCACCACGAGCACGTCGACCGGATCGAGGCCGAGCGCACGGATGGCGTCGATTTCCTCGCGCACCTTCATCGACCCGATCTGGGCGGTGAACGCGCTGCCGGAGCGGCCGGCAACCAGGATGGCCGTCAACAGCACTCCGAACTCGCGCAGGAACGAATACCCGACCAGTTCGACGGTGAAGATGCTGGCGCCGAAGTCCTTCAGTACCGTCGCGCCGAGAAAGGCGACCACCGCTCCAACCAGGAACGACAACAGCACGACGATCGGCACCGCGTCGAGCCCGGTTTCTTCGACGCTCGCAACCAGCGAAGTGACCCGCCAGCGGTGCGGGCGTGGCAGGACCGCGACGACCCGCGACAGGACGAGGCCGATGAAGCCGGTCAGCGCGACCGTGTTGCGCCAGAACCGTTCCGCGGCAATGCCGGTGCGGGCCATCGTCGTGACGATGGCGTTTGGCCGCGCCTTTGCCGCCGGCTGCGCAACGGCGCGAGCATGCGCGACCGCGTCGAGCAACACTTGCTGCGGCCGGCCGAGTCCGTTGATGGCGCCACCTCCGGCCAGGTCGAGCAGCAATTCGGCGCCGGCCGTGTCGAGTCTGCCGACGCCGCTCGCGTCGACCAGCCCCGGTGCGCGAGCCTGGCCGCGCATCGCGTCGACGTGCGTGGCGAGCCCGGCCGCCCATTCGAGGGTCCAGTCGCCACGCGCCGTGCATTGCCGGGTGTTCGCGTCGTACTCCAGCGTGGCGGCACCGGCCTTCGGCATCGCGCAAAGGTAGCAGTCCCGGGGCAGCGAAGGAACGTGCAGGACTGCCGTACCGGGCCGATCCACGGCATGATGCGCGGATGGACAGCGCTGCGGACATCGCCGCCACCCCCGAGACCCGGATCGGGTTCGTCGTTGACCTCGCGCGCCGCCTGCATGAGTACGGCACCGCCGCACCGCGACTGGAAGACGTCGTCAACCGGATCGGCCGGCGCCTCGGCCTCGTGTGCAATGTCCTGTCGACCCCGACCGCGATCGTGATGTCGTTCGGCGACCGCGACGAGTCGTTTGCCGAGACCGCGCGCGTGGTGCGGCTGCCTCCGGGTGAGGTGAATCTCGGGAAGCTGTGCGCGACCGATGCGATCGCGAACCGGGTCATTACCGGCGCAATCGGGCTGGCGGACGGCCGGCGTGAGCTGCGCGCGGTCGGCCGCGAGACACCACCGCGCTGGATGACGGGCCTGGGCGTCGCGGCCTTCGGAGTGTCATCGGCGGCGATTGCTGTCGTGCTCCATTGCAGCGCGGAAGGCGTCGTCGTTTCGGGCCTGATCGGCATCCTGATCGGCCTGCTCGCCTGGGCGGCGCGGTTCAGCGTCAACCTCGCCGCGGCGGCGGATGCGGTCGCCGCCCTGCTGGCGACTGCGATCGCGATCGTCGTCGCCGCGCGCATCACGCCGGTCGATGCCCGCATCGTCATCGTCGCGAGCCTGATCGTGCTGTTGCCCGGGATGACGTTGACGACGGCAGCGCGCGAATTGTCGAGCCAGCACCTGATCTCGGGCACGGCGCGGCTGATGGGCGCGATCACGACGCTGCTGAAGCTCGCGTTCGGCGCCGTCGTCGCTTCGCAGGTCGCGATCGCGATCGGGCTCAAGACCCGCGGCATCCCGGGTCCGCCGTTGTCCGATGCCTGGGTGTGGTCCGCCATCGTCGTCGCGGCGATCTCGTTCGCCGTGTTGTTCCAGGCGCGGTTTCGCGACTACCCGCTGGTGGTCGGCGCGGTGCTGCTGGGATACCTCTGCACGCGCGCCGGCGCGGCCGTTGGCGAGCCTGCGTTCGGAACCTTCCTCGGCGGCTTCGCGATCAGCGCCGCCAGCAACCTGTATGCGCGCATCACCGATCGTCCCGGTGCGTTGATCCGCGAGCCCGGCATCGTGCTGCTGGTCCCGGGCAGCGTCGGGTTCCGCACGTTGAACTATGTTTTCGAACACAACGTGACGCTCGGCCTCGACACGGCCGTCGCGCTGATCACGCTGCTGGTCGCGATCGTGGCTGGCCTGCTGTTCGGTGACCTGCTGGTGCCGCCGCGCCACCGGTTGTGATGGAACCGGCTCCGGCACCTCCACTGCCGACGCTCGATGACATCATGGCCCGGGACCGGGTGCGTCTGGCCGCGCGTTGGCGGCGCCTGCGCGACGGCATGCTGTCCGCTGGCGAAGCCGCGTCGCTGCGCAAGGCGATCAACGCTTCGGCGGCGCGCCGTGTCCAGCGGATGGATCGCGTGCCGGAAATCCGGATCGACGAGTCGCTGCCGATCACGGCGCGTGCCGCGGACATCATCGCCGCGCTGCAACGCGATCCGGTGTTGATCCTCGCCGGGGAAACCGGTTCCGGCAAGTCGACGCAATTGCCGAAGTTGTGCCTCGCCGCCGGGCGTGGCATCGCCGGCATGGTCGGCTGCACGCAGCCGCGGCGCATCGCGGCGCGCGCATTGTCACGCCGCGTCGCGGGCGAACTCGGTCCGGCCGCGGGTGCGATCGTCGGTTTCCGCACGCGTTTCGCCGACGAAGTGCCGGACGAAGCGCTGGTCAAGTTCATGACCGACGGCATCCTGCTGGCCGAGGCGGCCGCCGATCCGCTGCTGACCGCGTACGACACGCTGGTGCTCGACGAAGCGCACGAGCGCAGCCTCAACATCGACTTCCTGCTCGGTTACCTGAAGAAGATCTTGCCGCGGCGGCGCGACCTGCGCGTCGTCGTCACGTCGGCGACGCTCGACACCAGCCGTCTTTCCGCCCACTTCGGCGGCGCGCCGGTCATCGAGGTCGAGGGCCGCGCGTATCCGGTCGAGGTGCGCTGGCGCGGTCGCGGTGACGGCCCCGCGCCGGCACCACCGCAGGCGCCGGGAGCGCGCCGCCGCCGGACCGGGAGCGACGACGGCGCCACGGAGCCCGAGCGGATCGCGGCGATCGTCGACGAGGTCACGCGCGAGGATCCGCGTGGCGACATCCTCGTGTTCCTGCCCGGCGAACGCGAGATCCGCGACGCGCACCTGGTCCTCGCGCGCCGGCGCCATCGAGCGACCGAGATCCTGCCGCTGTATGCGAGGCTGTCGGCGCGCGAACAGGATCGCGTGTTCCATCCGGAGTCGGCACGCCGGATCGTGCTGGCGACGAACGTCGCGGAAACTTCGCTTACCGTTCCCCGCATCCGCTACGTCATCGACACCGGCACTGCGCGGATCAAGCGTTACAGCCCGCGGAGTGCGATCGAACGCCTGCACGTCGAGCCGGTGTCGCAAGCGGCCGCCGACCAGCGCAAGGGTCGCTGCGGGCGCGTCGGTCCCGGCATCTGCTACCGGCTCTATTCCGAAGCCGATTTCGAACGTCGCCCGCGCTACTCCGATCCGGAAATCCTGAGGTCATCGCTCGCCGGCGTGATCCTGCGCATGCTCTCGCTGCGGCTGGGGGATCCCGAGCGTTTCCCGTTCATCGACCGGCCGGAGGACCGGGCGTTCGCGGACGGCTATCGACGGCTCGCCGAGCTTGGCGCACTCGCGGCCTCGCGGCCGGGTGCGCCGGTCCGGACGGAGCATCACCTCAGTGACATCGGGCGCCAGCTCGCGCGGCTGCCGGTCGACGTCGCGCTCGGCCGGATCCTGATCGAAGGGAATTCGCTCGGCGCCTTGCGCGAGCTGCTGGTGCTGGCCGCCTTCCTCGGCATCCAGGATCCGCGCGAGCGGCCAGCGGATCGGCGTGCGGATGCCGACGCGATGCACGCGGCCGGGGCCGACCCGGAGTCGGATTTCACGACGATCCTGAACCTGTGGCGGGATTGCACGGCTGCGCAGGAGTCGTCGACACGTTCGGAACTGCGCGCGTGGTGCGAGTCGCGGTTCCTGTCGTATCCGCGGGTGCGCGAGTGGCGTGAGTTGCATCGGCAATTGCTGCTCACGGTCGATGCGTTCGGCTGGACGTTGCCGGATGCGCGGGTCGTGGCCGGCGTCGACGGGAAGGGCGATCGTGAACGCTACGAATCGGTGCATTGCGCCATCCTGTCCGGCTGGCCAACGCAGGTCGGGCATCGAGGTGAACGCGGCGTCTACCATGCGCCGCGCAACCGGCGCTTCACGGTGTTCCCGGCATCGGCACTGGCACGGAAGCCACCGACGTGGATCCTCGCGGCGCAACTGCTCGACCTCGGCTCCTTGCGCGCATTGACGTGCGCGCGGGTGGAACCGCGCTGGATCGAACGTCAGGCGGGACACCTCGTGCGCCGCAGCTGGCACGACGTCCACTTCTCGCGCGCTCGCGGCGCGGTGGTCGCCACCGAGGAAGTCACCCTGTTCGGACTCGTACTGGCCAGCGGGCGCCAGGTTGCGTTCGGCGGCCAGGATCCGGCGCTGGCGCACCACGTGTTCGTGGAGCAGGCGCTCGCCCGTTGTGACATCGATGCACGCGCGGACTTCATCGCGGCCAACGCTGCGGTACTGGCTGCGGCACGGGAACGCGAAGCGCAGGCGCGCCGGCTCGGCTTGGTCAGGCCCGAGCACGAACTGGCGGCGTTCTTCGACGGCAAGCTTCCGGTCGATATCCAGGGCGCCGCCGCTCTCGACGCGTGGTATCGGCGTGCATCCGCCGTCGAGCGCCGCGCGCTGCGCTGGTCCCTCGATGATGTCCTGGTAAACGATCGCGAGCGGGCGGAAGGGGCCTTCCCGCCAGCGCTCGACATTGGGGGGCAATCGCTGCGATTCGAGTACCGGTTCGTGCCAGGGGACCCGGACGACGGCATCACGTTACACGTGCCGGTTTCGTTGTTGAATGCCGTCCCGGCATCGCGGTGCGAGTGGCTGGTTCCGGGTCTGCTGGCGGAGAAAGTGGCTGCGCTGTTGAAGGCGTTGCCAAAGGCATTGCGGCGTCACTGCGTGCCGGCACCGGATTTCGCGGCCGCGTTCGTCGCCGCGGAGCCACCGCGGGACGAGCCACTGGTGGCCGCATTGGCGCGATTCCTCACGCGCGTGACCGGCGCCGTCATCGAGGCCGCTGATTTCGCGGGCGCGGAATTGCCGGCTTGGCAGTCGATGAACTTCCATGTGCACGACGAGCAGGGCGCGCTGCTCGCGACCGGGCGGGACCTCGCCGCGCTGCGCGATCGTTGGGGCGACGCGGCGCGGCGGGCGTTCGCGTCACGGGCCGCCACGGGGCTCGACACCACCGACGTCACCGCATTCGATTTCGATGACCTGCCGCGGCGCGTCGTCGGTGAGGACGGACTCGACGCCTTCCCGGCGTTGGTCGACCTCGGCGAAAGCGCGGCGCTCGAGACGTTCGAGAATCCGGCCGACGCCGAGGCCGCGCATGTGCAAGGTGTCGCGCGCCTGTTGCGCATCGCACTCACGAATGCGGTGCGCCAGGCGGCCCGGCAATTGCCGGTCGGGAAGCAATCTGTCTTGAGCTGGGCCGCCTTCGGTGCCGGTGCCAACCTGCGGGACGATGTCGTCGAAGGTGCGTTGCGGGATGGTCTCGCGGCGATCGACCTGGACATCCGGACTGCCGCGGCGTTCGCGGCTGCCCGCGGCGAACTCGCCCACGGCCTGTTCGCCGGGGCGATGGAACGACTGGCCATCGTCGAGGCGGTCCTTGCGGCACGCGCCGGTCTCGGAGATCTGCTCGAACCCCCGCTCATCGGTTATGCACGCGCGAGCTACGATGATCTCGCGGCACACCTTGCCACGCTGCTGGCGCCGGGGTTCGTGCGCGACGTGCCGATCGACCGCCTGCGCAACCTGCCGCGCTACGTCGAAGCCGCGCACCGGCGCGCCGAGCGGCTCCGGCGCGACGCGCCAGGCGATCAGTCGCGGTTGCTGCGACTGGCTCCGGTCGCGCGCGAATGCGCCGAACTCGTGGGTTCGGCCGCTGTCGATCCGGATCGTGCCGAGGACCTGCGCTGGCTGCTGGAGGAATGGCGCGTGTCGCTGTTCGCGCAGGAGCTCGGCACCGCTGTCGTCGTGTCTGCGAAGCGGATCGCCAAGGTCATTGCCGAGTTGCGGGCTGCCGTCAGGCGGTCCGCGTCGTGAATCCGGGGAGCATCACTCGATGCGTTGCACGCGCACGCTGCAACCGCAGCCGTCGACGTACATGAGCCAACTGCCGAGGATCATCGGCTTGATCTTGACGGCCGGGTTGTGGATCACGCCGGTGTCGAAGCTGCCCGATTCCGCTTGCACCCACTTCTGGCCGTTGTCGAGCGTGAACTCGGTCTTCCCCCGCCAGCCGGTGAAGTCGCCGGCGATGCGGCTGTCGATCGTCTGGCGCGCCGAATCGTCGGGATAAAAACGTTGCGTCGCGGAATACGGCCCTGAGGGCGGTGGCGGCAGGCCGCCATGCGACTGCAACCATGCGTCGAGGTAACGGAGTTCGTCCGGCGTCAACTTGTCGAGTCCCGCCGCGTGTTTTTCCGCCGCGGACATGCGTTCTTCGAGCGTCGGCGGCTGGGTCGGTGTCTGGGCCGCGCATACGGCCGAGGCAAACAGCAGCAGCACTACCAAGGTATTCGCCAAGCGCATCGTGACCTGCCAAGGGTTGCGCGAAAGGTAAGCCGGACTGCGAAAAGCCCTTGTCCAACACGAACTTAACACGTGCGTGCGGACCCCGATCCGGTTACACTGGAAGGGCGGAGAGTCTAGCACGATGGCGCGGAATCCAGCCTCGCCCGATGTAGCCGGATCTGCGGCAGTCGGCCCCCGGGCAGTACGCAAGTCCATCGGCTCGTCGTCATGGAAGACGTTTTCCCTCGTCATTTTTCAATCGGAGCCATTACAGGTGTCGAAGTCCATTGCGGTTTCCGCAGCGTTGGCCGTGCTCGCCACGGCCGCCCCTGGTGCATACGCGGTCGGCCTCGCGATCGGAGCGGGTCCCTCGCTGCCGGTGTCGAGCTTCCACTATTCGGCGATTGCCAATGATCTGTATGTCGCGTCGGCGGCGCTGGACGACATGGTGTTCTGCGCCAACGTCGGGACGCCTACGAATACCAACATTCTCTTCCAGCCGTCTTTCACGGGAACGCCGACGTGGAACCTCGGTGAAGTCGCGGATGTCGCCGCGATCTTCTACGGTGGCAGCGCGGGGATCTTCCTGAACCGCTCGCTCGGGGCGGGGGGCGGCGTCGCGCCGTCGACGTTGGTCTGCCACCCGCGCGTCCTCGAAGCGGACGCCAACGGCACCCTCGTTGGCCAACCGCTGTCGCCGTGGGCCGATGGCCTGATGGCTGGCGGTTTCGATCCGGCGTGGGCGGGATACCCGGTCGACACGAGTCCCGCCGATACCGGTATCCACGCCTGGGCGTCGGGTCCCGACTACGACCCGCCCGTGCAGACGGAGGCGATCTCCGAGCCGATGCGCACGCAGGTCTCCGGCACGAGCTTCTATTACATGTTCCAGGTGCATTTCCAGGCGGCCTCGTCGATCCTGAACAGCGTCGGCAACCTGCACTTCGAATTCCAGGACGCTTTCGACAGCCGGTACTTCGCCAATGGCGACGGCAGCACGGCGACCTGGTGTGCGCTCGCGGCCCCACCTGCCGACCTCTCCACCGCGTGTTCGCCAGGAGCGCAACTTGCGAACGCACCCACCGGCAGTACGTGCAGCGGATCGCCGACCAGCGGACTGCTCCAGTGCCAGATTCCGCTGAGTCCGCTGTTGCCGGGCTACACCGCGTACATCGTCGTCGCGCGGACGTTGAGCGGGACGACCCCGGTTTCGATTCCGATTGTTGCGGCCGCCGCGTTTTCCGATCCCCTGCCGGGTGGCGCACCGTCGACGAGCATGATCGAGACCTACCTCGGCGACAATGTCGTGTACGGGTATTACACGCCGAACTGACGCAAACCGAAGCGGTCGAAGCAGGGCACCGGGTGCGCCGACCGCACGGGCCGGGAACGTGGCATGACCGTCGATGACCTGAGCGAGTCGGTACTGGCGCGATGGAGTTCGCGCCGCGTCGCGCCGCCTTCGGACACCCTGCGCCGCGCGCTGGAAGCAGCACACGCCCATGCCGGCAGCGAGACATGGCGTGCCGGGGAGCCCGGGCTCGCCGTCATCCTCGGGCTGCTCGACGAGATGGGAGCCGGCGACGATGCGCTGGCGGCGTGCATCATTCGCGAGCTCGAGCTTTGCGGCGCCGGAACCGGAGGCGCGCGCTGGCCGGAGGACGTGCGCGTCCTGGTCGAGGGACAACAAGCGGCCGAACGCGTCTGGGCCTTGCACGCGGCGCGCACCGCGGGAGGGGGTTCCGAAGGCCTGCGCCGACTCCTGCTTGCCATCATCCGTGACCTGAGGGTCGTCTTCATCCTTCTGGCGCGCCAGGTCGAATGCCTGCGTGCGGCGGCGAACCTGCCGGCAACCGAACAGCAGCGCCTCGCGCGCCTGACGGCCGACATCCACGCGCCGCTCGCGAACCGCCTCGGCGTATGGCAGATGAAGTGGGAACTCGAGGACCTCGCGTTCCGCTACCTGCAGCCGGATGTCTATCGTCGGATCGCCCGGCTCCTCGACGAGCGGCGGGATGACCGCGAAGCCTGGATCGCGCAGGCCGCCGATACCCTGCGCGATGCATTGGCGGACGCCGGCATCGGTGCCGAGATCAGCGGCCGGCCGAAACACATCTACTCGATCTGGCGGAAGATGCAGCGCAAGGGCATCGCCTTCGAGGAGGTGCGCGACGTGCGCGCGCTGCGCGTGCTGGTCGACGATGTGCCGACCTGCTACGCGGCGCTCGGCGTCGTGCATGCGCTGTGGCCCTACCTGCCGGGCGAATTCGACGACTACATCGCGAGCCCGAAGGGCAACCAGTACCAGTCGCTGCACACGGCCGTGATCGGCCCGGGGGGGCGCACGCTCGAAGTCCAGATCCGCTCGCACCGCATGCACGAGCAAGCCGAGCTCGGCATTGCCGCGCACTGGCGCTACAAGGAAGGCGGTACCGGCGACGCCGGCTTCGAACGCAAGATCGCCTGGATGCGCCGCCTGCTCGACACGGTCGACGCGCGCGACGACGACGCCGAACTGCTGGCTGGATTCCGCACCGACATCGTCGAGGACCGGGTCTACCTGCTGACGCCACAGAGCCAGGTCATCGACCTGCCCGCGGGCGCGACGGTCGTCGACTTTGCCTACGCGATCCATACGGATGTCGGGCACCGCTGCCGCGGCGCGCGGGTCAATGGCCGCATCGTCCCGCTGACGCACCAGCCCGCCAGCGGCGACCGGGTCGAGATCCTGACCGGCAAGGTCGCCGAGCCGCGGCGCGACTGGCTGTCGGCGCACCACGGTTACCTCGCGACGCATCGGGCGCGCGAAAAAGTGCGGGCGTGGTTCAAGCGGATCGACCGCCAGCAGAACATTGCCGCCGGGCGCGCGCTGCTCGAGCGTGAACTGAAACGGCTCGCGCTGCAGCAGGCGCCGGTCGACGATCTTCCGGCTCATTTCGGGTTGCGGGGAGCCGACGAGCTGTTCGAAGCCCTCGCGCTCGGCGATGTCACGCCGGGACAGGTTGCGCGCGTCCTGCACGAGGCCGCAAGCACGCAACCCGCGCCGGTGGCGGCACCGGCGCAACCCAGGCGTGACACCGGGCCGCATGGCGCGATCATCGTCGATGGCGTCGGTGACCTGCTCACCCAGCTCGCGCGCTGTTGCCAGCCGTTGCCGGGTGACGCGATCACCGGCTACATCACGCGCGGTCGTGGCGTCAGCGTGCATCGCGCCGATTGCGCGCAGGTGCGACGGCTGCGGGAGCGCGACGCGACCCGACTGGTCGACGTGCAGTGGGGAGCGCGCCGCGACCAGTCGTTCGAAGTCGGCGTCGTGGTGCGTGGTTACGATCGCAAGTGGCTGCACAAGGACGTCACCAACGTCATCGCCGCGGCCGATGCGCGGCTGGTCTCGGCGTCCGCCCGCACCAACCCGCGGCAAGGCCTCGCCGAGATGACCTTCGAACTGCGCGTCGCCGACTTCAACCAGCTCAGCACGCTGCTCGGAAGGCTGCTGGCCGTGCCGAATGTCATCGAGGCGCGCCGTGTCGGCTGATCGTCGCGGCGACGCGGGCTTGCCGGCGGCGCCCGACGCTCCACCGGGCCGGCGGCAATGATCGAGATTCCCGGCTTTCGCATCCTGCGTCAGCTCGGCCGCGGCGGAATGGCGACGGTGTACCTCGCGCTGCAGGAGTCCGTCGAACGCCAGGTTGCGCTGAAGGTCATGTCGCGCGCGCTGCTGGTCGATCCCGAGTTCGGCGAGCGGTTCCTGCTCGAGGCAAAGGTTGCCGCGCGCCTGCACCACCGCAATGTCGTCGGCATCCACGACGTCGGATCCGCGGACGGTCACTTGTTCATCGCAATGGAGTACCTCGGCGGTGGCCCGGTGGTCGAGAAGGGCACGGCCTGCACGCGGGAATTCGCGCTGCGGGTGACGCGCGAGATTGCCGGTGCGCTCGGTTACGCGCATGCGCGCGGCATCGTGCACCGTGACGTCAAGCCCGACAACATCCTGTTGCGCGACGACGGTTCGGCCGTGTTGACCGACTTTGGAATCGCGCGGGCAACCGGTGCGGCGGTGCGCAAGACCCGCACTGGCGCGATCATCGGCACCCCGCACTACATGAGCCCGGAGCAAGCGCGTGGCCGTCCGGTCGATGGACGCGCCGATCTTTACAGCCTTGGCATCGTGTTGCACGAACTCCTGCTCGGCCGCGTTCCGTACGACGCGGAAGATTCGCTGGCGGTCGGGATCCTGCACGTGACCGAACCCGTTCCGGTGTTGCCGTCACCGTTCGAATCGCTGCAACCGCTGTTGGCGAAGCTGCTCGCCAAGGCGCCCGAAGACCGCTTCCAGACCGGCGAAGAGGTCGCCGCCGCGATCGAGTTGCTCGAAGACGGTCGCCGGCCCGCCCCATCTGTCGCCGCGCCACCCGGTGGTTCGTTGCCCGCCATGTCGGCGCGGGACGACCGTGGTCCGATTGCGCATGCGATCGCCGGGGCCGGGGGACACGAACGCGCTGAACCGCGCCTTGGCGCGATCGATTCGGTCGTGCTCGCGGGTGACCGGCAAGGCCGGGTTCCGGGCATCCGCGGGGCGGGTTCTTTCCGGCGCCAGGCACCGCGCCGCGGATTGGCCCTGCTCGTCATCGTGGCGCTCGCGTTGGCGGCGGGCGTCCTCGCGTACCGCTACCAGGATCGTTTGCGCGCGCTTCTGCCGCGCACGGAGCTCAACGCGACCCTCGAGCGTGCACAGCAGGCCTTGGCGGCGGGTCGGCTCACCGGCCATGACGGCAGCAGTGCCGCGGAGCTGTTCGCATCCGTCGAGGCCCAGGATCCCGACAACGACGCGGCGCGCCAGGGACTCGCCAGCGTCGGCAACGCGTTGCTCGCACGCGCCAAGGCGGCGTTCGAGCGGCACGATCTCGGCGGCGCGCGAACCGATCTCGATGCGGCACGGCCCCTGCTCGGCGGTGGCGCCGCGATCGAGGCGCTGGAGCACCAGGTCGCGGCGGCACGTTCCGACGAGACGCGCATCGCATCCCTCCTCGACGACGCACAGCGTGCGCTCGTGTCCGGCAAGATCACCGGATCCGATGGCGCGGCCGCGCTGTATCGCGAAGTCCTCGCAACCGACAAGGCCAATGCGATCGCCAATGCGGGACTGGTCAAGTGCGCCGATGCGCTGGCGACGAAGGCGCACGACGCGCTCGCCACCGGCGATACGGTGGCTGCCGCGGCCCGCACGCAGGAGATCGCGGCGTTCCTGCCAGCGTACCCGGGCCTGCCCGACCTCCGGGGGAGCATCGCCCAGGCGGCCGCGGACGCGGCGAGCGCGCGTGATGTGAAGCTTGACGCGGCCGACGATGCGCTACGGGCCGGCCGGATCATCGACGCGCCAGACTCGGCGCTCGATCTCTATCGCGCGGTCCTGGCGGAGGACCCGGGCAGTGCGCGGGCCAAGGCGGGAATCGACGCCGTCGCGAAGGCGATCGTCGCGCAGGCCGGCCGCGCGATCGATGACAGCAACGCGCCCGCAGCCGCGAAGCTGCTCGATCGCGCGCAGCAGCTTGCCCCCGGCTTGCCCGCGATCTCCGCGGCGCGGCAGCGGCTGAAGGCCCTGTCCGACCGGCTCGCGATGGCTGCGCAAGTGGCCACGCTGACGCCCGCCGACCATCGCAAGGTCGCGCGGCTCGTCGCCGAGGGCGCGGCTGCGGCGGAAGCCGGACGCCTGATCGTGCCACCCGGCGACAGCGCGTTCGACAAGTACCGCGCGGCGCTCGCGATCGACGGCAACGACTCGGCTGCGCTCGAGGGCATGGCGGCGCTGGCCGTGCGCGCGCGGGACCTCTTCGCGCAGGCCCTCGCCGACAACCGCCCTTTCCAGGCGCGCGAATACCTTGACGCGTTGCGCCAGTTCACGCCGGATGACCCGGGCCTGCCGGCACTGGGGGAAAGACTTGCCGGCGCGATGCTCGACGCCGCCGCCGCCCGCATCGGCGAAGGACGCCGAGCCGACGCCGCGCGCCTGCTCGATGCCGCGCACGCCTTGAGCCCCGCCAACCCCCGCTGGGCCGGCCTCGAGGCACGCATGCAGCGCATGCCGGGTCCGCGCGACGCCGGTTGATTCAGCTCGCGGCTTCCGTTCGCGATGGCGTCGCCGGCAGCGACAGCATCCTCGCGAGTACCACCTGCGCGGCATCGAATGAAAAGTGCCGGGTGACGTTGTCGAGACCCGCCGCGGACAGACGCACCCACAGCGCCTCGTCGCGGTACAGCCGCACCACCGCATCGGCGAATCCGGCGGCGTCGTCGGCGACCAGCACTTCCTCGCCGTTCGTCACATGCATGCCCTCGACCGCCGCCGAGGTCGCGACGACCGGCAGGCCGCAACTCATCGCCATGTTGACCTTGCCCTTGACGCCGGCGCCGTAGCGGAGCGGCGCCACCGACACGCGGCAACCGTCCATGTACGGCATCAGGTCCGCGACGTGGCCGTGCACGAGGATGCCATCGTCGGCGAGTGCCGCGATCGCCGGCGGCACCTTGCTGCCGATCACGTGCAGGCGCACGCCGTCGATGGCTTGCCGCACCCGCCCGAAGACTTCAGTGGCAAACCACCGCACCGCATCTTCGTTCGGCGGGTGCTGGAACCCGCCGACGAAGACGAGGTCCCGGCGTTCGGCGAATGGCTTCCTGCACCCGTGCACGGCGTGGATGTTGGAAAGCACTTCGACGGTCGCGCCGGGCGCGTCACGTGCCAGCACGTCGCGCTCGACGCTGCTGACGACGAACGTGACGTCGCAATCACGGATCAGTTTCAGCTCCTGCAGCCGCGTGCGTGCCGCGCGTTGCCGCATTTCCGGCCGCGGATCGAGTTCGGCCGCGCGCGCTTCGCGCAGGTAGTGCAGGTCGACGGTGTCGAAGGCGAGCCTTGCCCGTGGCGCGTGCAATCGCGCGAGTCCGATCATGTTGACGGCGACGTAGTGCCGCGACAGCACGACCAGGTCGAATTCAAGGCCGCGGGTGCGGAACAGGCGGACCGGATCCGCGGCCTCGCCCCACAGCGCCTCGACGCCGAGCGCCTGCAATGCGGGCGTGTAGCGATCGAAACGGGCGCGATTTTCCGGCAGGAACGTCACCTGGCAGCCGAGGCGGCGCAGGACCCGCATCAGGTTGACCATGCGCAATGAGCCAGAGTCCTGGTCCGGAGTCGGGGTCGTTGCGTCGACGATCAGTACGCGCCGCGTCGCGCGATGGGTGGCGGCGAGATCCGGCGGCGTTCCCGGCGCCGGCTGGTGGATCAGCGCGTCGCGCCACTTCTCGATGAACTTCGTCCGGTTGATCGTCTGGTAGCGCTTGGTCCCGGAGGCGGTATCGGTACCGGACGTGATGCCCTCGAAGTGAACGACCAGCGCGGCGGGTTCGTAGATGACGCGGCGGCCGGCCGCCCGCACCGCGAACGCGAGGTCGGTGTCCTCGTAGTAGGCGGGTGCGAAGCGCGCGTCGAATCCGCCGAGGCGCTGGAACAGGGTGCGTGGAATCGCGATTGCCGCGCCGGAGCAATAGTCGGCATCGCGGCGAAACGTGTAGCGGGGGCGGGTGTCGTCGTCGAATCTGCCGTAGTTCCAGCCCGATCCATCGCTGAACACGATGCCGCCGGCCTCCTGCAGGCGTCCATCCGGGTAGACGAGTTTCGCGCCGACGAGACCTGCATCCGGTTCCTCGTCGAGGCAGCGCACCAACGCGTCGAGCCAGCCCGGCGTCACCAGTGTGTCGTTGTTGAGGAACACGAGAATCCCGCCCCGCGCCTTCGCCGCGCCGGCGTTGCACGAGCCGATGAAACCGAGGTTGACCGGGTTGGTGATCGTGACAAGGCCGCCGACGCGCGCGAGGTGCCCGGCCGTCGCATCCGCGGAGGCATCGTCGACGACGATGACTTCGAACGGCACCGCGCCCGGCTGCGCGGCGATCGAGCGCAGGCAGGCAAGCGTGTAGGCGACCTTGCCGTGCGCCGGGATGATGATCGATGCGCGCGGTGCCGCGCTCACCGGCAGGGCGAACGAAGTTGCATCTTCCCGCGGCGCCGGCCACGTGCGCCGTTGTCCAGCGGTGCCGCGCCCGGTGAACTCCTGCGCGATGCGGCGCAGCGTGCCGGCAAACCCGCGCTGGGCGAGACTGCCGCGCACCCGCTCGCGCAGGCCGAGCAGGCGCTGCCAGCGGTAGCCGACGTCGACGTCGAGTCCGCCGAGCCGCGCGTTGAGACGGCGCAGCGGCGCCGTCATCCGCCACGATCGGCTCACCAGCATCTGTTCGTGGCGCGGTTTGAGGTCGCCGAGTTCAGCCGCGAGCGACTGCGCCCAACGCGTCCGCTCCGCGAGTTCCCGGTCGAGGCGATGCCCCCACTCGCCGCGGCGCTCGCTTTCGGCGCGCTCGCCCTCCAGCGCTTGCGCGAGTTCTGCAGTCCGTGCGGTTTCCGCGGCGAGGGCCGTGGTATTGGCGGCCTCGGCCAGCTTGGCCGGCAACAAGCGGGCCAGCGGATAGCGGATGGTGGCACGTCGTGGCAGCGCGAACACGCGGGTGTAGTCGCGGGCCATCGCGTCGCTGCCGGGTTCCTCGGCCTGCGTGAGCTCGGCGCGTACGCGAGCGAGCGGCGCACGATCTCGCGCCAGCGCCGCGACCTGGGCGACCAGCGCCGCGGCATCCGGCGCGACGAGGAAGCCGTCGATGCCATCCCGGATGCGCGTTGCCAGCGCGCCGACGCAAGTGGCGATGACCGGCACGTCGAGGCTGCGGAATTCCGACAACGTGTACGAGAATGACTCCGCTACGGTCGGCACCAGCAAGGCCGCGTCGGGTGCGAGCCCGGCAATCAACTTCGGGAGGTTCTCACGGCGGTAGTCGAGCAGGATATGGACGTCCGGCCGTCCGAACAGGTCATGCGCGTCGGCGCCGGCGCCGAGCAGGAAGAGTTACGCGTGCGGCGTGATCCCGTCGAGCGCGGCGGTGAGCAACTCGGCACCCTTGCCGCGCCGGATACGCCCGGCAACGACCAGCCGCAGGCGGTCGCGGTGCGGCGGCTCGGGCGCGCGGGGCGTGCCGGCCGGCCATGGTGCGAGGCCATGGGGAATCACATGTGCCGGCAACGGACCCAGTGCGGGCGCCAGGCGGCGCTCGTTCGCGAGCGCCGTCGCGCTTGGGGCAATCAACGTCGCGCGGGCTGCGACGAGGGCGGATACGGTCGCGTCGCGCAGTGTCCGCCAGTGCGCGGGATCGCGGTTGCGGAACTCGTGGTCGCTGCCGGTCGCGGCGAGATCCCGTTCGAGCTGCGCGTCGTCGAACGGCAACGTCGGGTCGCCGAAATCGCGATGGAGCAGCGGCCACAATGGGTAGTGGTCGTGCACGATGACGAACGTTGGCAAGGATGTGCGCAACGCATCGAGGCTGTGGCCGATCAACGACGAGACGACGATCGCGTCGACCGACCATTCGTGCTTGACCTTGGCCAGGATCGCCGCGCATGCCGGATCGGCGAGTGCCGTGTCGTCGATCGGACACGGCAGCGGCCAGCGGCGCAGCGGCGGGCCGGCCAGGGCGCCGTCGTGGAGCTCCAGCCATTCGCCGTGGCGGCGGCGCGAGAAGCTCCCGCGCGCGATCAGCACGAGGTGATGCGCGTCGCGGTCGGCGGCTGCAATGTCGCGGACCCATCGCTCCGCGCCACCGCCCCAGCCGTGCAGGATATGCAGCAGCACCGGTTTCGCGTCGAGCCCGGGCGTGGCCGGACGCGTGGAGGCTGCCGGCCAAGCCGCAAGGCGCAGGCGCAGCGGCTCGAGCGGGCAAGGCGGCGGCGGATCCCGCAGATCGCTTGCGCCGGCGTCATGCGGCATCGAACCACCCGGGACGTACAGGTGGTCAAGGCGCACGATGGCGAAGGTGTTCGCTGCGAGCGCATCGGTGTTGCCGATCCGGTCGATGCCAAGCCTTGCAAGGCGATCACCATTCCATGCCGAAATGGCCGGCAGCGTCGCTGGCCACCCCGCGGTTTCGACCAGGAGCCGTTCGGAACAGGCGAAGCACAGCGCGTCGAGCCCGGCGGGATCGAGATCCGCGGCAGCCGTCGCCAGCGGGTCGCCGTCGTCGAGCGGCAATGCGCCGATCACCCCCGGCTCATCGATCGCCCGCAGCAGCCGTTCGCAGGCGAGTTCGGGCAGTCGCGCGTCGGCCCGGACGAGGACGAGGTTGCGACCCGGATAGCGTCGCGCGGCAGCCGCCAGCGCCGCGAGGCCGGATTCCGCCTGCGGTGCGATGTCGAGCTCCGCCCCGGGCGGGAGCCGCTCATGCAGAGCGGCGAGCCCGGCGGGCGTCGCGCAGTCCGCCGCGAGTACGCGCACGCACGGCGCACCGGATGGCACCGGTGTCTTTCCTTCGCCGTCGGCTGGACGGGCGGCGAGGGCGGACTCGTGCATTTTTGCTCCGGCAGCGGACGCGAGCGGCGCCGATCGGCGCGATTATCGCCGATCCGGCACTGCGCCCGCGACGCGTTCCCGAATAGACTGTGCAGTGCCGGGTGGCCCGGTGACGGAGCGGGACGCGGGTTTTCCCGGCATCTGGCGTGTTTTCGGCATTGCATACCTTTTGGCGCCTCGTGCGCGTTCCGTTCCTGCTCGGCGCGGGTTGCCTCGTCGGTTTCGGCGTTCCCTACGTGCTGCGCCTCGACCACGAGGTCACGCGCCGCTTCGACGACCTGCGCTGGCAAGAGCCGAGCCGCGTCTACGCGCGGCCACTCGAGCTGGTCGTCGGCGTGCCGATGAACGAGGCGGCGCTGCGCATCGAACTCGATGCGTCCCGGTACACCGAGGACCCGGCGGCCAGGGCGCCGGGGACCTGGAGCCGGTCGGGTCCGCGCTTCACGATTTCACGCCGCGGCTTCGTGTCGCTCGACGGCCGTGAACGCCCGCGTCGATTCGTCCTCACGCTGGCCGATGGCCGCGTCGCGTCGCTCCTCGATGCCGACAGCGGTGTGCCGATCACGCGCATCGTCATCGATCCGGCGCGCATCGCGACGTTGTACGGCGACACGCAGGAGGAACGGCGCGTGATCCGGCTCGGACAGGCGCCGCCGCTGCTCGTGGCCGGATTGCAGGCGGTCGAGGATCGCGACTTCAAGCACCATCACGGCATCGACCCGAGTGCGATCGCGCGGGCCGCGTTGTCCGACCTCGCGGCCGGGCGCATCGTGCAGGGCGGTTCGACGCTGACCCAGCAGCTTGTCCGCAACCTGTTCCTCGATCGCAGCCGGACGCTGGTGCGCAAGATCGACGAGGCCTTGCTTGCGGTCCTGATCGAAGCGCATTACGACAAGGGACGCATCCTCGACGCCTACGTCAACGAGGTCTTCCTCGGCCAGCAGGGTGGACAGGCCGTGCACGGCTTCGCGGCCGCGAGCGAGTTCTATTTCGGGCGCGAGCTCGACCGGCTGGGACCGGCCGACATCGCGTTGCTGGTCGGACTGGTGCAAGGTCCGAGCTGGTACGACCCGCGCCGCTACCCGGACCGGGCGCGGGCGCGGCGCAACCTCGTGCTCGCCCAGTTCAGGGCCACGGGCCTGATCGACGACGCGACGCTGGCCGCGGCGCGCGCGCAACCGCTGGGCGTCACGGCAGCCGGTGCCTTGCCCCGGGACCGATTCCCGGCGTTCCTCGACCTCGTGCGGCGGCAACTCGCGAGTGATTACCCGGACAACGAGCTGGCCGCGGCGGGGCTCTCGATCCACACCACGCTGGCGCCGTCGGCGCAGATCCTCGGTGAACGCGCGATTGCGCAGGCGCTGAAGGGACTCGGCAAGCGTGGCGACGCGCTGGAGGCCGCGCTGGTCGTGACCACCGCACGCACCGGCGAGGTCGAGGCCGTCATCGGTGGGGCGGATCCGCGCGCCGCCGAATTCAATCGTGCCCTCGACGCGCGGCGGCCGATCGGATCGCTGGTGAAGCCGTTCGTGTACCTGGTTGCGTTGGCACATCCGGAACAGTGGTCGCTCGCGAGCCTCGTCGACGACACCACGGTCGACCTGCCGCAACGCGATGGCCGCCACTGGCGGCCGTCCAATGACGACGGGGTGACGCACGGCAAGGTCATGCTCGCCGATGCGCTCGCGCACAGCTACAACCTCGCGACGGTGCACCTCGGCCTTGCGCTCGGCCTCGATACGGTCAAGGGCTTCCTCGATTCGTTCCGCACCGGCCGCGACATCCAGCCGAATCCATCGCTGCTGCTGGGCGCGGTCGACCTTGCGCCGTTCGACGTGTCGCGCCTCTACCAGTATTTCGCCGCGGATGGCCATGCCTTGCCGTTGCGCGCGGTGCGCGGCGTGCTGGATGCGGACGGGCGGCCGCTGACGCGCTATGCGCTGGCCGAGGGCCGGGGCCAGTACCGCACGGCGGCACGCCTGACCACGTGGGCCATGCAGCAGGTCGCCGTGTCCGGCACGGCGCACGCGATCACCGACGACGGCCTCGGCGCATTGCATGCGGCCGGCAAGACGGGCACGAGTGATTCACAACGGGATTCGTGGTTCGCCGGATTCACCGGTGCGACGCTCGCGGTCGCCTGGCTCGGGCGCGACGACAACCGTCCGACCGGCTTGTACGGGGCAACCGGTGCGCTGCAGGTCTGGATCAACCTGATGCGCGCGCTGCCGACCGCTCCACTCGCCGTGCCGGTCGACGGCACCGAAGAGGCCTGGGTCGATCCCGCGACCGGGCATCGGACCGACTCCGCCTGCGATGGCGCGCGCGAGATGCCGTTTGCGGCGGGCCATGTTCCGGGGGATTTCGACAATTGCCCGCTCGATCGCCTGCGTGCCCTGATCGGTGGTCATTCCGCCGCAGGCAACCCGCGGTGACCATCCGGTGACACGCTAGAATTCACACCACAGTGCACACCGTTCTTGCGATGCCCGATCCCGCCGCGGGACGACACGGAAACGGGCCACGTCCCGCTGCCGGGTGGTTCACGGCCGTGCGGATGGTCCTGCCGGTGCTGGTCCTGACAGGGTGCGCCGCTGCGCCGCCGGCACCGCCGAAGGTTCCGCCGCCCGATCCCGTGGCGGCATTGGCAGCGATCCGCGCAGCCGGCGCGAATGTCGATTCGGCCGTGCAGGTGCGGCCGCTCATGGCGCCGGACCTCGAGGCGATGCTGCGCGATGGCGAGGAAGCCGAGGCGGCCGGGCGGCTCGACGTCGCCGCAACGCTGAGCGCCAAGGCGCTGCAGCGCGCTTCGGATTCACCCGACGCCTTGCAACTGGGCGCCGAGGTCGCGGTGGCGAAGGGGAATTGGCAGGAAGCCGAGATCCTCGCGATGAAGAGTTACCAACTCGGCCCGAAGAGCGGCGCGCTCTGTGCCCGCAACTGGCAGACGGTCGTCGAGGCGAGGCGTGCGTTCGGCGATGCCGCGACCGTGGCGCGCGCCCGGAAGGCCGTCGCCGATTGCCGCGTCGCGCCACCGGTGCGGATGTGACGCGGAACCGTGCCGATCGGCTCCGGCAGGCGGTCGTGTTGAATCGGATCGGGGCCGGATGAGCACGGGCGACAGCGCAGACCTGCTCGGCGCGGAGGGCCCGTTCGCCCGCGAAGTGCCCGGATTTGCGCCGCGCGCGGTGCAACAACAGATGGCTGCCGCGGTCGAGGATGCGATCGCCCGACAGGCGACGCTCGTCGCCGAGGCAGGCACCGGCACCGGCAAGACTTTCGCCTACCTCGTGCCGGCGCTATTGTCCGGACGCCGTGTGATCGTGTCGACCGGCACGCGCACGTTGCAGGACCAGTTGTTCCATCGCGACTTGCCGCGCGTGCGTTCGGTGCTCGGCGCGCATGCCAAGTCCGCGCTCCTGAAGGGAAGGGCCAACTATCTTTGCCTGTATCGCCTCGAACAGGCGCGGCGCGAAGGCCGCTTCGCGAGCCGCGCCGAGGCAGCCGATGTCGAACGCATCGCGGCGTGGTCCCACGTCACGCGATCCGGCGACGTTGCCGAGCTGGTGGACATCGCCGAATCATCGCCGCTGTGGCCACGCGTCACGTCGACACGCGAGAACTGCCTCGGGGTCGATTGCCCGTTCTATCGCGACTGCTTCGTCTTCAAGGCGCGGCGCGAGGCGCAGGACGCGGATCTCGTCGTCGTCAACCACCACCTGCTGTTTGCCGATCTCGCCGCCAAGCAGGAAGGCTTCGGCGAGATCCTGCCCGGCGCGGAAGCATTCATCCTCGACGAGGCACACCAGATCCCCGAGACGGCGAGTGGTTTTTTTTCGGGCCACCTGTCGGCGCGGCAGCTGACCGAGCTCGCGCGGGATGCGCGTGCCGAGTGTGCCGGTCTCGGTGGCGCGTTGGCCCGGTTGCAGGAACCGACCGCCACGCTCGAAACCGCGGTCAAGCATGTGCGGCTGGCGCTCGAGCCATTACCGCCAAAGGGTGCGTTCGCGACGCTGGAAGGTTCGGCCGAAGCCATGGACGCCATCGATGACCTCGGCGGCGCGCTGGCGGCACTCGTCGAGTCACTCGAGGGCGAAGCCGGCCGCAGCGCCGGTCTCGCCAGCGTGCAGACGCGAGCCCGGACGCTGGCCGGTTCGCTCGAGGACCTAGTGCACGGCGCGCAAGGGGCGCGCGTGCATTGGTACGAGACCAGCGCGCACGCGTTCGCCTTCCATTCGACGCCGCTCGATCTCGCCTCGCCGCTGCGCACGCTGCGCGAGGACACGGGAGCGGCATGGATCTTCGCCTCGGCAACCCTTTCCGTGGCCGGCAGCTTCGATCACTTCATCCGCCAGCTCGGACTCGACGACCCGGTCACCCTGCTGCTCGACAGCCCGTTCGACTATCGCCGGCAGGCGCTGTTGTATCTCCCGGCCGGTTTGCCCGAGCCTTCCGATCCCGGTTACGTCGACGGCGTGATTGCAGCGGTCACCCCGGTGCTGCGGGCATCGCACGGACGTGCGTTCCTGCTGTTCACGTCGCACCGCGCGCTGCAGCACGCGGCACGCGAGCTGCCATCGCGCATCGACTTCCCGTTGTTCGTGCAGGGCAGCGCACCTCGCCATCAATTGCTCGATGCGTTCCGTGACTCCGGCAATGGCGTGCTGCTCGGCGCGGCGAGTTTCTGGGAAGGCGTCGACGTCGCCGGGGAAGCGCTGTCCGTGGTCGTCATCGACAAGTTGCCGTTCGCGTCGCCGGACGACCCGGTGCTCACCGCGCGGCTCGATGCCGTGCGCCACGCGGGCGGCAATCCATTCACCGACTGGCAGGTTCCGGCGGCGGTGATCGCGCTGAAGCAGGGGGCCGGACGTCTGATCCGTGATGTCAACGATCGCGGGGTGCTGGTGTTGTGCGATCCGCGCTTGACGGCACGTGGCTATGGACGGCAGTTTCTTGCCAGCCTGCCGGCGATGCCGCGCACGGCGGTACTGGGCGACGTCGAAAATTTCCTTGCCGCGCTGGGTTCACGATGCGGAACGGCGCATCCTGGATCGGACTCGACGCACCGCTCGTGAAGGCCAAGGATTCACGACGTGCGCACTTTGCGCATGCTCGATTTCCGCTGCATGTCGCGGCCGGCCGATCCGGATCATTGCTTGCCCCCCGGGGCGCTGTTATAAGGACCCGGCGTGGGCGAAAGGTCAATGGGCCGACGGCACGCGTTCGCGAGTCCGCACTGGTTGCGGCCAAACCCAATTCCGGAGCACGTTTATGATGGGGAACAGGTTCCAGGTGAAAGCGTTGACGGCCGCGGTGGCCGTCGCATTGGCGGGCGTCATGTCCGCACCCGCCGGTTTCGCGGCCGCTGCACCATCGGCGCAACAGGCCCAGGCGCGGGAAACGTACATGATCCGTTTCGCCGAGGCGGGCATCGTCAACTACAAGGGA
Organism: Lysobacterales bacterium; assembly: GCA_046347015.1. Classification (GTDB taxonomy): domain Bacteria; phylum Pseudomonadota; class Gammaproteobacteria; order Xanthomonadales; family Rhodanobacteraceae; genus Dokdonella_A. Next base: position 34,833 of record JAXMHA010000005.1, on the reverse strand, counting down.
GGCGCGGGCGCGTTGCTGGCCACGGCGCCGTCCGCGACTGGCTCAAGCCGCCTGAACCTCAAGAGCCCGGCGGCAACCGCCTACCACGACTTCCTGAAGTCGACCCAGCAGCAGCATCTCGCCGCCATCGCGGCGGCCATCGGTCGCCCGCTGGTGCCTTCGCATTACTACCTCATCACCGAGAGCGGTGTCGCCGCGGAGTTGACCGCGGCCGAGGCGGCCGATGTGGCAGCCGTGCCGGGCGTTGCCCGGGTCGAGAAGGAAAAGGTCTATCCACTCGCCACGTATCACGGACCGGAATTCATCGGGGCACCGTCGATCTGGGATGGCACCGGCACGCCGACTGGCGTCGGCACGCTCGGGCAGGGCGTCGTCGTCGGCGACATCGACACCGGCATCGAGCCAACCCACCCGTCGTTCGCCGATGATCCGGTGTGCGGCTTCGGCCCGGAAAACCACAAGTTGCTGAGCGCTGTCGATTGCAGCTCGACCGACGCCAACGGCCTGTGCAATGGGCCCGATCCGGTCGCGGCCGACGGCAATGGCCATGGCGTGCACACGGCCAGCACCGCGGCCGGCGACACGATCGACGGCACGGTCGATCCGCCACCGACCATCCCCCCGCCATTCACGACGATGTCGGGCGTCGCGCCGTGCGCGAGCCTGCGCACGTACAAGGCCTGCCCGACCAACCAGTGCCCGGGAGCCGACATCCTCGGCGGTATCAACACCGCCATCGCCGATGGCGTCGACACGCTGAATTTCTCGATCAGCGGCGGTACCGATCCGTGGAACGACAACGACCGGAACTTCCTCGACGCGATGAACGCCGGGATTTTCGTTGCCGCGGCCGCTGGCAACACCGGCAGTGGCGTCACCGATCCGGTCGGCGAAGTGAACCATCGTGGCCCGTGGCTGCTCAGCGTTGCCGCGGTGACACATGACCTCAACATCTCGGGAACCGGCCTGTTGTCGGCAACCGGGCCCGGCACGCCTCCGGGCGATACACAGAACATTTCGTTGACGCCGGGCTCCGGGCTCGATGCGGGCCAGCCGCTGACCGGAGCGGAAATCCGCTATGACGCCGACAACCCGATCGGCTGCACCGCGAACGGTGGCTTCCCGCCGGATTTCTTCGACGGTGCGGTCGCGCTGATCTCGCGCGGCACCTGCACGTTCGAGGAAAAGATCGACAACGCGCAGCAGGCCGGGGCGATCCTGGCCCTGATCTACAACAACACGACGGGTGTCCTCAACATGGCGGTCGGCGGCGCGACGCTGCCGGCCTACAGCATGCTGCAGACGGATGGCAACGCGCTGGTCACATTCATCACCGCCAATGGAACGACGGCGACGACGGTGGACTTCACGCCGGCCGTGCAGCAGGGCGATGTCCTCGCCGGTTTCAGCCTGCGCGGCCCGGATCCGCTCGCATCGGTCACCAAGCCGGACGTCGCCGCGCCCGGCGTCAGCATCTACGCCGCGGTGACGCCGAGCGAGAACAACTATGCGTATTACAGTGGCACGTCGATGGCGACGCCGCACGTCACCGGTTCCGGCACGCTGATCCGCGCGGTGCATCCGGACTGGACCGTCGAGGAAGTCAATTCGGCGTTGATGTTGACGGCGTTCACCGGTGGCACCGAGGAAGACGGCACGACGCCGTGGACGCCGGATGACGTCGGCAGTGGCCGGGTGGACTTGACCAAGGCGGCACTGGCCGGTTTCGTGCTGGACGAGACGTACGACAACTTCGTCGCGGCCGACCCGAACGCCGGCGGCGATCCCGCCACGCTGAACATCGCCAGCATGCGCAACGTGGCGTGCAGCGGCTCGTGCCAGTGGACGCGGACGTTGACCAATACGCTGCAGAACGGCGGCAACTGGACGGTGACCGTCAACCAGCAGCCGGGCGTCACGGTCACGGTCGATCCGGAGAGTTTCACGTTCGGACCGAGCGAGACGATCTTCCTCGATGGCTTCGATGGCAATGATGAAGTGCCGCCGAACCAGACGCAGGCGCTCACGGTCACCGCGACGCCGACCGAAGCCATGGGCAACATCACGTTCGTCGAGATCGTGTTCCACGAGGCGAACGGCGCGGCGCCCGACGCGCACATGTACGTGGCGGTGCAGGGATCGCCGTAAGCGACGAAAGCGGGATCTGGGCGGGTGCACACCCGCCCGATCCGCGGGAACCTGGAACGGCAGGCTTCGGCCTGCCGTTTCTTGTGCCGGCAAGAGCCCGTCAGTCGACCGCCGCCGGCGAGGTGCCCTGCCGCCGTTGCCGCAGGCGCCTCAGGATTTCCCCGCGGGCGTCGCGCAGGATCGAATCCCGGTCGAGCGACGCGACGATTTCGCTGACGACGGTCTTCGGCCCCTTGTCCCCCCAGGATTTGCCGGCCGCGAGATAGCTTTCGGCCGCCCGCCCGACGAGTTCGGTGGCGTACCAGGCGAGCGCGCCTTGTGCGCCGGCGGTCATCACGGTGGACAGCCCGGCACTGACGCCTTTCAACGCCGACGAGACGAGGTGCACGCCCCAGATCGCGCCCATCAGCGCCGCCAGCTGGGCAAAGATCACGGCGATCAGGTTGCCGGCCTCGCTGCGCGTGAGGGGCAGGCCGTACACCCGGCCGAGGTGGATCACGAGCGCAGCATCCAGTGCCGCGGCCGCGAGGAGATCGGCCACCGGAATCGGATTGATGGCGACGGCGACGCCCTTCGCGATGCAGTATTGGCGGATGACCCGCGTCGCAAGGTCCCGCCGCGCAGCAGTGATCTTGCTGGCGACGGCGTCGGTCAGCCGGCCGGCAAACAGGCCGGCGTTGATTGCGGCGAGCGTGCGGCCCTCGCGTTCGAGCACCGCGACGAGACGTGAGCGCAGCGCCGTGATGTCGGGTGGTGGCGGCGTGGCGGACGGCGCATCGGCCGCGCCAGCCTCGATTTCGCGGCGCAGCGGCGCCGGGCGTGCACTGACCGCGACGACGTTGTCGGGCAGCACCAGCCCGGCCGCGTGTTCTCGCAGCCGTTCGAGCAGGCGCTCGCGTTCGTCGTCGCGGTAGCGGTCGGCCTTGTTCAGTGCCAGCAGCAGCGGCCGCTCGGTTCTCGCCAGCGTCACCAGCGCGTCGCGTTCGCGCCGGGTCATGTCCCCGTCGACGACGAACACCACGAGGTCGCTGAGCGTGGCGACATCGGTCGCGAAGCGCTCCCGGGTCTCGCCGTCGAGCTCGTCGATCCCCGGAGTGTCGATCAACCGCACGTTGCCTTCCGCCACCTCGTGCCACGGTCGTCCCTGCGCGTCGCGGGTCGTGCCATGCAGGACGCCGACGGGGAACGCATCTTCGCCGAGCAGCGCGTTGGCGAGTGCGGACTTGCCGACACTGACGCGGCCGAACACGGCGATGTGCACTTCGCCGTGTTCGAGCCTCGCCAGCATCGACTCGAGCTGCGCGAAATCGTCGGCGAGCGAACGCCGGATGTCTTCCGGAACCGTGGCGTCATCGAGCAGCGATCGCAACGCCGCGGCGGCCTGTGCCGGGTGGCCGTCGGCGGGGATGTGCGGTTCGGGCGCACGCAACGATCGTTCACCGCGACGCTCGCGCCAACGCCGCCACCACGCCGGCAGGAAAGGCTTCATCGCGCAGTGCCGCGGGGCGGAATCACGACCCGGTCAGGACCAGGTGCCCGTGCACGGTGACCTGCTTCGAGATTTCCGACCAGTCGCTGCCGGTGCCGAGGCCGAAGCCGAGGCGATCGAGGGTCGCGTCGACGTCGAGCGTGGCGGTGTCGTTGCCTTCCGGCTTCAACACGACCGTCAGGACGACGGGCTTCGACACGCCACGCAAGGTCAGCGTGCCATCCGCCGTCACCTTGCCATCCGCCGCGCGATGGAAGCGTGATGTGACGAAATGCGCCTGCGGAAACCTCGACACGTCGAAGAAGTCGCTGGTCGTCAGCGTCTGGTCGCGTTCGCTGCTGGCCGTGTCGACGCTGGCGAGATCGACGGTAACGTCGAACAGCGAATCGGCGAGGTTGTTCGCGTCGTAGCGGATCCTGGCGTCGAACTTCGGGAACTTGCCGTCGAAGCCCTCGCCCTCGAAGCTTGCATGGAACGTCAGTGTGCTGCGGGCCTTGTCGACCTGCCAGGAACCTGCGGCTGCCGGCAGCGAAACCAGCAGCACCAGGAAGGCAAAGGTGATTCTCGGCATCCCGGATCTCCTCGAACGTGCAATCAGCCCGGCCCGTCGTGGCTGCGCGCGCGGCTCGGGAGCATGCGCACCAACACGATGTCACCGGTGACGAAATGATGCCAGAGCGCTGCGATCGCGTGCCCGGCCGCGACCGCCGCGAGAGTCCAGAACAAGGTCTCGTGAAGACCCGCGGTGAAGGTCGCCAGCGCCTTGTCCGGCCCCGCGGTCAGGTGCGGCACGTGCACGACGCCCCACCAGTAGAGGGGCCTCAGGCTGCTGGCCGAATCGAACCACCACCCCGAGAGCGGCACGGCGAACAGCAGGCCGTACAGTGCAACGTGTCCTGCACGCGCACCGACGACCTGCCAACGCGGCATCGTGGGAGGCGGCGACGGGCGGTGGTCGAAAGCGCGCCACGCCAGGCGCAACACGGCGAGCGCGAGGATCGTGAGGCCGAGCGACTTGTGGAAGTCGAACAGCGGGATCACGTTCGGCCGCTTGGGCAGCTGCACCATGACGAGGCCGACCGTCGCCTGCACGAGGATCAGGACGACAACCAGCCAATGGAAGGTCTTCGCGATGCTGCCCCAGCGGGACGAATCGCTCTTGAACGGCATCGATCGTCACTCGCGGCGTCGGCAACCGGAATCGAGGATGCCGCAAACTCGCTCAGGTTGCACGCCGGCGATGCCGCGGCCGTCCGGCAAGTGCGTGGCCGTTCATCGCGTTCCTTCCGGTTCTCCGCCGCGCAGCCCCTCGATCTCGAAGCGCAGGTCGACCTCGTCCCCTACCACGTCCCGGAAGCGCGTCAGCCCGAACGCCGAACGGCTGATCTTCGCCCGCGCGGAAAAGCCCGCCTTCGCGGCAAACGCGTACGGATCGTTGCCGATGCGATTCAGCGTGAACGACACGTCGACCGGCGCGACGTGCCCGTGGAAATCGAGCGTGCCGTGGATGATGCCCGTCTTGTCGCCGGTTCTTTCGACCTTGCCGCCGGTGTAACGCGCGGTCCGCCAGTGGTTCGCATCGAGGAACTGCGGGGACTCGACGGCGTCGTTCCATTTCGGGTCGCCGAGGTCGACGGTGGCGAGGTCGATCGAGATGTCGACGCGGCTCGCGGACCAGTCGTCCGGATCGAACGTGAACCAGCCGCCCGCAATGCGCAGGCGTCCGACCGGACGGGAAAAGTCCTCGTGGCTGACGCTGAACAAGACTTGCGAGTGGTCGGTGTCGAAGCGGTAGGTCGCGGGCCGTGCGCTCGCGTCGCCGCCCCCGATGGCCCCGGCCAGTACCGCCGCGGCCATGGCGACGCGAATTCCGGCGGGGAATCGCGATCGCGGAGGGTAGGGAGCCGGAGTTTCCGTCACGGCGGTTTGCCGGCGGGGTCGCGCCAGGCCTCGAGCGCCAGTGCGGCAACGCGCTCGATGCGATCCCGCGCGGGTGACGTCAACAGGGCACGCACGCGCGTTTCAACGTCGGCGGCGTCCAGTTCCGCACGCTCGGCGAGCGTGGCCGACAGGGCGTGGCCGACACTGTCGAACACGAAACCATAGGCCATGGCGTGCAGCAGCCCGCCGCCGAGCGTGCCGACCCCGGGGAACGCCTTCAGGGCATTGCCGGCGACGGCCAGCACGATCGCCGCGGTGTTGCGGACGGTCAACCCGATGCGCGCGAGCAGGGCCTCGATGTCGATCTCGCGCACTGGTACGCGGTGGACGCGTGCCAACTCGCCCACGAGCGCCGTGCCGAGTGCACCCTGGATCAGGATATCGCTGCCGGGGGCAATGGCCGCGAGCGCGCCGACGATTGCGCGGCGGGTGTATTTGCCGACCACGGCATCGGCTTCGCGCAGTGCCGCCGCCCGCGCGAGGGCGTCGCTGCGATGGCCGACGTCCGCCAGCACCGCCGCCTGACGCGCGGGCTCCAGCGCCGGCGCACCAGCGCGGGCCACGCGCTGCAGTGCGTCCGTCAGCGCGACGAGATTCGGCTGCCGGTCGCGTTCGACGCGTTCACGGGCACCGTCGGCCAGTACGCGTTCGAACCGCTCGATGCCGCCCGCCGAAATCTCGACGATGGCGTCGACGAGGGGTGCAAATCGTTCGTGCAGGCGGCTGGCAAGCTCGGCCTTCTCGGTATCGTCGTACCAGTCGGCCTTGTTCAGCACGAGGATCACCGGCTTGCCGAAGGTGTGCAGCCAGTCGAGTTCGGCGGCTTGCGAGCGTGTGAGGTCGCCCGTGCACAGGTACATGACGGCGTGCGCGCGCAGTGCTTCCTCGCGGGCGATGCGCTCACGCGCCTCGCCGCCGGCCTCTGCGCTGCCGGGCACGTCGGCCAGCACCAGGTCGCGACCATCGGGCAGGCGCCCCCGATGGAGGTCGACCGTGCGGGTGGTTCCGCCGCGCACGTCGGTTGCCGGCTGCGAACCGGCAGCCAGCGCATTGATCAGGCTCGATTTGCCGGTGGAGATTTCGCCGAACAGGGCGACGTAGAGGTCGCCGCTGTCGCGTCGCTGGTCGAGGCCGCGGAGTTCGGATTCGAGTGCCGTCGTGTCGATTGCGCGAGCACGCAGTTCGCCGATGCGTTGGTCGATATCCTCCCGCGTGATCGCGGGCAGCGCGTTGCGGGCACCGCGGGCCGCGGGCCGGGCGAGCGTCCACAGGAGCCAGCCGAACGCCGCGACCAGCAGCGTCGCGCCGGTCGCGAGCGGCCAACGCAGCCACGCCGGCAATGCTTCGAGGCGGGCGTAGAACTCGAGTGCACCGTTGATCGTCGAGATGAGGAATCCCGCAACCAGCACGCCACCGACCGCAACGCTGGCCAGCGCGATCAGTCGCAGGGGGAGGCGGGCGCTCGATGCCATGCGCCCGATTCTAGCCCGGTCAGTGCTGTTTCCACCGGTGCGCCGGGACGACGGTCGTGGCACCATCGCCGCGGGAGGAACCGGCAATGCGCTGGCTGGCCTTGTCGCTTTGGGCGTTGGCGGTGGCGGCCGTGGCCGGGCCACCGCCGGCGCTGCCGCAGTTCACGCGCATGACCGTCGACGATGGTTTGCCGTCGAACAATGTCGCGTGGGTGACGCAGGACCACGCGGGTTTCATCTGGATCGGCACCAACGACGGGCTGGCCCGTTTCGACGGTGTCGGTTTCCGCGTGTTCCGGCACGATCCGTCCGCCCCGGGTTCGCTGGCCGCAAACGACGTCACGGCGATCCTCGTCGACCGGGACGGGAGGATCTGGTGCGGCGGAGAGGGGTCGGGACTCAACCGGCTCGCCGCAGACGGTTCGCGTTTCGAGCACTGGCGGCATGTCCCGAACGACACCAGCACGTTGGGCAGCGATGATGTATGGACGCTGGCACAGGACCACGACGGCGCGATCTGGGTCGGGACGTACCTCGGCGGGCTCAATCGCCTGAATCCCGACGGCACGTTCCTGCATGTCGACCATGACGCCGACGATCCGGCGTCGCTCGACTCGAGCATCGTCATCAGCCTCGCCGTCGATGGCCGCGGGCGCCTGTGGATCGGCACGGACGCCGGCGTCGACGTGCGCGATCCCGACGGCACGCTGCACCACGTCGCGTTGCCGGAAGTCCGGGGCCCCTGGATGGTTTCATCGATCGTTCCCGACGTGACGCCCGGGCATGACGGCGCGATGCTTGCGGGCACGCATCACGGCGCATTGCGCATCTCGGGCGACCTCGGCCACGTCGAGACCGCGACGGCCGACGCTCCCGGCCTGCGCATCCTGGCCATGGAGCCGGGATCCGACGGAACTGTGTGGCTCGGGCTTCCAGGCGGGTTCGCGCGCCTGTCGGCACGCGGCACCGATCTCTTCCAGGGTCTCGACAACATCGTCGGCGCCTATCCCGACGCGAGGTCCTCGCACATCCTCCGGGACGCGGAGGGCAACGTGTGGTTCGGCACGACCGAGGCCGGCATCGCGCGCTTGCCGGCGCACTGGCGCAACTTCAGCGCCTATCGGCACGTGCCAGGGGACGACACGAGTCTCACGCATTCGCACGCGCAGGCCCTTGCGGTCGCCGCCGACGGCGCGATCTGGGTCGCTGAAGATCGCGACGGCATCGACCGGATCGATCCGGCCAGCGGCAAGGTCGAGCGCAAGGGCAAGGCCTTGCACGCCGCCGGCACCATGCTGCGTGCCTTGTTGCCGGATGGGGCGGATGACCTCTGGATTGGTCGCCAGACCGGTGTCGAACTCACGGCGCTCGCGACCGGCAAGTCGCGGACCATGCCGATGGATGATTCGCGTGACGACGCGCTGCCGCAGGGATTCGTGAATTCGCTGCGCCGGGCCGCCGATGGCGACGTATGGGTGAGCGTGCGTGGTGGCGGAGTCGCGCGGATCGGCGCGCCGGGTCCGGAAGCATCGTCGCCGTTGCGGCTGGTGGCCCGCTACACCGTGAAGGCGGGAACCCTTCCCGATTCCGACATCAGCACGCTGCTGCTCGACCGCGAGGGTGAGCCGTGGCTCGCAACGGCCGTCGGTGTCGCGCGATTCGACGCGGCGCGGAACCGGTTCGCGATCGTCGGCGGCGTGCCGAAAGCGCCGGTGGATGCGATGGCGTTCGACGGCGACGGCCGTCTCTGGCTGCACCAGCTCGGCGTACTGGCGCGATACGCCATCACGCCCAAAGGACTCCACGCTCTCGAGCGGATCGGCGCGTCGGACGGTTGGCCGTCCGTGCACGCGAATGCACTCGCCGTCGATCGCACCGGCATCGTGTGGGTCCCGACACCACGCGGCCTCTGGCGGTTCGACCCGGGATCGCGGCGGATTCGGCACTTCGGCGCGCGGGACGGCTTGCCGAGTCCGCAGTTCTACGATGGCGCCCTCGTTTCCGGCGCGGACGGCACGCTGTACGCCGGAACCTTGCAAGGCGTGGTTGGCTTCGATCCGGAAGCGTTGCAACTGTCTTCGCCGCCATCACCGCTGCGGTTGATCGCGCTGGATGTGCGGCGCGACGGACGGGTGATCGATCTCGATCCCGCCAAGCCGGTCGAGTTGCGCTACGGGGACCGGGACTTGCACGTCGCTGCGCGCGTGCTGAGCTATTTGAACCCGTCTGAAAACAGGTACCGGTTCCGGTTGCAGGGCTGGGACCGGGACTGGGTCGAAGGCGAAGCAGGGGAGCGGACCTATTCCCAGCTTCCGGCGGGTTCGTATCTCCTCTCGATCGGCGGCGCCAACGCCGACGGCGTGTGGTCGGCGCTGGCGTCGCCGATCCGGATCGATGTCGCCGCCGCCCCTTGGGTGACACCCGTCGCCTATCTCGTCTACGTCCTTGCGGCCCTGGCGTTGCTGGCCCTGGTTGCACTGGCCGTGCGGGGCCGGTTCAAGCGACGCCAGGTCCTCGCCCTTGCCGAGGAGCGCCGCCTCGCGGCCGAAGGACTTGCAGAAGCGAAATCGACTTTCCTCGCGACGCTCGGTCACGAGGTTCGCACGCCGATGACCGGCGTCCTCGGCATGAGCGAGCTGCTGCTCGACACCGACCTCGACGATCGCCAACTCACCTATGCGACGGCGATCCGGCAATCCGGCGAGTTGCTGCTGCGGATGGTGAACGACAGCCTCGACCTGGCCCGCATCGAAGCCGGGCGGCTCGCGCTCGAACCCGTGCCCTTCGATGTGCGGATCCTGATCCGGGAAGTCGCCGACCTGATCCGTCCGCTCGCGGCGCGCAAGGGACTCGCATTCGACCTGACGATCGACGGCGGGACGCCACGGCGCGTTGTCGGTGACGGTGTGCGCGTCAAGCAGGTCCTGTTGAACCTGCTCAACAACGCGCTGAAATTCACCGATGCCGGGCGCATCGGACTGGCCGTCCGCCGTACCGGAAGCGGCGCGCTCCAGATGACGGTTACGGATTCCGGTCCCGGGATGGCGCCCGAAATGGCGGCCCGTTTGTTCCAGCGGTTCGAGCAGGCGCCAGGGATCGGGCGTCGCCATGGGGGCAGTGGACTCGGGCTTGCGATCTGCCGGGAACTGCTGTCGCTGATGGGCGGGCGCATTGCCGTCGACAGCCAGCCAGGACATGGCGCGCGCTTCATCGTCGAACTCCCGTTGCCGGAAGCAGGCGAAGGCGTCGTTGCCGCCCCCGTTCCGGAAGTGGCGGCGCAGTCCTTCGACGTGCTGCTGGTCGAGGACGATGCGACGGTCGCCGCCGTCGTGCTGGCGCTGCTCGCGAAGGCCGGACATCGTGCCCGCCATGCGCCGAACGCGCTGGCCGGCATGTCCGAGCTGGGTACGCAGCCGGTGGACCTCGCGCTGGTCGATCTCGATTTGCCCGGGATCGACGGATTCGAATTCGCGCGGCTCGTGCGATCGGGCCGGGCGGGCAATCCTGGCGTGCGCCTGGTTGCCGTCACTGCGCGCGCCACCGGGGGCGAAGAGTCACAGTGCCGCGAGGCGGGCTTCGACGAACTGGTCCGCAAGCCGTTGACCGCCGCCGCCCTCGCTGCAGCGGTTGCCCGCGCCATGGCGCGTTCGTCGCGCCGCAGTGGTGAGGCCGGATCGTCGTGATGCTCAAGCCGGAATCGGCGCCCGTGCATGCACGGCCGATACGAGCGCCGAGACCGCTTCGGGGTCCACGTCCGGCGTGATGCCATGCCCGAGGTTGAAGACGTGTCCGGGGTGGGGACCGAAGTCGTCGAGCACCGCGGCCGCTTCGCGTCGGATGGCATCGTGACCTGCCAGCAGGACGGTCGGATCGAGGTTGCCCTGCAACGCGACGCGTCCCCCGGTGCGGATACGCGCTTCGCCGAGTGAAACCGTCCAGTCGAGGCCGAGCGCGGCGCAGCCGGTGTCGGCGAGCGCTTCGAGGTGGCTGTTGGCGCCCTTGCTGAACGCGATGACCGGCACGCCAGCTCCGGGGCCACTTCGAAGGCCGGCGACGACACCTGCCAGGGACGGCAGGGCCAGCTCCCTGAATTGCCGGGGCGCCAGCAACCCTCCCCAGGTGTCGAACACCATCAGCGCCTGCGCGCCAGCGGCCGCCTGCGCGGCGAGATAGTGCGTGACGGCGCGCGTCAGGACGTCGAGCAGGCGGTGCATCGCCTCCGGCGCGTCCAGCGCGAGGGCTTTCGCGCGGCTGAAGGTCGATGAACCGTGGCCTTCGATCATGTAGCAGGCGAGTGTCCACGGGCTGCCCGAGAATCCGATCAGCGGGGCGCGACCTTCGAGTTCGTGGCGCGCGAGCCGCACGGCGTCGAGCACGTAGCGGAGGTCGTCCTCGGGGTCCGGCACGCCGAGGCGCAGGATGTCGTCCGGGCCGCGCACCGGCCGGGCGAGCCGCGGACCTTCGCCGTCGACGAAATGCAGCCCGAGTCCCATCGCGTCCGGAACCGTCAGGATGTCCGAGAACACGATCGCGGCATCGAGGTCGAAGCGGCGCAGCGGTTGCACCGTCACTTCGCAGGCGAGTTCGGGCGTCTTCGCGAGCGCGAGGAAGCTGCCCGCCTTTTCGCGCACGGTACGGTATTCGGGCAAGTACCGTCCAGCCTGGCGCATGATCCAGATCGGCGTCGCGTCGACCGGTTCGCGCCGGAGTGCGCGCAGGAAGCGCGTTGCGCGCAATCCGCGTCCGCTGGAATCAACTGCCACGGGGATTGTCCAGGCCCTGGCTGAACATGACGCGAAAGCCGCGGCGGACCTGTGCATCACGGGCACGCTCGAACGCGCCGAACGCGGCGTCGCGCTCGAGGAAGACCTCGCGCCTGGCGCTGACCCGACCGCCGAGATGACCCCATTCCCGCGCCAGCGTCCAGCCGCCGAGCAGGTCCTGTTCCAGCACCAACTGGTAGTAACGCGGCGATTCGCGGGCGGCGGGGGGCGTCTGCATGAACACGCGCATCGGCGCATTGTATCCGCGGGCCGCCGGCCACGGCTCAGAGCGGCGCGCGTATCGCCGCAAGCACCGCTTCGACCGGAACCTCCTCCGGGAGCCGTGCGCTGCCGATTCCGTTCCACAGGACGAATTGCAGCCGCCCCGCGCGGGATTTCTTGTCGAACCGCAACGACGCGAGGACGGCTTCGACATCGACATCCGCCGGCCACTCGATCGGCAACCCGAGTTTCGCGAGCAACGCGACGAGGCGATCGGCATCGGCCCCCGACGCGAGTCCGAGCCGCTCGGACAGGCGGGCGGCCATCACCATGCCGATCGCAACCGCTTCACCGTGCCGCCAGCGAACGTAACCGCCGGCGGCTTCGAGGGCGTGCCCGAGCGTATGGCCGAAGTTGAGCAGTGCGCGCTCGCCATGTTCGCGTTCGTCCTGCGCCACGACCCTGGCCTTGTGCCGGCAGCTTTCGCTGACCGCAATGCACAGCGCGCCAGGATCGCGCGCGAGCAACCCGCCGGCATGGGCATCGAGCCATTCGAAGAAGGGGCGGTTCCCGATGGCGGCGTACTTGACCACTTCGGCGAGGCCGCAGCGGTAGTCGCGACCGTCCAGTGTGTCGAGCGTCGCGAGATCGGCAATGACCATGCGTGGCTGGTGGAAGGCACCCACGAGGTTCTTGCCGGCCGGCATGTCGACCCCGGTTTTCCCGCCGATCGCGGCGTCGACCATCGCGAGCAGGGTCGTCGGCGCCTGTACGATGGCAATGCCCCGCATCCAGCACGCGGCGGCGAACCCGGCGAGATCGCCGATGACCCCGCCGCCAAGCGCGACCACCACCGCATCGCGTCCGGCGTGATGGGTCGCCAGTGCGTCGAACACCCGGATGACGCTGCCGAGCGTCTTGTGTCGTTCGCCTTCGGGCAGGATCAGGGTTGCCTGCGCAGACGCGCCGAGTGCGTTGCGCAGTCGATCGAGATACAGCGGCGCGACGCGTTCGTCGGTCACGACGAGCACGGCGCCGTCACCCGCCAGCGGCGGCCACAGCGTCGCGTCGGCAAGCAGGCCCCGTCCGATCCGGACCACGTAAGCGCCCGTGTCGAGCGGTACCTCGACGATCGAGGCGCCGGTCATTCCGGCGGCCCGGCCGGAGTGCGGCGCCAATGCCGGCAGACCAGTTCGGCGATGTCGCTGGCGAGGGCATCGGTGCTGCGCGTTGCGCGGGGCGTGATGTGCAGGTCGGCGAGGGCGGCATACAGCGGGGTCCGTGTCGCGGCCATGCCGGTGAGGCGCGCCCGCAAATCGGCGCCCGACAACAGCGGTCGTTGGCGATCGCGCCCGAGGCGCGCGAGTTGTGTTTCCACGTCGGCATCGAGCCAGACCACGAAGCCGCGCCGGCCGAGGAGATCGCGATTGGCCCGGTCGAGCACCGCGCCCGCCCCGGTGGCGAGCGCGAGTCCGTCGCCCGTGGCCAGGGCGGCCAGCAACGCCGACTCACGGCGCCGGAAACCGGCTTCGCCCTCGAGGTCGAAGATCAGCGCGGGGTCGGCGCCGGTATGCGCCCGAATCGCGTCATCGAGATCGTGGAACGGAAGACCCAGCCGGCGGGCCACGCGGGCGCCTACGGTCGACTTGCCGGCGCCCGTCGGGCCGATGAAGAAGAGGTTGGGGGCGGGATTCATTTGCTGCCGGGGTTGCGCGCCGGGTGCCGGTTGCAGGTGAACGTCCTGGCGTGATTAATCCCATGCGGCGCCGGCGATGTCCAGTTGGAGCGCGACGGCATGCCGAGGCCCGGCGTTCCGGACCCACGCATCGCGCGATTCCGTCGTGCCGGGATGCGGCGCGCCGGGTAGACTCGGGTTTCCGTGGAGGATCGTCGCGTGGCACGCTTCCTGATCGTCTTCATCCTGTGGATGGTCGCACTGTTCACGATCGACGTCCTCGAACCGGTCGAGCGGTATTTCATTGCCCCGTTCACGGCAGGAATCACCTCGGTCACCGCGTTGCTGCTCGGCTTGTTCGATTCGACCATCACCGCGCACGGCAACATACTCGCCGACCGCGTCACGGGCGCGGGAATCGCGATCGTGCGCGGCTGCACCGGCATCGAGGCGATGATCCTCCTCGTTTCGGCGATGCTGGCTTGGCCAGCATCATGGCGACAGCGCCTGTCCGGAATCGCCGGTGGCATCGTCGCGATCCAGGTCCTCAACCTGGTCCGCATCGGAAGCCTGTATTACCTGAATCGCTGGGATCACGACTGGTTCGAGTGGTTTCACCTCTATGTATGGCAGGCGTTGATCGTGCTCGACGCACTGGTGGTTTTCCTCGTCTGGTTGCGCTTCGTTCCGGATCGGACCCGCCCGGGAGCCGCATGACTGCGTGGTGGCGCGGCGTGCTGGAAGGCCACCGGTGCTTTGCTATAGTGGCGATGGAAGGGAATGACCGAAGGAGCGATTCGCCATGTCCGTCACCAAGATCATCGAACTCAGCAGTTCATCGTCCAAAGGCATCGAGGATGCGGTGGAGAAGGGGCTTGCCAAAGCCTCGAAGACCGTCAAGGGCATCCGCGGGGCCTGGATCAACGACATCAAGGTCGCGACGTCCGAGGATGGCAAGGTGACCGAGTGGCGCGTCAACATGAGGATCAACTTCCTCGTCGACTGAGTCCGGAGGCAGCCTCGGTGCCGGACCGGAAGCCCGGATCGGACTCGGCCGCGGGCGCAGCGGCAAGCGCGATCCACGCGGGACGTGTGGTCGGGTTGCTCGAGGATGACCCTGACCAGGCCGCGATCTTCGTCCACTGGCTGGAGGAGTCCGGTTACGACGTGCGCTGGTTCCGCAGCGCGGTCGATTTCCGCCGCCGGCTGGGTGTCGAAGCCATCGACCTGTTGCTGCTGGACTGGATGCTCCCGGACGGGAGTGGGCTCGACGTGATCGCGTGGATCCGCGCTTCGCCGACCGCCATGCTGCCGGTGATTTTCCTGACCGCCCGCGACAGCGAGGAGGATCTCGTCCGCGGCCTCGCCTGCGGTGGTGATGACTACGTCACGAAGCCGGCCAAGCGGCGCGAACTGCTGGCACGGGTCGACGCGGCGTTGCGCCGGTCGGGGGCCGTCGCGCAGCAGACGATGGTGTTCCCTCCATACACGATCGATACCGACCGCCGGCGGGTTTCGATCGGCGGGTCCGAAATCGAACTGACGCAGCGGGAGTTCGACCTCGCCGCGTTCCTGTTTCGCCGGCAGGGCCGCATCGTCGGCCGCTCCGCCCTGCTGGAGTATGTCTGGAACCTGTCGTCCGCCGTTTCGACCCGTACCGTGGATACGCACGTCAGCCGCTTGCGCAAGAAGCTCGGCCTCAATGGTGATCATGGCTGGCGGCTGACCGCCGTCTACCAGCATGGCTACCGGCTCGAGCGCGTCTGACGCTGCGGCGCCGGCACGCCGGCCAGGGAACCGCGCATACTGCACATGGAGCCAATCGAAGCACGGGGAGCCTCGCCATGTCTGACCCGAATCCTCAATCCGACGACAACGGTCCCGACCGCAATGTCGAACAGATCCGCGACATCCTGTTCGGCGGGCAGATGCGCGATTACGAACGCCGCTTCGAGGCGTTGAACCAGCGCCTGGAGGCCGAGCTCAAGCGGCTGGCCGGAGTCACCGAACAACGCGTCGCCGAACTCGGCAAGCGGCTCGACGAGCAACTCGACCGGCTGGGGCGAACCCTGCACCAGGAGTCCCAGGAGCGCAATCGCGCGGTCGACGCCGCCGAAACGCGCCTGCAGCAGGCGGCGCGCGTCGCGCGCGACGAAGTCGGGACGACGATCGAAGCCCTGCGCCATGAGCAGTCGGATGCGGCCGAACGGGCACGGGCGGCGCTTGCCGAACTGCGGACCGCATTCGAGGCGCGCGCCGGCGAGATCCACTCGGATCTGGAACGCACGCGAGAGCGTCTGCATGGGGACAAGGTCGGACGTCAGGATCTGGCGGAAATGCTGACCGAGCTGGCGCTGCGCCTGAAAGGCGAATTCGACCTGCCGGCCAAGGACTGAGTCCGGCCGGCCCCTCGCACGTGGACCGGAGTCCCTGTCGGTGAGCGAACCGGAACCGGGTCAACCTCGCCGGCGAGTTCTTGCCGAGGTGCCGGCGGCCAGCCGCTATGACCGGCTGCGCCGGTTGCTGCTCGGTGGCGAGATCGCCGAGCTCGACGCGCACGACCACCGGATTGCCGAACTCGAGCGGCGCGCGGGCGAACTCCCCGAACGCTTGCCGGGCGCGCTCGAGGCGGCCCGTGACCTGCACGGCACGGCGCGCCTGGCGCAGGCGCTGGCACCGCCGTTCACGCATGCATTCGGCCACGCGGTGCGCGCCAACCGGCAGGCCATCGTCGACCTGCTGTTCCCGGTCATCGGGCCGGCCATCCGCAAGGCAGTCGCCGAAGCGGTGCGCAACCTCGCCGCCGGAATCAACACGGCGGTCGAGAGCAGCTTCACGGTGCGGGGTTTGCGCTGGCGGCTCGAAAGCTGGCGGAGTGGGGTCCCGTATGCCCAGGTCGCGCTCGCCCACACGCTGGCCTACGGCATCGACCATGTCTTCGTCATCGCGCGGGATTCGGGATTAGTGTGCTTCCATGCCGCCGCCGCGAACCTGCCCTCGCTCGATGCGGACGCGATCGCCGGCATGCTGACCGCGGTCGGCGACTTCGTGCACGACTCAGTGGGTGGAGCCGAAGGCGGAACGCTGGAATCGGCACAGGTCGGGGAACACGTGCTGTGGGTGCTGGTCGGACCGAAGTTCAACCTGGCCTGCTTCCTGCGCGGCGTTCCGCCACCCGCGTTGCGCGAGGTGCTCGCGGAACGGCTCGAGGACATCCATCGCCGCGATGCCGAGCGTGCCGAGACGGGGTTGCCGCCCGACGACGCGGCGGCTCCGATCTGGCGCGAGTGGCTTGATCCGATGGCCCTGGTGCAGGCGGTACCGCACGCCGGCGATGCGCCAGCAGAGCGCACCTCGCGCTGGCCCGCGCGCATCGTCCTCCTGTTCGTGCTGGTGGCGCTCGGTGTGTTTGCCGCGTGGCTGTGGCAGCGACATCGGCAGCTCGCCGACCTGCGCCAACGGCTCGACGCGCATCCGGGTTTCGTGCTCACTGGCCTCGAACGCCGCGGCTTCGACGGCGTCGCCGTCGAAGGGCTGCTCGATCCGGATGCGCCCCCCCTCGAGCCGGACCTCGCGGCGTCGGGGTTCGCGGACCACGCGCCTCGCGTCGTGACCACCGGGTTCGTGTCCACCGACGATCGCATGATCGTGCGTCGAGCGCAGCGCCTGCTGGCACCGCCGGATGGCGTCTCGCTGTCGGTAACCGGCGGTGTGCTGTCGGCCACCGGCTCGGCGGACCAGAAGTGGATCGAATCGGCGCGCGAACGGGCGCCATGGGTGGCCGGCGTGCGTTCGGTACGCTTCACGGTCGCGCCGGACGTCGATCCGGTGGCCGTGGCGCGCCGTGAACTCGAAGGACTCATCCGCGCGGTCGAGGGCACCACCATCCGGTTCCGGCGGGACGATTCGGCGCTGCCGGGACAGGACGGGGTCGTCGATGGACTGGCGGCGAAGTTGCAGCGGATCATCGCGCTGGCGCCCACTGCCCATGAACGGGTGACGATCTTCACGCAAGGCGGCCATGATGCCGTCGGGAGTGCCGAAGCCAACGTCGTGGTCAAGGCCCGTCGTGCGCAATGGCTCGCGGACGCGCTGGCGTCCCGCGGCGTGCGGGCAGTGGCCGATTCCGGCGCGACGGCCGGTGACGAGCGCCAAGCGGTCGTGCGCATCCGGCTGCAATCCGGCACCGAATGAGCGGTGAGGTCGCCCGCAAGATCTGCATGGTCGGCGCCTTCGGCGTCGGCAAGACCAGTCTCGTGGCGCGCTTCGTCCACAGCACGTTTTCGGACAAGTACCTGACGACGGTGGGCGTCAAGGTCGACACGCGTGTCGTCCCGGTCCATGGCGATCTCGCCGTCAAGCTCGTCGTCTGGGACATCGCCGGTCGCGACGCGCTCGATGGCCTGAGCCTCACGTACCTGCGGGGCGCCAGCGCGCTGCTGCTGGTCGCCGACGGCACGCGCGAGGCTACCCTGGACTCGGCGCTTGGACTGCTGATGGAGTCGCGCATGCTGCTGCCGGAGGCTGTCGCGGTGCTGGCTGTCAACAAACTCGACCGCGTCGATGGCTGGGAGGTGCTGCCGCAGACACTGGTCGAACTGCGCAAGACGCTGCCGGTGTTCGAGACCAGCGCGCTTTCCGGCGAGGGGGTCGAACAAGCCTTCACGGCGATCGCGACGAGGCTCGTTTCGTGACCGAAGGCGAGTTCCCGCCACGGATCGATGCGTACCTGCGCGACGTGCTGATCCGTCGTGCGCAGCCCGTGCTCGTCGAGACCGACCGGGAGTGGCGGATCTCCCGGGTCATCGGCGACGGTGGACACTATGGCATCGATGCCGCCGACCGCGAATCCGGTGCCCGTGGTTTGGCCGATCTCTTCATCGGACTGCCCGATCGCGGCACGCTCGAGCTGCCGTTCGTGACGCTCGGCAATGGCGTGTGCGCGCACCTGCACCGCCTCGATGCCGGCGAGGGTTACCACCTGCTGCTGCTCGGCGCCGGGGAAGATGTCGAAGCGCGCCGCGAGCAGCAACAGGCGGCGCACGACGAGGCGCTCGCCGGCATCGAGAAGATGCGGGCGATCGGCCAGCTCAAGCGCATTCGCGGCGAACTCGAGCGCGAGCGCACCGAACTCGAGGATTCCAACGCACTGAAGACGGCCCTCATTGCGACCCTGAGCCACGACTTCCGCACGCCGCTGACATCGATCTTCGGCTACCTGCACCTGCTGGAGCGACAGGCCGGCCTCGACGCGGAATCGGTCCGGGCGTTGGGCGCCATGCGGCGCAACGCCACCTACCTCCTGACACTCGCCGAGAACCTGCTCGAATACGGCCGGGGGGAATCGCAGCCGACCCTGCTCGAACCGGGCACGGTCGACCTGCAGGCCCTGGTGTCCGATCTCGATGCGATGTTCCGGCCACTCGCCGAAGACAAGGGCTTGGCGTTCCGCATCGAAGCGTCGATCGACCCCGAGCCGCCGGCCGTGTTCGACGAATTGCGCGTGCGCCAGATCTTCGTCAACCTCGTGTCGAACGCGGTGCGTTACACCGCCCGCGGCGCGGTCGACATCCGCATGGGTTGGCACGGCGGCGCCCTCGAGTTCGCGGTCCGCGACACCGGACTCGGCATTCCGGACGAGTTCCGCGAGGTCGTCTTCAAGCCGTTCAACCGCGGCGGTCCGGGAGGCAGCAAGGGCGCCGGGCTCGGGCTCAGCATCGTGCGTCGTCTCGTCCGGCAAATGGGCGGGGAACTCGAGCTGGAGTCGAACCCGCGTGGCGGCAGCGTGTTTCGCGTGCAATTGCCGTCCAGCCGCGGCGATGCCGAACCCGCCGGCCCGCCCGCTGGTTCCGGCGGCAACCTCGCCGGCCACGACGTGCTGGTCGTCGATGATGACCCGGACGTCGCGCACCTGACGCAGGCGCTGCTGGGCGAACTCGGACTCGACGTGCGATTGGTTTCCGACGCAGCCAGCGCGCTCGAGGAAGTTCGCCGGAAGGTTCCCGACGTGCTGCTGGTCGACGTCGGGTTGCCGGGCATGTCGGGGAATGCCGCCGTGTTCCGCCTGCGTGCGCAAGGCTACACCGGCCGCATCGTGACGCTGTCCGCGGCCGGGTCCGTCGAATCACGCGATGCCGCGTTGCGCGCCGGGGCGGATTTCTATCTCGTCAAGCCGATCGACATCGCTCAGTTCGCGCGGGTCGTCAGCGATGCCGTGCGGGGTTCCGGGCCGGGCCGCGCCGTGACGAATCCGACGCCAGCGGCGGAGTAACCCTTCCGGCGCGGTGATCGCGATCCAGGTCGATGCACAGGTCCGCGTGTGCCGGCAAGGCCGTGGCGGCGTGCCGCAACCATCGTTCGCAGCGGGCCATGAATCGTACGACTTCACTCGGCGGCATTGCATGCACCGCGTGGCGCCGCCGGAGGTATTGCTCTTGCTGCTCGCGCCAACGCGAGATCGCCGCAAGGTCCGGGGCGGCGAGTGCGATGAGCACGTCGAGGCGACGCCACAACCGCGCGTATTCATGCCGCAGGCGGTCGTTGACCCAGCGTCGCCAGTGCCCCATCGGGTCTTCGGCGCGTTCGAGTGCGTTGATGGGCGCAGCGAGCGCCGCGCGTGGCTGCGGCGGGACGCCGACGCACCAGCCTTCGAGCACGATCCAACGTGGGGCGCGCACCACGCGTCGCCAACTCGCAGGTGGCGCGCGCGTGTCGCGGCCCTTGTCGAAGCGCGGCACGAACACGGGTGAACCGGGTCTGGCCCGCGGCAGCGCGTCGAGCACCGCCGCCAGCAACGCGACGTCATGCGTGCCCGGTACGCCGCGCACGGCCAGCAAGGGATGTACGTCGCGCGCGAGGCGCCGACGCGCAGCACGGCCGAAATAGAAGTCGTCGAGCGACAGCAAGCGTGTTTCGATGCCGGCGTCCATCGCGGCGGCAACCAGTTGCCGCGCGAGCGTCGTCTTGCCGCTGCCGAGAGGTCCGGAAAGGCCGATCAGCGTCGGAGAGCTTGCGGCCCGGATCTGCTGCCGCACGGCGCGGAAAATCCACTCGACCCACTCCGGGGCAAACCCGGGATGCGTGTTAGCATCGTTGCGCATGCACGGCTCGAGTCCGGTTTCCGCTGCCGATCCACTCTATCAGGACGCCCTCGCGACGTTTTCCGGCCTGATCGACGAAGCGCGCGTCGCGGGCGATCCCGAACCCGGCGCGATGACGCTCGCGACGGTCGATGCCGGTGGCGAAGTGACGGCGCGCATCGTGCTGCTCAAGGGAGTCGATGCGCGCGGCTTTCGTTTCTTCACCAACTTCGGCAGCGTGAAGGCCCGCGCGCTGGCGGCCCATCCGGTTGCCGCGCTGTGCTTCCACTGGAAACGGCCGCGGCCCTTGCAGGTCCGGGTGGAAGGCCGTGTCGAGCGGTTGCCGGATGCCGAGTCCGATGCCTATTTCGCATCGCGCCCGCGACGCAGCCAGCTCGGTGCGTGGGCATCGCGCCAGTCGGAAACCTTGCCCGACCGCGCGACCTTCGATGCGGCATTCGCTGCGCGAGAAGGGGAGTTCGCTGGCGAGCCGGTGCCGCGCCCACCATTCTGGGGCGGCTTCCTCGTCGTCCCGGACCGGATCGAGTTCTGGTACGGGGAACCGGACCGGCTGCACGAACGGATCAGCTTCGAACGCCGGGACGCAGGTTGGATCCGGCGCCTGCTGTATCCTTGAGCGCCGTGCGCTCGAACCATCGGCGCTGAAGGGATCCGACGGTGTACGGACCGCGGCGGATCGTCTGCCTGACCGAAGAGCCGTGCGAGGTCCTGTACGCACTCGGCGAGGCCGATCGCATCGTCGGCATCAGCGGCTTCACGGTCCGGCCACCGCGCGCGCGGCGCGAGAAACCGAAAGTCTCGGCGTTCACCAGTGCGAAGATCGGGGCAATCCTCGCGCTGAAACCGGATTTCGCAATCGGCTTCTCCGACATCCAGGCCGACATCGCGCGGGACCTGATCCGGGCCGGCGTCGAGGTGTGGATCAGCAACCACCGCAGCGTCGCCGGGATCCTGGCCTACATCCGCCGGCTCGGCGCCCTGGTCGGTGCGGCGAATCGCGCGGAGGACTACGCGCGCGGATTCGAACTGCACCTCGACGCCGTGCGCACGCAGGCCGTTGCATTGCCGCGGCGTCCGCGCGTGTACTTCGAGGAGTGGGACGACCCGTTGATCACCAGCATCCAGTGGGTCGCCGAACTGGTCCGGATCGCCGGCGGCGACGACGTGTTCCCGGAGCGCGCCGCATGCCCGCTTGCGCGTGACCGGATCCTGGCCGACCCGGCGGAAGTCGTGCGCCGCGCGCCGGACATCATCCTCGCGTCCTGGTGCGGCAAGAAGTTCCGGCCCGACAAGGTCGCCGCACGCGCAGGTTGGAGTGCAATACCAGCCGTGCGCGACGGCGAGCTGCACGAGGTCAAATCATCACTGATCCTGCAACCCGGGCCCGCCGCGCTCGGCGACGGCCTCGACGCGATCGCGGCGGTCATCGACCGCTGGGCAAGGCCGCGGCAGTAGTCCGCGTCACGCGGACATCGCGACGCGCAAGCCGAGGTCGAGCAGCGGGTTCACCAGCAGGGCGCGCACCAGCAGGATCACCAGCCAGGCGACCATCGGCGAGAGATCGAGTCCGCCAAAGGCCGGCACGACGCGCTGGATCGGCCGCAGCACCGGATCGGTCAGTTGCACGACGAGCGGAACGATCGGATGGTAGCGGTCGGCGCCGATGAAGCTCAGCACGACGCGGGCGAGGATCAGGCCGAGGTAGATCATCAGCGTGAAGCCGCAAAGGTCGGCCAGCGCCATGATCAGGAGTCCGAGCCAGCCGAGCTGCTGGCCGAGCGTCGCGTACAGCAGCACCAGCTTGAGCGTGGTCAACAGCCACGCCAACACGACCCCGGCGAGGTCGAGGCGCCGCCAGGACGGGATCACCCGGCGCATCGGCATCAATACCGGGTTGGTGGCCTTGTACAGGAACTGGCAGATCGGGTTGTAGAAGTCTGCACGCACGCACTGCAGCAGCACGCGCAGCATGACGACCGCGATCAACGCGCCGAAAGTGAACTCGATCAGGATCTGGCCGGCGTTGGCGAAGTAGCTCATCGGGCGTGTTTCCGTGTTTCGGACGGCGGATGTGGATCACGCCGGCCGCGCATCGCCGCCGGCGAGCTCGCGGCCGCGCTCGCGCGACGCGGCGAGGGCACGCGCGACGAGTGGTTTGAATCCGCCGTCGGCGAACGCGGCCAGCGCCGCGGCGGTGGTGCCGCCCGGCGATGTCACGCGGCGGCGCAGTTCGCCTGCCGTTTCCATGCTGCCGGCGAGCAGCTCGCCGGCACCATGGCAAGTTGCAGCAGCGAGCCGGCGCGCAGTGTCGCGCGGCAAGCCTTGCGCGACAGCCGCATCCTCGAGGGCTTCGGTCAACAGGAAGTAGTACGCCGGGCCCGAGCCCGACAGCGCGGTCACGGTATCCATCAGCGCTTCATCGTCAATCCAGACCGCAACGCCCGTCGCGGCAAGGATGGCTTCCGCGGTCGAGCGTTGCGAAGCATCGACGAGCGGGTTGGCGAACAGGCCGCTCGCGCCTGCGCCAACCAGTGCGCCGATATTCGGCATCGCGCGGACGATCGGCAGCTCGATGCCGAACGCGTGCGCGATCCGCCGGGTCGGCATCCCCGCGGCAATCGACACGAGGAGCGGCGCCGGATCCCGGCGAACGGCGTCACGCAAGCCGGCACAAACCTCCGGGAGGATCTGCGGCTTGACGGCGAGGACGATCACGTCCGCGTCGCGGACCGTCGTGGCGTTGTCGGCGTTGACCACGATGCCGAAGTCACGCGACAGCGCCGCGCGAAGCTCGGGATTCGGCTCCGATGCCGAGATCCGATCGGCCGGAACACCGCTCCGGCGCAAGCCGCCGATCAACGCGCGCGCCATGTTGCCGCCGCCGATGAACGCGATGGCGGCGTCGTCGATCGCTGCGGGATCGGGTATCGCGGACATGCGCTTGCAGCCCTCGCGCCGAGAAGGGCTGCAAGCATAGCAAGCCTCGATTCGGCGGGTACCCGTCGCGCGAGGCGGCCCAGGTACGGGCCGCCACGCGCACCAGCGTCACTTCGGCGCGTTGTAGCTCAAATCGGCATTGAACCGGTCGATGTGGGAGGAAAACTTCTCGGTGGCGTCATTCAACTGCTTGCGCAGCGAGTCGGCCTGCGTCTTCCCGTAGGCGCCTTCGACCATTTTCCACAGTGGCGGGTTGGCATCCGCACCGACTTCCGCCCAACTCTTGTTGGGCGACACGACGATGTAGTCCGGCGCGCCGTCGTCGCCGCCACGGATCTCGAGGATGGAGTAGTGCGCTGCCCAGTTCGCCTTCGCCGCCGCCGCGGCGATCTTCTTCGCCACCTCGGCAAACGTGGCGTGGGCCTGGTGGCCGTGCTCAAGCGTGATGTAGGTGACGTCGATGAACGCGGGCGGCGGGGCGTCGGCGGCCATCGGCATGTGGCTCATGTCGGGTTGCAGGACCATGAACGCGCTGGTCTCGCCCTTGAGGTGCGGGTTCGCCATCTTGCGCCAGGTGGCATCGCACGCCTGGCTCGTCGCGCGCATCGCGTCGAAATCGGCCCACGTGTGGGGCCCCGTGACGTAGGAGTAGCTGTACACGTTGCCGGTCTCGTGGTTCCACGCGATCCAGGCATCCTTGGAACCGTGGTCACGCAGGCACTGGTTCCAGGCCTTGACGCCGGCCTCGTAGGCGTCCTGGCTGGCCGGTGTGATCGTGTCGGTGTAGTCGCGGTAGACGGTGGCCTTGTTGGGGTCGGCCGCGAATGCAGCGGTGATACCAGAAAGTACGAGCATCGAACCCACACACAAAGTCGGGATCTTCATGAGAGACTCCTGCTGTGCCGAGGTGGACCCGTACGTCACTTCGCTCCTCGACGGACGCGAAGCCGCGCGAGACTACTCCGGTCGATTACCGGGCGCATTGACCGCCGGTTCGCGGGTTCAGCGGTGGTCGCGTGGCCCGAACAAGGCGGTGCCGATCCGGACCATCGTCGCGCCCTCGGCGATCGCCAGTTCGAAGTCGTCCGACATTCCCATCGACAGCGTGTCGATGCCGGGGTGCGCCGCCCGAAGCGCGTCGAACAATGCCCGCGTGCGCGCGAACGCCTCCCGCCGCTCGGCGGGCTCCGGTGACGGACGGGGGATCGCCATCAGTCCCCGCAGGCGCAAGCCCGGCGCCGACACAATGGCCGACGCCAGCGGCTCGATTTCGGTCGGTGTGCAGCCGGCCTTGCCCGGCTCGGCGTCGATGTTGACCTCAACCAGTACGTTGAGCGGGCCACGGGCGCGCGGGCGGCGCCGGGACAGCGGTTCGACGAGCTTCAGGCGGTCAAGGCCCTGCACCCAGTCGAAGAGTTCTGCTGCATCGCGGCATTTGTTCGATTGCAACGGACCGATCAGGTGCCACTCGATGCCAAGGCCGGCCAGATCCCGTTGCTTCGCCAGCGCCTCCTGGATCCGGTTTTCCCCGAAGCGCCGCTGGCCCTCGGCCACGAGCCCGCGGATGGCGGCTGCGGGCTGCATCTTGCTTGCCGCGACCAGCGTGACGTCGCCTGGCGGACGTCCGGCCACCCGAACCGCGGCCTCGATCCGGGAGGTGATGCCGCGGTAAGCTTTCGCGTGCAAATCCATGAACGGGTTCCATTAACCGGCACGGCAGCGGGCTATACTGCGGCCGGAAACGAAGGGTAAACCGTTCCGGCCAGTGCCGTGCACGCCGGGCCGATTCGACAGGGGAGTGGCGACAGATGGATATTGCCGAGTTGCTGGCCTTTTCGGTCAAGAACAAGGCTTCGGACCTGCATCTTTCGGCCGGGTTGCCGCCGATGATCCGCGTCGATGGCGACGTGCGGCGCATCAACATCCCGGCCCTCGAGCACAAGCAGATCCATGCGCTGATTTACGACATCATGTCGGACAAGCAGCGCCGCGACTACGAGGAATTCCTCGAAGTCGACTTCTCGTTCGAAATCCCGGGGCTCGCGCGCTTCCGTGTCAACGCGTTCAACCAGAACCGTGGTGCGGCGTCGGTGTTCCGGACGATTCCTTCGGAAGTGCTGACGCTCGAGGACCTCGGCTGCCCGCGCGTGTTCAAGGACCTGATCTCGCAGCCGCAAGGTCTGATCCTGGTGACCGGGCCGACCGGCTCCGGCAAGTCGACGACGCTGGCCGCGATGGTCGACCATGTCAACAAGAATGAATACGGCCACATCCTGACGATCGAGGATCCGATCGAGTTCGTCCACACCTCGCAGAAGTGCCTCGTGAACCAGCGCGAGGTCCACCGCGACACGCATGGCTTCACCGAGGCGCTCCGCTCGGCGCTGCGCGAGGATCCGGACTTCATCCTGGTCGGCGAGATGCGGGACATCGAGACGATCCGGCTCGCGCTCACCGCCGCCGAAACCGGGCACCTCGTGTTCGCGACCCTGCACACCAGCTCGGCCGCCAAGACGATCGACCGCGTCATCGACGTGTTCCCGGCCGGCGAGAAGGCCATGGTGCGCTCGATGCTGTCGGAGTCGTTGCGCGCGGTCATCACGCAGACGCTGCTGAAGAAGACCGGCGGCGGGCGCATCGCCGCGCACGAGATCATGGTGTGCATCCCGGCGATCCGGAACCTGATCCGCGAGGACAAGGTGGCGCAGATGTATTCGGCCATCCAGACCGGCAGCCAGCACGGGATGCAGACCCTCGACCAATGCCTGCAGGACCTGGTCAAGCGTGGTCTCGTGACCCGGCAGGAAGCCATCGGCCGGGCGAAGAACAAGGAAATCTTCCGCTGACACGGCGTGGGCCGGCGCCGCGCTTTTGCGCGCGGCCCGGCACGGCGGTATCGTGCCCGCAGAGCGTGCCATTCCATCCCGATGCCCCTCGCCCCCGCCTTCGACCTTCGCCACTGGATCGACGAGCACCGCCACCTGCTGAAGCCGCCGGTCGGCAACAAGTGCATCGTCGACGGCGATTTCATCATCATGATCGTCGGCGGGCCCAACGCACGGACCGACTACCACTGGGACGAGGGCCCGGAGTTCTTCCACCAGATCGAAGGCGAGATGGTGCTGCGGGTGCAGGACGACGGTGCGCGGCGGGACATCCCGATTCGCGCCGGCGAGGTGTTCTACCTGCCGCCGCGGACCCCGCATTCGCCGCAGCGGATGCCGAACTCGATCGGCCTCGTGATCGAACGCCGCCGGCTGCCGCAGGAGAAGGACGGGCTGCTGTGGTTTTGCGATCGATGCAACCACAAGCTGTACGAGGAATTCTTCGTGCTCGGCAGCATCGAGAATGACTTCCCGCCGGTTTTCGAACGCTACTACGGCTCGATCGAGGCGCGGACCTGCCGCAAGTGCGGCCTGGTCGACCAGCCGACGGACAGGTAACCGATTCGCGAATTTCGTGCGGCCGTTCAGGGTTCCATCGGGCCGCCACGGAACATTCACGCGGCGGAGTACGATAGCCGCGGCCCGGATTCCGGGGACCGTCGCCACGCCACTTGGGAGGGATGTGCCATGAGGAACATGCTGGTTGCCGTGTTGTTGCTCGGCGGATGCGCGTTTGGCGCATCGGTGTACGCGCAGGCGCCCGCAGGCGCGCCGTCCGGCTCGACCGGAATGTGCAAGGACGGCACGTACACGTCCGGCACAAACAAGCGCAGTGCGTGCCGCGGGCACAAGGGTGTGAAGGACTGGTACGCCGCTGCGGCGGAATCTTCGGCTGCCGGCTCCAGTCATTCCGAATCGAAGAAGTCCCGTTCGAAGAAGCACGCCGAGGAGCACGAATCCGCCAGCGCCGAACCCTCCGGCGTCCGGCCCGCGGACGCGACAGGCCTGTGCAAGGACGGCAGCTACACGACGGGCACCAACAAGCGCAGCGCGTGCCGCGGGCACAAGGGCGTGAAGGACTGGTACGGCGAAACGGCGGCAAAATCATCGGCGCCGGCTTCGCCCGCACCCGCCGCGCCGTCGGCGCCGGTCGCCCCGATGCCGTCGCACCAGCCGGCCGCGAGTCCGCCGATGACGATGCCGCCGACGCATCGTCCGCCCGAACCAGCCGCGAACCAAGCGCCCGGTGGCGGTCCCGGAATGGTCTGGGTCAACACCGAGTCCAAGGTCTACCACTGCCAAAGTTCCCGCTGGTACGGCCGGACCAAGCAAGGCAAGTACATGACCGAAGCGCAGGCCGAGGCACAGGGCTTCCGCGCCGAGCATGGCAAGGCCTGCGGGTAACTTGTCCCGCATTGCCGGGCCCGGGGACCGTCTGCAAACGCAACCCGGGCTCGCAGCCACCGGCTTTCGCGGATGGGTCCGATGTGGGCTCATCCTGCTGATTGCGATGCTTCCGGTCGCATGCGGTCGTGCGCCGATGAACGTGGTCATCACGCCCGGTGCCTGTGTCGGAGGCACTGCGCCGCCTGTCTTCACGACGGGTGGCCAATACGTCGACCCGGGCAATGGCGTCGTCCCCGACCGTTGGTCGATGCTCGTGCGCTGGCAGGGGGGCTTCGCATCGCTGGCAACCGATGCGGCAGCCGGCGACCTGACCGGCCTCCGGGTGCCGAAGCCAATGGCGGCGTATCAACGTGGCACGGCTTCCGCTGGAACCGTAGGCGCATATGCCGCGGTCCAGCTCCACTGCGATGATGCGGGGATGGTCCTCGATACGCGCGCGGTGCCGCATGTTTCCGTCACGGGTGGCGGCTACAACGACATGTTCGGCTATGCGTGGAGTGCGGCGCGGCAACCCGCCGTGTTCGCTCCAGTCGCCGGCTCCGTGTCACCGGACACACTCGAATTGTCGGCGCGGATTGCCGTGCCGGTGTTCCGGGGGTGGGTCCAATCCACGAACTCAAGCGGGGCCGATCCATGGAGCGAAGTGCAGGATGTGCGCAACTGGCGCGGCTTCGGTGCGGGTCAGGTCGCATTGTTCGCGTACCTGCGCGACGCGCGGCATCCTGGCCTGCCTCCAGTCGCAGTGCTGGCGGGGGCGTTCCTGAACCAGATCGACCCGCAACGGCCATGCCCGGCCAATCACTTTGCACGACTCGCATGGGACTATGGCGCGGGCGACGGTGGGCGGGCCGGCGTGTGGTACGCCGGGACCGCAATGTGCACGACGGATGTATCGGAGGCCGACCCTGCCGGGGCGGCGACTGCGACGCTGCCGTTCGCCGATGCGCGGTTGTTTCGCATCCGTTATCCGGCGGCGGGGATCGCGCGGCTCGCGGCACGAATCAACCGGCACGAGTGCATCGGCGGGCATGCTGAAAGTTGCGGGTGCGGGCCAGCCACCGGCTGCCCGCCCATCGGCTATTCCGAAGACGCCGCCGACTACCGGCTCGAGTACGCCGGCGTCATCGGAGAAGTCACGTTGTGCCGCGAGGAATCCGGGGCCCCGGGCGGCGTGTCGTGCGACAGCGGCCTCGACGATCGCCAGGTGCTGCTGGCGGCCCGGATCTCCGGGGTCGTGGTGACGCGCATCCGTCCGGAACCGTGAAGCAAGCCGCATTCCGCGGTGTGCGTGGTGTCGCGGTGTGGATTGGGGCGAAAGTGTAGTATGTCGTTCATTCCGGACTCGAGCCCGGGGATTCCCATGAGCAGCGTCGACTTCACCTCGTTCCTCAAGCTGATGGTGCACAAGAAGGCGTCGGACCTCTTCATCACGGCCGGGCTGCCGCCGTCGATGAAGGTCAACGGTCGCATCGCGCCGATCACGCAGAACGTGCTGTCGCCCCAGCAATCGCGCGACATGGTGCTGAACGTGATGACGCCGTCGCAGCGCGAAGAGTTCGAGAAAACGCACGAATGCCAGTTCTCGATTTCGGTGACGGGCGTCGGCCGCTTCCGCGTGTCGTGCTTCTACCAGCGCAATTGTGTCGGCATGGTGCTGCGCCGGATCGAGATCCGGATCCCGACCATCGAGGAATTGAGCCTGCCGCCGATCATCCGCTCGCTGGCGATGACCAAGCGCGGCATCATCATGTTCGTCGGCGCGACTGGCACCGGCAAGTCGACGTCGCTGGCGGCGATGATCGGCTACCGCAACCAGAACTCGACCGGCCACATCATCACCATCGAGGATCCGATCGAGTACGTGCACAAGCACGAAGGCTGCATCGTCACCCAGCGCGAACTCGGCATCGACACCGATTCGTGGGAGAACGCGCTGAAGAACACGCTGCGCCAGGCGCCGGACGTCATCATGATCGGCGAGGTACGCACCCGTGAGACGATGGAGCACGCGATCAACTTCTCCGAGACGGGCCACCTCTGCCTGTGCACGCTGCATGCGAACAACGCCAACCAGGCGATGGACCGCATCATCCACTTCTTCCCGGAAGACGCGCATTCGCAGATCTTCATGGACCTGTCGCTGAACCTGAAGGGCGTCGTCGCGCAGCAGTTGATCCCGACCCCGGACGGCAAGGCGCGGCGGGTCGCGCTCGAGATCCTGCTCGGCACGCCGCTGGTGCAGGACTACATCCGGCAGGGCGAGGTGCACAAGCTGAAGGACGTGATGAAGGAATCGACGAACCTCGGCATGAAGACCTTCGACCAGAGCCTGTTCGAGCTGTACCAGGCCGGCGAGATTTCCTACGAGGATGCGTTGCGGCACGCCGACTCGGCGAACGAAGTCCGCCTGCGGATCAAGTTGTCGCAGGGTGGCGACGCGCACACGTTGAGCCAAGGGCTCGACGGCGTCGAACTGGTCGAGACCTGACGCTCGCCGGGCCGCCGCCGCCGCAAGGGGTCCCGCCGAGTCAGGCGTCGAGCAGCCGGTCGAGCACGGCCATGCGTACCGGCACGCCGTTGTGGACCTGTTCGAGCACGACTGATTGCGGCCCGTCGGCGACGTCTGCTGCGATCTCGATGCCGCGGTTCATCGGCCCCGGGTGCATGACGATTGCATCCGGCCGCGCGCGCCGCAGGCGCGCCGCGTCGAGGCCGTAGCGGCGGAAGTATTCGTTTGCATCGCCGATCATTGCGGCGTCCATGCGTTCCTTCTGCAGGCGCAGCATCATCACGACATCGGCGCCGGCGAGCGCGGCATCGAAGTCCGCGGTGATCTCGCACCCCGGGAACTCGCCCGCGGCCGGCAACAGGCGTTCCGGCCCGCACAAGCGGATGGATCCGGCGCCGAGCGCCTGCAACCCGTCCACGGCGGAGCGGGCGACCCGCGAGTGACGGACATCGCCGCAGATCACCACGCCGGCGCCATCGACGGCGCCGCGATGATCGCGGATCGTCAGCAGGTCGATCAGCCCCTGCGTCGGGTGCGCGCCGGTGCCGTCACCGGCGTTGATGATCGCGGCGCGGCGCGAATGGGTCGCGAGGCGACCCGGCAATCCATTTTCGCGGTGGCGAATCACGAACGCATCGCAACCCATCGCTTCGAGCGTCGCGACGGTGTCCTCCAGCGTCTCGCCCTTGGTCGTCGACGAATGTCCGTCGTCGAGCCGCACGACGTCGGCACCGAGGCGCAGCGCGGCGATCTCGAAGCTCGTGCGGGTCCGGGTCGACGCTTCGAAGAACAGCATCGCGATCGTGCGGCCGGGTAGCCGTTGGCGCAACGGCTCGGCGGGCGCGGCGCGCATCGTGGCCGCGGCGTCGAGCAGCGCCGTCAATTCGACGCGGCCGAGGCCCGCGAGCGTCAACAGGTGCTTCAGCGGGCCGCCCGCGCGGCGTTGCGGGCCAGCGGTGGCGCGGGCCGTTTCGTCCATCACGTCCCCGCTGCTGCCGGGTCGTCGGAGGACGGCGCCACCGCGAGCCAAGCCTCGAGGATGATGCCGGCTGCGATGGCATCGAGGTCCTTCGCCTGCTTGCGCCGTGCCGCTCCGCGTGCACGCAAGGTGGCGAATCGGTGATCGGCTTCGCGTGACGTGTAACGCTCGTCGACGCAATGGACCGGCAGCCCATAGCGTTCGTGCAACCAAGCGGCGAACTGCCGGGCCGATCGTGTGATTGGCTGCTCGCGACCATCCAGTGCCAGCGGCAGTCCGACCAACAAGGCTTGCGGGCGCCACTCGGCAACCAGCGCGTCGATTCGCGCGGCGTCGGGACCCGTTGCGCCGTTGGACAGGGTCGCGGCGGGTTGCGCCGCGCCGGCAAGCCGGCTGCCGACCGCTATGCCGATGCGGCGCGTACCGAAATCGAAAGCGAGGACGGCGCCGTCAGGCGTGGCCGGCATAGCTGGCGAGCTGCGCGAGATTGATGCCGAGGGACGCCGCGGCCGCTTCCCAGCGGCTCTCGAGCGGCACTTCGAACAGCAGGCTTTCCGATGACGGCGCGGTGAGCCACGCGTTTTCGCGCAACTCGCGTTCGAGCTGGCCGGGACTCCAGCTCGAGTAACCCAGCGCGACGAGGGCGTGCTCAGGTCCGTGGCCAGCGGCCATCGCCACCAGGATGTCGCGGGACGTGGTCACGCTGACGTGATCCGAAATCCGGAACGACGATTCCCATTCCCCCTCGGGTGAGTGCAGCACGAAACCGCGCTCGGGCTGCATCGGTCCGCCGATCAGTACCGGTGAGTCGATGACCCCGGTCAATTCCGAAGCAAGGTTCATCTGCGCCAGCACGTCACCGAGCCGGTATTCGGACAGGCGGTTGATCAAGAGGCCCATTGCGCCGTCCTCGCCATGCTGGCACAGGAAGGTGACGCCGCGCGCAAAATTGGGGTCGCGCAGGGCAGGCATCGCGATCAAGAACTGGTTCGTCAGCGACGTCGACGCAGCCATGCCTTCATTGTAGCGGAACCCCCGCCCGTGAACCGGAACCCCACGGTGGAAATCTCAACGATTGCGCAGGATGTCGCCCGGCAGGAACTGCCAGGTGCGCGTGATGTAGAGCTCGTCGACCTGACCGTCGGATTCGGGGACCGGGGGAAACGGCGCCGCAAGTTCGACGATGCGCCGCGCGGCATCGTCGAGGACGCGGTGGCCACTCGACTGGATGACGTCGATGCTGCGCACGCGGCCGCCGCGATCGAGCCCGACCGTGAGAACCAGTTGGCCATGGAGCTGCCGCCGCCGCGCTTCATCGGGATAGTTCAGGTTGCCGATGCGTTCGATCCGGTCGACCCAGGCCCGCATGTACGCAGCGAATGCGTACTCCTTCGTGTTCGCCGAGATGTACTTTTTCTTCGGTCGCTTGGCGTACTGTTCGGACTCGCGGGCGATGGCGGTCGCGAGACGGGCCATTTCCGCGTTGCGTTGTTCGAACTCGCGCCGTTGTTCCGCCGGTGTGTCGGGCGTATCGGGGGCCGGCGGCAGGTTGGCAACCTTTTCCGGCGAACGCACCTGGGTCAGCACTGCGGTCGGGGCGGGCGCACTCGGGCGTGGGGAGGCATCGACCAATGGCACGGGGGAGGCGCCGGAGCGCGCCTTCGGGACCGGGCTCGAGACAGGTTCGGCGGGGCGCTTGGCACGCTCCGAGTCGCCGCCGCCGGAGTTGCTGGCCTGGGCGAGGAAATCCGCGTGCTCCGGTGCCTCGCCATTGGCTGACTGCAGCAGCGTGACGTCGAGGGTCGGCAGCTTCGGTGCCGGTTGCGCAAACTCGAACGTCAGGCCGAGCGCGAGCACGGCGTGTGCGATCAGGGAAAACAGCAGCGTGACGCCGAACCGGTCCGTGGTGCCGGCGAGGCTTGCGCTGGTCATCGTCGAGGCGCCATCGAGTTACCGCTCGTTCCTGCAATGGATTCGGGTGCTCTCCGGAACATGGTCGAGCCTGGCCCGGTCCGCAGGCCAGCCGGAATCATAGCTTCGCGTGCTTGCCGCCGGTGTGCGCCTGGCCGCAGTGGACCGACCGTATCGCCGATGGCCCCGAAGGCACCGATCAGGCGCCGGTGCGTTCGAGGCGGTCGAACAGCAGGCCGGCGATGTTGAGGCCGAACGCGGCGTCGAGTTCACGGGCGCAGGTCGGTGAAGTCACGTTGACCTCCGTCAGCCAGTCGCCGATCACATCGAGCCCGGCGAAACGGATGCCCCGGCGCACCAGGTCGGGACCGACTTCGGCGGCAATCCAGCGGTCGCGAGGCGTCAACGGCACGCCGACTCCCTTGCCGCCGGCGGCAAGGTTGCCGCGGAAGTCCCCGTGCTGCGGGATTCGCGCCAGCGCGTAGGGCACCGGTACGCCGTCAATGACGAGGATGCGCTTGTCGCCATCGACGATTTCGGGGATGTACCGCTGCACGACGGCGAAACGCGCACCATTGCCAGTGACCGTTTCGATGATCGCGTTCAAGTTGTCGTCGCCCGCGCGGGTGCGGAATATGCCGCGGCCGCCCATGCCGTCGAGTGGTTTCAGGACGACTTCCCGCTGGGCCTTGACGAAGTCCCTCAATACTTCGGCGTCGCGCGCGACGCAGGTCGGGGGCGTGCACTGCGGAAAATGCAGGGAGTAGAGTTTCTCGTTGGCATCGCGCAGCGCCTGCGGCGCGTTGACGACTTGCGCGCCGTCCCGTGCCGCGAGTTCGAGCACCAGGGTGTCGTACAGGAATTGGGTATCGAATGGCGGATCCTTGCGCGCCAGCACGATGTCGATGCCGCGGAATTCAACCCATTCCGGTTCGCCGAGCACGAACCAGTCGGCGTGGTCGTCGCGGACTTCGAGGGGCGCCATCCGCGCGACCGCATGGCCATTGCGGACGGCGAGGTCGCCCTGCGTCAGGTACCGGATCCGGTAGTCCCGCCGCTGCGCCTCGAGCAGCAGGGCCAGCGTCGTGTCCTTCTCGGGATGGATCGACCCGATCGGGTCCATCAGCACGGCGAGCGTGCGGGTCATCGTAAAGCCCTCGCGCGGCCCCAACGGCGGCGTTCCGGGCGGCTTTCGCCGAACGCCAAGGGCGTCTCGTTACACCGTGGCGCGGTAGTTTACACTCCGGCGGCCGGACGGCCATACGCAGGTCTGCAGAACTTGCCTAATTCGCCATTAATTCACGGCGTTAGGCATTGAACTTTACAGTTTGGGGAAGTATCGTGCGGAACAGCGAAGCCATCGAATCGCCGAGCTCGGGGGAGCCGTCAGCCTTC
>JAXMHA010000049.1:0-1887 GCA_046347015.1 Lysobacterales bacterium | reverse complement strand
CTGGCCGGCCTGCCGGAATCGACGCGGGTACTGGTGAAGGCCGCGTCCGAGTTCGAGACCTTGCGGCTCATCTGGTTTCTCGCGCCACGCGACACGGGCATGTTCGACCTTGCCGCGACGGCTGGCCCGCCGATTCCGCCCGGCACGGTCATCGTGTTTTACGACATCGACCGGCATGACGATCCGCAACTCCGTGCCGTGCGTGACCGCAGCCAGATCATGCACCGCGCGGGCGTCGTGTTCGACGGCAGCTTCGACCCACCGCCGTTGACCGTGCTGTACACCCGGGGGCGGCATGGACGCTGAGTACGTCCTTGCATGGGTGGTGCCGTTATTCGCCGGGGCCGGCGTTTGGCGGCTCGCCGCGGGCGCCGGGACGAGTCGCGGAGATGGTGCGGCGACGCTGGGCGCCGGCTGGCTGGTCGGCATCCTGCTGGCCGGCCTGCTCGCGCCGTTTTGTGCGGCCGATGCGACGCGGGAAACCTTCGCGCGCACCGCACCGTGGCTGGTGCTGGTTGGAGTCGTGGCGTGGGTGGTGACGGCGTTCCGGGCCTGGCGCCATCGGGGTACGCGGGTCGATCAAACCGCCGACTCCCCGGACATGCTGGTCCGGATCGTGTTCGGACTGCTCGTCGCTCTGATCGCAGTCCGTGTCGGCCTGCTCGCGTGGGAAGCCTCGCTGCGGCCACTGTTTCCGTGGGACGCGTGGTCGACGTGGGCGTTCAAGGCGAAGACGTGGTTCGGGCTGGGCCACGCCGAAGCGTGGGTACCGATGAAGGAATGGCTGGCCGGCCGGCATGCGACGGCGTTGACGATGCCGGCCTCGGCCTATCCCGACCTCCTGGCGTGGATCGAGTTGTGGTTCGCGAGTGCGGCGCACGCGTTCGAGGGGCCGCGCATTGCGCTCGCGTGGAGCGGGGCGCTGGTCGCGTTCGCGTTCGCCGCGTACGGGTACTGGCGCGCCGCTGGACATGCCGCGCTCGCCGCGCTGGCGTTGGTCTACGCGCTGATATCGTTGCCGCTGCTCGATGCCCACGTCGCGCTCGCGGGCTATGCCGATCTGTGGGTCGCGCTGGTGCTCGGGCTCGCTGCGCTCGCGTGGATGCGGTTCATCGAAACCGGGGCGACGGGGCAGTTGCTGCTGTGCGCCGGACTTGCGCTGGTGCTGCCGATGATCAAGCTCGAAGGCGCGTTCTGGCTGCTCGCGCTGGCGGTGGTGATCCTGCTCGAACGCCTGCCGCGGCGGTCGCGCTGGCCGTTCGCGCTGGCCGCGGTCGGCCTCATCGTCATCGGACTCGTGACGGGCGGATTCGAGCTGCCGCTGCCGGAACTCGGTCTCGTGCGAATCCATTGGGGTCTGGTCGACATCCCGGCGCTCGGCCGCTATCCGCTCGCGTTCCACCCGGTCGGGCAGGAAATCCTGGCGGGACTGTTCACGCTGCCGAACTGGCATCTCCTGTGGTATCTCGCGCCGCTGGTCGCGATCGTGCGTTGGCGCGTGTTCGGCCGCGTGCCAGCGGCCCGCTTCCTCGGACTTGCGCTGCTGTTGTTCCTTGCCTTCCTCGCCGTGTTGTTCTTCTTCACCGGCGCCGCGGCCTGGGCACGCGACTACACCAGTGCAAACCGGCTGGTGTTGCAGATCGTTCCGGCGATGGTCGTGTTGCTGGCGTTGCTGTTGCGGCCGGATTCATCGGTGCCCGCGAGCGATCGATCGGAACTTCGCAAGGCTCGAGGAAACCCCGATCCGGCCGATTCCGTTCAGGGTTCGACAGGCCTGTCCTGAGCATGTCGAAGGGCTCGCCACGAACGGAACCCGCGTGTCATCCATTTCCCCCTGGGCTTGTCGAAGCCTGTCATGAGCCCGTCAAAAGGGGGCGGACGCGGGCG
>JAXMHA010000048.1:0-1926 GCA_046347015.1 Lysobacterales bacterium | reverse complement strand
TTGGTGCCCGAGGTCGTGAACGTCGGCGTGCCGCACGCGGCGAACTGGAACGAACCGATCCGCGTCGACCAACCGAATGACCCGGTGGTGGCGTAGTACTCGTTCGTGTACCAGAACGTGCAATCGTCCACCGGATCGGGTGTCAGCGCGCTGTAGTCGCCCCAGCGGTTGCCGGTGCTTTGCTGGCTGCCGGCGCCGTCGAACAGGTGGGCTTCACCTTGTGCCAGCGAGTTGAGCGGGTCGGTCGCGAGGCGGCCGGCGTAGCGCAGTTGCGGGTGGATCGACGCGCTGGATGCGCTGTACCCGATGGCGATGTTGCCTGCGGAGTCCATCGCGATGCTCGACATCCAGCGCCAGTCGGTATCAGGCTGGAACGTGCTTTCCTGATAGACCTGAACCGGACCGCCGGTGACGTTGCGCAGTTCGAACCAACGCACGCCGGCGACGTTGTTCGTCTTGACGCCGAACGTGCCGAGCAGCGATTCGTGGTCACCGAAGTTGCGGTACGCCATGCGGAACAGCAGGCGGTCGCCCATGCCGTCGATTCCTTCGCCGCCGAGTTCCGGCACGCAGGAGCGATTGCCGGGGCACAATTGCGTGAAGCCCGCCGCCGGCTCGCTGTCGAACAGCGAGAACGTCGTGTTGGCCGGCGTCGCGAAGTCGGCGTGGAAGTGGTAGACCCGGTACGTGTCCGATGACGGGAACACGAGGAACGGATTCGGCGCGCCGTTGGGTGGCGGCGTGTCGCCATCGAGGTCGGCCGGCATGAAGAAGTCTTCGCCGTTGGTGATGCCGGTCGTGACGATCGTCGCATTCGGATCGCCGGCCAGCATCGCGACGCGGTCCATCGCGAACGCCTGCGGGCCGATGTACGCGGTGCCGGACGAGTTGAACACGTTCATCGACATGTAGTACGCGTCCGGCCACACGCCGAGTTTCGGATAGTCGAAGAAGTTGTTGCCGAGGTGGAACGCGTAGCGGGTCCACGTGCCGGTCGCGTCGTCGGTCGACGAGATCGCGACGCATTCGTCGGTCGGCACGCTGGTGCCGGCGAACTGGCTGATGATCCAGCGGTTCGCGAGCTGGTCGTGCATGGCGATCGGGTCGCCACTGGCATTGTTCTCGCAGACGCCGCCGAAGCCGGACCAGACCGATGAAATCGGTTCGGGCCCGAGCACGGAGTCACCGGTGGCCTTGTCGAACACCTCGAACGCCATGTTGACGATCTGCAGGTACTGCGTCGTGCCGACCGCGCCGTTGGTATCCGGTGGCGCACAGCCGCAGTCGGAGTCCGGGGATCCGACGCCGTCGAAGTTCATGATCGGGTCGGGCATCTGCGAAATGAACCCGGCGCGCCACGGCGCCTGCACGACCGGATCCGGCGTGTCGACGTGGTGGTTCGGGATCGGCGGGTTCTCGGGGGCTTCATGTTCCCGCCGCAGTTCCCGGTTCGGGTTCGGCGGCAGGTAATAGAGCGGCAGCGACACGTCGCTCTGGTAGGCGCGGATGACTTGCACGTTGCTCTGTGCCGAGGGCGCTGCCGCGAGGGCGAAAGGCGCGACGGCAAACCCGGCGGCAACCACGCCGAGACGGATCAGCCAATTCGAAGCGTGCATCTTTCGAGTCTCCCAATCGCCGGTCCATCGGCATGACCGGGGCGCCCCATTGCGTCTCGGTTGAATGGCCGCGCCTTCATGGGGCGCGGCCGTTGAAGGTCATGGTTGCGGTCAAGGCGTCCCGTCGAAGCCATCCTCGAAGATCGTGTCGGCGGACGCTTCACCGCAGCCCTGCACGACGACATCGTCGATCGCCCACGCGGGATCACCGCGATGCGCGAAGTGGTCGTTGCCGAAGTTGAAGCGGAACTGCACGGTCTGGCCGGCCCACGACGACAGGTCGACGATCGACAGCGCATAGGCCGCCGGA
>JAXMHA010000047.1:0-2496 GCA_046347015.1 Lysobacterales bacterium | reverse complement strand
GACCGACTACCTGCCGGCGTCGCCGACCGTGCCGACGCCGCACGCCGTGCTCGGCGACATTGCCGGCGCGCCGAACATGCTGCCCTATGCGGAGGATGTCTATCGCTATTTCCGGATGCTGGAGAAGGCCACGTCGCGCGTCAAGGTGTTCACGATCGGCCACAGCGAGGAGGGCCGCGAGATGATCGCGGTCGCGGTTGCCGACGAGGCGCTGATGCAGGATCTGGACGCGAACCGGGCGCGCCTCGCGCAACTGGCCGATCCGCGCACGCTCGTCATGGACGACGCGAAGGCCGCGG
This sequence comes from Lysobacterales bacterium, assembly GCA_046347015.1. Classification (GTDB taxonomy): domain Bacteria; phylum Pseudomonadota; class Gammaproteobacteria; order Xanthomonadales; family Rhodanobacteraceae; genus Dokdonella_A. Next base: position 2,197 of record JAXMHA010000047.1, on the reverse strand, counting down.
CGCTCGTCGCGCAGACGACGCCGGTCTACTACATCACCGCGACGATCCACTCGCCCGAAACCGGATCGCCGACCTCGGTGATGGAGCTCGCCTATCGCCTCGCGGTGGACGATGCGCCATACATCAAGTTCATCCGCTCGCACGTCATCACGCTGATCACGCCGGTGGTCGAAGTCGACGGCCGCGACCGCATGGTGGACCTCTACAACTGGCATCGCGCCAACCCCGGCAAGGATTATCCGCACCTGCTGTACTGGGGCCATTACGTCGCGCACGACAACAATCGCGACGCGATGGGACTGACGCTGAACCTGACGCGGAATGTGCTCGATACCTACGTCGGCTGGCACGCGCAGGTGCTGCACGACCTGCACGAATCGGTGGCATTCCTGTACGACAACACGGTCGGCGATGGCCCGTACAACGCGTGGCTCGACCCGATCCTGACCGGCGAATGGCAGCAGTTGGGATGGAACAACGTCGAGCAAATGACCAAGTTCGGCATGCCGGGCGTATTCACGCACGGCGACTTCGATACCTGGAGTCCGGGGTACCTGATGTTCATCGCCGCGACCCACAACGGCATCAGCCGCTTGTACGAAACCTTCGGCAATGGCGGCGCCGACACGGTGGAGCGCATCCTCGACCCCGAGGACTACGCGCGCACCTGGTACAGGCCGAACCCGCCGTTGCCGAAGGTGCTGTGGTCGCAGCGCGACAACAACAACTACACGCAGACGGGATTGCTGACGGCACTCGACTATTTCGCGCGCAACGACAGGAAGTTCCTGACCAACTTCTGGTTGAAGGCGAAGCACTCGGTCGAGAAACCGACGCTCGCCGGGCCGTCCGCGTACGTGCTGCCGGCCGACGATGCGCATCCCGGCGCGCAGGCCGAGCTGCTGCGGGTGCTGGGGCGCCAGCACGTCGAGATCAGCCGCGCCGACGCGGCGTTCACGGTGCAGGTGCCGGCCCCGGTCGAAGCGAAGGAAGCACGCGACAAGCCGCCGGCCGAACCGCCGCGGATCGAGACCGTCGCGCGCACGTTCCCGGCGGGAAGCTGGCTCGTGCGCATGGACCAGCCCTATTCGCGCATCGCCGATACATTGCTCGACCGGCAGTACTGGGCGCCCGACGATCCGCAAAAGCATCCGTACGACGATACCGGCTGGTCCTTCGGGGATTCGTTCGGCACCACGGTCGTCCGCGTGGCCGATCAGGCGGTCCTGAAGGTGCCGATGCGCACCGTCGACGCGCCGGCGCAGCCGGCCTTCGATCCGGCCGGCCTCGGCGTCGCAGGCCGGATGCCGCGCATCGCCGTGATGCACACCTGGCTCAGCACGCAGACCGAAGGCTGGTGGCGGCTGGCCCTCGACAAGCTCGGCGTGAAGTATGCGTACATCAGCACGCAGGACGTCGCGCGCGAAAGGAACCTGCGCGACAGGTACGACGCGATCCTGTTCGCGCCGATCGGCGAGGGCGCCACCACGAGATCGATCGTCAACGGCCTGCCGATGTACGGCAATCCGATGCCGTGGCAGAAGACCACGCTGACGCCGAATCTCGGTCGCATCGACTCGACGCCCGATATCCGGCCCGGACTCGGCGAGGCCGGATTGGCGAACCTCAAGCGCTTCGTCGCCGGCGGCGGCCTGCTGGTCGTCAGCGAGGACACCGCGAAGTTCGCGATCGACGTTGGCCTCGCGCCCGGCGTGTCGGTCACGCCGCACGGCAACGTGCGCGTCGTCGGCAGCGTGCTGCGTGCCGAACTGGTCGACAAGGCGCATCCGGTGGCGCGGGGTTACCCGGACACCTTCGCGATGTACAGCGAGAAGGGCCTGTCGTTCGAAGTCAGCAACCTCATCGGCGGCGACCATGGCTTGCCGCGCGCCGACACGTTCAAGCGCCCGACGGGCCGTGGCGGTCGCGATGATGCCGACATCCCCGAAGGCCGGCCGTACGCGATCCCGCCACCGCTACCCGAAGCGAAGCCTTGGCAAGCCCTGCCGTTGAACGCCGAGCAGGAGCGCAACAATCCGGACGTGATCCCGGCAGCCGAACGGCCCGACGTGATCGTGCGCTGGGCCGATGCGAAGGACCTGCTGGTGGCGGGCCTGCTCGAACGCGGCGAGGCGATGGCCGGGCGCGCGGCCGTTGTCGACGCGCATTACGGCCGCGGCAACGTGCTGTTGTTCGC
>JAXMHA010000046.1:0-2559 GCA_046347015.1 Lysobacterales bacterium | reverse complement strand
CCAACAGGCTCGCCGCGGCGTTGTCGCCGTGGCGGCTGCCGCTGGCCGCGGCTTCGCCATCGAGCGTGAACGGCATCAGCGCCGCGAGCGGCAACGGCTCGTCGAGCAACGCGTTGACGGCGACCAGCGCGGCGACCGCGGACGCGGCCGAGCCGCCCATGCCGGAACCGAGCGGGATGCCCTTGTCGATCGAGATGGCGAAGCCGTGGCGCAGGCCGAGCGATCTCGACAAGGCGAGCACCGCGGCGCCGGCCGCGTTGCGCTCGGCATCACACGGCAAATCGGTCACGCAGCCGGTGATCGTTTCGATCGTGACGCCGGGTTCGACGCGGCGCCGCGCGGTGATGCGATCGCCGGGTTCGGCCAGCGCATGACCGAGGATGTCGAACCCGACCGCGACGTTGCCGACGCTGGCCGGTGCGAACGCGGTGACGCGACGTTCCGGTGTCACAACCGCGCCCCGAGATGCGCGGCGAGGCGCAGCAGGTCGGCGAACACGCCGGCCGCGGTGACCTCGGGCCCGGCGCCGGGCCCCTGCACGACGAGCGGGTTGTCGCGGTAGCGGCGCGTCGTGAACTGCACGATGTTGTCGGTTGCGCGCAGGTGCGCGAAAGCGTGGCCTGCCGGCCATGCGCTGACACCGACACTCGCGTGCCCGTCGGCATCGAGGTGCGCGACGTGGCGCAGCACCTTGCCTTCGCGCGTCGCCGTGGCGAGCCGTTCGGCCATGGGACCATCAAGCTCGCCGGCGCGCACAAGGAACGCGTCGATCGGCTCGCCGGCAAGCTGCGCCGGTACGAGGCTTTCGACGTCGACATCGGCCAGCGACAGCTCGCGCCCCGCTTCGCGCGCGAGGATGACGAGCTTGCGCGCGACGTCGGTCCCGGACAGGTCGTCGCGTGGGTCGGGCTCGGTGTAGCCCAGCGCACGGGCTTCGCGCACCAGGTCCGAGAAGGGCCGCGTGCCGTCGTAGCGGTTGAACAACCAGGCCAGCGTGCCGGACAGCACGCCGTCGATCGCGACCAGTTCATCGCCGGTGTCGAGCAGGTCGCGCAAGGTCTGGATGATCGGCAGGCCGGCGCCGACCGTCGCCTCGTAGCGGAATCGTGCGCCGCTGCGCGCCGCGGACGCGCGGATCGCGTGCCAGCGCTCGAGCGGGCCGCTGCCGGCGTGCTTGTTCGGCGTGATGACGTGGATGCCGGCCGCGAGCCAGTCCGCGTAGCGGTCGGCGACGGCGGGGCTGGCCGAGCAGTCGACGATGACCGCATGCGGCAGGTGCCCGGGGCGCACCGCCGACGTGAATGCCGCGGCGTCGAACGGGCCCGCGGCCTGCAGTCGCGCACGCCAGTCGTGGCCGTCACGCCCATCGTCGTCGACGAGCAGCGCGCGGCTGTTCGCGATCGCGCGGAGCCGCAGGTCGAGGTGCGTGTCGGCGAGCAGGCGCTCGCGCGCGGCCAGCATCTGGTCGACCAGCACACCGCCGACGTTGCCGGGACCGATGACGCCGACGCCGAGCGTTTGCGGCGACAGCCAGAAGGCCGCATGCGCGGCACGCAGCGCACGCGCCGCGTCGGCTTCGTCGATCGCGACCGAGATGTTGCGTTCCGACGCGCCCTGCGCGATCGCACGGACGTTGACGCCGGCGCGGGCCAGCGCGCCGAACAGGCAGGCCGCGACGCCCGGCGTGCCGGCCATGCCGTCGCCGATCGCGGCGAGCACCGCGATGCCGCCGGTCAGCGAGATCGATTGCACCTTGCCGTGCGCGAGTTCGGGTTCGAAGGCGGCATTGGCGGCGGCCAGCGCGCGTTCCGCGTCCGCCGCGCGCACGATGCAGCAGATCGAGTGCTCGGACGAACCTTGCGAGATCATGACCACCGACACGCCGGCGTCACGCAGCGCGCCGAAGATGCGTTGCGCGGTACCCGGGACGCCGATCAGCCCGGAGCCTTCGAGGTTCAGCACCGCGAGCGCACGCATCGCGCTGAGGCCCTTGACGCGGGTCGACGGCGTGGTCTCGGCGCTGATCAGCGTGCCGGCGTGCGCGGGCGCGAACGTATTGCGCAGCCGGACCGGCAGGTCGCGGGCGATCACCGGCACCATCGTCTGCGGATGGATGACCTTGGCGCCGAAGTAGGCGAGTTCGCAGGCTTCGTGGTAACTCAGCGCCGGCAGCGTGACGGCTTCCGGCACCAGGTTCGGATCGGCCGACAGCACGCCGTCGGTATCGCCCCAGATCGTCAATTCCCGCGCGTCGAGGAGATCGGCGAACGCCGCCGCGGAATAGTCGCTGCCATTGCGGCCGAGGACCGTCGGTCGGCCGTCGGCCGTGCGCGCGACGAAGCCGGTGACGACGACGCGCGGTTCAGGGTGGAATTCGCGCCAGCGCGCAAGCAACTCGCGGCTGGCGTCGCGGTCGATGACCGGGCCGAGTTCGGCATGCGCAATGACCAGCACGTCGCGGGCGTCGAGCATGCCGCATGGTGCACCATCGCGCGCGAGCAGCGCCGACAGGATGCGTGCCGACCATACTTCGCCGAGGCCTTCGACGCGTTCGACCAC
>JAXMHA010000045.1:0-2565 GCA_046347015.1 Lysobacterales bacterium | reverse complement strand
ACCCCGAGGCGACCGACCTGCACCTGATCGAGGTGCAGTGCGGCGACTACTTCGGCGAGGACGACATCGTGCGTCTCGAGGATCGTTACGGCCGCATCGCCGGCTGACCTCGCAGCCGCCAACCCAGGGAGAGGCTCATGCCGCTGCAAGTGCTATCAGGAATGCTGATGCTGGCTGTGCTGGCAGCGGTCTCGCTGCCGGCGAACGCCGCCGAAGTCCCGCTGGCCGATTTCGCGCGCCATCCTCAGTTCGTCAATGCGGAACTGTCGCCGCATGGTGACTATCTCGCCGCGACGATCGTGTTGCACGACCAGACCGTGCTGTCGCTGATGCGGTTGTCCGACCACAAGGGCGTCAACGTCGTGCCGCGTGGCGATCGCGACGTGTACCGGTTCTGGTGGGTCGCGCCGGACCGGTTGATGTATGCGCTGGCCGAGCGCGGGAGTCCGCTCGACATGCCCTCGGCCACCGGAGAACTGTTTGGCGTCAATGCCGATGGCAGCGGTGACGGCACACTGTACAGTTGGCGCGGCGTGCCGCAGGACAGCGGGCGCGTGCAGAAGGTATTGCCGCACCGGGCCATCGCGACGATGCTCGACCCGATGCCCGACGATCCGAAGTACGCCCTGATCGAGACCGAGCCGTTGAACAGTTCCGGGCGCGGCATCTACATGACGACGGCGCCCTCCGGCGTGTACCCGGAAGTCGACCGGATCGACGTGCGCACCGGCGCGACGACCAAGGTCGTCACGTCGCCGATGCGCAACGCGTCGTTCCTGACCGACCACGATCACGTCGTGCGCTTCGCGTACGGCTACGACATCGACCTCGTGTACCGCGTCTGGTACCGCGCCGGCAACGACCAGAAATGGGAACTGGTGTTCGATGGCAAGCGCGACGGACGGGAAGTTTCACCGGTCGCATTCAACCGTGCGCAGGATGCGGTGTACTTCGACTGTCCCGGCGCGCATGGCGTCGGCGGCTTCTGCATTTGGGACCTCAAGACCCGCAAGCTGTCGACCTTGTGGAGTGGCACCGAGGCCGGGCTCGATCCCGGCAACGCAATCGAGGAAACCTTCGATGACCGCGACGTGCTCGCCATCCGTTCGCTGCCGGGCCGCCCGGCGACGACCATCGTCGACCGCAATGCGCCGGAGGCGAAGGTGCTGGCGGAGTTGCTGAACCAGTTCCCCGGCGAGGATGTGTTCTTCACGAGCCACTCGCGTGACGGGAAAAAGGCGCTGTTCGTCGTCGAGTCCGACGTCGATCCGGGCCGCTTCTACCTGTACGACACGGCCGCGAAGAAGGCGACCTTCCTGTTCGCGCGCCGGCCGTGGATCGACCCGGCGAAGATGGCGTCGAAGGAGCCAATCGCATTGCAGGCGCGCGACGGCTTGCCGCTGCACGGTTACCTGACCCGGCCGGTCGATGCGAAGGAGGGCAAGAACCTGCCGTTGGTCGTGTTTGTGCACGGCGGTCCGTTCGGCATCCGCGACACTTGGAAGTTCGAACCGTACGTGCAGGTGCTCGCGAGCCGCGGCTACGCCGTGCTGCAGGTCAACTTCCGGGGCTCGGGCGGCTACGGCGACGCGTTCGAGCACGCCGGCTATCGGCAGTGGGGCGGCAAGATGCAGGACGACGTCACCGACGCGACGCACTGGGCGGTCGCGCAGGGGCTTGCCGACCCGAAGCGGATATGCATCTTCGGCGGCAGCTACGGCGGCTACGCGGCGCTCGAAGGAGTGGTCAGGGAACCCGACCTCTATCGCTGCGCGATCGGTTATGCCGGTGTCTACGACCTGAAGAAGATGTACTCGACCGGTGACGTCCCGCAGTCGGATTTCGGTACGAACTACCTGAAGCAGACGATCGGCACCGACGCGGCCGACCTGTGGAACCGCTCGCCGATTGCGCACGTCGACCGGATCAAGGCGAAGGTGATGTTGATAGTCGGCGGCCAGGATTGGCGCGTTGCGCCGGAACAGGGCATCGCGATGCGCGAGGCCCTCGACAAGGCGCACGTCGCGAACGAGTGGCTGTATCGCCGCACCGAAGGGCACGGCTTCTACACCGAACCGGATGTCGAGGACCTGTTCGCGAAGGTGCTCGCGTTCCTCGACGCCAACATCGGTGCCGCCGCAGGTGGATCGGCGGCGCCGCACTGACCTCGGCCATGGCGGCGGCGCGCGACTTGCGCGGACCGTCTCGGCCCCGTACTGTCGCGGCTGGTTTTCCATCCCGGATTCGCTGATGAACGTGAAGCTCGTCCTTGGCACGCTGGCCTGTTTCGGCGCGTTCTGCTTCGAAGGAGCCGCAATGGCCGCCCCACATCCGTTCAATGCACACGACCTCGCGATGATGGATCGCGTTTCCGACCCGCACCTCGCGCCGGACGGGCGGCACGTCGTGTTCGGCGTGCGCACGACGGACTGGGCGGCGAACAAGGGTGTGAACGGCGTCTGGCTGCTCGACCTGTCGCACCGCGGCGCCGAGCCGGCGCAGATCACCGACGCGAAGGACAACGCCAGCAACGGCCGCTTCTCCCCCGATGGCAGCGTCGTGTAC
>JAXMHA010000044.1:0-2778 GCA_046347015.1 Lysobacterales bacterium | reverse complement strand
ACCGGACTCACATCCGGGATTGCATGTACCCTGTAACGTGCTGCCATGGCGATCGGCCTGCACATTCCGCGACGAACCCGGCTCCGTCTCGCGCTGCTGTTGGCGTGTGCCTTGCTCATGCAGCAGTTGGCTCTTGCCGCCCACGCGTGCAATTGGGCAGCGCCGCCGGTGACGGTGCGTTCGGTCGACGCTTGCGAGGGCATGTCGATGCCGGCCCCAGCCGGGAGCGGTGACGCCCTGTGTGACGGGCATTGCGCACAGCAGGCTCCCACCGTGCCCGACGTCCGGATGCCGACCGTGCCGCCGGACATGCTGTCGCCGCTGCCGCCGGATGCGGTCGTATTGCTCCCGTTGGCATCGGCTGCGTCGACGCCGGGACCGTGCGTCGAGCCCCATCCATCGCCGCCGCCGGCGACGATCCTGTACTGCACGCTGCAGATCTAGAACTCCACGCAATTGCCGGGGCCGTCGTCCGCTGGACGACGCTTGTCGCTTTGCGCGTGGGGTTGGCATGTCCATTCCGATCTTCTGGCGACGCTGCGGCGTCGCAGTTCTGGTTTCCTCGTGCATGGCCGTCGCGGCCATTCCGGCGGCAGCCGATGAGGCGCCGCTGACGCTTGCCGTTGCAGTCGAACTTGCCGTGCGCGCGGCGCCGACGCTCGACGCCGGTTCCGCGCGCGTGGGGGCTGCACGCGCGAACTCCGATCGCGCCGGCCGCCTGCCAGATCCCGAGCTGACATTCGGCGTGGGCAACCTGCCGATCCAGGGTGCTGGCGCCTTCACGCTTGGCACGGACGCGATGACGATGCGGACGGTGGGCTTGATGCAGCGCATTCCTTCGCGGGCCGCACGCGACGCCGAACGCGCACAGGCCGAGGCCGGCATCGCTGCCGCTGATGCGCAACGCATCGCCGCCGCGGGGAGCGTCCGCGAGGAAGCGGCATCGGCCTGGATCACGCTCTGGGCAGCCGAGCGCAGACACGCACTGCTCGGCGCGCTGCGCGAACAAGCGCAAACGGCGATCGAAGCCAGCCGCGCACGGCTGGCCGGCGGCACCGGCGGAGTTGCCGAGGCGCTTGCCGCACGTGCGGAACTTGCCGCGCTGGACAATCGCATCGACGCCGCGGTTGCCGAAGTATCGGCCGCACGTGCCGGCCTTTCGCGCTGGCTCGGGGACGATGGCGCACGGGCGCTGGCAGATCCGCCCGATTTCGACACCCTGCCGGTTGCACCGGCCAGGCTGCTGGCTCAGCTCGATCACCAGACGCCCTTGCTGGCCTGGTCGGCGAGGGAACGTGAGTCCGTCGCCGCGCTCGACGTTGCGCGTGCGGGCAAACGCCCCGAGTGGCGCATCGGTGTCAGCTACGGCGCGCGCTCCGCCGGCTTGCCGGACATGGCGATGTTCGAGGTCGGCGTCAGCCTGCCGTTGTTTGCGCGCCACCGCCAGGATCCGGCAATCAGCGCGCGCCTCGCCGAGCGCGACGCGATACAGGCGGAGCACGAAGATGCGCGGCGCGAGCGCAAGGCCGCGGTCGAGCGCGCACTGGCGCTATGGCAAGGCGCTTCGCGCCAGGTGCGGCGTTTCCGCGACGAGCTGCTGCCGCTCGCGCACGACCGCTCCCGGGCGGCATTGGCCGCCTATGGCGGTGGGGCGGACCTGCAGGAATGGCTCGACGCACGCCGCGACGAAACGTCGGTCCGGATCGGGCTTTCCGAAGCCCTGGGCGCCTGGGGACGGGCTTGGGCATCGCTGGCGTACTTGCTGCCGCAGGAGACCACACCATGAAACGCTTCGTCATCGTTGTTGCCGCACTGGCAGGACTCGGCGCATTGCTTGCGGGAGCCTATACGCTCGGCACGCGCCGCTCGGCGCCGGCGGCCGCCTCGACAACGCAACAACCACCACGGCGCGCCGTGCTGTACTGGTACGACCCGATGCGTCCCGACCAGCATTTCGACAAGCCGGGCAAGTCGCCGTTCATGGACATGCGCCTCGTGCCCAGGTTTGCGGATGAAACGGTCGCCGCGGGTGCCGTGCGCGTGGATCCAACCGTGGTGCAGAACCTTGGCGTGCGCACTCGGGTCGTGCAACTCGGTCGGCTCGAAGCAACGCGGCGCGTGACCGGCACCGTGTCCTGGGACTTGCGCGACTCCCATGTGGTCAATGCGCGCGTGGATGCGGTGGTCGATCGGCTGTACGCGCGCACGCCGTTCACGACGGTGCGCAAGGGCGATCCGTTGCTGACCCTGCTCGCGCCGCAGTGGAGTGCCGCGGCGGCCGAGTACTTCGCGCTGGCCGACGCGCAATCGGCCGATGGCCGCGCCTTGCGTGACGCAGCGCGTTCACGCCTGCGGGCGCTCGGCATGAACACGGCCGACATCGCGAGCCTGCGCCCGGGTGACGCGCGTGTGGCCGTGCGCGCGCCGGCCGATGGCGTCGTCGTCGAATTGAGCGTGCGCGAAGGCGAGCGCGTGCTGGCAGGTGCGCCGATGTTGCGCGTCAACGGACTCGATCATGTCTGGCTCGAGGCGGCAGTGCCGCAGGCGGAAGTGGCCGGGATCGCGGCGGGTACGCCGGTGACCGCGAGCATCGATGCGCTGGCGGGTGAGACGTTTGCCGGCCGCGTTGAAGTCCTGCTTCCCGATGTCGATGTCGCCACGCGCACGCAGCGCGCGCGCATCGTGCTCGACAACCCACGGCACCGACTCGTGCCGGGCATGTTCGCGCAGGTGAACATCGTGGCGGCCGCGGGCGGCGAGCATCCGCTGGTACCGGAC
>JAXMHA010000043.1:0-3008 GCA_046347015.1 Lysobacterales bacterium | reverse complement strand
GGCGCCCGCGTTCGATTTCGCGGTGCGGTCGGTTCCGGCCGGAGCCGCCGGCGCGCTCGCGATGCTGAGTGACCGGCCACCGCCGGCGCTGCGGCGCTGGCTCTACCTCGCCCAGCCCAAGGGTCGCATCGAGCGCGCCGATGGCCATTGGGCGAATGTCGACGACTACCGGATCGACGCAAGCCTGCGCGATCTCGCGATCGTCTCGACTCCGGCTTCGCCGGGCATCGCGCATCTCGACGCGGACCTCGCGGGCGACGAGCAAGCGCTGCTGCTGGCGATTCCGAAGCAACCCTTCACGTTCGACTACCCGCGCGTGTTCCGGCACCCAATCACGCTGGACTCGATCGCGGGCGATGTCGTCGCGTACCGTGACGGCCCGGCGTGGCGGGTCGCGACCGACCACGTCGATTTCGACAGCGCGGGATTCGGCGGGCAGGCGCTCGGCAGCGTGCTGCTGAAGGATGACCACAGCCGTCCGGTGCTCGACCTCTATGCCGTGCTCGATCATGCCGACCTCACGTCGGCGCCGCTGTTCTGGCCGGTGAACGTGATGCCGCCCGACGCGGTGGCGTGGCTCGACCGCGCGCTGGTGTCGGGACGGGTGACGTCGGCGCGTGCGGTCGTGCGCGGGGACCTGCACAGTTGGCCGTTCCACAACAGCGCGGGGCGGTTCGAGGCGCGCGGCACGGTCGAAGACGCGACATTCGAGTTTTCCGACGAGTGGCCGCGCGTCCACGGGCTGTCGGCGACCGCGAGCTTCGTCGACGACCGCATGCAGGTCGACGTGGCGGGCGGCGAGATCGGCGGCATTGCGGCCGGACCCGCCAGCGCGTCGATCCCGAACCTCGACAACTCGGTTCTCTCATTGACCGCGCAAGGCGCCGGAACCGGGGCGCAGATGCTCGCGTTCCTGATACAGACGCCGATCGGCAAGCGTTATGCCGATGGCTTGCGCGAAATCGGCATCGGTGGCAGCGGCAAGGCAACGATGACGTTGTCGCTGCCGGTGCACGACACCGACGCGCTGCAGCTCGACGGCGGCGTCGACCTCGAGCGTGCCGACATCACCGAAAAAACCTACGGGCTGGTGTTCAAGGGTGCCACGGGGTCGTTGCGATTCAACCAGGCGGGCTTCGCCACGGGGCCACTGTTCGGTACGTTTCGCGGCCGGCCAGCGACCCTCGAAGCGGCCGCTGGCGGCGGCGTCACCGATTCCCGCCATGCATTCGAAGCCGCCGTCACCGGAACTTTTCCCGCCACCGTGGTGTTCGCCGATGCGCCGGTCCTCGCGCCGGCGCTGCCGCATTTCCCGGGCGAGTCGAAATGGACGGGGGTGTTCTCGATCGACGCGGCCAAGGATGCGACAGCCGGTGCGAAAACCCTGGCGCTCTCGAGCGACCTCGTCGGGACCACGATCGACCTGCCGTCACCGCTCGGCAAGGACGCCGCGTCGCCGGAAAGCATCCGGATCGAGCTGCCGGTGCCGTGGGCCGGGCAGACGTTGCATGCGGCTCTCGGCGATGCCGCCACTGCGGCCGTGCGGTTGCCGGAAGGTGTCAAGCCGGTCGCTGCCACGATCACGTTCGGCGCCGCCGCCGGCACGCTGCCGACACGCGGCATCCGCATCGACGGCAGCACCGGCACGGTCGACATCGGGGGCTGGTTCGACCTCGCCACCCACGCTTCCGGCGGCAACGGCAGCGACTTGCTCGACGGCATCGACGTGGCGGCCACGGATCTGATGCTGGACGGCCACCACTTCGGCGCGACGCGACTGACCGTGAAACCGGATGCCGGTGCCTTGGCGATCGGGTTCGATGGCGCCGCGGTGGCGGGATCCATCGTGCTGCCGTCCGGACCCGCCACGAACGGAATCACCGCGCGGTTCGACCGCATTTACTGGCCGGCCTCCGAACCCGGCGGCCCGGCGCCCGCCAAGACGCTGTCGATCACGCCGGCCAAGGTTCCGCCACTCGACCTGTCGGTGGCGGATTTCAAGCTCGGCAACGCGACGTTCGGCGAGGCGCACTTCAAGAGCCACCCCGCCGGCGGCGGGTTGCTGATCGATGCCCTGACCTCGAAGTCGCCGAACATCACGATGGATGCGACCGGAACCTGGACCGGCGATGCCGCCAGCAACACGTCGCACCTCGAGATCACGCTCACCGCGCACGATCTCGGCAAGATGATGGACTCATTGGGATTCGATGGCCTGATCACCGGTGGCCCGACGAAGGCGGAAATCGACGCGACGTTCCCCGGCCCGCCGTCATCGTTCGCGTTCGCCGACATCACCAACGGCACGTTGACGCTGCACGTCGGCGAAGGGCGCATCCCGGACGTCGAGCCCGGCGCGGGCCGCCTGTTCGGCCTGTTGTCGCTGCGCGAGATTCCGCGGCGGCTCAGCCTCGACTTCAGCGACTTCTTCAAGTCCGGCCTCGGCTTCAATTCGATCGAAGGCAGTTTCCGGATCACCGACGGCAATGCGTACACCGACGGACTCGTCATCAAGTCGCCCGCGGCCGACATCCGGATCACCGGGCGCACCGGGCTCAAGGCGCGTGACTACGACCAGGAAATGGTCGTCACTCCGCATCCGGGAATGACGCTGCCGGTCATTGGCGCGCTGACCGGCGGGCCGGTCGGCGCCGCGGCGGGCCTCGTGCTGCAGGGCGTGCTCGGCAAGCCGCTTGCCAACGCCGCGCAAACGCACTATCGCGTCACCGGGTCGTGGGACAAGCCGGTCATCGCCGAAGTGTCGAAGACGAAAGCCAAGGCCGCGCCCGTTGTGCCGCCCCCCGCCGTGCCGGCGGAGAAGAAGCTCGATGCAACACCCGCGGGTACGCCTGCGAATACGCCGGAACTGCCGGCAGCGGGCAGTGGGCCGCAAGCGGGCTGAGGGTTGCAAGCGGATGGATCGGCAGGGTTTTCGCGGATTGTTGATGCGCCCCGGCACGAAACGGCATTCGCGCCCATTGCAGGCGCGAATGCCGTTTCATTTGCCC
>JAXMHA010000042.1:0-3314 GCA_046347015.1 Lysobacterales bacterium | reverse complement strand
GGCGGACGGCTACGCCAAGGTGACCGACATCCTCGACGTGTGGTTCGATTCCGGCGTCACGCACTACTGCGTGCTCGACCAACGCCCTGAATTGCGCCGGGGCGAAGGCGACCGCGTGATGTACCTCGAAGGCTCCGACCAGCACCGCGGCTGGTTCCAGTCCTCGCTGCTGACGAGCTGCGCGATGCACGGCTGCGCGCCGTTCGACGAGGTGCTGACGCATGGTTTCACGGTCGACGCCGAAGGCCGCAAGATGTCGAAGTCGCTCGGCAACGGCATCGAGCCGCAGGACGTGATGAACCGCTACGGCGCGGACATCCTGCGGCTGTGGATCGCATCGAGCGACTACCGCAACGAGATGGCGTTGTCCGAAGAAATCCTGAAGCGCGTCGCCGACAGCTACCGGCGCATCCGCAACACCTGCCGCTTCCTGCTCGGCAACCTCGACGGCTTCGATCCGGTGCGGCACCTGCTGCCGGTCGACCAGTGCCTGCGGCTGGACCAGTGGGCGGTGCAATGCGCGTTTGACGTGCAGGAAGCGGTCGTCGGCGCGTATGCCCGCTACGACTTTCCGGATGTCGCGCAGCGCGTGCAGAACTTCTGCACCAACGAAATGGGCGCGCTGTACCTCGACATCACCAAGGACCGCCTGTACACGATGCCGGCGGACAGCCGCGGCCGGCGCAGCGCGCAATCGGCGATGTACCGGATCCTCGAAGCCATGGTGCGTTGGCTCGCGCCGTTGTTCGCGTTCACGGCGGAGGAGATCTGGCAACACATGCCGCGCATGATGCATGTCGTCGACGCCGGCCATTCGCCGGTGTTCGCCGAGCGCGATGCCGCGGTGCTGTTCCACACCTGGTACGGCGGTCTCGAAGCCGCGCAGGCGGCTCCCGCGCAGCGGCGTTGGTGGGATGATCTGCTGGCTGTCCGCGCGGCGGCGGCGCGCGTGCTGGAAGAGATGCGCAAGGACCGCAAGATCGGATCGTCGCTCGACGCTACCGTCGCGATTCGCGCCGACGATTCGTTCGTCGAGCGCTACCACGAAGTCGCCGATGAGTTGCGATTCTTCTTCATCGTCTCGGACCTGACGCTCGATCGCGGCGGCGACGCGGCGCCGGATGCGGTCGCCGCCGAAGTCGAGGGCGCCGCGGTTTCGGTCGGCGCGAAGGTCAGCGACGCGCCGAAATGCATTCGCTGCTGGCACCATCGCGACGATGTCGGCGTCGACGCCGCGCACCCCGAATTGTGCGGGCGCTGCGTCGCCAACGTCGCGGCCTGCGAGGGACGCGGCCAAGGTGAAGCGCGGCGATGGTTCTGAGTGCGGGTGGATCCTGACGTGCCGGAGTCGAAAACCAATGCGCTGCCCTGGCTGGCCGTGTCGGTCGCCGTGATCGCGCTCGACCAGGCGACGAAGGCGCTCGCCTTGCGCGAACTCGTTCTGCACGAACCGCACGCGGTCATCCCGCATTTGCTGAACTGGACGCTCGCGTTCAATACCGGCGCCGCATTCAGTTTCCTTGCCGGCGGTTCGGGCTGGCAGACGTGGCTGTTCGGCACGCTTGCCGTCATCGTCAGCCTCGTGTTGATCGCGTGGCTCGCGCGCACGCCGCGCCGCGAGTGGCGCACCGCGTTGCCGCTCGCGCTCGTCATCGGCGGGGCACTCGGCAACCTCGCCGATCGCCTGCTGCACGGACACGTCGTCGACTTCATCCAGATCTACTGGCGCGACTGGGCGTGGCCGGCATTCAACATTGCCGATTCGGCTATCTGCGTCGGCGCGGTGGCGTTGATCCTGTTCGGCATGCGCGGTGACACCCGCCAAGCACGATCGTGATCGCGCGGTGTATCGCCGGAATACTCCCGGCCTGACCTTCGCCATCCGCCGGCGTGGCCTTGGCCCCGCATTGACGAGATTGGTGCGCCGTTTCGGCGGTCGTTGCGGCCCCGGGCTTCCTGGCTGCGTCACCGTTGCGGTTCCTGCAGTCGCAGGCGCATGCCGCCTCGTAAATAAATGTAAGGGTGCGTGTGTCCGCCGTGATGGCGCGCGTACGCTGCGCTGCCGGTTGACGCAGCCGAGGTTCAGGCGCGTCCGGAAGTGGATCGCCCTCGAGACATCGTGCCCACCCGCGTGCAGGTCGCGGGCTGACGTGAACATCCCGCCGGCGTCCCATTCCATCGGCCGAGGGACCGCACAGGCGGCGTTGGTCATTCACTCGAGGGCAAACCAGTGATCACTTCGGACCTTGCGGCGCGGCGTCGGATGACGTCACGTTTCGCGCTGTCGATTCTTGCGTCCATTTTCGCGTGCGCGTTGTCACTCCACGCAGCGGCAGCGACTACCGTGGACGGCAGTTCAACGTTGCATGGAATGCTGATGGCGCAGGTGCCTCCTGTGGTCATGGATGGCCAAGCCAGGCGAATTGCCCCACTGCCGGGTTCGAAGCAACTGCAACTCGCGATCAACCTGACGCTGCGGAACCAGACCGCGTTGAATGAACTCCTGCGGCGGTTGTACGACCCGCAGAGTCCGGAGTATCACCACTATCTCAGCGTCGCCGAGTTCACCAACCAGTTCAGCCCGACCCAGGCGGATTACGATGCCGTCGTCGCGTGGGCCAAGGCGCAGGGGTTCACGGTGACGAATACGACGCCGAATCGGCACCTCATCGACATCGAGGGCTCCGTCGCCACGATCGACAACGCGCTGCATGTGACGATGGGGTGGTACCAGCACCCGACCGAGAATCGCCAATTCTTCGCGCCGGATCGTGAACCGACGATCTCGCTTGCGGTGCCGGTACTGCAGATCACCGGGCTCGACAATTTCGAGTTGCCGAAGCCGATGCTGAAGCGCGGGACGCCGCTGCCGAATGCGACCGGCTCGGGCCCCGGTGGGGCATTCCTGCCGAGTGACATGCGCGCCGCGTATTACGGCAGTGGTCCCCTGACGGGCGCGGGGCAGACCGTCGGGATACTCTCCTTCGACGGTTACAACATGAGCGACGTGCAGCTGTTCTTCACGCAAACCGGCATGACGTCCGATGTGCCGATCAACAACGTGTTGGTCAGCGGCTTCGATGGTTCGTGCGACGGCGGCGGCAGTGCCTGCGACGACGCCGAACAGGTACTCGACATCGTCAACGTGATCGGCATGGCGCCGGGCATCACCCAGGTCCTCTTCTACGAAAGCAACGTCAGCGGCCCGGACATGCTCAACCGGATGGCGACGGACAATCTCGCCAAGGTGTTGAGTTCGTCGTGGGGTTCGACCGACCTCGGCCACAATTGCGACCCAATCTTCGCGGAGTTCC
>JAXMHA010000041.1:0-3373 GCA_046347015.1 Lysobacterales bacterium | reverse complement strand
TGACCAGCTCGACCTTCTCGAACTGGTGTTGGCGGATCATGCCGCGCACGTCCTTGCCGTAGCTGCCCGCCTCGGCGCGAAAGCACGGCGTATGCGCGGTGACCCGCACTGGCAGGGCACCCGCTTCGACGATCGATTCGCGCACCAGGTTGGTCAACGACACTTCAGCCGTGGGGATCAGGTAACGCCGCGTCTCGCCCACCGTCGTCGAGAACAGGTCCTCCTCGAACTTCGGCAGTTGCCCCGTGCCCTGCATCGTTTCCGGGTTGACCAGCAGCGGCACGTTGCATTCGAGATAGCCGTGCTCGCCGGTATGCAGGTCGAGCATGAACTGCGCGAGCGCGCGGTGCAGCCGCGCAAGCTGCCCGCGCAGCACCGTGAAGCGGGCGCCGGAAAGTTTCGCGCCGGCCTCGCCATCGAGCCAGCCGTGCCGCTCGCCGAGCTCGACGTGATCCTTCGGCTTGAAGTCGAACTTGCGCGGCGTGCCCCAGCGCGACACCTCGACGTTGTCGTGCTCGTTCTTGCCGACCGGCACCGAACCATCGGGGAGATTCGGGATGCCGAGCGCGATCGACTCGAGGTCCGCCTGCGATTCAGCAAGCTCCGATTCGGCCGCCTTGAGTCGATCGCCGATACCGGCCACTTCGGCCATCAGCGCCGAGGTGTCTTCGCCTTTGGCCTTCGCCGAGCCAATGGCCTTCGAGCGCGTATTGCGCAGGTTCTGCAGTTCCTGTGTCTGCGCCTGGGCCCGCTTACGCCGCGCTTCCAGCGCTGCGATCGCACGAGTGTCGAGCACTAATCCACGCGTCGCGAGCCGTCCGGCGGTCGCGTCGAGCTGCCCGCGCAGCAAAGCCGGGTCGAGCATAGTCGAATCCTGGAAAGTCCTGCGGAGGGCGGATTATCGTGGCGCGTGCCCGGCTCACGCAATGCCGGCCGGAAACTCAAGAGCCGGTCCCGACCGGACAGCCCTGCATTAACCAATGCAAGGATGTATCGGCCCGGTGATGCCTTCGTTGGTTCGATCAGAGGATCCCGAGAGTCGACGCCTGACACGGCTACCGAAAGAGTTCGGAATCTCCCCGCACCGAATCGTAGCAGTCACTGGTCACTTGACTGCCTCGTGACCTACAGGTAGAAGGTGCGTCGAAGATACGGAGGTGATATGGACGTCATCGGCTTCTGCATTCGCGCGGCGGTCTATGCCGTGTTCGGTATGGTGGGGATCCCAACGGCATTCGGGCAGGCCAGCGGCCCACCGGCGGTCGCGTATCAGATTGACCCGGCCCATACCGGGACTACCCGGTTTACGCCAGCGTTTTACCCTCGGCTCGAGGAGCAGTGGCGGGTCGATCTCGGCGGCAGCGTCTCCTACCCACTAATCGCGAATGGGTCAGTCTTCGTCACGTTCGCGAACAGCGAGGAGTACGGCACGAACCTCGTTGCCCTCGACGAGACCACCGGTCAGGTACTCTGGGGACCAATCGCGGTTCCCGGAACCTATTCCTGGGCCAATGCAGCCTACGAGGGCGGGCGGGTGTTCGTCGTCAACTTCGATGGCTTGATGAAGGCGTTCGATGCCTCTACCGGAATCCTAGATTGGAGCGTCCAGCTTCCCGGCCAATACGCGTTCACCTCCGCGCCGACGGCAACGTATGGAATCGTATACGTCGGCGGGGCAGGAACCGGCGGCACCGCCTATGCAGTGGACCAAAGCAACGGCGAAGTCCTGTGGACGCAAGCCATGTCATATGGGGGCAGCAGTTCGCCGGCGGTCGCCGGGGATGCGGTGTTCGTATCCTATGCGTGCTCGCAAGTCTACGGATTCGATGCGCAATTCGGTAGTCCGCTGTGGAACTACAGCGGACAATGCGAGGGTGGTGGCGCGGGGACACCTGTGGCCAACAACAGCCGGCTCTACGTGCGAGACTTCGTCAGCACTCCACCCGGTTACATCTTCGACACCGCGTCGGGTGACCTGTTGGGGCGCTTCGATGCCCAGACCACGCCTGCCATTGGCGCGCAAACCGGGTACTTCCTGCAATCCGGCACGCTGCGTGGAATCGAGCTGGATGACAACACCGTCCTGTGGAGCTTTGCTGGCGATGGGCAGCTCTCGTCGGCACCGCTGCTGATCGACGACTTCGTGCTCGTCGGATCGGGTTCCGGCAACCTGTATGTCTTGAACTCGTCCACCGGACACGAAGTCTGGAGCACGCAGGTCGGCGCTCCGATCCTGCCGCCAGGCGAAGGTAATGCACTACTTTTGATAGGATTGGCGGCAGGCGACGGAATCGTTGCCGTTCCTGCGTCGAACTCGCTGGTCGTATACCGTCCACTCGCGGACACCATCCTTTTGGACGGATTCGACGGACCCTGACCCCAGGATCCGGTTACGGATGCCTTACGTCCGAGGCGCGCTGGGCAGAGACAGAGCCGGTCGGTCCGGAGCCGATCGATCGAAACGCTACCACCCGTCGAGGCCTGCCTTGCACGGGATCGAGGCGGCCTGCCGACTCCCGATCACCTCGCGGCCGTGGTCCGCCGTCCGAGCCACCACGCGATCGCGACCCCCGCCAGCAACCAGCCGACACCCTGCTCGATCAGGTTCGCGAACATGAAATCCGCCGGGAGCCGGTACCAGTTCCACATCGGCGCGATGTTCAGCAACCATCCGAACACACCGATTGCGAGCGCGCCGACGATGCGCATTCCGAAGGTCCAAGCCGTCGCCGCCAGTACGAACGCGACCAGCAAGGCACCGAGGAAATTCGTCACGAACTGCTTGCCGAGCTGCGGCAGCATCGTGATCGGGTCGGTGGGGGGCGTGTTGACGACCGCGAACACATAAGGATTCTTTTCCGCCTTTGCACCCCAGGCTTCGAGCGCCGCCCTGTCGCCCATCTTCTCCGGCGCGATGTACGGCAGGTAATAAATCCCGGGCTCACGAAGGGAGGTGGACACGGCCTGCAACACAACGTCTTCGTTCTGCGGAACGCGGAACCCCATCTCGCCGATCGGCAGCACCATGTGCGCGAAGAACTGCCAGACGAACATCACGACGGCCCCGAGGAATGCTGCAGTCGCGATACGCATGATTGCCTCACGTTCGCTGCGGGAGGGGAACGCTACGCGCGGACGATCGTCTGCGCAAGGCACGATGCAGCAGGACGGTCGCCAACGGGTTGACCCGATCCGCCGGACACGCGGCAGGCTGCCATCCGGAGGATTCAACCCCGATGTCCGCGCTCCCGCCGGCGCGCCGCGCGCAGCGCGTCGAGCTTGTCCCGGATCTTCGCCTCGACGCCGTTCGCGGTCGGCGCGTAGAACTCGGTGCCGGCCAGCGCGTCGGGCAAGCACCGCTGGTCGAGCGCGA
>JAXMHA010000040.1:0-6375 GCA_046347015.1 Lysobacterales bacterium | reverse complement strand
TTCGGCGCGTCAGGGTGGCCGGCGCGCTTCGACCTCGGCACACTGGATGGAACGAACGGCTTCCGGCTCGATCCGGGCACCCAGATCAACGACCTGTACCTCGGGCGGCTGTTGGCGCCGGGCGGAGACGTCAACGCCGACGGCCGGCAGGACCTGTTGCTCGCTTCCCAGCAACGGGCGTACGCGGTATTCGGGCACGCCCCGGGTGATCCGGCTTTCGCGGCCGAGATCACGTTGCCCGCCCTCGACGGAACGGATGGTTTCCTCATCACCGCACCGGCCGGTTCCGGATACAACTCGATCACCGGGCTCGATACCGGCGATACCGACGGCGATGGCGTCTCGGATGTGGTCGCAGCCGATCAGTACTACCCGCTCTTCACGGCCCCGGTGGGCGCGATCTTCTCGGTCTACGGCCACGCCGACCCGTTCGGTTCGCAGTTTTCACTCGATGGCGTCGACGGCACCAACGGATTCCGGATGGATGGCGCGGCCGCGAACCAGGCGTTCGGCGGCATGCTGTCGTCGAGCAGCGACCTCAGCGGTGACGGACTCACCGATTTCGTGACGGTCGACAACTACGGTGCCGAAGGGGTGATCGTGTTCGGAACGCCGGGACCGCACCCCGCGTCGTTCACGATCCCGACGCTCGATGGCACCAATGGTTTCCGGTTCGTCGGCGATGGCCTCTCGAATTTCAACGTTGCCACGGGTGGTGACATCAATGCCGACGGCAAGCCGGACATGATGTTCTGCGAAGGCACCATCAGCCCGGGCCACAGCTTTCCCGGCCGTTCCTGTTACGTCGTGTTCGGCAGCGCGACGGGCTATCCGGCAACGCTGACTCCGGCACAACTCGACGGCACCAACGGCTTCACCTACCAGGCCGAGCCCTACGCGACGAAGACCGGGGCCCAGGCCGCGATGGTCGGCGACATCAACAACGACGGGTACGACGATCTCGCGATCGGCACGGCAACCTTCCTGTTGCCCTCCGGCGGCAACCGCACCCTGGTGCACGTCATCTTCGGCAGCCCGAACGGCTTTCCGGCGACACTCGACCAGACTTACCTCGATGGCGTGCACGGTTTCCTGATCGATGCGCTCAGTACCGGCGCCTATGTGACGGGTGTTTCCGGAGGTGGCGACGTCAATGGCGATGGCGTCGATGACCTCGTGGTCTCGACCAGCAGTTCCAGCGAGGGCTCCATCGGCGACTTCGTCTACGTCGTCTACGGCAAGGGTGACGTGATCTTCCAGAACGGGTTCGATGCGCCGAATTGAGGGATCGCCGGCACGGCGCGGTCCTTGGTTCCTGTCCGAGTGAAGTGTGCACCCCGTCGCCCGAATGAAGGACGAACACCGCCTTCAGGCGTGTTCGTCCGGGTACCTGATGACCCCCGGGATGGACGTCCCCGGGGATCGGGCCAGGAGTGGTTGTCGAGCTGTCCCGGCTCGGGTCGTATTCTTCCATGACATTGTTTATGAAGGATTTTTACCAGCGTCATTGGAGCGAGCCAACCGTTGGCTCCAGCTTTCCGAGGTTGCCAATTCCGGGGTGAAGGAGTAGCGTGTCCCTCCCGAGTGGCCACGCTGTCCAGCCCGCCGCTCGGGCCCAAGCCCGGAGCATGAGCGCGACCAAAGCAATCCTCGAGTCCCGTCTTCCGGTGTCCCCGGGAGAAGGGCGTGCGGGCGGAAGAAACCTGGCAGTGGCTTCCACCCCATGACCTTAAGGGCTCGCGGCGCATCGATCCACTCTGTCCGCGGGCGGCTTCGGTTCCGAAGCCATTTCGCAAGCTTGGTGTTCTCGTCCCGCAGCGCAGTAGCCGGCTTCGTGCCGGCTCACTGCGCCAGCGGTTTCCCTGCGCGCCTGTCGAGGAGGTCAGCTGATGTTTGAACAGCACGAGCAAGCGGAAGTCGATGCGCTGATCCAGCACAACGCCGAGTTCCGGAGCCTGTACCACCGGCACCGGGAACTCGACGGCAAGGTTCGCGATGCGGAACTCGGCGTGCTGGCGGTGGACGATGTGACCTTGCTCAACATGAAGAAGGAAAAGCTCCACGCCAAGGACCGGTTGACGCAGTTGTGGGCCTTGTGCCGCAGGGCCAGCGGCGTGGTGAGTGCCTGACCCGATCGTAACCTTCGAGTGACCGGTCGCCCGGTCCGTTGAATCCGGGCGACCCTGGGCGCGGTACTCCAGGTACCCGCGCCGCTTGTGGCATGCCTCCGTTGCCGGTTGATCGCCGCGCTGACCGCAGTGCTTCGGTGCGGCCTTCGTCGGCCTCTCGTGCCGGCCAGCCGGCGGGTGTGGCGGCAATGACCGCAAGCCATCGTCGTGGAGCGTCAACATGATTCGCCAATCCGTGCTCGAACTCATCGGCGACACCCCGATCGTGCAGGTGCGCCGCCTCGATACCGGGCCGTGCACGCTGTTCCTGAAGCTCGAGTGCGTCAATCCCGGCGGATCGATCAAGGACCGGATCGGGATGTCGATGATCGAAGGCGCCGAGCGGGCCGGGAAGATCAAGCCCGGCGCGACGCTGGTCGAAGGCACCGCGGGCAACACGGGTCTCGGACTGGCGCTGGTTGCGCAGCAGAAGGGCTACAAGCTGATCCTCGTCGTTCCGGACAAGATGAGCCGCGAGAAGATCTTCAACCTCAAGGCGATGGGTGCCGATGTCGTGTTGACGCGCTCGGACGTCGCCAAGGGCCACCCCGACTACTACCAGGACCTGGCCGAACGGATTGCGCGCGATACTCCCGGCGCGTACTTCATCAACCAGTTCGGCAATCCGGACAATCCACTCGCGCATGAGTCGACGACCGGGCCGGAGATCTTCGCCCAGCTCGACGGCAAGGTCGACGCGGTCGTCGTCGGCTGCGGCTCATCGGGAACGATGACGGGGCTGTCGCGGTACTTTGCGCGGGTATCGCCGGCGACCGAGATCGTCCTCGCGGATCCGGTCGGCTCGATCCTCGCGCAATACATCAATGAAGGAACGTTGTCGGCCAAGTCGGCAAGCTGGCTGGTCGAAGGCATCGGCGAGGACTTCCTGCCGACCATCAGCGACTTCTCGCGGGTGAAGAAGGCGTACGCGATTTCGGATCGCGAAAGCTTCCTCACGGCACGCGAGCTGCTGGCGAAGGAGGGAATCCTCGGCGGCTCGTCGACCGGCACGCTGCTGGCCGCAGCGTTGCGCTATTGCCGGGAACAGGCCACGCCGAAGCGCGTCGCGACCCTGGTCTGCGACACCGGCAACAAGTACCTCTCGAAGCTCTACAACGATTACTGGATGGTCGACAACGGCTTCATCGAGCGCCCGCAACATGGTGACTTGCGCGACCTCATCCTGCGTCCGTATGCGGCGCGCGACACGATCATCGTCTCGCCCGCGGATCTCCTGGTCACCGCATACAACCGGATGAAGCTCTATGACGTGTCGCAGTTGCCGGTGATGGACGACGACCGCATCGTCGGCATCCTCGACGAGTCGGACCTGCTGCTGCACGTCCACGCCGACCAGGACCGTTTCCGCGATCCGGTCGCGACCGCGATGGTCAGCAAGCTCGAGATGCTGGACATGCAGGCGCCCATCGACGCACTGATGCCGGTCTTCGACCGCGGCCATGTCGCGATCGTGATGGACGGCAGCCGGTTCCTCGGCCTCATCACCCGCATCGACCTCCTGAACTTCCTGCGCCGGCGGGTCAACTGAGGATTCCACGTGTCCAAATCGTCCAGCAAGGCCACCACACCGCGCTCGAAGTCGCCATCCGGACTCGGCACCCGCGCGATCCACGCCGGCCAGCATCCCGACCCGTCGACCGGCGCGGTCATGACGCCGATTTACGCGACGTCGACCTATGCCCAGAAGAGCCCCGGTGTGCACCAGGGCTACGAATATTCGCGTACCCAGAATCCGACCCGGATGGCGTGGGAACGCTGCGTCGCGGACCTCGAAGGCGGCCGGCGCGGCTTCGCGTTCGCGTCGGGCATGGCGGCGACGGCGACGGTGCTGGAGCTGCTCGACTCCGGTAGCCACGTCATCGCGATGGATGATCTCTACGGTGGCAGCTACCGCCTGTTCGAGCGGGTGCGCCGGCGCAGCGCCGGGCTCGACTTCACCTTCGTCGACTTGAACGACGCCGCGGCGTTGCAGGCGGCATTGCGGCCGAATACCCGCCTCATCTGGGCCGAGACGCCGACCAACCCGATGCTGAAGCTGGTCGACCTCGGCCGGCTCGGCCAGTTCGCGCGCAAGCACGGGGTACTGCTCGCGGTCGACAACACGTTCAGCTCGCCGGTGCTGCAGCGCCCGCTGGAGCATGGCGCGGATTTGGTCGTGCATTCGGCGACGAAGTATCTCAATGGCCACTCGGACATGGTCGGCGGCGTCGCCATCGTCGGCGGCAACGACGAGCTCGCGGACCGCCTCGCGTTCCTGCAAAACTCCGTCGGCGCGATTGCCGGACCATTCGACGCCTACCTCGCGTTGCGTGGGGTGAAGACGCTGCACCTGCGCATGCGCGCGCATTGCGCGAATGCACTCGCGCTCGCGACGTGGCTCGAACATCATCCGGCCGTCGCGCGTGTGATCTACCCGGGCCTGAAGTCCCATCCGCAGCACGCGCTCGCGCGGCGCCAGATGGACGGTTTCGGCGGCATCGTCACGATCGAGGTGAAAGGCGGCCTCGGCAAGGCGCGGCGCGTGCTCGAGCGTTGCCGGCTGTTCGCGCTGGCGGAATCACTCGGCGGCGTCGAAAGCCTGATCGAGCATCCGGCGATCATGACGCACGCATCGGTGCCACCGGCGAACCGGCGGCGCCTCGGCATCAGCGACGGATTGATCCGGCTGTCCGTGGGCGTCGAGGACGTCGACGACCTCAGGGCCGAACTCGAAGCAGCGCTCCGCTGACTGCCGCGGGGACGGTCGCCGCAGCTCGCTTACGGCCCGCCGCTCTGCTGGTCGATCGCCTGGTCGGTGCGCTTGGCCGATTCGTCCAGCACCTTTTGTATGTCGCGCGCCTTCTGCAAGTCCTGCAACTGGGCGTCGATCATCGTCTTTTGCGGAATGGCCGGCTTGGGCGCGGTTGGCGGTGCACTGCCGGAGCAAGCCGCGAGGCCCGCGGCCAAGGCGAACACGGCGCTGATTCTGGGCATGGCCACACTCCGGGTCGGGATCGGCTAGAGTCTGCGCCGACCGTTACATTGCCGACAAGCGTCCGGAGACCGCCATGTCGAATCCGTCACGTTGGCGCCTCGATGGCCAGGTGGCGCTGGTCACGGGCGCGAGCCACGGCATCGGTTTCGCCTGTGCGCGCGAACTGCTTTCATTCGGAGCCGACGTGCTGCTCGTCGCGCGCGAGGAAGCCGGGCTCGAAGGCGCGCGCGGGGAGCTGGCGGATGAATTCGAGGGGCGCATCGTGCGGGTGCTGGCCGCCGATGTCGCCGATCCCGAGCAGCGCCTCGAGGTCTTCGACTGGATTGCCGACCTCGACGTCGAGCTGTCACTGCTGGTCAACAACGTCGGTGGCAACATCGGCAAGCCGACGCTCGAGGTGCGCGGGGACGAACTCGATTGGGTCATCGAAACGAACCTGAAGAGCGTGTTCGAGATGAGCCGCCTTGCCCACCCGCACCTCGCCGAACACGCCAATGCCGCCATCGTCAATGTCGCGTCGGTTTCGGGATTGACACACGTTCGGACCGGGTCGGCCTACGGCATGACCAAGGCGGCGGTCATGCAACTGACCCGCAATCTCGCGTGCGAATGGGCCGAGGACGGCATCCGCGTCAACGCGGTCGCGCCGTGGTACATCCGCACGCGACGCACCGAGCCCGACCTGTCCGACCCGGACCGACTCGAGGAAGTCCTCGAGCGGACGCCGATGCGGCGCGTCGGTGAAGCCGAGGAAGTCGCCGCGGCAGCCGCATTCCTCTGCCTGCCGGCCGCCAGCTACATCACCGGTGAAGTCATCGCCGTCGACGGCGGATTCCTGCACTACGGGTTCTGAGTGCGAATTGCCGCCATCATCACGTTCTTCGATGACGACGCGTACTTCCCGGCCGCGCTGGCCTCGGTACGTGCGCAGACCCGTCGTCCGGACGAGATCATCGTCGTCGACGATGCGTCGCCCGCCGGGCTCGCAACGAGCCTCGAGGGCCTTCCGCCCGATGTCCGCGTCATCCGCCACGCCGTGAATCGCGGTGTCGGCGCGGCGCGCCAGACCGGCGCCGGCGCGACCCGATCGGACTGGCTGGCCTATCTCGACGGCGACGACGAGTGGTGCCCGGAAAAGCTCGAACGGCAGGTTGCGTTCCTTCTGCGGCGTCCGGAACTCGATGCGGTGCACACCGGCGTCACGGCATTCCG
>JAXMHA010000004.1:0-216360 GCA_046347015.1 Lysobacterales bacterium | reverse complement strand
CGCGAGTACACCCTCCGGCAACTGCATCGTCACGCAGTGTACGCTGCCGTTCTGCCAGATCAGGGTGCGCGCATCGAGCGGGACAATCTCGCGGCGCGGGTACGCCGCGGCCAGCACTTCGGCTGCGCGGTCGTCGGCTGCATTGCCATAGGCCGGCATCACGATGGCTTCGTTCAGGACGAGATAGTTGGCGTAGGACGCCGGTAGCCGGCGCCCATCGTCGATGATGCCTCGTGGCCACGGCAGCGGGAACAGGCGGTAGGCGCTGCCCGATGCCGTCCGCAGGTCGGCCAATTCATCGGCCATCGCCGAGAGGTCGGCATGGTGGCGGTCGGAAACGTCGCCGCAGGACTGGTACACGATCGCATCGTCCGGAGCGAAGCGAGCCAAGGTGTCGACGTGGGCGTCGGTATCGTCGCCCTCGATCTCGCCATGTTCGAGCCACAACACCCGGTTCGCATTGAACTCCTTGAGCAGGCGCGCATCGAGATCGGCCCTGGACAAACGCGGGTGGCGGCGGTTGAGGCAGGTCCAGGTCGTGAGCAACGTGCCTTGGCCGTCGGACTCGATGGCGCCGCCTTCCAGCGCGAAATCGACTCGGCGACGTTCCGCGTTCCGGAACAATCCCCGTGCCATCAGGTTCGCGACGAGTTCATCGTCGCGCCGGGCGTCGAACTTGCCGCCCCAACCCGTGAACCGGAAATCCAGCAGACGAAAACCGGAAAGGCCCGCAAGCGTCAGCGGACCGCTGTCGCGGAGCCAGGTGTCGTCATACTCGACGGTGACGAAACGAAGCCGCTCGGGAGGGCAGGTGGGGAGCATCGATCGTGCACGATCCCGGACGGCCGCGTCCGGAACGCAAATGATCGCGGTTTCGAAACGCGTGATGGCCGCCGCCAACGCCGCATACGTCGACTCGACGCTGGCGAGGCGATCGCTCCAGTCGGTGGCAGGATGCGGCCAAGCCAGCAACACGCCATCCTGCCGCTCCCACTCGGCCGGGAGGCGCCAATCCGCGGAAGCCACGGCCTCAGGACTTGGATGCTGCAGCCGATTGATCGATCACGCTGTGAATCACGTGATTGCGTTCGAAGTACACCGTGTAACCCTGGTACCGCCAACGGTGGATGACGGGATGGCGAGGCGAATCGCCGCCGGCATCCGGCAGCCGCGCGAGCGGCGCACCGAAGCGCTTTTCGACGGCTGACATCGTCATGCCACGCCACGGAACCGTGGCGCTTGCGTGCGAAGCGCTTGCGCGGTGATGGGGGGATTCCGGTTTCGCGAGCGTTTCCGCCGCGGCAGGCAATGCCATCAACGTTGCTGCAGCGAACAGCGGCGCCAGCGTGAGAGAAAGCCTGCGATTCGACATATATCCCCCTGATTGTAAGGGCGGTTGCGGGGCCTTGCTCGTCGCCAACGAGTGAATCAGATCACACCCCGACTGCCCGTTCCATGATCGCCGCCACGAAACGCGGCGTTGCGCAGGTCAGCGCTGACGCGCCTTGAAACGCGGATTGGACTTGCAGATCACGAAGATCTTGCCGCGACGGCGCACGACCTTGCAGTCGCGATGGCGCTTCTTGGCGGATTTGAGGGAAGAGAGGACTTTCATCGTTGCGTCTGCCGATTGGTCGGTTAAACCGCGAAATCATACGCGGGATCCGGAGGTTGCGGAAGAGCACGCGAATCGGGACGCGTCGGGACGGGATCATCCCGCGACACCGACCCCGCGGAGGAAGCGTTGCGGTAGCGGGCTTCTACGCGAGGCGCCGATGGATCTCCCGGCTGTTTGACTGCAGAAACGGGGCGCCGAAGCGTTGGGTGAACTCGCGACCGATCACCGTCACCGCCGTCCCGCGGTTTCGAGCGACAAGCGACAAGAAAAGAAAAGGCCGCATGGGCAACCTGGATTGCGGGTAGCGCGGCTGGGAGGTCCAACTTGTGATCCGGGTGATGGGAATCGGGCGGGTGACAGGCCCGGCGAACGAGCTTTTGACAGACGCGTACGCCAAGATGCGTATTTTACATAATATACATTACGAACGTTGTGCGGTGGTCCCCACGGTTCGAATCGGTCAAATCGAAGCCCCGTGCGGAGCTCCAAACCACGAGTCGGCTTGTACGGAACGCCCCGAATTCGTGGCGCTTGGCCGCTTCTCGTATTGCACTTCTCGACGTGTCCTCGGGGCTTCCACGGCATCCCGTTCCGGCACCGAAGGAATCCTGTCGAACTCGGGCTGGCCGAACTGCGTGAGACGGCTGCGTCATGCCGCGCTCCGGCGACCGCCCGGCAACTGATCCGACAGTCACGGTCACCGGCTTGCGCAATCCGCGTGGACCACCGAAACGAGTTCGATGGCGAGTCGCATTCGAACGCGCCATCGGACCACCTCCGGTTTCCCCGCAGCCTGGCCAGCTTGGCTCGATTCGAGTCGACCCTGATCCGGCCCCAATGGAAGCGTCTTGCGGATTGCATGCGGCTGCAGTTGCACAAATAACGGGGGTTCCGTTCTTGCGGAAATGAGAATCAATAGTTTCGACACGCCATCGCGTCGACCTCATTGTCGACGCCGAGCCAGTCATCGAATTCACCGATCCAATTGGTGCACGACGTACAGACAGGCCTCACCGCGCCCCACGAGTCTGGTTGACCTGCGTCAATGACGGTGCGTGCAAGTGGCGCACATACTCCGCGCGCCCGCGGCGGCGCCGCGCTTCCGAAGTTCTCGAGGCCATGAGTTCCGAAACTTCCAGTAGCGGGACGACGGGGATCGGCGCGGATCTTCAGGATCCCCTGTTCTGGCGGGCGGGCGCGGTCAGCGTCACCGTCGTGATGCTCGTGGTGTTGGCGTTCCTGTCCATCGACAGCATCGACGTGATCCGCGTCGGTGGTGCCAATGTCCCACCCTACACCGTCATCAATCAGGCGATCGGCTACCAATACGACTGGTCCCGGCGTGCGGACGTCCCGGTCATCGGAGGTCCGGAACCGCTGTTCGGCAAGACTTACACCGAAGCCGAAGCGGCGGAATTGATGCGCACCGGAAAGCTGGTCATCCAGAGCCGAAATTGCATGAACTGCCACACGTTCTTCGGCAACGGCGCCTATTTCGCGCCGGATCTGACGAAGTCGTGGCTCGACCCCGCATGGTCGGAGATCTGGATGCCGATGACCGGGAAGACCACGCGTGAAGCGGCAATGGTCGAGTTCCTGATGCATCCCGACCAGTATCCGACCTGGAACCGAAGGATGCCGAACCTCCAGCTCACCGAGTCCGAGGCGCGCGCCATGGTCGCCTATCTCAAATGGATGTCCGCTGTCGACACCAATGGCTTCCCGGCCAATTTCGGCCAGGTTGGCAAGGCAAAGTAGGAGTCCTGCGCATGTTCCGGTCCCAGAAACTGTCGCTGCGCTACTTCACCGCCGCCATCGCGCTGTTCGGCGTGATGATCCTGTTCGGCCTGCTCTCGGCGCTGTATTACCTGCATCCGTCGCTGTTGTTCGAAACGTTCAACTTCAGCACGTCCAAGACGCTGCACATCGACACGCTGGTGATCTGGCTGCTGATGGGTTTCCTCGGTGCCGTGTACTGGTACCTCCCGAAGGAACTCGGCCGCGAGGTCGAGGGCATGTGGCTCGCCGAGCTCATCTTCTGGATCTTCTGCGCCGTGGTCGTCGTGGTCGCCCTCGTATTCCTGTTCGTGCAGTACGGCGGCAGCAACGAGTTCTCGATGTGGTTCATCAACCAGGGACGCAAGTACGTGGAGGCCCCACGTTGGGCTTCCATAGGAATTGTCGTCGTGATGCTGGTCTTCGCGTACAACGTCATCGCGACCTGCGTGAAGGCCCACAAGATGACCGGCATCATGTGGGTGCTCGTGCTCGACCTGATTCCGCTGGTCGTCGTCTACCTCGATGCCTTCCCTGCCGTCACCAACATGTCGGTCGACCTGTATTGGTGGTGGTGGTTGGTGCACATGTGGGTGGAGAGCACGTGGGAGGTGTTGATCGGTTGCGTGATGGCCCTGGTGCTGATGGATGTCATGGGGACACCTCGGCGGATCGTCGAGACATGGCTCTACATCGAGGTCATGCTGGTCCTCGGTGCCGGTATCCTCGGGCTCGGCCACCACTACTTCTGGATCGGCACACCCCAATACTGGCTCAGCATCGGCGGATTCTTCTCGGCGCTCGAACCGCTACCGTTGCTGGGCATGGTCGTGCATGCGATCTACGACGCCGGCACCCACCGGATGAAGACCAGCAACCGGCCGGCGTTCTACTGGATCACCGCCGAGGCGTTCGGCAACTTCATTGGCGCGGGGATCTGGGGCTTCATGATGACGTTGCCGCAGATCAATCTCTTTTCACATGGCACCCAGTGGACCGTATCCCATGGACATTTCGCGTTCTGGGGCGCCTATGCCTGTGGCGTCATCGCGGTGCTGTATGTCGCGAAGCAAAAGGTGTCGGGTGTCGATTTCCTCGATGGCCGCGCCTGGAAGTGGGGCTTCGGCCTGCTCAATTTCGGCATGGTCGGAATGGTGATGGGGTTGCTGCTGGCCGGAATGGCACAGGCGTTCTATGGGCGTGCGATCGGCGGTTCGACGTTGATGGCATTCACCACCGCATCCGAAAACCCATGGTTCGTTTCCGGGATGTGGGCCCGGATGGGCTTCGGCGTCATCTTCGCGCTCGGCTACGTCATCCTGGTTTATGACCTGCTGACGGCACCCAAGCGCTTGCCGGTCCCGAGCGCGGTTCCGGAGCCGGCATGACGCCCGCGGCCCTGCTCGAAACGGCCATCCTGCTGGGCCTTTTCGTGCTGGCGGGCGGCGGATACGGCGGTCTCTACAGCATCGGACGGCTCCGCTCGCATACGAACCTCATGCGTGCGGGCGGCGTGTGCTGGCTGATTGCGTTCGGCATTGCGCTGGCAATCGCGTTCGCGACGCCCCTCGATCCGGGCTGGAAGCTGCTGATCCTGGCCAGCGCCGTCGTCTACGCGATCATTCCCCCCGTCACCTGGCGTTATCTCGAACGGCTGCACGCGGAACAACCCGAGGAGAGGGCGCACCGATGATTCCGAACCTCATCAATACCATTGCCGGGCTGGCTCTGGTGTATGCGACGGTGCTGCACCCCACGTGGGTGGAGCAGCGTTACGTGCCATTCGCAGCATTCGCGGCCGTCATCCTTGTGATGGCGATCTGGGCGCGGCGCAGTGACCCGCGGCGGTGGTTCAGCACCGTCAACATCGTGTTGGCCATCGCGCTTGGCATCCTGTCACTGCTCCCCTTGGCGACACTGCCGAACCTGACGTTCTGGGGAGGATTCTGGGTCGGTGCCCTGGTGCCGTCGTTTGCGTTGTGGGCGGCCTTGTTCAAACCGCACGCCACTCCCGGCCGGTGACCACGACACGACGGGATTTCCCCTTTCGACTTCGGAGCATGACTCCATGACAAGAACAACGCTTCTCCTGGTCGTCGTCATTGGCGCCGCCCTGTTCACCGCCACGGCGCAGTCGGCCGATCCAGCCGTCGGCAAGCAAAAATACGAGGCCACCTGTGCGGCATGCCATGGTGCATCGGGCATTTCAATCGCGCCCATCTATCCGAACGTCGCCGGGCAGAAAGGTGAATATCTGGTCACCCAGATGAAGGCCTTTCGTGACGGCAGTCGCCCGAACGCCATCATGGCGCCCATGGCGAAAGGTCTCACCGACACCGACATCGCCAACATCGCGGATTTCCTGGCCGCGTTGA
Organism: Lysobacterales bacterium; assembly: GCA_046347015.1. GTDB lineage: Bacteria > Pseudomonadota > Gammaproteobacteria > Xanthomonadales > Rhodanobacteraceae > Dokdonella_A. Next base: position 210,591 of record JAXMHA010000004.1, on the reverse strand, counting down.
AGCCGTGATCGTCTCCTTCATTCCCCGCGCGACAACCGGACTGGACTCCTGCTGACGCGCGGGACTTCGGGATCCCCGACATGTTGACTTCGCCATTGCTCGATTCGATCCGCCTCGACCGCCCGGACACCCTGGTCCGCAGAGATCCCTTCCCATTCATGGTCGCGCATGGCCAGCTTCCGTTGCCTGCGCGCGAAGATCTCGACCGGGACTTCCCGAACTACTCGAGCGCGGGGTTCTTCCCGTACGACGAGAAGGATTGCGGCCCCTCGATCCGCGCAGTCGTGGAAGCGGTGATCGATCCCGCGTTCGCGAATGCGATCGGGGCGAAGCTTGGCATCCGTGAGCTCGGGAGCTTCCCGACGTTGGTCTCCATGTGCCGCTACGCCAGCAGGCGCCACGGCACGATCCATACCGACAGCGCGTGCACGGTCGCCACTGCCCTCGTCTACTTCAATCCCGGCTGGGCCGATACCAGCGACGGGTGCCTGCGTTTCCTCGCCAAGATCGACGACATCGATGCGATCATCGTGCCCGAGGTCAAGCCGCTGTACGGGGAATTCGTCGTCTTCAAGCGCGAAGACAACTCGTTCCACGGCTTCCTGCCCTACGAAGGCGAGCGGCGAGTGATCAAGGTGGCGTGGCTGACCAGCGAGGAAGAGAAGCGGCGCAAGACCCGGCGAGGCAACACCACGAGGTTCCTGAAGGGATTCATGGGCCGACTCGACCTCTGGTTCGGCGCGGGACGCGATCGCAGCGCGTCACACAGGAATTGATGCCGCGGGGTTCGCCGTACCATCCGGCAACGGACTCAACGCAGCGGATCCGCCGCTGGCCTTCTTCCCGCGCCTCGATTCCGGGCGGCGTTCGACGGCATCCGGGCGCCGCGGGACGGGGTTCTCGCCGCCAGTTACACCCGCGAAAACACCAGGCAGGCGTTGGTGCCGCCGAAGCCGAAGCTGTTCGACATGACCGTGGACAATTTCGCCGGATGGCTTTCGCGCAGGATCGGGAATTCCCGCGCCCGGGCATCGAGGTCATCGATGTTCGCCGAGCCGGCGATGAAACCGTCACGCATCATCAGGAGGCTGTAGATCGCCTCGTGCACGCTGGCGGCACCGAGTGAATGCCCGGTCAGCGCCTTGGTCGACGACAGAGGCGGCACCGTGGCACCAAACACCTCGCGGATGGCGCCGAGCTCGGTAATGTCGCCGAGCGGCGTCGCGGTACCGTGCGTGTTGAGGTAGTCGATCGGACGGCCGGCCTCGGCGAGCGCCATGCGCATGCAACGCACCGCCCCCTCACCGCTTGGCGCAACCATGTCGGCGCCATCGGATGTCGAGCCGTAGCCGACGAGTTCGGCATGGATGCGGGCGCCACGGGCGCGCGCATGCTCAAAGCTTTCCAGCACCAGCATCCCGCCTCCGCCGGCGATGACGAAGCCGTCGCGGCTCGCGTCGTAGGGGCGCGAGGACTGCGCCGGCACGTCGTTGAACGCACTGGACAGTGCGCCCATCGCGTCGAACTGCGCGGTCATGCCCCAGTGTTCCTCCTCGCCACCGCCGGCGAAGATCACGTCCTGCGTACCGCCGCGGATCAGGTTGGCGGCCGCGCCGATGCACTGCGCGGAGGTCGCGCAGGCAGCGGAGATCGAATAGCTCAACCCGAGGATGCCGAATGCGGTGGCAAGCGTCGCCGAGACGGTCGAGCACATCGTGCGCGGCACCATGAACGGCCCCACCTTGCGCACGCCTTTTTCGCGGAGCAAGTCTGCCGTGGCAATCTGCCATTGCGGAGATCCGCCGCCGGACCCGGCAATCACGCCGACACGCGGATGGCGAATCTGCTCCAGGGCCAAGCCTGCGTCCGCGATTGCCGAACGCATCGCGACATACGCATAGCCTGCGGCATTGCCCATGAAGCGGCGCAGTTTGCGGTCGATGCTGGCGTCCAGATCGATGTCCGGCACGGCCGCGACGTGGCTGCGCAACCCATGGGTCACGTAGTCCGGCATGGCGCGAATTCCGCTACGCAGGTCGCGCAGCGCTCCGGAAACGGTGTCGGCCACGTTGCCGAGGCATGATGCGATGCCCATGCCGGTAACGACCACACGTTTCATTTCAGGACTCCCCTTGCGCCTTGAACAGCCCGACGCGCATGTCGGTCGCAACGTAAATCAGGTCGCCGTCGACATAGGTCTTGCCGTCGGCGATCACCATCGGCAGGCGGCCGCGCATGACGCGACGGATGTCGATCTCGTAGCGCACGAGCGCTGCGGTCGGGAGTATCTGGCCGGTGAACTTGACCTGGCCGACGCCGAGCGCGCGGCCGCGTCCGGGTTCACCGAGCCACGGCAGGAAGAATCCGCTGAGCTGCCACATGGCGTCGAGGCCAAGGCAGCCGGGCATCACCGGATCGCTGGTGAAGTGGCAATCGAAGAACCAGAGGTCCGGCCGGATGTCGAGTTCGGCGCGGATTTCCCCCTTGCCGTGGGCGCCACCGGTGCTCGCGATGTGCGTGATGCGATCGAACATCAGCATCGGCGGCGCCGGCAAGCGGGCATTGCCGGGGCCGAACATTTCGCCGCGGCCACAGGAAAGCAGCTGCCCGATGTCGAATGAATTCGGGCGCGCCTGATCGACCAGTGGTGCGCATGCCCGTGGCGAAACGGGGTTGGGCGTCGGGTGTCGCGGTTCGGTCAACATCGGTTGCATGCGGGTCTGCCCTGAAGGAAAAGGTTCGGGTGCCGCCGGACTTCAGGTGCGGGACGTGCCTGCGGACAGGCGCGGGCGCAACACGTCGAACGCGAGGCGCAGGTGGCGGGCCACCGATCCGGGACGGGGCGCGTCGTCGATGAGGTTCGCCGCCAGCGCGCGGCGGACCACGGGCAATCGGCCGCCAGCAAGCATCGCGGCGTGGCGCAGCGGGCGCAAGAACGCGTGCTCACCGGCGAAAACACCCACCAGCAACTGCGTGCCGGCAAACATCGGCGCGCTGGAAACCCGGTGCCGGCGTTCGTAGCGTGCCAGCATTGCGGGAGCGGCCGGATCCGCGCAGCGCCGCAGCCCGTCGCCGGCGGCTTGTGCCAGGTGTTCAACGCTGGCGAGTCCCAGGTTGAAACCATGCGCGGTGACGGGATGCATGCCGATCGCCGCGTCTCCGGCCAAGGCAAAACGTCGGCCGACGAAACGGCGCGCCCATGTCGCCACCAGCGGATACCGGTGAATCGTGCTCGCCAGCGACATCGCTCCGAGCCGGCCTTCGTAGCGGGCGGCGATTCCCACCGCGAATGCTTCCGGCGGGAGACTCAGCAGCGCCTGCGCTTCGACGTCGGGTACCGTCAGCACCACCGACGAAAGATGCTCGCCGAGTGGAAGCAAGGCGCGCGTCTGGCCGTCACCGAACCACTCCCACGCCGTGCCTTCGTTGGACTCCTCGTGCTGCATCCGGCAAACGACCATGCTGCGACCGAAGTCATGCAAGTGCGTCGCAACGCCCATGCTGCGGCGGGATTCCGAGAACCGGCTGTCAGCCGCCACCAGCAGTGGCGCCTCGAGTACGCGCCCATCGCCGAGGCGCGCGGTTGCCGCGGTTTCGTTGCTGCTGACCGAATCCACGCCCACACCGGCATGGACCCGGATGCGCGGTTCCATTGCCACCGCTTTCCAGGCGGCTGCACGGATGACGTGGTTGGAAACCAGTACACCCAGTCGTTCGTGTCCGAACGCCGACCCGTCGACCTCGAATCCCGCGCGTGCACCGTCCATGATGCGTGCGCGCCGCACTGGCGCGACGTCGCCATCGGCGATATGCGGCCAGACTCCCAACGTGCGCAACAGGCGCATCGAAGCGTGCGTCAGAGCGATTTCCCGCCCATCGAAGGCAGGACTCGCCAATGCCTCGATGCCCTGCCGTTCGATGACGTCGACTTCAAGCCCCTGCCCTGCCAGCGCGAGTGACGCGCAAAGGCCGGCAGGCCCACCGCCGATCACCAGGACGCTGTTGCGCACGTATCCACCCTTTCGCGTTACGCGCACCCTGCCCGCGATCGTTCCGGCAGTCGCGCCACGGGGAGGCAGTCTGGAGGAATTGCCGTTGGACGCATTGACCGCGATCAAGTCCAGTCCGTGGACAGGCAGCGAAGTCAGATCGCCCGTGAATAATGCGTTATCGGCGATTCCTGCATGAGGTAGGCATCAAAGCACATCGCGATGTTGCGCAACAACAGCTGGCCCTTGCCCGTTACCCGGATGGACTCCGTCGACAGGTCCACCAGTCCATCGGATGCCAGCCCATCGAGACGCTGCAAGGCCTCCTCGAAGTAGTCGTCGAATGACAGGCCGTACAGTTGCCCGAACGCTTCCTTGTCGATGCTGCCGTGGCACATCAGTTCGCCGATCAATTGCCGCCGGATGAGGTCGTCGCGGTCGAGCCATGTGCCGCGGATGACCGGCAGGCGACCGGCCTCGAGTGCCGCGTAGTAGGCCGGAAGATCCCTGGCATTCTGGCTGTAGGTGTCGTCGATGCGGCTGATGGCGCTCATGCCGAGGCCGACGATGTCGCACTCGCCGTGGGTCGAGTAGCCCTGGAAATTGCGCTGCAGGGTTCGCGCGCGTTGCGCCATGACCAGTTCGTCGTCCTCCCGCGCGAAGTGGTCCATGCCGATGTAGACATAACCCGCCGCGGTGAGGTGGCGGAGCGCGGCGCCGAGCAGCGCGAGGCGCGTCGGAGCATCGGGAAGGTCGCCCGCGACGATTTGCCGCTGGGCCTTGAACAGGCGCGGCAGGTGCGCGTAGCCGTATACCGCGATGCGGTTGGGACCGAGTCCGACCACTTCCGCCAGCGTGCGTTCGAATCCCGTCACGGTCTGCCTGGGCAAGCCGTAGATCAGGTCCACGTTGGCGGAGCTGAAGCCACTGGCGCGGGCGGCCTCCAGCACGTCGCGCGTCATCGCCACGCTCTGGATGCGGTTGACGGCCTGTTGCACCGCCGGATCGAAGTCCTGGATGCCGACCGAGATGCGGTTGAACCCGAGCGCGCCCAATCTCCGGATGTAGTCCCCGTCGGCGAAACGCGGATCGATTTCGATCCCGTACTCGCCTCCTTCGTGCGTGTCGAAGCCGAAGGATTCCTGCAGCCGCGCCATCAGTTCGGTCATGCGCGGAAGATCGAGGAAGTTCGGAGTACCACCTCCGAAATGCAATTGGCGCACGGGCCGCCGCCGGTCGACGAGGCGGGCCATCCGATCGACCTCCTGCACCAGGAACTTGAGGTAGAGGTCTGCCTTGCCGATGTCGCGGGTAATGACGCGATTGCAACCGCAGTAAAAGCAGGGACTCGTGCAGAACGGAATATGCACGTACAGCGAGACGGGCCGGGGTTCCGCTCCCGTGTTCGATCGTTGGATCGCCTCGGCCAGCGCCGATTCGCCGAAATCGTCCCGGAAATGCGTGGCCGACGGGTAGCTGGTATAGCGTGGCCCGGCGACGTCGTAGCGGGCGATCAAGTCCGGATCCACGACGGGAATGTTGGCTGCGCTGGTCATTCGCGGAACATACAACCCGACGCTGCCGGCTCGAATTGACCAGCGTCAAGTGGGGCCGCGCCGAGGCGAGGCCGCGTCCGGGCGTCGCCTCACTTCCTCGAGACGTTCGGGTCGCCCGGGACGTACCAGCGCCAAGGTTCGTGTGCGGCGTGCCGGATTCCGACACGTCCGGTCGCGATGGCCTCGCGCGGTGGCGGGATTCCATCGTCGATGATGCGATACCCGCCCTTGCCCGTCACCAGGTCGATCCCGTCATGCGCGCCCGAGATTCCCATTGCCTGTGTCAGGCAGGCAGGACCACGGCACAAGTCACGGTCGAGGCGCGCTTTCGGGCGCGCGGCCCGCATGACTTCGAGTCCCGTCATCGGGGCCAGGGCACGCAGCAGGACGCCGATGCCCTCGCCGACCTCGCCGCAGACCGTGTTGCAGCACCAGTGCATTCCATACGTGAAGTAGACGTAGAGCCTGCCCGGCGGTCCGAACATCGTTGCGTTGCGCGCGGTCTGGCCGCGGAAGGTATGCGCGGCCGGATCCAGCGAGCCGCAATACGCTTCGGTCTCGACGATCCGCCCGCTCCGCCCATCCGGTCCCACGAGTACCTTGTTCAGCAGTTCCACCGCAACCGCGCGCGAGTCGCGGCGATAGAACCCGCGGCGCAATGTCCTGCCCGGAACGGCAATCCTCGTCATGATGTTCGTGCGCCACGCTGCCGGCTTTTGGCCTGCCACGCGAAGGACGCGTGCCGCATGCAGACTCGCCACCGCAGGATCACTGTCCGGATCCGGCGGGACCACGGCCGGACCCGATGGGTGGACTGCACCGAACGCACCGGGTGCGTACCGGCCGCGGATGTCCCTGAAGTCAATCCGGCCTCAGTCCCCAGTCAGCGTGACGGTCCCGTGCATGATTCCCGAATGGCCGGGGAACGAGCAGAAGAACACGTAAGGCGTTCCTGCCTTCAGGATCGAGGGCTTGAAGCTCACCTGGGTTTCCTCGCCGCCGCCAATGACCTTGGTATGCGCGAGGACGCGGGTATCGCCGGGCTTGAGGTAGTTGTTGTCGAGCCCCGCCTTGATCCCGTCCGCATCGACGCCGGCCTTGTCCGCCGCGGTCGTCAGTACCCAGTCATGGCCCATCACGTTCCGGGCCAGCTTGCCGGTGTGCTTCAGGGTGACCGTGAACGTCGCACAACTCTTCGGCACATCGATGTTCTTGACGTTGAACTGCATGACGTCGTTGGCTTCGACCGTGGTCGTGCAGGTGGCCGCCCAGAGCGGCGTGGACGCAATTCCAAGCACTACGGCAGCGAGCAAGCGAACCAGCATGTCTGTCTCCGATTCCCGTCAGGATTGACTGGCAGGGATTCTCCGAACGCGACCCGCACACCACCATGACCAAGGTCAGGACCGCGTTTGTCCGGTCAGGCTACGCTCATTTGCGGGCATGCCCTCGCTGCGGCCCTCCCCTCGGGCCTTACAGGAGCACCGTCAAGCCGTGCTGGTGTATGACGCGACAAGCCCTGCACCGCGTTGCCTGCGGATGTTCCTGCTGGAGAAGGGTTTGCGCCTGCCGGCGGTTTCGGTCGACGTATTCGGCGGCGAAAATCGCCAGCCGAGGTTCCTCGCCGTCAACCCGGCGGGGCAGACACCCGTCTTGCGCGGAGATGACGGCGAAACCCTCGCCGAAGCAGTCGCCATTGCCGAATACCTGGAGGAATTGCACCCCCTGCCCCCGCTGATCGGCAGTACGGCTTGGGAACGGGCGCAGACCCGGCAGTGGTGGCGGCGCGTCGAACTCAACGTCACCGAATTCATCCACAATGCCTATCATTACGCCGAGGGCTTGGCGCGGTTCGAGCCACGCATCCCGGTACTTCCGTCGGCAGCGGATGGATTGAAAACCGTGGCACAGGATCGCCTGCGATGGCTGGACGGCATGTTCGGAACCGGACCCTACCTGTGCGGCGAACGCTTCACCGCCGCCGACATCTGGCTTTACGTTTGGCTGGACTTCGCCGCAACCGTGAACCAGCCCTTCGATCGCCGGCTGCCGAGGATCGGGCCATGGTTCAACCGGGTGGCTGCGCGCCCCAGCGCCGATGGCAGCCGGCCCTTGCTGCCGGTTGGGCCCGGTGAGGCGACGGGCTGACCGGTTACCTTGCCGGACCACGCGATGGCCCACTGCATGAGCCTGCACGACTACGTTCTGGACGCCTGTTTTCTCGGCCCGTACGGGGAAAACGACACGCTGCTCGAGAAGCTGATGCTCGAGTTCCTGCGCGACCACGTCTATTGGCGCCGCAACTTCCATCCCGAGGATCCGCCGGCGATCACCACGGACGCGGCGCGGCATCCGGACTACCTCGCGATCGAAGCGCGAATGCGCCGCGAGTTGCACCTGCTTTCGGCGGCGCTGAAGAAATCGGTGCCATTCCACAGCCCGCGCTACATCGGACACATGGCGTCGGACCTGCTGTTGCCAGGACTCGCGGCGCAAATCTTGACCTTGCCCTACAACCCCAACAACGTCAGTGACGACGCGGCCCCGGTCACCGTCGATCTCGAGGTCCAGGTCGGGCTGCAACTGGCGCGGATGCTGGGTTACCCACACGATCCGGCGCAGCCGGCCTGCGCGTTCGGCCATCTCACGTCCGGTGGCACGCTGGCCAACTACCAGGCGCTGCGGCTGGCACTGGCGTTGAAGGCGTTTCCGGTCGCGCTGCGTGCCGCTTGCGTACCCGAACTGGCGCTTCCGGACGACGACTGGGCGGCGTTCAACCTCGCTCCGGAAACCGCGACCGGACTCGTCGACCAATGGCAGCATTGGCTCGCGGGCCAGGCTCCCCAGGAACGCTCGCGCTGGCACGCCCGGGTCGAGGCCGAACGGATCGAGCAGCGTGGCCTCGCCGGGTTCTTCGCGGCCCACCCGCGCCTGCGCGTGCCGCGCGTGCTCGCTCCGGTCACGGCCCACTATTCATGGAGCAAGGGATTGAAGCTGCTCGGCCTTGGCCGTGGCCAACTCGATCTTTTGCCGACACACGGGATGCGGCTCGACGTCGATGCATTGCACGCGCACCTCGAGAGGTGCGCGCGAGACCGCGATCCCGTGCTGATGGTGGTGGCCGTGCTCGGCAGCACCGAGTACGGCACCATCGACCCGGTCGACGGCGTACTCTCTGCGCGCGAAGCGAGCCGGCAACGAGGCCTCGACTTCTCGGTACACGTGGACGCCGCCTGGGGCGGCTATCTCGCCACGCTGTTCCGCAACGAGGACGGAACGCTGCGCGTGCGCGACGATGTCGCGGCGGGATTCGACTACTTTCCATCGCCCGCGCTGCACGCTGCATTCGGTGCGCTCGGTGGAACCGATTCCGTCACCGTCGACCCGCACAAGCTCGGTTACCTTCCGTTCGGTACCGGCGCCTTCGTCTGCCGCGACCATCGAGCGATGGCGCTGCTGTCCGAACGCGCCGATTACGTGTTCCACGGCACGACGCCGTCGGACTACCTCACCCGCTACCGGGGACTTGGCCAGTTCGTGCCGGAAGGATCGAAATCCGGAGCCGCCGCCGCCGCCGTGTACGTCGTGCACAAGGTGCTGCCGCTCGACCATGCCCATTTCGGCCGGCTGCCGCGGGCCACCGTGCGTGCCGCCGAGTCCTTTTACCGGCGTACGCTGCGCTTTGCCGGCGAGGTTGCCGGGCAGGTCCACGTGCGCATCCCATTCGAGCCCGACAGCAACCTGGTGTGTCTCGCGTTCAATCCTTGTGGCAACCGCGATGTGGCCGTCGCCAACGCCTTCGTGCGCAAGCTGCACGACAGCCTGCGCATCGATGTCAGCCGACCGGTGCAAACGAAGGAGTTCTTTGGCTCGTCGACCAGCCTGCGTCCGGAACTCCTGGGCGCGGCGGAGACCGGGCGCATCTTCAGCGAGTTGCACCTCGATCCCGCCACCCTCGACGACGGCGAGAACGACCGCCTGATGATCCTGCGCCACACGTTGATGAACCCCTACCTCGCCGGTGATGGCGACGGCATCGACTACATCGACCGTTATTTCGATTTCCTCGGCCGGCGCGTGCGTGCGCTGACCCATTCCACCGCGGGATCCGCATGATGGAACAAGAGCCGGACATGGCCGCCCGCGAACAAAGGGATGGCGCCGGGCGGGGCTGGGTTCACGGCGCGCTCGAAGTCCTGGTCCGGGAAGCCGCCCGCTCGGCCGACACGCACCTGCTGAAGCTCGATCTCCCGGCGTTCGACGGCATCGACTTCTACTTCAAGGACGAGGCCGCGCATCCAAGCGGCAGCCTCAAGCATCGTCTCGCCCGCTCGCTGTACCTCTATGCCCTGTGCAATGGACGCCTGCACGAAGGCCAGCCCGTCGTCGACGCATCGTCCGGCAGCACCGCGATTTCGGAGGCGTGGTTCGCGCGACTGCTCGGACTGTCGTTCACGGCGGTCATGCCGGCCGCGACCGCGCCCCGCAAGATTCGCGACGTGCAGGATCTCGGAGGCGCCTGCGACCTCGTCGAAGACCCCGCGCAGGTGCACGCGCGCGCGGCCGAACACGCGGCGCGTGGCGCCTGCCACCTCGATCAGTTCGGCCTCGCCGAACGGGCCACGGACTGGCGCGGCAACAACAACATCGCCGAGTCGATCATCCAGCAGATGGCGCGCGAGGCGCACCCGGTGCCGCGCTGGATCGTGTGCGGTGCCGGCACCGGTGGCACGTCCGCCACCATCGGGCGCTACTTGCGCTATCGCCGCCTCGATACTCGACTGTGCGTTGCCGACCCGAGTGGGTGCGGCTATGCGCAAGGCTGGCGCACCCGCGATCGCGGCGTCATCGCCAGTCACACGACGCTCATCGAGGGCATCGGCAGGCCTCGCGTGGAACCCGGCTTCCTGTTCGACGTGGTCGATGACGTGATCGAAGTCCGGGACATCGATTCGATCGCCGCGACGTGGCTGCTGGAGTCCCTGCTCGGACGGCGCTATGGCGGTTCGTCCGGAACCAATCTCGTCGCCTGCCTGCGGCTTGCCGCCGGGATGTCCGCGCGCGGCGAACGCGGCAGCATCGTCAGTCTGTTGTGCGACCAGGGCGAGCGCTATGCCGAAACGCTGTTCGATGATTCGTGGCTGCGGGGCCACGGCATCGACGCCAGGCCTTCCCTCGCAAGGTTGCAGGCCTGCGTTGCGAGCGGGTGTTGGGCACCCTCTCCCGGGCCGAAGAGTCCCGCTGCACCGGAATGAATCGACCGCAATGGCCGTCCCACCCCGGGACGCCGCCGGCATTCGGGCCGGGGGGATCTGTCGCCGGCCCGAACCCGGCGGGGCGTCAATCGGCCCGCGGGGCGGCTAGCCGTGGATCGCGCCGGATGGTGGCAACAGCACCTCGAGCACCTTGCGGGTTTGTCCCTGCAGCTCCGTCCACGCGCTTTCCCAGTGTCCATCGCGAGGCCTGGCGAGGCCGAACCTCTGCAACATCGCGTAGGCACGCTCGATTCGCGCCTGCAACGCGGCATTCTCGGCCAGCACCCGCTCGTGATCGGATTTTTCGACCATGTAGATCTTGCGGTCGGTGCAGACGCCGATGCAGGTTTGCGGCGCTTCGATCCTGCCGCAGCCAATGCATCGCCAAGCCTGGATGTAGTCAGTCATGAGCCGGTGCAACTCCTGCCTTGGCTGCAATACGTTCGACAGGACGGCCCGTGTCGCCGATGCCGATGGCGCGGGCGCCAGCCGTGCGCCGTGGGGACGAGACGCGGGTCAATCAGTGCCCCCGATTCGATCCGGCCGTGAACGTGGGCGCGTCGAAATACCGGGGATAGTCGGCCATCGCATCGCGCATGGCATCGATCGCAGCCAGGTCTTTCGGGTTCGAGCGGAAGCGCTCGTTTGCCGCGAGCAGCGGCGCCAGCATCCGGTGCAGCACGGCGTCCTGCTCCGGGGGAAGCTTGCACTTGGCGAAGATTTCGGCTGCGGCTTGCCGGATCCTGCTTGACTGCGCCATTGCTGCGCCGGCGTCGATGTGGCCGACCTCGTACGTGCGCAGGATCCCGAGCGCCAAATCAATGCGGGCGATTCCGTCCGTCAGGTCGGCATCGGCGGCCCAGCGATTCGCCGGTGGCGCGACGGTCGCCGTGTCGTTGACGCTTGCCGCGTGCTCGTGTTGCGCGTACGCGGCGAGTGGCGCAGCGGCAACCGCCAACAGGACTGTGACCGCGAAACCGGAAACCGCCGTTGACGCCATGTCGTGCCTCGTCGGGAGTGTCTCGCCACAGGCCGCCAAGGATAGCGGCGGGTCCGGCGCCGCGACCTGACCTGCGGCAAGCCCGGTCTCAACCTTTGCCCGTTGGCGCTGGCAGATCCCCACCGGTACCCGCCGACCGCCGCAACCAGACGTAATACAGCAGCGGGATCACCAGCAGGGTCAGCGCGGTCGAAACGAGGATGCCGAAAATCAGGGACACGGCCAGCCCCTGGAAGATCGGGTCGTCGACGATGAACGCGCCGCCGATCATCGCGGCCAGCGCGGTCAGGACGATGGGCTTCGCGCGTACCGCCGCCGCTTCGATCACCGCTGCGCCGAGCGGCCGTCCGGCGGCCAGCGCATGGTTGATGAAGTCGATCAGGAGGATCGAATTGCGCACGATGATGCCGGCCAGCGCAATCATGCCGATCATCGACGTCGCGGTGAATTGCGCGCCGAGCAGCACGTGCCCCGGCATGACCCCGATCACGGTCAGCGGAATCGGCGCCATGATGATCAGCGGCACCATGTAGCGACGGAACTCGCCGACGACCAGCAGGTAGATCAGCACCAGTCCCGCGATGTAGGCGATACCCATGTCGCGGAAGGTTTCGTAGGTGATCTGCCATTCGCCATCCCATTTCACCGCGTAGCCGGTGGGGTCGGTTGGCTGGTCGATGAAGTTCTGTTCCAGCAGGTGGTTGTCGACCTTGTCGCGGCCGAGCTTCGCGACCATCGCGAACATGCCGTACAGCGGACTGTCGGTCTTGCCCGCGTCATCGGCGACGACGTAGGCATAGGGCAGCAGGTCCTTGTGGTGGATGGCCTTCTCCCATCCGGCTTTCCGCACGTCGGCGACGGCCGACAGCGGCACCAGCGAGCCGTTGCGTGCGCGCACGCGCACTGCGAGCAACTGGTCGACGGAAGCCTGGTCGCCGGCTGGCAGGCGCAGGCGTACAGGTAGCGCATAGCGCGCGCTCCCGTCCATCAGGTACGTCGCGTCGTCGCCGGACAACCCGACGCGCAGCGCCTGCGCGATGGTGGCCTGATCGAGTCCGAAGCGCGCGGCGCGGGCACGGTCGACCACGACCACTTCGCGCGGTGAGTCGGCCTCGACGCTGGTGTCGATGTCCGCCAGGTCGGAGTCGGTGCGAAAGTCCTTTTCGAGCCCCCGGGCGAGTGCGCGCAACGTCGCGTAGTCGGGACCGTAGATCTCGGCGACGATCGGCGCCAGCACCGGGGGGCCGGGCGGCACCTCGACCACCTTCACCGCGGCACCATGGCGCGCGCCGATCCGTTGCAGTATCGGACGTACCGCGAGCGCGATGGCATGGCTCTGGCGGCTGCGTTCGCCCTTGCCGACCAGGTTCACCTGCAGGTCGCCGTCGACGGGATCCGCGCGCAGGTAGTACTGGCGCACCAGTCCGTTGAAGGTGATCGGAGCGGCGGTGCCGGCGTAGCCCTGGTAGTCCAAGACCTCCGGAACGCCATCGAGCGCGCGCGCCATTTCCGCCAAGACGCGATTGGTGTCCTGCACGGTGCTGCCTTCGGGCATATCCACGACCACCTGAAACTCGGACTTGTTGTCGAACGGCAGCATCTTCAGGATCACGGCCTTCGCGACGACAAGGCCCACTGCGGCCAGCACCAGCACGCCCATCGTGGCGAACAACCGCCGCCGCCGGCGTCCGGCGCGCTCGCCGGTGATGAACGGCGCCATCAGCCGCCTGAAGAACCGCATCGGGCGCGTCTCGCTCACGGCCTCCGGCGCAGGCAGCGCCGTCGCGTGGCCAGTCCCCAGCTTCATCGCCAACCATGGCGTCACCACCAGCGCGACCGCGAGCGACAACAGCATGCCGGCCGACGCGTTGATCGGAATCGGGCGCATGTAAGGCCCCATCAGCCCGGACACGAAGGCCATCGGCAGCAGCGCCGCGATCACCGTGAATGTCGCGAGGATGGTCGGGCCACCGACCTCGGAGACGGCTTCGGGAATCGCCTCGCGCAGGCTGCGTCCACCGAGCGCCATGTGGCGGTGGATGTTCTCGACCACGACGATGGCGTCGTCGACGAGGATGCCGATCGAGAAGATCAGCGCGAACAGCGATACGCGGTTGATCGTGAAGCCCATCGCCCACGACGCGAACAGCGTCAGCGTCAACGTGATGACGACGGCCGAACCCACCACGACCGCCTCGCGCCAGCCCAGTGCCAGCAGCACCAGCAGGACCACCGAGCCGGTCGCGAGGGCGAGTTTCCTGATCAGCAGGCGTGCCTTGTCGGTGGAGGTCACGCCGTAGTCGCGGGTCACCACCGCGTGCACGCCGGCCGGGATGGCCACGCCTTCGAGCGCGGCGATCCGTTGGCGCACCGCGTGCGTGATGTCCGCCGCATTGCGCCCCGAAAGCTTGGTCACCGCAATCGTCACGGCGGGCGCCATGCCGGTTCGCGGCCCGCCCTTGCCCGGCGGCGTCCCGTACCAGACATAGCGGCGCGGCAGGTCGGCGCCGCGCTCGATTTTGGCGACGTCGGACAGGAACACGGGCTGGCCATCCTCGAGGCCGATCACCAATTGCGCGATCTCGCCGGCATCGGCGAGAAACGTTCCCGCAGTCACCGGGATGTCACGATCCGCAGTCACGCGGTCACCCGCCTGCGCGACGACGTTCGCTGCCTGCAGCGAGCGCGCGAGGTCGCCGGCCGTCATGCCGTAGGTGGCGAGCCGGGCCGGGTCGAGTTGCACGACCACCGCACGATCCGGCGCGCCGATCGTGTAAACGTCACGGGTGCCGGGGATGTGCTTGAGGTCGGCCTCGAGGGAATGCGCGACTTCGGCGAGCGCGGTTGGCCCGCGCGCCGGGTCGTCGGTCCACAACGTGACCGCCAGGACCGGCACGTCGTCGATGCCCATGGCGCGGATCAGCGGCTCGCCGACGCCGAGCCCGGGAGGCCACAGGTTGCGGTTCTGGAACACTTGGTTGTAGAGGCGCACCAACGCGGTCTGGCGCGGCACGCCGACCTGGTACTCGGCGGTGATCAGCGCGACGCCCGGGCGGCTGACGGAGTAAACGTGTTTGATCCCGTCGATGCCCGCGAGCCGCTGCTCCAGCGGCGACGTCACGAGTTTCTCCACGTCCCGCACATCCGCGCCCGGGAACGGCACGGTCACATTGGCCATCGTCACGTCGATCTGCGGCTCCTCTTCGCGCGGCGTGATCAGCAGCGCGGTCAACCCGAGCAGCAAGCCCGCGAGCGCGAGTATCGGAGTCAGCGGGTGCTCCTGGAACGCACGTGCGATGCGCCCCGCGAAGCCCAGCCGCGTTGCGGTCACGGCGCCGCTTTCCCGGCGGCGTGCCGCGTGGACAGGTAGGTTGCGGCCGCGTCGGGATCGGTGGCGATGCGTTCGCCGGCCACGAGACCGGCGAGGACTTCGACGCCGTCGCCGAAGCGATGACCGAGGCGCAACTGGCGCAGGCCCACCCGGTTGTCGTCGCCGATCACGTACACGCCGCTGAGTTCACCCCGGTGCGCGAGTGCGCTGGCGGGTACCAGCAAACGCGTTGCCTCCCCGACCGCGAACGCGACCTTCACGGTCATGCCGGGATAGAGGCCGCGGGTGCCCCGGGGTAGATCGACCCTGGCGTGGAAGGAATGGGTGGCGGGTTCCGCGTATGGGAACACCGTCACCCGGGTCGGCAGTATCCGGGTTCCGTCGTCGAGCAGCACGTTGGCCCGTTTCGTCGCGCGGATCGCGTCCGCCACGCCTTGCGGGACCACGACGTCCACCCGCAATGAGTCGAGCGACGCCAGTGCAATCAACGGCTGGGGCGTGGGTGGCCCGGACTGCACCGCCTCGCCGACCTGCACGAAGCGGCGCGTCACCACGGCGTCGAACGGAGCCCGCACCACGGTGTAATCGGCTTGCTGGCCGGCGCTGCGCAGTGCCGCCTCCGCAGCCCTCACGTTGGCCCGTGCCGAATCACGGCGGGCGGTAGCGGTGTCGAGTTCGGCGCGTGCCATCAACCCGCGGTGGACAATGTCACCCACCCTCTTCCAGTTCGCCTCGGCATCACGCAGCTCGGCGCGTGCCGCGGTGACGCTGGCCTCGGCTGCATGGCGTCCCGAGCGCTGTTCGACATCGGTGAACCGGACCAGCACGTCCCCCTTCCCGACCTGGTCGCCGACGTCGAACGGCAACTCGAGCACGCGCGCGTTGGTCTGCGCTGCGATCGTGGTCTCGTCCACGGCCTCGACAACCCCGTCCCAGACCTGCTCGCGCGCGGCTGCCGCCGGTTGCACGGTCAAGGTAGCGAGCGGTGGCGCGGGAAGCGGCGCCTGCTCCGGTGGCGTGCGGCTGCATGCGATCAGCAGTGCCGGCACGAGTAGCACCGGCACGTGCCTGGCAATGGACATTCGAACCCTCGATGCCATGGCGTGACGCCTCCCGCGCGGCCGGTCCCGGTCAGGTTGGAAACGCGCTGCCCGGCTTGAAGCCGAAGCGGCGCAGGATCCTCGCCAGCGGACAGAAACCCGTGAACGAGGACTGCAGCAGGTTGGCGCCGACGAACAGCGCCAGCAGCATCCACCAGGGGGAAAAGGAGTACGCCAGTACCACGCCGAGTATCACCATGCTTCCGGCAAAACGCATCACGAGACGATCGATGTTCATGTCATGTCACCCTGGTTGGTCGACGAAACGGGAAACTCCAAGGGGCCCCCGGCGACGCGCGCCCATTGGCCCATGCGAGGCTGCCGTGGCGATGCCGGCCAGGGACGTGCCCTCCTTCCATGGCCCATCCTGCAAATCCCCACTTGGCCTGCACCTCGGCGGGACCGGACTGTGTATAAACATAATCTAATGTAGACTAACCTTAATTAGAACGGTGTATGATGTCAACCTCGCGGCCGTTCCCGATCGACAGTATCCGTTGCCCATGGATGCCAACCGCAGAATCAACCCGAAGGCGCTGCAGGCGCGGGCCGAAGAAGCCTCGCGCCTGCTGAAGGCGATGGCCAATCCGCAACGCTTGCGGACCCTGTGCCTGCTGGTCGACCGGGAACTGACCGTGGGCCAGCTTAACGGGCACCTTCCCGAACTGTCGCAATCCGCCATGTCCCAGCATCTCGCGCGGCTGCGCGACGAGGGCCTGGTCGAGACGCGACGCGAATCGCAGCAGATCTGGTACCGCCTCGCCGCGGGGCCTGTACAGCACTTGATCGAATCGCTGCATGACATTTACTGCGGCTCGCGCGGCGTCCGGGGCGGACGCCCGCCCGCTGCACACGGGCGCATTGCGCGGAAAGCTTGAGGGCCCGCGCGGCGTGCATGTCCGGCGCTCCCGCAGGTGGCCAGCCGGCGACCGGCATCCATTGACTTAGGGATGCTCTGATCAAACCCGCGCAGGCGTCACCGGTCTGTCTGCCGGCAGATCGCAGGACCGTCGGCGAAGGCAGACTGGCGGTCTGTCGAGACGGCGGGCTGAAGAGCTGATGGCAGACAGGCCGGCCTCCACTGATCGGTTGCAATTGACGAGGTGGTGTCCGGAAGGCCCGCATATCGCCGCGCGCGTCTTGCCCAGACCACCAGTCTGGGCTGCGCCACGCACGCCAACCTGCGAACCTTCCGGACATCATGCCGCCTACGTGGGTTTGATCAGAGCATCCTCAGTGCTGGAGCAGCAAAGGCAGGTTGGCCCGCTGCAGGACATGGCGCGTCGCCCCGCCGAGAAGCCATTCGTTGAAACGGTTCCTGCCGTATGCGCCCATCACCAGCAGGTCGGACCGAAAGCGCTTGGCCTCCTCGAGAATTGCCTCGCCGGCATCTTCCGGAGTCGCCGTGATCGCGTGCTGCTCGACCGTGATGCCGTGGCGTTGCAGGTAGTTGCAGACATCGAATGGCGTCTTCCACGTCACGCCCTGGTGCATCTCCCGTACTTCCCCGCTCAGCAGCAGGACTGCCTTGCCCTGCATGATCGGCAATGCGGCATGGAGCGCGCGCATGGCCTCGGGCGATCCGTTCCACCCGACCGTGACGCGTTCGATCGGCGGCAGGTGCAGGCTGCGCCGGGGCGCCACGAGGCATGGCGTCCCGACCTTGAGGATCAGGTCGGCAATTTCCCACGCCGAGGTTTCATCCGGTTGCGGGTGGTCCAGCACCAGCAAGTCATGGCGCGTCGCCGCCTGCGCCAACGCGTGGTCTGCGTCACCTTCGGCGACGATCCATTGCGCGTTCGGGACGCCGAGTGATTCGGCGAAATCGAGGAACGGCTGTCGCGCCTGCAAGGCGTCGCGTTCGAGCTGTCGTGCGTTCTGCATGATCGCCGCGAGCAATTCCGGCTCGTATGCCGACGCGAAATACATCGGCGCCGGATACACGTAAACGCCGGTCGCGGATGCTCCGAACCCGGCTGCGAGCCTGACGCCGAAATACGCGGCCGGCGTCTTCCCGTGCAGTTGCCTGACGTGGATGAGGATGTCTTTCATGGCCATGCTCCATCGTAGTCAACGACTTGCCTGCGGGTGCAGACAGTGAATTTCAACCGGCGAGCGTCGGCGCCGCCTGCGGGAATTCCAGCGCCACCCGCGCCCCGCCCCACGGCGACCGGCCGAACGAGATCCTGCCCTGGTGCAGGGCGACGATGGCCCGGACGATCGACAAACCGAGGCCGCTGCCCTCGCCGTGGCTTCCTTCCGGGCGATGGAAACGTTCCCCGAGTCGCGACGCATCCGCAAAACCGCGGCCGTCGTCGTCCATCGTCAGGTGCGTACGGTCGCTTTCTTGATCGAGGCGCACCGCGATGCGACCGCGCGCAGGCACGTGACGCAACGCGTTGTCGAACAGGTTCTGCAGCGCGACGCCGAGCAGCATGCGGCTGCCCCGTACCCGGCCGTCGCCATGCGATTCGAGCGAAAGCTCGACCTGGCGCTCGCTGGCGCGCTCGCTGCCGGCCCGCAGCGTTTCGCCAGCGAGCTCGCCGAGGTCGAGGACGCCGACGTCTTCCAACTGATCGAGCCGCTCGACGCGAGCAAGCATCAGGAGCTGGCCGACCAGGCGCTGCATGCGGTCGAGCGCGGCTTGCGCGCGTGCGAGGTGCGAGTTCCGCTCGACGTCATCGGCCCGGCTTGCCATGTCCAACTCCAGCCGCAGGGCGGCAAGCGGATGGCGCAATTCGTGGGCGGCATCGGCGGTAAAGCGCTGCTCGTGCTCGAGTGCGGCACGCAAATGGGCCATCAGGCGATCGACCGCCCTGGTGAAAGAAGCCAATTCCACGGGTACCCGTTCGTCGGTGAGCACGGGAACCCGGAGTTCGTTGCCGGTGGCGAGCGTGCTGGTGAGGCGGCGCAGGGGTTTCAGGCCTCCGCGCAGTCCGGCGAACACGACGGGAGGCACGAGCACGAGCAACGCCAGCAGGACCAGCAGGGCCGGAGCCAGCAGTTTGCGCATCAGCTCATCGCGTTCGTCCAGTGGCGCCGCAACTTCGATCCAGTACTGCCGCTCGGCATCCCAGCGCCGGAAGACACGCCAACGCCGATCGTCGTACGCGACGGTCCTGGGCTGCCCATCCTCCCTGGCGAACGCGTCCGGCGGCAGGTCGCTGCTGCGGAGCAGCCATTCGCCGGCGGCCGTGCGCAGGCTGATCGCGGGTCGATGCGCGGACTCGTCCGATTCGACGATGCGCCGGTCCGGAAGTCGCGCGGTCGCGCCGGTGCCGGGATCTGCAGGCAGTACCGCGAACACGTTGGCGGCGGTGCGCACCAGCATCTGGTCGAAGATCTCGTTCACTTCGTGCAGGCTGCGCCATGTCATCCATGCAACGGCAATGCACCACACCAGGAAAATCCCGGTGGCCAGGCGCAGGGTCAGGCGCCGGTTGAGGGACGGCCTGGTCAAGCATCGCCTCCTGCCGGAGCCCGGATCGCATAACCGATTCCGCGCAAGGTGTCGATCCACCCCGGTCCCAGCTTGTTGCGCAGGTGGTGGACGTGGACTTCGACCGCGTTGCTGGCGACTTCATTGCCCCATCCGTACAGCGCCTCTTCGAGTTGGCCACGTGAATGGGCGCGGCCCGGGTGACGCGCAAGCAACTCCAGCAACGCGAATTCGCGCGCGGTCAGGTCGAGCGTCGTTCCGTCGAGCGTTGCCCGGCGCGCGGCAGGATCGATTTCGAGTCCGCCAAGGCGGACCAGGGGTTCGGGCTGGCCTTCCGCGCGCCGCACCAGTGCGCGCAATCGCGCGGCGAGCTCGTCCAGGTGGACTGGCTTGACCACATAGTCATCCGCGCCCACGTCCAGCCCGGCCACGCGGTCGGCTAGTTCGTCACGCGCGGTCAGCAGCAGGACCGGCCGTCCGTCCTTGCGGCGCCGCATGCCACCGATGATGTCCGGGCCACTCCGGCGGGGCAGGTTCCAGTCGAGCACGACAGCGGCATGGCCGGGCGTTTCCAGTGCGGTGGCCGCGTGCAGGCCATCGGTGACCCAGTCGACTGCATAACCGAACTTGCGCAAGCCCTCCGACAACGCCCGTCCCAGCGCGAGGTCATCCTCGGCGAGCAGTATTCGCATCGCGCGATCCTAGCCGGAGCCCGGTTTCGCGGGATTGATCTTCCGCAATTTCGCTTGCCCCCGGCTGGCCGGTGCGCGGAGGGTCCAGCGCACGCTTGCGGCCATGGATCATCGCCGCGATCAAATTCTCCCGGTAATGCCAGCTCTCGCCGATCGCCGCAAGCACATGGATTCCGACCAGACCCAAAACCCCGTAAGCCAGGACTTCGTGCAAGCCCTCCATCCAGCCGGAACCCCAGAACGCATCGGTCGTCAGCAGCCAGCCGGTGAGGCCGACCAGCAGCACGCCAGCGAGCAGCGCCAGAATCATGACGGCGGCTCCGGGATTGTGTCCAAGTCGCCTCTGCGAACGGCCAGCAAGGCGGTCGCGCAGGTACGCGCATACGCGGCGCGGGCTTGGTACCCAGTCACTGAACCGGGCATGGCGCGTACCGATCAGTCCCCACACGATCCTGATGGCGACCAGGACGATGGTGGCGTACCCGATCCAGCGGTGTGCAGGGTCACCCTCCTCGGTGAAAAAATTCGCGAGGAACAAGCCCGCCAACGTCCAGTGGAACAGGCGGACCAGCGGATCCCAGACCTTGACGGTGGCATTCATGGGCTTGCCCTCGCGTGCAATGGGCGATCAGCCCACCCGCTGCTTGACGACGTGGCCGTCCGTCGGGTCGAAATAAATCTCGACCTTGTTGCCGTCCTTGTCCTTGCCATAGATCTCGTAGCAGTTGCCGGAGACCTTGAACACGTCGATCGTGTAGCCCTGATCGAGAACCTTCTGTTTCATCGATGCTTCCGGCATCCATTGGTCGCGCGGGGCGCTGGTGCAGTTGGGGGCGGCGAACGCGGCTGCCGGAACCGCCATGGTGGCAATGGCGAGGGATGCGAAGATGATGCGTTTCATGATGTCTCTCCTGTCGGGGCACGATTGCCTTGTGTGCATTGCACCCGCATCACCTTATCCGGAGCTTAAGGAAACCCCGGCAGTGTCCGGTTGCGATCCTTGCCGCGCGGCCGATTCAGCCGGGGGCTCATGTCCCTGGGTGATTCCGGAGCCCCGGTCGCATTCGGATTCCTCGCCGCTGCGCCGGATCGGTGGTCTTGTCTGGTGACTCCCGAAACGAGTCAAAATCGAGACCTTCGAAGATGGCGCGGTGAGCCCGGGAGGAAAGGCGATGCAGGCAACGGATGACAAGACGAGTCTCGCAGCAGCGGTTGCGGACCTGCGGGAGGAAGTGTCGCGGCTCGGCGCCGAACTGGACGAACTGCGCCGCTACATCGGTGAAATTCCCGCGCTTGAGTGCGGCATCACCCGTTTCGAGGATTGGAAACGCGAGCAGGAACAGGAAGGCAAGGAGTCGTGATGCGCAGGACAGCGGGTCTCGGGGTGCCGCCCGTTTCGCCATGGGCCGGGCGACCCGCCCGGAGGAAGGTCCATGGCCGGGCGCCGGCCCGCGGTCACGCCCAGGGCGACGCACGATCAGGGTCGGCTCAATCCCGTCGCCGCTGGCGGAAGAATTCCTGCAGTACGCGGGCCGACTCGTTGGCGAGCACACCCTCGGTCACGGCCACGCGATGGTTGTTCCGCTCGTCCGCCAGCACATCGAAGACACTGCCTGCAGCGCCTGTTTTCGGATCGCGCGTCGCGAACACGACCCGAGCCAGCCGCGCATGCACGATTGCGCCGGCACACATCACGCACGGTTCGAGCGTCACGTACAGCGTCGCGCCCGGAAACCGGTAGTTGCCGATCGACCGGCCGGCATCGCGCAGCGCCGCGATCTCCGCGTGCGCGGTCGGATCGCTGCTCGCGATCGGATGATTCCAGCCTTCGCCAATCGGGGTTCCATCGGCATCGACCAGGATCGCGCCGACGGGGACCTCGCCGCCCTCTGCTTCCGTGCGCCGCGCCAAGGCCAGGGCACGCTGCATCCAGGCGATGTCGGCAGCGGAATCGGGTGTCATCGACCGGGTCCCGGAGTCGGCGTCCGTTGGCAGTTCACTCCCACTCGATCGTCGCCGGCGGCTTGCCACTGATGTCATAAACGACACGAGAGACATCTCGTATCTCGTTGATGATACGGCGAGAAACGAGATCGAGGAATGCGTAGGGAAGTTGCGACCAAGCGGCCGTCATGAAGTCGGTGGTCGTGACCGCGCGCAGTGCAATGACCCATTCATACGCGCGGGCATCGCCGACGACACCGACCGACTTGACCGGCAGGAATACCGCGAAGGCTTGGGCGCATCGATCGTAGAGGCCCGCGGCTCGCAGCTCGTCGATGAAGATCGCGTCGGCGCGTGCGAGGATCTGCGCGTACTCCGGCTTGACCTCGCCGAGGATACGCACGCCGAGACCAGGCCCCGGGAACGGGTGCCGGTCGACCATTTCCCGCGGCAGCCCGAGTTCGACGCCGATCCGGCGCACTTCGTCCTTGAACAGTTCGCGCAACGGTTCGACGAGCCTCAGGTTCATGCGTTCGGGCAGCCCGCCGACGTTGTGGTGGCTCTTGATGACGTGTGCCTTGCCGGTTGCGCTGCCGGCCGATTCGATGACGTCGGGATAGATCGTCCCCTGCGCGAGCCACTTCACGCCCGCGAGCTTGCGGGATTCCTCCTCGAACACGTCGATGAACAGGCGTCCGATCACCTTGCGCTTGGCTTCCGGGTCGGTGATTCCGGCCAGCGCCGCAAAGAACCGCTCCGCGGCATTGATGCGAACGACGCGCACGCCCATGTGCCGCGCCATCGTCGCCATGACCTGATCGCCCTCCCGCCAGCGCAGGAGGCCGGTGTCGACGAAGACGCAGGTGAGCTGGTCACCGATTGCCCGATGCAGCAGCGCCGCGACGACCGACGAGTCGACGCCACCCGACAGGCCCAGCAGCACCGCATCGCTTCCGACCGCGGCGCGGATCCGCGCAATCTGGTCGTCGATGATGTTGGCGGCGGTCCAGCGCTCGGCGCACCCGCAGATGTCGACGACGAAGCGACGCAGGATTTCCGTGCCCTGCCGTGTGTGCGTCACTTCGGGGTGGAACTGCACGCCATACCAGCGCCGCGACTCGTCCGCCATCCCCGCGATGGGAATGCGGTCCGTGCGCGCCGTGGCCTCGAAGCCGGTCGGCACGGTGGCAACGTGGTCGCCGTGGCTCATCCACACGTCGAGCCTCGCGGCGGCACCGTGGTCGCCGAGCCCGCCGAGCAGCCGGTCCGCCACGACGACATCGACTTCGGCGTGGCCGAACTCGCGCTGGTCGCCGGCTTCGGTGCTGCCGCCGAGTTGCACGGCCAGCGCCTGCATGCCGTAGCAGATGCCGAGGATCGGCACGCCGGCGTCGAACACGGCCTGCGGAACCTTGGGCGCATCCGGCTGCGTCGTCGACTCGGGGCCGCCGGACAGCACGAAGCCCTTCGCACCGAAGGCGGCGATCGCCGCGGGGTCGTGGTCCCACGCCCAGATTTCGCAATACACGCCAAGCTCGCGGATGCGGCGCGCGATGAGCTGCGTGTACTGCGCGCCGAAATCCAGGATCAGGACCCTGTCGCCGTGGATGTCATGCATGGCAGTCAGCGGCGCGGCAGTGGGCGATGATGACGCGGGAAAGCGGATCGCAGGCGTCGATGGCCTGCGCCGCGGCCGCCATCGGCGCGCGGTCAGTCGAGGCGGTAATTCGGCGCTTCCTTCGTGATCGACACGTCGTGCACGTGCGACTCGCGCATGCCGGCCGTCGTCACGCGCACGAAGCGTGGCTTGGCACGCATCTCGGCGACACTCGCGCAGCCGACGTAACCCATCGCGGCGCGCAGCCCTCCGGTCAACTGGTGGATGATGTTGCGCAACGGACCCCGATACGGCACGCGACCCTCGATGCCTTCCGGAACCAGCTTGTCGGGATCGGCGTCGTCCTGGAAGTAGCGATCGCTCGAGCCCTTCTGCATCGCGCCCAGCGAGCCCATCCCACGGTAACTCTTGTACGAGCGCCCCTGGTACAACTCGACTTCGCCGGGGGCTTCCTCGGTGCCGGCGAACATGCCGCCGATCATCACGCAATCCGCGCCGGCGGCGAGCGCTTTCGCGATGTCGCCGGAATAGCGGATGCCGCCGTCGGCAATCAGCGTCGTCGCCGATCCGGCCAGCGCCTCGGCCACCATGCCGATCGCGCTCACCTGCGGCACGCCCACGCCGGCGACGACCCGCGTCGTGCAGATCGAACCCGGGCCGACGCCGACCTTGACCGCGTTGGCGCCAGCGCCCGCGAGCGCCCGCGCGGCGTCGCCGGTGACGATGTTCCCGGCGATGATCGTCATGTGCGGGAAGTTGCGGCGCACCCAGCGCACGCGCTCGATGACGCCATCGGAATGCCCGTGCGCGGTATCGACGACGATGACGTCGACGCCGGCGTCGGCGAGCGCCGCGACGCGCGACTCGGTATCGCCGCCAACGCCGACCGCGGCACCGACGCGCAGCCGCTCGCGGTCGTCCTTGCAGGAATTCGGGTTGTCGCGCGCCTTCTGGATGTCCTTGACGGTAATCAGCCCGCGCAGGCGGAATGCGTCGTCGACGACCAGCACCTTCTCGATGCGGAACTTGTGCAGCAGCGCCAGCACTTCGTCGTCGCTGGCGCCTTCCTTGACGGTGACCAACCGGTCCTTGCGCGTCATCACGTTGCGGACGGGATCCTCCGGCCGGGTCTCGAAGCGCAGGTCGCGGTGCGTGACGATGCCGACCAGTTGTTCGCCCTCGACGACGGGTACGCCCGAAATGTTGTGGGCCCGCGTGAGCTGCAGCACGTCGCGGATCGACGTCTGCGGGGTGACGGTGATCGGATCGCGGATGACGCCGGCTTCGAACTTCTTGACCAGCCGCACTTCGGCGGACTGGCGTTCGATCGTCATGTTCTTGTGGATGATGCCGATGCCGCCGCACTGCGCCATCGTGATCGCGAGGCGCGCCTCGGTGACGGTATCCATGGCCGCCGACACGATCGGGAGGTTCAACCGGATGTCACCGGCGAGGCGGGTGGTCAGGTCGACGTCGCGCGGCAGCACGCTCGAGTGCGCCGGTACCAGCGAGACATCATCGAAAGTCAGGGCTTCGGCGAGGATGCGCATCCAGGGCGAACGCGTCGGGGCAATGCGCGATTCTACGGCATGGGGGGCGACACCGGAAGCGTCGCCACGGTGGCGTCGGCGATCCGGGACCGTCGCGATATCCGGAGGCGAACGGTTGGTTCCTGCTCATCGCCCCGGAACCGAGCGGCGACTTGCGAAACCCGATGCCCTTTCCGGCCAGGACCTGGCCAGGAAGACACCCGATTCCCGCTGGCGCGGGAGTGACGACCGTCAGCACCCTGGTCAATCGTCGCCGAAGCGCTGCGAGCCGAATGGTTTCTCGGCCTTCTTCTCGGGCGCGTCACCGGCGTGTACTGCCTGCCACACGGCCAGCGCGTCGCGCGTCGCGGCGACGTCATGGACGCGCACGACCATGGCGCCGCGCTGTACGGCAATCAGCGCGGCGGCGGCGGAACCCGCGGCGCGTGCGGCCCCGCCCTCGCGGGCAGTGATCTTGCCGATCATCGCCTTGCGCGAGGCGCCGACGAGCACCCCGGCGGCAAGATCACGGAAGCGGGGGATCGCTCGCAGCAACGCGAGGTTGTGCTCCAGCGTCTTGCCGAATCCGAAGCCGGGATCGACCAGGATGCGGCGCTTGTCGATGCCCGCCATTTCGCTCGCGAAAATGCGCTCGGCGAGGAAGCGGTGCACTTCGCCGACCACATCGTCGTAGCGTGGGTCGTCCTGCATGGTGCCGGGTTCGCCCTGCATGTGCATCAGGCACACCGGTACCTTGAGTTCCGCCGCGGTGTCGAGGGCGCCTTCACGCCGCAATGCGTACACGTCGTTGATGAACCCGGCGCCCGCGGCCACCGCCGCACGCATGACGTCCGGACTCGACGTATCGATCGAAACCGGCACCTCGACACGCTTCACCAAAGTCTCGATCACCGGTACCACGCGCGCAATCTGGTCGTCCACCCCGACGGGCTGCGCGCCGGGGCGCGTCGATTCCGCGCCGATATCCAGCATGTCCGCGCCCTGCTCCACCATCGCCAGGCCCTGCGTGACCGCCGCATCCACGTCGCCGCGCAGTCCGTCGCCGGAAAACGAGTCGTCGGTGAGATTGAGGATTGCGCAGATGCGCGGCTGGTCCAGCTTCAATGCGCGGCCATTGCAGTCGAGCGTGGCGATCGCGTCGAACATCGAATTCAGCCCTGCGAAGTGTCGAGCCGCGCCAGGATTGCGCGGAACCTCGGGTGCTGCCGCAACGGCTCGAGGTCGGAATCGTGTTCGATCCAGTCGCGAAAGCCGTGACCCGCGGCCACCGAGCGTTCGAGCAGGTCGAGTGCCCGGTCGGTTTCGCCGAGCTGCACGTAGGCGCACGCAGCGTTGTACAGCGTGCCGAAATCGTCGGGTTGCAGGCGCAACGCGTTCTCGAGGTTGCCGCGGCCCGCCGCAGCGTCGCCGAGGCGGATCTGCATCCCGGCGGCCAGGTACAAGGCGCGGCCATTCTCCGGATCGGCGGCGATTTCGGCCAGCGCCGACGGCAGCGCGAGCCGGATCAGGGCATCGCCCTGCGCCTTGTCCCCCAGTGAGTCGGCAGCGTTGGCAGCGAGCACCAGGGCCTGGAATTCGTCGGGCCGCACGCGATGCGCGGCCTCGAATTCCTCGATCGCCTGCGCGTGCTGGCCGCGGGCATACAGGTGCCGGCCGAAGTAGTAGTGCGCTTCGTAGAGTTCCGGGTTCAATTCCGTCGCCCGCGTGAACGCCGCGACGGCTCCGGCATTTTCGCCCGCCAGCGACAGCGTGTTGGCGCGCGCGACGTGCGCTTCCGCGAGGTTTGGCGCCAGCTCGAGCGCGCGCGACGCGGCAGCCAGGGCTTCCTGCAGCACGCCTTCCGGCTCGATGATCCGCCACATCAGGAGCTGCGCGAGCGAATCCGCGAGTCCGGCGTGCGCCTGCGCGTAGTCGGGATCCAACGCGATCGCGCGGCGGAACATCGCCGGGGCCTTGATCCAGTTGTCGCTGCTCTTGACCGACTGGATTTGCCGCCCGCGCAGGTAGAACTCGTAGGCGCGCACGTCTTTCGGTGCGTTGCACCGGCAATCCAGTCCCGGCGACGCCGCACCCTGCAACGAGACACGCAGGGCCTGCGCCACGTTGCGCGCAATCTCTTCCTGGATCGCGAAGATGTCCGCGAGCTGGCGATCGAAGGTTTCCGACCAGAGATGGTAGCCGCTGGCCGCATCGATCAACTGCGCGGCGACGCGCACGCGGTCCCCCGCCTTGCGTACGCTGCCTTCCATGATCGCGGCGACGTTCAATGCGCGGCCGATCTCGCGCGCGTCGGCCGTCGAATCCCGGAACCGGAAGGAGGACGTCCGCGAGGCGACGCGCAGGTCACGCACCGACGCCAGGACGTTGAGGACCTCCTCGGCCAGCCCGTCGCAGAAATAAGCCTGGTCCCGCGCTTCGCTGAGATCCGTGAACGGCAGGATCGCGACTGACGCCCCAGGGGCGGGTGCCGGCGTCGCGCTGGCGGGCGGCAGCCCCGGCAACGGCGCGGTGCGCTCGATGCCGTGCGCACCGATGTCGTAGACCCAGGCCAGCACGCACGCCAATGCGAAGCCGAGTACGAGCAACACCAGCAACAACCGCATCGACCACGAAGGCAAGCCGAGTGGCTCGAACACCGCGCTGCCGAACTGGATCAGGACCCACCCGGCGACCACGTAGACCGCCGCGACGCGGAACACGCGCCGGCGGCGGAACTCGGTGAACGCGGCTTTCAGCGAGTTGGGCATCGCGGGAGGTCCGGAGCGGGCAGCGGCCCGCCGACTGCGCATGCTACATGGATGTGGCCGCGAAGCCCGAGGGTGGGCGGAACGAGCCCTGCCATTCACGGCATCGCGTCGACGTTGCTCCTCGCCGCGGCCCGGCGTCCCCCGCGAACGCTGCGATGCGTCGAGCGGCGTTGCGGCTCGGCAGGAAGCTCATGGCCTTTCCCTGCCGATGTTGCGAAGGTATTCCATGATGTCGCGGTTGTTGCTGGTCAGGTCAACGAGTCGCGTTTCGAGGTCGGCGATGCGCAGGCGCAGGAACGGCACGATGCCGGGATCGGAGCGGAGTGCCTTGACTGCGTCGGCGATGTCCTGCGTGGACAGACCGGTCGTACACGGGAAGTCGAGGATGCCATGGATGGCTCCGTAGTCGCCGGGCCGGATATAGCGATCGCCGCAGCGCTCGGCCAGCACGCGCTGCACGCGGTTCGCCACGCGCATGCGAAAAGCTTCGCGATATTTCGATTGCAGGCCCTCGCGTACGAGGTTGTCGAAGGTGGCAATGTTGTACAGGCGAATCGCGATGTCGCGCAATTCCGGATCGTGTACCAGCCCGATGGTGCCGGTCGAAATCAGTTCGTCGTAGGTGGAACCGCGACTATTGCGATTCTTGTACTGGGTGGCCCGGTAGGCGCTGACCAGCAGGGCCTCGTCAGGCAATGGCGCGGTTCCCTCGAGCGCGTCGATGGCACGATTCGAGTTGGCCAGCACTTCGCGGTTGTAGGCCAGCAGGAACTGGTAGCTCCAGTCCTCCCCGCGCAGGTCCGCCTTGAGCCGTGCGGTGAACACCGCGGCCCTCTGGTTGGTCTCGCGCTGTTCGTTCCAGTTGGAGACCTGGATGCCGATGAACACGCCGAGGATGACGATGAACAGTTCGATGGCTACCGCCGTCCAGTCCTGGCGGCGGAAATTGGCGGCGACGCGGCGGAAGATCATGGCCAAGTCTCCAACCCGTCGCTGCATCCCGGCTTCCTGCGTTGGCAGGTCCGGAGTGCAGGGATCGAGAACCGCGATCGACGGTTGATCATGGCATCGCCACCGCGTCGGTGGTAGTCGGCAGGCCGACCTTCTGCGCGAACGCGACGAAACGCGGATCGGCGCGAAAGCGCAGGATGAACGGATCGTAGAGCAGCGCGTCGATGCCGGGATCGCGATTGTCCCAGGCGCGATCGAGCCACTTGAACGTGTTGTCCGCATCGCGGCGCAGCGCGTAGGCCTCCGCGATCTGGAACGCCGCATCCTTCGGCTGGGTCTCGATCAGGTGGGCGAGCGCCGTATCGGCTGCCGCGCGGTCGGCTCCGACCTGCGAGGCCAGCGCGAGCGCGATGTCCTGCCAGCCGCCTTCCGCGACCTCCTGCCGCGCGGCGGCCAGTGCGGCCGGCGCATCGCCGCGCAGGATTTCGATCACGGCCAGGAAGGTGTGACGGTCCGCATGATCGGGCTCCAGGTCGATGGCCTGCCGCATCGTCTGCCGCGCCTCTTCAAGGTCCCCGAGTCCAGCCAGAAGCATCGCCAGTTGGCTGCGGCAATGCGCGCACAAGGGATCGGAACGGACCTCCTCGCGCATGTAGGCCACCGCCTTGACCACGTTGCCGAGCGTCGCCTCCATCCCGGCAAGCGAATCCTTGATGCCGCCATCGTTGGGAGCCAGTTCTGCGGCGCGGCGGTATTCCCTGGCCGCGCCCTCCCAGTCGAAGTTGGCGGAACTCAGGAGCAGTCCGCGCGCGACATGGGCGTTCGCGAGCGTCGAATCCAGCGAGAGGGCCGTCGTGGCATCCAATTGCGCATTCGCGTAGGCTGCGCGTGCCTCATCGCCGGCCAGGAACTTTCGCGCCAGGTTGAGCCACCCCATGGCCCGCGACGCATGGGCTTGCGCATACTTCGGGTCGATCCGGATCGCCGTGCCGAGCAATGCGATCGCCTTCCGGTAGCCGCCTTCGTCGCCAGTCGACTCGGCGAACTCCGCCTGCAGGTAGGCATCGTAAGCCTCCAGACTACCGCCGGGCGGACGGTCGCGCGAAGCGTTTCCGCCACCGAGCACTCGCGCATGGCAAGCCCGCGCAACGGTCAATGACAGCTCGTCCTGCAGCTTGAACAGATCCTTGTACGGCCGGACGTAGCGCTGCGACCAGCGCGTCGTGCCATCGTTCGTGTCGACCAGTTCCAGGTTGACGCTGACTTCGCCACCGAGCCGCCGCATGCTGCCTTCGAGCAGCAACGCGACGGCCAACTGTGCCCCGATCTCTGTGGGGCTGGCCTTGCTGTCTCGCAGGCGGAACGACGAATTGCTGCTGATGACCCGCACGCCTTCCAGTTGCGAGAGGCTGGTGATCAGGCTTTCGGTCAAGCCGTCGGAAAAATACCGGTCGTCTGCGGTACCTCCGACATTGGCGAGCGGCAGTACCGCGATCGAATTCGAGTCGATGAGTTTCCGGTCGGGGCGATGCCCCACGAAGCGATCGGTCAGCAGCAGCACCACCGCAATCGCAAGTACGATGATGATCGCGCGATCGAGCTTGCGCCCGGTCGAGCGCGTGATCGACGCACCCGCCACGACCTCGCTTTCGCGCTTCAGGCCCTGCGGCGTCCATTCGTAAACCCAGGCAAACACGAGCCAGAACGGAAAGCCGATCGCTGCAGCGATCAGGAACACACGGGCAATCCACACGGGCGCGCTGAAGACCGGACCGAGCTGGGTGATGATCTGGGCCAGCAGCCAGACCGCCCCCGCGTACAGCACCGCCGCACGCAACACGTTGCGGCGCTGGAGTTCGGCGAGAAACCTCATTGCCACGCCTTGATTTCGATGGCGATGATGTGCAGCTCGCGCGTACCGTCGTTGCGCACCGCATGTGGTGGCAACGGTGATCCCCAAAGGATCGCACCGGCCTCCGGATGCATGTCCACGGCGCGGCTGTCGAGCAGGATTTCGCCGTCGCGGTCAATGCGCACGAAATCACTCCAGCCGAGAACATGCGGCACCGCGGGCCAGTGGTGTTCGTGCAACGGCGTGGTGTCGCCGGGGGCAAGGCGCGTGTCGAGCACGCGCACCCGGTCGTTTTCCAGCACGACCGCATGCTGCGCGGGCGCGGCGGCCATCGCGTCGAGCGGTCCGGGTCCCGGGCTGTCACGATCTTGCTTGGCCATGGCAATCACCTGCGTCGCAATTGATGCCCTTGAACATTCACTGCATCGCCACGGCATCGGTCCTGCCCGGCAAGGCAGCCTTCCGCGCGAACGCGGCGAATCGCGGGTCATCGCGGTAGCGCAGGATCAGCGGATCGTACAGGAGCAGGCTGACGCCGGGATCGCGCTGGGTCCAGGCGCGATCCAGCCACTTGAACATGTTGTCGGAGTCGCGGCGCAAGGCGTACACCTCGGCAATCTGGTACGCCGTCGAGTCCGCATGCTTGGTGATGAGCGACGCCAATGCGGCATCGGCGGCGGCACGGTCGGCCCCGATCTGCAAGGCCAGCGCCACGGCCTCGTCGCGCCACACGCCGGGCGGCTCCTGCCGGGCCGCAGCCAACGCCGCATTGGCGTCGCCGCGCAGGACCTCGACCACCGCCAGTTGCTGGTGGTAGCTGACCGCTCCGGGCTGCAGGGTGATCGCGGTGGAAATCGCCTGCCTGGCCGCATTCGGCTGGCCCAGGGCGGCAAGATACGCATTCAACCAGTAGTACCAGACCGCATGGCGCGGATCGGCCGCCAGTGCCTTGCGGGTCAGGTCTGCCGCTCGCTGCACCTGTCCCAGGGTGGCCAATGCATTGGCGAAGGTGAATTGCGCCGCGGGATCGTCGGGCGACAGCTGCCACGCGCGCCGGTATTCCGCCTCGGCGCCCGTCCAGTCGAGATCCGCATTGAGGAGCACGAATGCACGCGCCTGGTGTGCCGACGCGGAATCGGGATCGAGCCGGAGCGCGGTGTCGGCGGCCGTACGTGCCCTGGCATACGCTTCCGCCGCCGGCTGGCCGGCCAGCCAGAAAGCGGCCATGGTGGTCCACGCCGTCGACAGGCGTGCATACGCGACCGCGTACTTCGGATCGAGGTTGATCGCTTCGTCGTACGCGTCGATGGCCTGGTGGAGGCTCGCTTCGGTGCCGAGCGCGTAGTAGGCCTTGCCATGCTGGTAGGCGGTGTAGGCCGCAAGGCTGCCGCTCGGCGGGCGATCGCTCTGCACGACGGCGCCGGGCGCTGTCAGCAATCTGGCCTTGAGGGCCCCCGCCACGGCCCGGGTGATGGTGTCCTGCAGCGCGAACAGGTCCTCATACGGCCTGTCGTACTGCTCGGCCCACAGGGTGCTGCCATCGTTGGCGTTGACCAGGGTCGCGGTGATGCGCACGGTACCGCCCGCACGCTGCACCGAACCTTCCAGCAGGTGCGCGACGCCGAGCAACTGGCCGATCCTCGCGCTTGTTTCACGGCTGCCGCGGAACTGGAACGCCGAATTGCGGCTGATGACCTTGAGGCCTTCGAATTGCGACAGCGCGGTGATCAGCGATTCGGAGAGGCCGTCGGAGAAGAACTGCTGGTCCGCCTTGCCGCTTTCATCGACGAACGGCAGCACGGCGACTGACTTCTCCGGGATCCGGGGCGCACTTCCCTCCCTGCGCCCCATGAAACGGTCCGTCAGCAGCAGCACCACGGCGACGGCCAACACCGCGATGATCCACTTGTCGAGCTTGCGGCCGGTCGACCGCGTGATCGAATCGCCGGGGGCAATCTCGCTTTCGCGCTTGAGCCCCTGCGGCGTGAACTCGTAGAACCACGCGAACGCGATCCAGAACGGAAACCCGATCACTGCGGCAATCACGAACCCCCGCACGCCCCAGTCCGGCATGCCGAAGGACGGACCGAGCTGGGCGATGCCCTGCGCCAGCGCCCACACCGCGCCGGCGTAGAGCACGCCGGCACGGATGACGTTGCGACGCTTGAGCTCGGCGAAAAGGTTCATTGCCGTTCCTTCGCCAACCGTTGCAGCGGTTCCCTGATGAATCCGAAATAGGTCGTCAGGTTGGCCACGGCCGTCGCAAGGTCGGTGATGCGCAACTGCAACAGCGCAATGATCCTCGGGTCCTTCCTCAGGGCGGCGGCACCGGATGCGATGTCGGTTCCGGACAGGTCGAGCTGACAGGGGTAATCGAGCACGGTGGCGATGCCCGCGTAGTCACCGGGAAACACGACATGATCGCCGCATTTGTCCTGCAGCGCCTGCTGGACCTGCCAGGGCAGCGCCATGCGAAATGCACGGCGGTACTCGGACTCCTTGCCTTCCCGACCCAGCTGCTCGAGCTGCGGCTGGGTGTAGACATCCATCGCCAGCGTGCGCAAGGCCGGATCGCGGATCAGGCCGATCTCGCCGGTGGAGGTCAGTTCATCGTACGTGGCGCGGCGGCGGTTGCCGCCGTTGAACTGGGTGGCGCGATAGGCGGCGATGAGCAGGGCCTCGTCGGCGAGCGGCACCCTTCCGTCCAACGCATCGGCGGCGCGCCTCGCATTCGCCAGCACCTGCTGGTTGTAGCTGATCTGCATGTCATAGCTCCACGCCTCCATGCGCAGGTCGTCCTTGAGCTGTGCGGTGTATATGGCCGCCTTCTGGTCGGTTTCGCGCTGCTCATTCCAGTTCGACGCCTGCACGCCGATGAACACGCCGAGGACGACCACGACGAGCTCGATGGCGACGGCGGTCCAGTCCTGGCGGCGGAAATTCGCGGCAACGCGGCGCAGGATCATCGGACGCTCCCGGCAGGGTCCGGATCGCGCGCCA
Source organism: Lysobacterales bacterium (assembly GCA_046347015.1). GTDB lineage: Bacteria > Pseudomonadota > Gammaproteobacteria > Xanthomonadales > Rhodanobacteraceae > Dokdonella_A. The sequence goes on along the minus strand of JAXMHA010000004.1, from coordinate 176,567 downwards.
GCATCTCCGGCAAGATCGATGAGTTGTTTTCGATCACCTTCAATGCCACGCCCTGGTTGGCCACCCAGAAGCGCAATTCCGGCAACAGGTTCGGGTCCTTCTTGTAGCCGTCGAGTACCGCCTGTGCCTGCGCTTCGGAAATCGGCGGGTCGCAATCGAGCAGGTACTGTTCGGTCGGGCGGGGCTGCGTCCAGCACTTCGCCCAGATGTGGTCGGCGACGACGGAAGGCGTCAGTCCGCGCACGATCTTGCGGTATTCCGGCTGCATGTTGAACAGATAGGCCGTGCCGGCGCCATTCTGCAGGTAATAGTTGGACAGCGCATCGCGCAAGGCCTGATCGCGGATCAAGCCGAGTTCGCCGCCACTGCGCATTTCCTGGTAGGTCGAGTCCGAGGTGACCCATTGCCAGAGCTGGCTGGCTTGGTAGAACGCCAGCACCGTTTTCCAGGCTGAGCCGTCCACCAACTCGCCAGTTTCCTCGTAATGGATCGCCTGCTTGCCGTAACCGATCACCTGGCTCCAGAACACCTCGCGACGCTTGATCGAATCCACGTCCGCTTCCAGGTTTCCGCGGATGCGGGCGAGGTAAGCCTGCGCTTTCGCCTCTTCGTTGCGTTGTGCGTTCCAGTTGGCGGCCTGGATGCCGAGGAACACGCCGACCACCAGCAGCACGAACTCGATGACGATGGCCGTCCAGTTCTGTTCCTTCAGCGATTGCGTAAGGCGGCGCAGGATCATGGTGACTCCTTGCGTACTTCCTTCGATCTTGCGCCGAGCGCGTCGAGAGCATCCTCGATGTTGCTTCTCACCCTGCCGAGATTGAGCGTCGCATTGACGGCGAAGGTGTACTGATAGCGAAGAGACGCGGCGACCTCCGGATTGCCGCGGAGTGCGGCGGCAACCGCCCGGAGTGCGCCCGGGTCGGCCTGGAATTCGCAGCGTTCGGCAAATCCGGTGATGTTGCCGCGTCCGTCGCGTATGTCGCTGCAGCTCTTGAGCATGGCGGTCTGCATGTCCAGCGGGATGACTTCCCGCACGGTCTTGCGATAGTCCGAAGCCCGTCCCGTGTTGTAGATATCCTGCGCGGCGTCGAAAGCAAAGTACTGCGACAAGCCGGATTCGACCGCCTTCGTCGGCAGCAGGCCGAGATGCCCGGAGGAAACGATCTGGTCCCACGTCGCGCGAACCGGCGGGTTGTAGAAGATTTCCGACGCGCGATAGGCGTTGACCACGAGCTCGCGCGGATCGGAGTCGAGCTCCCGCAAAAGCTCGTCGGTCCTGCGGACGCTTTTCAGGACGGCGGAGTAATAGGCGCCCTCCGCGCGCACGCCGGCGAGATCGGCATCGAGATCGTGGACCAGCCGTTTCGTGTAATCGCGGCCAAGCTGCGCGTCAGCCCGGGCCTGGTTCCAGTTCGACGCCTGGACGCCGATGAACACTCCAAGCACGACCACGACGAGTTCGACGGCGACGGCGGTCCAGTCCTGGCGGCGGAAATTGGCGGCAACACGGCGCAGTATCATCATCGACTCCTGGTGCCAACGGTGAAGGCCCTAGTCTTGCTTCGGCGATCCCTGCGACTCGCTCTCCTGCGCCAATTCCGCATCGATCACCGTCAGCGCCTGGCGCGCCGCCTGATTCTGGCCTTCGAGGCTGGTGACGTAGCCGCTCATGAATCCTGTCCATTCGGTCAGGGTTCTGTGGATGTCGGGGTTCGCGGCGATGGCGGCAACGGCCGCTGCGGCCAGTTGCGGCGAGACTCCGGCCGGACAGGGTTCCACGTAGGTTTCCTCGCCGTTCGCGAGTCTGAAGCAATTCTTCCAATACGGCGCATGCGCCGCCAGCGGAATGAGGCCGCGCACCAGCGAGCGGTAGGCAGGAGGTTGGCGCAAGGGCGCATTCACCTGCGTCGACTGCCGCAGGTAATCCTCCACCGCATTGACGATTTCGCGCTGCCGCGGCCAGCCATTGCAACGCATCTCCTCATAAGTCGGTAACCGCACTTCCGGCAATTGCCACTGCGATGCGTGGAAGAAATCGACCAGCACCGGCCAGCATTGGTCGCTGCACGATTTGCCGGCATCGAGAAACGCGATGGCTTGCTGTCCGGATGTGCCGACCTGCTCGAACGCACGCAACTTGATTTGCGTCTGCTGCATCGACTCCGCAATCTCTCCGCGCAACTCCTGCAGCAACACGTGCTCTCGTGCGCGATCCGCCCGCGCCTGGTTCCAGTTCGACGCCTGCACGCCGATGAACACGCCGAGCACGACCACGACGAGTTCGACGGCGACGGCGGTCCAGTCCTGGCGGCGGAGACTTGCGGTGAAGCGGCGCAGGATCATGGCGATGGCTTCTCCGCAGCGGCAATCACGTCGGCGAGCTGCTGTTGCACGCTGGGGATCGTTTCCATGTTTGTTTCGGTGAGGCTCAACTGGTAGGTCAGGGCCGGCAGCAGGCCGGGCGTCGCGCGCAGGGTTGCGGCGGCGCGTGCGATGTCTGCTGGCGGAAGGTCGATATGGCAGGTTTTCGGCAGTCGCGTGACGATTACATCACCGACGGTTTCGTTGATGTCTCCACACGACTCCTTGATGGCCTTCTGGATTGAATACGGCAGCACACTGCGTATCAGCTCACGATACGGCGCCTGGGCCTTGAACGTGGACGCCTGCGACCAGTCATAGCTGTAGTAACTGATCAACAGCGCGCGCAATCTGGCATCGCGGACGAGATCTATGGCGCCGGTCGATTTCATTTCATCGAACGTCGCGCGGTTGCTTGAATTGGTCAGGATCTGGCTCGCCTGGTAGGCGCTGGTCACCCACGTTTCCGGGTCGACGGAGCCCGGCGACTCCAGGCCCTTTATCGCAATCCTGGCGTAGTCGGTCGTGACCTGGTGATAGTCCATATACGACTTCAGGTTGAGTCGTTCGTTGTCGAGGTCCCCGCGCAATTGCTGGAGCAGCACATCGGCGCGCTGTTGCTCGGCGTGCGCCGTCGCCCACTCCTGCGCCTGCAGGCCGATGAACACACCAAGCACGACGATGGCCAATTCAACGGCTACCGCGGTCCAGTCCTGGCGGCGAAAGTTGGCGGTGATGCGGCGCAGGATCATGGCGTTTCCCTCAATAGCGCCTGAAAGCCGGCCTGTTTGCGCAGCGGATCCCATGCGGGGTCGATCTTCAGGATCGGCACGGCAACTACGGAGCCTGCCGGCGCATCGAGCAACTGGCGCAGGTGACCGATTGCGGCATCCGCATCGCCTAACTGCGCCTCGACGCGTGCGAGGCGTTCGAGCGTGTACGCACCGACCATCAGATCGCGTGACAGCGGCATCTGTTCGGCCGCGAGCCGCGCCGCATCGAGTGCGTCCTGTTTGCGGCCGAGCCCGGCGTAAACGATGCCGAGGTGACTGGATGCGTCGGTCGCGGTGACCGGATTCTTCAAGCGCTTCCGCAACTGTGTTTCTGCTTCGAGGAATCGGGCGCGTGCGCCGGCGGCATCACCCCTGAGCGCCAGCGCTTGCGCGCGCAGCGACGCGAGCGGTGTCTCGCTGTGTTCAAAGCGCGACATCAACCACGTTGGTGCGTGCGCAAGGACATCCAACGCCGCATCCGGATTGCGCAGCAACATCTGCAGGCGAAAACGCACCAGTGTCACCGCTCCCTGCGGGTCGGTGTCAGCCGGTATCGCTGCCAGTACCCCGGCCGCCGCCGCGGTGTCGCCCTGCATCATTCGTGCAATCGCGCGCTGCCCGCTCGCTTCAGTGTCGTCCGGCGATGCCGCCAGTGCGCGCGCGTACATCGCATCGTCTTCTCCATACCGGCGCAACATCGTGTAGCTATTCGCGATCTCGCGCAGCAGCAGCGGGCTGCGCGGATCGAGCCGGCTCGCGTCCTCGAGTTCGGCAACTCCGACACCCGGCTCGCCCTTGCGTCGCTCGATGTAACCGATGGCGGCAGCGGCATCGGCACTGTTCGGCAGGATTGCGCGCGCCGCGGAGAATTCCGCCAACGCCGCATCGTAGTTGCGACTGCCCCAGTAGTGCACGTAACCCATCGCCAGGTGTGCCTCCGCCAGGCCGGGTTGCAAGGCCAGTGCCTTTCCCGCATTCGCCCGCGCTTCGGCGATCAGGTTCGGACTGGTGTCCACGCCATACCAATGCAGGTAGCACTGCATGTACGACAGCGTTGCATAGGCGAGGGCGAAGTCCGGATCCTCTCCGATGGCTTCGTGGAACAAGCGATCGGCGTCCTGACCTGCTCGTACCGGATCCATCACGCTGCTGAGCTGCATCTGGTTGAACCGGTACCGCGCCTGCAGGTACAGGTCATGGGCGTGCAGGTTCGTGGTCGGAACCTCCGCCACGCGCGCCGACTCGGCTGGCAGCAGGCGTGCCTGCAGCGCCGTCGCAACCTGCTGCGCCACTTCGCTTTGCACCGCGAAAACATCGGCCAGGTCGCGATCGTAGTTTTGCGCCCACAGGTGCGCGTCGCTGCCGGCATCGATCAGCTGCAAGTTGATGCGCACCTTGCCGCCGGCCTTCTGCACGCTGCCTTCCAGGATCGTCGCCACGCCCAACTGTGCACCAATCACCTTGAGACTCGGCGGGTGACTGGCGTATTGCTCGGTCGAGGTGCGCGAGATGACCTTGAGTGCGCCGATGCCAGCCAGCCGTGTCAGGATCTCATCCTGCATGCCGCTGGCGAAATACGCATTAGCCTTGTCGTCGGACAGGTTCTCGAACGGCAACACGGCAATGGATTTCGGCGGAATCGCGGACGGCGACGGATTCGCCGCAGCGACCGTTTGCGGCGCGATGATCGCGGCCTCCGGCGTGCGCGCAACGCGCCACAGGAATCCGCCGCCAATTGCCAGCAGCAGCGCGAGGATCAAGAGTTCGGTGCCCGTCACACGCTGCGCACCGCGTTCGCCGTGATACCAGGCCAGCAGCAGCGTCAGGAAGAACCCGATGCAAGCGACGATGATCAGGATACGGCCGACCGCATCTGGCCAGCCGAACTTTTGGCCAACCATGTCGAGCACCTGCAGCAACACCCAAGCAGCAGCAAGATAGGCCAGCCCCCACTGCACCAGCTTGCGTTGCTTGAGGCGTTGCAGGAAATCAGTCATTGCCGGAGCCCGCATCGCCGCCTGCCGGTTTGAACCGGGCGTACTGCTTCAGCAATGCCTGGAAACCCGGGTCGTTGCGGATCGGGTTCCATGACGAATCGGCCCACAGCATCGTCGGCGAGAAATACATACCTCCCTTGTCGCCGGGAAGTATTTCCCGCAACAGTGGAATCGCCAGATCGGGATGACGCATGTCGGCGTAGACCGATGCGTTCGCGGCCGCAAGGTGCGGATATTCGATCAGGTCACCGCTGCGTCGCGCCAAATCCTGCGAGCGCGAAAGCGCGTCGAGGGCTTCCCGCTCCTTGCCGAGTCCGTGCAGCGCGCGCGCGATCTGGGTCCAGGCCGCACTTTGGTCGCGATTGCTGCGGAGGTTGTCGAGCTGCGCGTGAATCTGCGGCAAGGCGCTCGCGTACAGTTTGCGCGCACCATCGAACTTACCCGACAGGCGTAGCAGATCCGCCTGTATCAGCTCCCTATCGCCGTTGGTGCCAAATTCACGGGCATTGGGCGGGAGGCTTTCGAGCATGTGGATCGCATCGGTGTAGCGTCCCTGCATTTGCAGGAAGCCCAGGCGTCTTGCGATCAAACGTGGTTGGTCTCCTACCAGCAGCGTCAGTGCCCGGGATACATCGCCCTGCGCCAGGACCGCCTTCGATGCCAACTGCTCCAATGCGACCGTGTTGCCCGGATCGATCGAGCGCGCGCGTTGCAGTGCCACCTCGGCCTCGTCGAAGCGATGCGCCATCAGCAGCGTCTCGCCGAGCGACTCGAAGGCGTAGGAGCTGCGCGGATTGAGCGACACCGCCTCCTGGAATGCGGCGATCGCGGCGGGAAGCCGGCCCAGGCGGCGCAGCGCGAAAGCCTCGGCCATCAGGATTTCCGGATCGTGCGGTCGCAAAGCCAGTGCCGCTGAAAAATCCTCCAGCGCCGCTTGATAAGCATCCGCTCCGGCGTACTGCGCATAACCCATCGCCACCTGCGCGTCGGCCAAGTCCGGTTGTCGATCCAGCGCTTGCTGTGCGTGCAGTCGAGCCTTGTCGGCCAGCGCCTGGTCATCGCGACCGCCGAACCAGTAGGCAAAGCTTTCCGCAAACGAAAGCCGGGCCAGCGCCAGCACGAAGCCGGGATCATCGCGCAGCGCCTGTTCGTAATAGGGAATCGCCTTGCGGTACCAGTCGCTGGTGAACTCGAGATTGCCGCGATTGACCAGGTACTCGGCCTGCAGGAAAGCATCGTAGGCAGCCGGGTTCTTCGTCGGCACCACCGCAAGGCGAGATGTTTCAGCCGGTGACAGCCGCGCCTGCAACGAGTCGGCGATCTTGCCGGCCACCTCGCCTTCCACGCCGAAGATGTCGTCCAACGTGCGCTTGTAGCTCTCGGCCCACAGGTGATTGTCGGTGCGCGCATCGATCAACTGCACGTTGATCAACACGGTGTTGCCGGCCTTCTGCACGCTGCCTTCGAGGATGTGCGCCACACCCAGCTCCGCCGCCACCTGGCGCAGGTTTTCCGGCTTGCTCTCGTACTTCATGGTTGAGGTACGCGAGATGACCTTCAGATCGCCGATATCCGCCAGCTTGCCGAGAATCAGGTCTTGCATGCCGGCGACGAAGTATTCGTTCTGCTTGTCGCTGGACAGGTTGGTGAACGGCAGCACGGCGATGGATTTGGGTGGAATCGCCTGGGCTGGCGAATTCGTCGTTGCCGCCACCGGCTTCGTGGTTGTCGCCGATGAAGTCGTTGCTGCAAAGCGCCACAGCAAACCTCCGCCGATCGCCAGCACGAGCGCGATCAGCAACAACTCCGCGCCGCTGACGCGCTGGCGGCCCTGGTCGCCGTGGTACCACGCCAGCACGAGCACCACGAAGAAGCCGATGCAGGCGGCGATGATCAGCACGCGCCCGGCAAGATCGGGCCAGGCGAACTTCTGCCCGACCATGTCCAGGACCTGTAGCAATATCCAAGCAGCAGCAAGATAGGCCAGCCCCCACTGCACCAGCTTGCGTTGCCGCAGACGCTGCAACAATCCGGTCATGCCCGCCTGCCACCTTGATCGCGCCCGGTGCGTTGGCGCAGTTTGCGGATGCGGGGCGCATCACGCAAGCAAATCGCGGGCAGGCTGACTGGCGGGGATGCCTTGGGCGGCACCGGAAATTACGAAAGTGCCTGATGGGCGCGAATCAGGCCGGACCCCGTACCTGCGATGCCGTCGCGAAAGAACTCCACGCCGCGGCCCGGGAACAACGGGCTTGGGTCCCATGCGCACTGTGCGTGTGCAAGCTCCTGCCAAACCCTGGTTGATTCGCGAGGCTGCGGCTCGATGCCGCTTGCTTTCTCGCGAGGACAGGTAAAGACTCCGCGCGCCCGGTATCCGGACAGGAGAGCAGTTCGTCACCCACTTGCAGGAGTCTGTCCATGAAGGTCTCCGTTCTCACGGCTTCAATGGTGCTCGCCCTCGCGGCGTCGGCTTCATTTGCGCGTCCGCCGCCGAAAAACGTCAGCCACCACCGTCACCCCAACCTCGCCGCCGCCCAGCACCTGACCGCGCAGGCGTACAACCGCATCGTCGACGCGCAGAAGGCGAATGAATTCGACCTTGGCGGTCACGCCAAGCGCGCCGAGGAGCTGCTGAACCAGGCCAACCACGAGTTGAAGGAAGCGGCGGAAACTGCGAACGCCAACCACCACTGATTGATGTCCGAGTGACGCGCGAAACCCGGCCTGCGCCGGGCTTCGCCGCTGCCACGGCGGATCCTGGCGTCGGGGCCGACTGTGCAAGGCACCACAGCAAGCCGCCGCCGATCGCCAGCAGCACCGCGAGGATCAGCAACTCGGCGCCGGATACGCGCTGCACGCCACGTTCACCGTGACACCCAGGCCACGACGAGTGCGACACGGAAACCCAGCGCGATCACCGCAATCGCTATACCGATGAAACCGTGCGGCCCGTCGTAGCTGTCGGCGGCCACCCCAGCACCTGCAACGCAACCCGCGCACCGGCGAGCCGGGCAGCGCGCATTGCACCAGCTTGCGCTGCTTCAGGCGGGCGAAGAAGCTGGTGCCGGTAACGTTCATTTCATCGCCACCGCGTCGGTGGTGGTGGGCAAGCCTGCCGTTTTGCAAAGCGCCGCAAAGCGCGGGTCGCGTTGGTAGCGAAGGATGAAGGGATCGTTGAGCAATCCCTCGATGCCCACATCCCGCTGCGCCCAGGCGCGATCGAGCCACTTGAACATGTTGTCCGGATCTCGGCGCAGCGCATAGACATCGGCAATCAGGGATGCAGCGGTATCGGCGTTGTGCGCGACGAGGGCCTGCAGGGCCGCATCGGCCCCTTCACGATCCGGCCCGATCTGGGCGGCCATCGCGATACCGAAACGCCGCCACGTGGGACCGGGCTCCCTGTGGGCGAACGCCATCGCGCGCTGCGCATTCCCGCGCAGCACTTCGATCTCGGCAAGATTCACATAACTGTTGATGATGTGCGGGTCCAGCGCAAGCGCCTTGTTGGTTGTCCTTTCCGCGTCGTCAAGCTGGCCGGCGGAGACAAGCATGCTGCTCAGCCACAGCCAGTCCTTGACATTGCGGGGATCGACCTTGAGCACCGCGCGCCGCAAGGCGATTGCGCTCTGGAGTTGCCCCAAGGTTGCCAACACATCGGCCAGCGCCGCCTTCGCCTCGACATTGTCTGGCGCCAACTGCAGCGCCCGCCGGTACTCGGCCTCGGCGCCGTACCAGTCGAAATCCATCGAGTACAGCAGGAAACCGTGGCCGACGTGCGCGGCAGCGAGCTCGGGATCCAGCGTCAAGGCGGTCTGGATCGCCGCGCGCGCCTGGGCTATATCCTGCGGCCCGTCCGCGGCCGCGTGCCAGACCCGGAACTTGCCGACCCAGCACTGCGACACCCTGACATAGGCGAGTGCGTAGCGCGGATCCAGCCGAATGGCGCTCTGCAAATTTTCCATGACCTGCTTGTTGCACAAATCCCCGAACACCATGCCCGCTTGTCCCTGCAGGAATGCCGTATAGGCATCCAGATTGCCGCTGGGCGGACGGTCGCTCTGCACCACCGCGTAGGGTGCGATCGACAACTTCGCCTGCAGCGCCGCGGCGACGGCCTTGGTGATGGCGTCCTGCAGCGCGAACAGATCCTTGTACGGCCGGTCGTAATGCTGCGACCACACGATGGCGCCATCGGCAGCCTTGACGAGCGTCGCGCTGACACGCACCTCGTCGCCTTCACGTTGCACGCTTCCTTCCAGCAGGTGGGCCACGCCAAGGTGTGCGCCGATCTGCGCGCTCGTGTCCTTGCTGCCCCTGAATTGGAACGCCGAATCCCTGCTGATGATCTTCAGGCCCGCGAATTGCGACAGTGCGGTGATCAGATCCTCCGACAAGCCATCGGAAAAATACTGCTGGTCCTTGTTGCCGCTCTCGTTGAGGAACGGCAACACCGCGATCGACTTGGCGGGGATTGGTGCTGCATCGGGCGCGGGCCGTGGCGTCGGCACCGCCGCATGCTGGACGATCACGGGTGCCGCGGGCGTGGCCTGGTCCGCCGTGTCGCTGCGCGCGAAATACCAGAGGATGCCCCCGCCGATTGCGAACAACACCGCCAGGATCGAAAGCTCACCGCCGGAAAGGTGCTGTGCGCCGCGTTCGCCGTGGTACCACGCGACGACGACGGCGACGGGAAATCCGAGTATGAGCCCCAGGATCAGGAAGCGCTCGATCGGCGCCGGCCACGCGAAGCGCTGGGCGACGATGTCCACACCTTGCAGCAACGCAAACGCGAACGCGACGTAGGCGCCCGCCCATTGGACGAGCTTGCGATCCTTCAATCGTTGCAGGACGTCCGGCACCGTCTTCCCCTGCTTTGGGGAGATGGGAGTTTACCGTTCGCCGGGTCCGGTAACGCGATGGCCGCCCGGAGGCGGCCATCGTCGTTGCGTTCGAAACGACCTCAGTGTTGCTCGGCGGGTGCGCCGACCGAGGCCGGATCGCGTGGCGCGGCCGACTTGCCGCCACCGGGCGGGTCGCCCGATGCCGAGCGCCAATCCTTCGGTGGGCCGGGTTCGCGTCCGTCCATGATCGCGGCGATCTGCTCGCGGTCGATCGTCTCGTACTGCAGCAGGGCCCGCGCCATCGTGTGCAGCTTCTCGATCTCGTCGGTGAGGATCTGCCGCGCGCGGCTGTAGGCAGTGTCGATGACCTGGCGCACGGCAATGTCGATCTTGCGCGCGGTCTCGTCGGACACGTTCTTGTGCTGCGTCACCGAACGCCCGAGGAACACCTCGTCTTCCTCCTCGGCGTAGGTCATCGGGCCGAGGTCGTCGGACAGACCGTACTTCGTGACCATGTCCCGCGCGAGTTGCGTCGCGCGCTGGATGTCGTTCGACGCGCCGGTCGTGACCTTCTCGGCGCCGAAGATCAGTTCCTCGGCGACACGACCGCCGAACAGGCTGGCGAGGCGCGATTGCAGCGAAACCTTGCTGTGGCTGTAGCGGTCGGCTTCGGGCAGGAACATCGTCACGCCGAGCGCGCGGCCACGCGGGATGATCGTGACCTTGTGCACCGGATCGTGCTCGGGGACCGAAAGCCCGACGATTGCGTGGCCCGCTTCGTGGTACGCCGTCAACTTCTTCTCGTCGTCGCTCATGATCATCGAGCGCCGTTCGGCGCCCATCATGATCTTGTCTTTCGCGCGCTCGAAGTGGTTCATGTCGACGTCGCGGCGATTGTCGCGCGCCGCGAACAACGCCGCTTCGTTGACGAGGTTCGCGAGGTCGGCACCGGAGAAACCCGGAGTGCCGCGCGCAATGACCAGTGCATCCACGTCGGGTGCTAGCGGCACCTTGCGCATGTGGACCTTCAGGATCTGCTCGCGGCCGCGCAGGTCCGGCAACGGCACGACGACCTGACGATCGAAGCGACCCGGCCGCAGTAGGGCCGGATCCAGCACGTCGGGCCGGTTGGTCGCCGCAATGACGATGACGCCTTCGCTGCCCTCGAAGCCGTCCATCTCGACCAGCAGCTGGTTCAGCGTCTGCTCGCGCTCGTCGTGGCCGCCGCCGAGGCCGGCACCGCGATGGCGGCCGACCGCGTCGATTTCGTCGATGAAGATGATGCACGGCGCATGCTTCTTGGCCTGCTCGAACATGTCGCGCACGCGGGCGGCGCCGACGCCAACGAACATCTCGACGAAATCCGAACCCGAAATCGAGAAGAACGGCACCTTCGCCTCGCCGGCAATCGCCTTGGCCAGCAGCGTCTTGCCGGTGCCGGGCGAGCCGACCATGAGCACGCCGCGCGGAATCTTGCCGCCAAGCTTGGTGAACTTGGACGGGTCGCGAAGGAACTCGACCAGTTCGCCGACCTCTTCCTTGGCTTCGTCGCAACCCGCGACGTCGGCGAACGTCACCTTGACCTGGTCCTCGCCCTGCAGCTTGGCGCGCGAACGGCCAAAGGACATCGCGCCGCGTCCGCCGGCGCCGGCCTGCATCTGGCGCATGAAATAGATCAGCAGGCCGATGAAGATCAGGAACGGCACCCAGTCGAGCAGCAGCTTGACGATGCCGAGGCCAGAGTCCTTGCTCTCGATCGTCACTTTCGGGACGTTCTTCAGCACTTCGGTGAAGTTGGTATCGGTGAGCAGCGCGACGGTCCGCTCGTGGCTCCCGTCCTTCAGCACCGCATCGAGCGTGCTGCCGTCGTTGCGTACCAGCACCGACTCCACCTGGCCGTTGCCGACCTGCTGCAGGAATTCGGAGTACGCGACTTCCTGGCTCGTGCCGCCATGGGGGCTGAAACTCTGGAACACGGTCAGCAGGACCACCGCGATGATGACCCAGAGCAGGAGGTTCTTGGCCATGTCGTTCATTGGGGCGTTCTGCGCGGCCGGCGCGTTCCGGACGGTTCGAGGCGATCGGCGCCGGTGGCCGTCACGCCGGGTGTATACAGCATGCCCCGCGGTTTTTCCCGCGGGGCGGTCGCGAATGCGTAGACCTCGGCACTGCGGGACCGTGACGCCGCAGGCTTCCGGATGCTGACCCGCGCGAAGTCGTTGCGCAACTCCCGAAGATAGGCATCAACGCCACTGCCTTGGAACAACTTCACGAGAAACGAGCCTCCTTTGCGCAACCGGCCGACTGCAAAATCCCTTGCCAATTCGGCCAGATACATCGACCGAGGCTGGTCGACCGCATCCACCCCGCTGATATTGGGGGCCATGTCGGAAAGCACAAGATCAACTGCCGTACCGTCCAATGCCGCGTCCAGCCGGGCGGCGACCGACTCTTCCCGGAAGTCGCCCTGGATGAACTCGACGCCCGCGAGGGGCGCCATCGGCAGGAGGTCGACCGCAATGACCCGGCCGCCCTGGCCCAAGCGTGCGCGCGCCATTTGCGACCAGCTCCCGGGGGCGGCGCCAAGGTCGACGACGACGAGGCCCGGCCTGAACAGGTGGTGCCGGGAATCCAGTTCTTCCAGCTTGAACGCGGCCCGCGAACGCCAGCCGTCCGACTGGGCGCGCTTCACGTACGGATCGCTGAAGTGTTCCTTCAGCCAGCGTGCGCTGGACTTGCTGAGGGTACTCACCAGATCTCGACCGGCCGCCATCCGGCGGGGTTACGCGTGCATGGTACCCTGTGCCGGCCGATTTTGCCTATCCAACCGCCGTTTCGGCGCCTGTCCCGATGCCGCTCTCATCCCGCCAGAAACGATTCCTGCGAGGCGAAGCGCATGCGCGCCACCCGCTGGTCCGGGTCGGCGGCAACGGGCTGACGGCCGCCGTCCTGTCCGCGCTCGACGAGGCCCTCGAACACCACGAGCTGGTCAAGGTCCGGATCGAGGAAGCGGACCGCGATGGACGCGCGCGCCTGGCCGAAGACGCCTGCCAGCGCGCGGGCGCCGAATTGGTCCAGTTGCTCGGCGGCGTCGCAACCTGCTACCGGCGCCATCCATCCGAGCCCCGGCTCGTGTTGCCGGCCTGAACGCGGCGATGGAACTCGTCCGCGAGCTGCCCGAAGGCCATTTGTTCGTCCGCGCGACCACGGACGCCGCGATCGTCGTTGGCGAGCGCACGCTGACACGCAGCTTCCTGCTGACGCCGGAAGCGGTCATCGAGTCCTGGACGCCGCGCGGCGCATCGGGCCTGGACGCGGACGCGGTGGCGAAGATCATCGCGCTCGAGCCGGAAGTCGTGCTGCTCGGCACGGGCCCGGCGCAAGACTTCCCGCCGCGCGAAGCCTTGATCCCGATGCTGCGCCGGCAGATCGGCGTCGAGGTGATGGACAACGCGGCCGCCGCGCGCACGTTCAACCTGCTGGCCAGCGAGTACCGCCGCGTGGTCGCGGCCTTTATCCTGCCCGCGTGACGGCGCTCGCCAGGCTCATCGCCGCCGTGCACCGCCGCTGCGTGCGGGACCGTTGCTCCTGCGTGCCGTGACGCAGGGACTGTCGGCGGCTTCGACCCGATGGCGCGCGTTCGTCCCGCTGGCTGCCGCCGTCGTCGCGATTGGCCTCGCGGCCGCCCGCGCGCTGCTCGTCGATCATGTCATCGGTGGCTACACCGGCTGCCACGGCTGCTTCGTGTTGCCGGCGCTTGGCCACGATGCCGCGCTGCTCGCTGGCGTGTTCGCACTGCTGGCGCTCGCTTGCGGCGCACGAGCGGCGTGGTTGCGCAGCATTTCCGGCGCCATGGCCGGCCTCGCGATTGTCGCGATGGCGCTCGACGTCGGCTTGATCGCGCTGCTGACGCGTCGGCTGTATCTCGGCGAATTCCTGCGCTTTGCCGGCGAAGGGTCTGCCGACTGGAGCGTCCTCCGGCCCGTCATGGATTCAGCTCTTGGCTGGCTCTTCGTCCCCGGCGCGCTGCTGGTGCTGGCCGTTGCGGTGCTGGCCGCGGTTCCCGCATGGCGAAGCACCGGAGCCGCGCGCGGCCTCGCCGCCGCCACCGTCCTCGCGGCGCTCGCCGCGATCCCGGTTCGCCTGCATGACATGCATTACGTGCATGCCGAGTTCGTCCGTAACCTCGTCGAGATCAACCTGCCGCGGGGTGCAGACCGGCAACTGACGCCGGCGCACCTCGCGGCGCAACGCGCCCGGCTGGCGGCGACGCCGCGAACTTGCACCGCGAGGGCGGGCACGCGCCCAAACGTCGTCCTGGTCCTGGTCGAATCGTTGTCGGCGTACCAGAGCCGGCTCCTCGGCGGGCCGCTCGACTGGACGCCGAAACTCGATGCGACGGCGCGCGCCAACCACTACCTGACGCACTTCTACGCCAACGGGTCGAACACCGAAGGTGGATTGATGGCGGCGCTGGCAGGCCGCCCGCCGATCCTCGCGCCGGGACGTACCCCCAACTCGATGGGTGGATCGGCGGGTGGCGACGGGACCCTGCCCGCCTTCGCCCATGCGGTGGGCTACGCGGCGGACTTCTTCTCGACGTTCGACTTGTCGTTCCTCGGCACCGGGCAATGGCTGCGCGACCTCGGTTTCGACGCCGTCGAGGGCGACCGACAGCCGTTCTATCGTGGCAAGCGGCGGTACCAGTTCGATTCCGTCGCGGATGGCGTGCTGTTCGACCGGTTCCTCGACTGGCTCGACCACCGGACGGACGAACGGCCATTCGTCGCCGTGCTGCTGACGTTGAGCAGTCACCCGCCGTTCGTCGACCCCCGCAGCGGCCGCATCGATCCCGCGGGGTCTTTCGGTTACGTCGACGCCGAACTCGCGCGGCTCCACGACGCCCTCGCCGCCCGTGGGTTCCTCGACCACGGCGTACTGCTGGTGACTGGCGATCACCGCGCGATGACGCCGCTGTCGCCGGCCGAGTACCGGCAGTGGAACGAGCGCGCGTTCGCCCGCATCCCGCTCGTCATCGCCGGTGCAGTCGACATGCCGGCGCGGGTGGATGCGGCTTTCCAGCAGTCGGATCTGCCGGCGTCGATCGGCGCGTTGATCGGGGCCCGGGCGTGCACGTCGCCATTCACCGGCTCGCTGCTGCAATCCGGGCCGGTCGCGCCCGAGTACGTACTGCACGCGCGCGGCGACGATCCGAGCCGTGTCGACGTGTACTACGGCGCCGGCGAAGTCGCGCGCTACCTCGAGGATGGTGACGACAGCCGCTTCATCGGCACACCCCCCCCGCGGGCCGGCCTCGTCTCGGCGTGGATCGACGTGTTGCGGGGCGATGCCGGCGCGGCCATCAGCGCGCCAGTGCCAGCGACAGTTCCGGCCAGTAGGTGATGACCAGCACTCCGGCGAGCATCACCAGGAAGAACGGGATGCTGGCGCGCACGAGGGTCATGACGGGCTTGTCGAAGCGCGCGCTCGCGATGTAGAGGTTCACGCCGACTGGCGGCAGGAAGATCCCGAGTTGCAGGTTGGCGAGGAACAATATCCCGAGGTGCACCGGGTCGACGCCGTAGTGCAGGGCGACCGGCAGGATCAGTGGCACCAGGATGATGATGGCCGGGAACCCTTCGAGCAGCATCCCGAACACCAGCAGGAACGCGTTCAACACCAGCAGGAACGTGGCCTTGCTCGTGATGGCCGACTGGATCAGCGCAAACAGGCGTTCCGGCACGCCGGTGTCGATCAGCCAGTTCGTCAGCGCGAGCGAGAAACCGAGGATGACGAGGATGACGCCGACCAGCAGCATCGCTTCACGGAGTACCGCCGGCAGGCGGCGCAGCGGAATCTCGCGACGTATCACCACGGTGACGATGAACGCGTACAACGCCGTCGCGGCCGCGGCTTCCGACGCCGCGAGCTTGCCGGAGTAAATGCCGCCCAGCACGACGAACGGCAACGGGATTTCCCAGGCGGCATCGAGCAGCGCGCGCCCGAGTTCCCGCGCGCTGGATCGCTGGTGCACCACCCCGACGCGGCGCGCGTGCCAGATGCAGTAGATCGCGAGCAGCGCGACCAGCAACGCGCACGGCAATACGCCGGCACGGAACAACGCGTCGATGCCGACCGGCGGCGTCGTGTGGAACTGTTGCGCGACGATCCCGTACAGGATCAACGGCATCGACGGCAACAGGATCAGGCCGAGGCTGCCCGAAGCGGTGAGCAGCCCGAGCGAGAATCGCTCGCCGTAGCGGGCTTCGACCAGTGCCGGATACAGCACCGCGCCGAGCGCGACGATCGTTACGCCGGTCGCGCCGGTGAACGCGGTGAACAGCGCGCAGACAATCACCGCGACGATTGCGAACCCGCCCGGCATCCAGCCGAGCATCGCATTCGCGATCCGCACCATCCGGTGCGGCGCCCGGCTCTCGGCCAGCAGGTATCCGGCCAGCGTGAACAGCGGGATCGCGAGCAGCGCCGGCATGTCGGCAAGACGGAAGAATTCGATGGCCACCGCGACCGAAGGCTCGCCCTCGGCGTGGAAGCCGAGCAGCGTCACCGCGCCGATCAGCGCGAACAAGGGCGCACCGACGAGCGCGAGCAGCGCGACCAGGATTCCGAGCGCAGCGGTCACGGGAGATCGGGCGCCAGAGCCGGCCGGTCGCCACGCGGCGGCTGGAACGCGCGCAACGCAAGGCGCAGCGCCAGCAGCGAAAAGCCGACCGGCAGGATCAACTCGACGCACCAGTTCGGGACCACCCCGAATGCACGCGTCGCGGTCCCGTAGTCGAGCAGCACGAGTTGCGCCGAACTCCACGCCATCAACGCCGACACCACCGCGCCGAACAGCAGCGCCGCACCACGGGCCAGCACCTTGGTCCGGCCGCGCAGGAAATGCGTCAACAGATCGAGGCCGACGTGCTTGTCTTCCGCGGCCGCGGCGAGAGCACCGAGGATCGCGGTCCACAGCACCAGGACACGCAGCAGTGGATCGGCCCACAGGAGGCCGGTGTCGAAGAAATTGCGCAGCACGATCTGCGCGCCGGCGAGCGCGATCATCACCAGCGCCAGCGTCGCGATGATCCCGGTCTCGACGCGCCGCAACCAGAGCGTCAGCGCGGCGAGGCCGCCGCTCAAGGCTTCGACCCGCTGCGCGCGGCGGCCAAGGCCGATTCCAGCGCCTTGAACATTTCGGGGCTGATGCTGCCGTCCGCCGTCAGCCGTGCGTCGGCCTTGGCGCCGACGGAGTCCCAACCCGCGCGGGTCGCGGCATCCGGTTCGAAGAAGGTGATGCCCTGCTGCCGCAGCACGTCCTTCGCGGCGACGTTGTCGCTGCGGTTCTTCGCGTCGAGGCGGTCGAAAGCGCCGGCGATCGTGGTGGAGACGATCGTGCGGTCGGCGGCGTCGATCGAGTCGAATGCCTTGCGGTCGACGATCAGGAAGCCCATCACGTAGGTCAGTGGCATGTCGACGGCATACTTGAGCCGCGTGTGCCACTGGAATGCGATCGCGCCGGCCGGCGTGTTGGCCACGGTGTCGACGAGCCCCGTCTGCAAGCCGGTGTAGACGTCCGACAACGGCAGCGGGATCGGCGTGATCCCGGCGGCGCTGAAGCCCGCTTCGGCGATCTTGTCGCCTTGCGGTACCCAGACCTTGGCGGCCTTGAGGTCGGCCGTCGACTTGATGTCGCGCGTGCTCATCAGGAACGCGAAGCCGCCACCGCTCTCGCCGAGCATTGCGAAACCGGCGTCGCTGAACTCCTTCGCGAGCATCGGATCGATCGTCTTGCGGACGGCGTCGACTTCGGCCTGGTCACGGAACAGGAACGGCAGGCTGTAGATCTGCGCGTCCTTCGCGACGATGGAGGCCTCGCCGCCGGTCAATGCCGCACCCTGCAACTGCCCGATCTTGATCTTGCGCAGGACGGTCGCGGCGTCGCCCATCACGCCGCCCGGATAGTAGCGGATGGCGACGCGGCCCGCGGTCGCCTTGCCGATGGTGTCGGCGGCCGCGCGCAACTCGGTCATCCAGGCGGTGCCTTCGGGCGCCATGGTCGCGATCTTGAGCGTGGTCGCGGCACTACCCGTCACGGCGAATCCGAGCGCCAGCGCGAACAGCATTCCCTTCATCACATTCATCGGGTCACTCCACACGCATTGCGGGGCCGGGCCCCGCGTCAGAAATAGTCTTTTGCGGTCGCCAGCAGCTTGCGGGCACGCTGCTGCGCGAGCACGTTGACGAGCGTCAGGCCCGGGGCGTTCGGATCGGCGGCGATGGCGTCGTGCAACAGCGAGTCGAACAATTTCTCGTCGAACACGAGCCGCGCGTAGTGCTCGGCGAACATGACACGCACCATCTGGTTGCGGCCACCCGACAACGCCAGGGCCTTTTCGAACCAGGCCTTGCCCTGTTCGGGCTGCCCGCCGAGCGCGGCCGGACGCAAGGTGGCGAGCACGCCGAGGTACATGTACGGCTCGCCCGCGGCGTGCGTCGGATCGATCGCGACGACGCGCTCGAGCAGCGCTTGCACCTTCGGGATGTCGGCAATCGCCTGCCACGAGTCGCTGTTGGCCTGGATGTTCCCGGCCCACGCCGTCGCGAACACGTAGAGGACTTCGGCGTGCTCGCGGCCCACCGTCGCCACGGCATCGTGGAACGGCGGGAAAGGGCCGCCGGCGGCCTTGCACACCGCCGGCAGGTCGAGGCAAACCGCGCGCCGCGCGTAGTCGAGGCCGTGCCCCGCCAGCCGCCTGGCCTGTTCCGGATTGTCCGCGAAACCACCCGCGTAGGCGCTGTAGAGTTTCGCCCCGGCGAGGAGCGTGTCGACATCGTTCGGCGAACCCTGCACGAGGCCGTCGACCAGCAGCAACCAGGACGGGATGCCCGCCCGGGCGATGCCGGGATCGTCCTGGTCGAGGATGCCGTTGGTGAGATCCGTCGCGAAGGAATGCATCGCGCGGCTCTGGATCGTCGAACAACCGCCGAGCATGGCGATCGCGGATGCGGCCGCGAGTCCGATCCGCCACCGATGGCATGCAAGTGCGCTCACGAGGAAAAGGCCTCCGCCGCGGACAACGTGTTCTCCATCAAGGTCGCGACCGTCATCGGTCCGACGCCGCCGGGCACCGGCGTGATCCACGACGCGCGTTGCGCCGCCGCGTCGAATTCGACATCGCCGACCAGGCGACCGTCATCCATGCGGTTGATGCCGACATCGATCACGACCGCACCCGGCTTGATCCAGTCGCCCTTGATGACTCCGGGCCGGCCCACCGCCGCGACGACGATGTCGCCGTGGCGGACGAAGTCTTCCAGATCGGTCGTGAACTTGTGGCAACAGGTCGTGGTGCAGCCGGCAATCAGCAGTTCCAGGGCCAGCGGGCGCCCGACGTGGTTGGACACTCCGGCGACGACGGCGTGCCGGCCACGTACCGGCCGGTCGGTGTGCCCGAGCAGGGTCATCACGCCTTTCGGGGTACACGGGCGCAGGCCGAAGCGGCGCAACGCCAGTTGCCCGACATTCACCGCACTGAAGCCATCGACATCCTTGCGCGGATCGATGTGGTCGATCACGCGCGGCGCGTCGATGTGCGCCGGCAACGGCAGTTGCACCAGGATCCCGTGCACGGCCGGATCGGCATTGAGCGCGTCGACGAGTTCGACAAGTTCCGCTTCACCCGCGCCGGCCGGCAGGTCGTGGTCGAACGAACGAAACCCGACCTGCGCGCATGCACGCCGCTTGTTGCGGACATAGACGGCCGACGCCGGGTCGGCGCCGACCAGGATCACGGCGAGACCCGGGGCGGGACGTCCCGCGGCCAGCCGCGCCTCGACACCGGTGGCGACGTGGTCCAGCACCTCGCCCGCGATGCGGCGTCCGTCGAGTAGGCGTGCGGTCATGTTCCGGGGCGGAAGCGAAACGCGCATTATCGTGGCGTGCCGAGGCGTGCACAATGCCGGATGCCGCAACGACCTGCCGCGAAGGGAGTTCCGCCATGACGAACGCCACCGACCTCGAAGCCGCCACCCTCCGGCGGCTGCTCGACCACTTGAATCGCGAGCGCCCTGAGGTCCAGAACATCGACTTGATGATCCTCGCCGGCTTCTGCCGCAATTGCCTGGCCGACTGGTATCGCGAAGCCGCCGTCGAACGGGGCATCGCGATGACGACGGACGAGGCCCGCGCAACGATCTACGGCATGCCGTTTGCGGAATGGAAATCCCGCTTCCAGAAGGAGGCGACGCCGGAGCAACTCGCCGCTTTCGCCGCCGTCAGGCCTCGCGGCAAATGACCGCGGTGGTCGAGCTCCGCGCCACGGGCCTGTTGCTTCGACCTTGGCGCTCCGTCGATGCCGACGCACTCCACGAAGCGGCGGCGGAATCGATCGCGACGGTCGGCCGCTGGCTGCCCTGGTGCCACGCGGGTTATGCCAGGGCCGACAGCGTGGCCTGGATTGAACGCTGCGTGGCCTTGTGGTCATGCGAGGACGAATACACGTTTGCGATTTTCGACGATGCCGGCGCCCGGATGCTCGGCGGCATCGGCCTCAACCGGTTCGATCGCACGCGCCGAACGGCCAACCTCGGGTACTGGGTGCGGGCAAGCGCGCAGGGACGCGGCATCGCGACGGAATCCGCACGGTGCGTCGCAGCGTTCGGATTCACGCGCGGATTCGAGCGGATTGAAATCCTGGTGGCGCCGGAGAACCAGCCGAGCCGGCGCGTCGCCGAGAAGATCGGCGCGCAGTGCGAAGGCATCGTGGCCGCGCGTCTCGGATCCGACGGCGCGCGGCTTCCCGCCTGCGTCTACGCGCTGTCCCCCCCTGCGCAAAACGCGGCGTAGTCGATGTAGCCCGGGAACTCCCGCCCCGGCGCGCACACGGTGCAAGCGGGGTCCGGTGCGAGGCGCGTCTCGCGAAACCGCATGCCCAGCGCGTCGAACGTCAACAGCCGTCCCGCCAGCGGTTCGCCGAGGCCGAGCAGCAACTTGATCACCTCGGTTGCCTGCAGCATGCCGATGACGCCAGGCAGCACGCCGAGCACGCCGGCCTCCGAACAGTTCGGTGCATCCGCGGCTGCCGGCGGTTGCGGAAACAGGCACCGGTAGCACGGCGCTTCGCCGCGGTGGCGTCCCGCGTCGAATACGCTGACCTGCCCCTCGAAGCGGTGGACCGCGCCGTAGACCAGCGGCTTGCCTAGCCGGACGCACGCATCGTTCAGCAGGTAGCGCACCGGGAAGTTGTCGGCGCCGTCAAGCACGACGTCGGCAGCGCCGATGACGCGTTCGACGTTCGCCGCCGTCACCCGCTCGGCGACCGTTTCGACGCGCGTGCGCGGATTCAGCGCCGACAGCGCGTGCGCCGCGGACGCGACCTTCGGCAGCCCGACCCGGTCATCGGCATGCAGGATTTGCCGCTGCAGGTTGCTGCGTTCGACGACATCGTCGTCGGCCAGCACCAAGGTGCCGACACCAGCCGCGGCGAGGTAGAACGCCGCGGGCGAACCCAGCCCGCCGGCGCCGATCAGCACGACACGGGCCGCGCCGAGCCGCGCCTGTCCCGTGACGCCGACTTCGGGCAGGCGCAGGTGCCGGGAGTAGCGGTCGGCGGCATCGGCGTCGAGCGGGCCGAAATCGATCGGCAACTGTTCATGCCGCCACGCGACAAATCCGCCGCGCACCGAACGCACGTTGCGATAACCCATGCCCCGCAGGCGCTCGACAGCAATGAGCGAGCGCCTGCCCGTGGCACAGATCGCGAGGATTTCCCGATCCGGTTCCGGCGCGATGCTTCCGATCGAAGACACCAACGCATCCAGCACGATCCCGACGGCCCCGTCCGGCGTTCCCGCGGCGCGCTCGCCGGCTCCGCGCACGTCGATGAGCAGTGCACCGCCCTGCTGGCGCCGCCACGCGTCGCGTGGATCGATCTCCAGGGGATTCGATGTACGGACGTCGACTGCGGAGTTCATGACCTCAGCATAGGCCCGCGAGCGGGATGACTTCCACCCGCGCGCCCGCGGCAAGGTCTCCGGTTCCTTCCGGGACGACGATCAATGCCGTGGCTGCGGCGGCGCTGCGCAGGACTCCGGATTCCTGCCTCGGATACGGGGTGGCTTCGAGCCCACCGTCGCCGGCCGTGGCCAGCATGCCGCGCAGGAACTCGGTGCGGCCCGTTGCGCTGTGGAGTGGCGCCGCGAGCCGTGCATTGCAGCGCACAGGCACGGCGTCGAGGGCGCCTTGCATCGCACGCAGGGTGGGGCGTACCAAGGTCAGGAACGTTGCGAAGACCGACACCGGGTTTCCCGGCAACCCCACCACCAGCGTGTGGCCGGCAATACCGCACAGAAACGGCATGCCGGGACGCAACCGAACCTTCCAGAAATGGATGCGTCCGGTTTCGGCGATCACCCGCGGCAGGAAGTCGTGCTCGCCCGCCGACACGCCGCCGGTTGCGAGCACGACATCGGCAGTGCGTGCGCCACCAATGAGCGCCTCGCGCAAGGCCTCGGGTTCGTCGCGAACGTGCCGTGCCGAAACGACATCGGCACCGGCGGCCTCGAGCAAGGCCCGCACCATCGTGCGATTGCTGTTGTAGATCCGCCCCGGTGGAAGTGGTGTTCCCGGCTCGACCAGCTCATCGCCGGTGGCAAGCAGATACACGCGCGGCCGACGCGCGACCGTGACCGTGGCGACGCCGAGCGTTGCCAGGACGCCCAACGCGGCCGCACCGAGGCGTTCACCGCGTGACGCGGCGCGTGATCCGGCCGGCGTATCCTCGCCGGCGGCGCGCACATTGGCTCCGGAACGCTGACCCGGTGGCACGACGACATCGTTCCCGTCGAGGTGCACGACTTCCTTGATGACGACGGTGTCGGTTCCCGGTGGCATCGGGGCACCGGTGGTGATGCGGACGCACTGTCCCGATGCGACCGCTCCGGGAGCCTCGCCCCCGGCAAACGCGTTGCCGGCGAGGACGAACCTCGTCTCGGCATTCGCCACGAGGCCCTCGCCCTGCAGTGCAAATCCGTCCATCGCCGCATTCGCGAACGGTGGCACGTCGATGCCGGCAACCACGTCTTCCGCGAGGATGCGCCCGTACGCCGCCTCGAGTGCAATGTTCTCGTCGCCGACGCGATGCTCACCCGCGAGCGCGAGCAGCCATTCGAGTGCCGAGTCATACGAAACCCGGGTCGGATACTCAGGTCCCGGTCGCATGCCGAGCCTCCCAGTCGCGGAAATCGGTGGGCGTGTTGAGATTCACGAAGCTTTCACGCCGGTCGCCGAAATCAACCTCGCCCATGCCGGCCTCGTCCTGCCACGCGTACACGCCGAGCCCACGCCGGCACGCCTTCGACGCGGACGCTGCGAGTTCCCGATGGTACAGCGCAAACAACGGCTGCCGGCGAACACCGTCATGCGCAACGACGCCCAGCACGCCCGGCCGCAACCCCGCAAGCAGTCGCAGCAACAGGTCTTCGGGCGGCGCAGGACAATCGACCGGCACGGTGACGACCCACGTGGTTCGCGCGGTCGCGAGCGCAGCGGCGACGCCTGCCAGCGGACCCCGGTAGCCCGGGCCGGAGTCGGCAATGACCGGCCCGTATTCCGCATAACGTTCGGAGTTGCGGTTGGCGCTGATGAACCGGAATGCCGCCTTCGAGCCGTAAGTCGCACTCGCGCGCCACACCATGCGGTCGACCGCCTCACTCACGGTCGCAATCAGCGGCCGCCCCGACAGCAGGACCAGTCCCTTGTCCACGCCGCCGATCCGCGTCGCCGCACCACCGGCAAGGATCACGGTGGTCAGCTCGGCGGCGTCGAAGCGCATCGCTTACCGCCGGGCGCGCCGCGAACGCGCGGACGCCTTGCGTCGCGCCCCCCGGCGGATCGTCCGTTCCCGCGGCCGATCCGCATAGGGATTGTCCCCTTCGGCAAACTCGATGCGGACCGGCGTGCCTTCCAGCCGGTAGCGTGTGCGGAAAAAGTTCTCGAGATACCGGCGGTACGACGCGCCAATGTGCCGCGTGCGCGTCCCGTGGATGACGATCGTCGGCGGCCGGTTGCCACCGGGATGCGCGAACCGCAGGCGTGGCGCGTGGCCCCGATAGCGTGGTGGCTGCATGCCCGCCAGCGCGGCTTCGAGCGCGCGCGTCAGGTCGGACGATTTCAGGACCCGGCCGGCCGCCGCATGCGCCCGGTCGATCGCCTTCACCAGCTCGCCGAGTCCGCTGCCGTGCAGGGCCGAGATCGTGATGCGGCGTGCCCAGGGCACGAATGCAAGCTTGCGGTCGAGCGACGCGAGGCAACGCTCCCGCGCGTAACGATCCAGTCCATCCCACTTGTTGACGGCGATCACCAGCGCGCGCCCACTGTCCAGCACGTGCCCGAGTACCGCGTTGTCCTGGTCGGTGACGCCTTCGGCCGCGTCGAGCAGGACGACGGCCACGCCGGCCGAGTCGAGAGCCTGCAGAGTCTTGATGACGCTGAATGTCTCGACCGGGTCGTCGACCCGCGAACGCCGCCGGACTCCGGCAGTATCGATCAGCGTGTAGCGCCGGCCGTCGCGCTCGAGCGCGATGTCGATGGCATCGCGGGTCGTGCCGGGAATCTCCGATGCGATCACCCGTTCGTCGCCGAACAAGCGGTTCACGAGCGTCGACTTGCCGACGTTCGGCCGGCCGATGATGGCGACGCGTACGCCGCCCTCCACCGGCACGGCATTGTCGTGCCGTTCCGGGAGCCGTGGCTCGATCGCGGCCAGCAGCCCATCGACGCCACGTCCGTGGGCCGCCGACAGCAGGCAGGGATCCGGGAGTCCGAGCGGGGAGAATTCGGCGAGCGCGCCCGCGACATCGAGGCCATCGGTCTTGTTGATTGCCAGCAGCACGTCGCGACCCTTCCGCCGCAGGGCAGCGAGGATCGCGTGGTCACCCGGCACGAGTCCCGCGCGTGCATCGACCAGCAGCACGACGAGATCGGCCTCGTCGATGGCTCGTTCGGTCTGGCGTGCCGCGAGGGCGCCGAGGCCGCTGGAGTCGGCATCCAGCCCGCCCGTGTCGACGACGACGAACGGCCGCCCGCCCGTCCTGCAGACGCCGTACTTGCGGTCCCGCGTGACGCCGGGCCGGTCGGCGACGAGCGCGTCGCGCGAACGGACGAGCACGTTGAACAACGTCGATTTGCCGACGTTGGGCCGGCCCACGATGGCAACGACGGGCAGCATGGGGATACCGGTCGTTCCCGCAGCGGTTCAGCTACCGGTGCGGTAGGCTCCGATCCGCCCCTTGACGTCCTCCACGTACACGGTATCGCCGGAAACGACGGGGGTCGCCTCGATCGGCTTGCTCGACAACCGCTCGCGCGCGGCGATCTTGCCTTCCCCGGTGTCGATCCAGTGCACGTAGCCCTCGACGTCACCGACGACCGCGAAATGGCCGACGACGGCCGGCGTGGTCAGCCAGCGGTACTTCAGCGCGTCCTGCTTCCACAGATTGGCGCCGGTCGCCCGGTCGAACCCCCACACGTTGCCGTCCGCATCGGCGACGACGACCACGTTGCCATCGACCGCCGCACCGCCGTAAGCGGACAGGTCGCGCTGCCACTGTGGTTGACCCGAAACGAGCGCGAACGACGCGAGTTGGCCGTGGTACCCGACCGCAATCAAGTCGCTGCCATCGATCACGAGCTTGCCGTCGACGTCGGACAGGCGCTCGACCTCGGTGCGTCCTTCGCCGGAGGAGAGCGTTTGCGACCACAGTGCATTGCCGTCGTCCAGCCGCACCGCGAAGATCTTGCCGTTGTCGAATCCGTCGAACACGGCGCCGAGCGATGACACTGGCGCCGAATCGCCACGCAGGCTCAAGGCAGGCACGGGCTGGTCGAAAATCCACTTGTGATCGCCGGTCGCCGAATCGAGCGCGGTGAGGCGACCATCGAACGACCGCACCACCACGAGACCACCGACAATCACCGGCGGCACGATCACTTCGGACGACACCGTCGCTTGCCAGAGGTCCTTGCCATCGACGGTCGACATGGCCAGCACATGGCCGTCGAGTCCGCCGACGACAAGCAGGTCGCCGGCAACGGCCGGACCGCCGGCCCAACGGCGTGAATTCTCGCCGCGGCGCCAGAGCCAGCCATGGCGGGTGCCGAGGTGCCGGCTCCAGATCGTGTTCCCGCTCGCGGCGTCCAGTGCTTCGACGGTGCCGTCGGCGCCGGCCGCGTAGACTCGACCGTCGCCGGTTCCCGGGGCAATGCGGGCGCCCGAATCGCCGGCGCCACCACTGCCACCCGCGGTCCACAAAGGCGTGACGGCAACGGTCGGAACGATTTCCGTGAGTGGTGTCGGCGGTTCGACGTTGTCCTTCTTGCCGAGGCTCTTCAGCCAATTGCAGCCGCCGAGCGCGAGCACCAGGACCGCGACCAGCGGGACGACCAGGACGCGCTTCATGATCCCTGCTTCTCCGGTGCCGGCGGCAGGTTGTCGAGTTTCATCTGCACGAACTTGCGCGGAGTCGACTCCGCGCCCTCGGTATCGGGGGTCGCCAGTGACGCCGCATAGGCCTGCCGGGCTTCCCCGAACCGACCGAGCGCAGCCAACGCGTCGCCACGAAGTTCCTCGACGCTCGCCACATAGTTTCCCTTCGGTATCGCATCGACCCGCTGCAGCGCTTCCTTGGCCTTGCCCGACGCGAGTTCGACGCGCGCGAGGCGCAACTCGGCCAGGTCCTTCAGCGCGGGCAATCCGGCATGCGCAACCGCCCACTCGAGGTCGGCCGCGGCCGCGGCGAGATCGGGCTTGGCCGCCGCAAGGTCGGCTTCGCGCATGGCCGCAAACACCGCATAGGACGTGTTCGCGTAATTTTCGCGGAGCGCCTGCGCCATGCGCGTCGCGTCGTCGTCGTGCTTGCCGGCCAGCGCGGAAAGCATCGCCTGATACTGTGCGGCGGCCTCGGCGTCATGCCGGGCACGGTGCACCTTCCACTGCTGCCAGCCGAAAATCAGGAGCAGGCCGAGTGCGATGCCAACCACCATCGACAACGCATTCTCGCGCAACCATTGGCGAACCCGTTCGCCCTGCTCGTGTTCGTCGAGTAGATCAAAAGCCATCGGGGACTCCGGTCGGGCCTGTCACGGGCGCATCACCGGGAACGGGCCGGCGGCGGATCTCGTGGCGCGAGCGCGCCGTGGACTGAGACGGCGATTCGCGGCGGGCGCAAGAGTAGCAGAATCGCCCCCGGCCCCGCTGTCCCTGCACAGGCGGTGACGCGTGGGCGACGTGCCAGAGGTGCGTTGGTCAGTTCGCCACCGGCTCGGATGGTGGTGCCTGCATCGAGTCGAACACCTTCAGGCGCGCAACATTCGAGCGGGTCGAGCCCGTGAGGTCGAGTGGCTTGCCATCCGCTTCCGCCACGACGCCTTCCGCGTTCCCGATCAGGACCGACAGCGGTTCATCGCTCCGGTACCGGTGATCGGTGCCTGCCGGCAGCAACCCGTACGCGAGCTTGCGTCCATCCTGGGCAACGATCTCGACCCAGCTCGCAGACGTGATTCTGAGCTCGAGTTCGTGCGCTCCCGTGCCGTCCGTCGGGATCGAGGATTCGAGCTGTGGCTTGTTCGCGTCGGCTTGCGACATCGACGCGAATGGCGTCATCGACGCGATCACGAGTGGTGGCGACGGCGGCTCCGTGGCCGGACCCGCGGGTACGGCCTTCGCGTCGCCGGCAGTCGCGGGTTGGCGCTCCGCCAAGTGCCCGCCCGGCCGCTCCGTGGCAGTCACGCCTTGCGTCGCAGCCTCCGCCGCCGCGCGGCTCGCATCCGTCGTTTCGAGCGGGACACTGTGCGCAATTTCCTGCTGCAGGCCCCCGTGTGTCGCGAGCCAGATCGCGGGTGCCGCAATCAACGCAGTCAGGACGAGCCACGTCACGCTTCCGGCATAGCGTTCGAAAAGATAGCGGGAGTGCGCCATTCCGCCGGTGACGACCAAGGGCGCGGATTCGCCATGTCGCGCGGCGACCTGCTCGGCCAGGTCGACCGGAACCCCGACGAGTCGCGCATAGCTGGTGAGATAACCGCGCAGGTAGACGTCGCTGCGCAACCCGCCGTAGTTGCCCTGCTCGAGACGGTCGACGACTCCGATCGGCAGCTTGAGTCGCCCGGCGACCTCGGCAGCATCCCAGCCCAGCGCGATACGCGCGTCGCAAAGACGCCGTCCGAACTCGGCCGAACCGGTGTCATCCGCTACGGCGCCATCGGTCGGCGGGTCGAGTGCATCATTGATGGCCGCCGCAACGCGGATTTCGGCGGGCTTGCGAGCTGACATCGTGTTGGTCTCCGGCTCGAAGGCGAGTGGAAGCTGCTCGCCTGCTGCAATGGATTGGCCCGCCTTCGTGTTGCCGAGCGCGGGCATGCCGTCGTTGGTCCCGGGCGACGCGGACGTCTGCGCAGGGGAGTCGTTCCGGTTCATCCGCCCCCCAGTGTCCTTGCTTCAGCGGACTCCGGGAACAGCTGCTGCAGGCGGCGCGAGTAATCGCTGGCGCCCTTGGCATCACCGAGGCCGAGTTCGATGTTGCGGCCGAGCATCAGCGTCTCGGGACGCGGGCGGCCAACCGATTCATAGCGTTGGACGAAGGCACTGGCGCGGAAATAATCCTTCTTCTCGTACAACACGCGCGCCATCTGGTAGAGCGCCTCGGCATCGTTCGGCGACCGGGACAGCGCGAGGCGCAGGTCCTTCTCGGCGGCATCCGTGTTCCCGGCCTTGAGCCAGCATGTCGCGGCGTTCGTCAATGCCACCTGCGGCGTCTGGTAGAACGGGTCGCGCAACGCGGCATCGAAGTGTTTCTGGGCCTCGTCGAAGCGATTCATCTTGCACAGGAACGCCGCGTAATTGTTGTTCTCGGCGCCACCCTTCGGCTTCAATTCAGCGGCCCGACGATAGTGCTCCTCGGCCTGCTGCAGGTTTCCGATGCGCTCGTACAGCAGCGCAATCACGGTGTGCGCGTCCACGTAGTCGGAATCGAACGACAAAGCCTTCTGCAGCTTCGCGAGCGCGAGTTCGTACTTGCCCTGCTGCATGTATTTCTGGCCGAGTTCGGTATGGATGCGTGCCGCATCCTCGTTTTTCGTGGCCGTGTCTTCCGGCTTGATGGCGCCGGAATTCGTGGCGCACCCCGACAGCGCGACACAGGCCGCCGCGGCGAGTGCCAGCGCCAGTACCTCAGGCCGCATCGGCGACCCCCTCGGCAATCTTGCGCAGGAACTCCGCATGCCGGCGGGTACGGTCCATGACCCTGCCCTTCAGTTGTCCGCACGCAGCGTCGATGTCTTCGCCCCGTGTCCGGCGGACCATTGTCTGCACGCCGGCGGCCATGAGGACATCCTGGAACTCCCGGATCGTTTCCGGATCCGGACGCTCGAAGCGGGTGCCCGGGAAAGGATTGAACGGAATCAGGTTCACCTTGGCGGGCAACCGGTGCATCAACCTGGCCAGTTGTTTCGCGAGCAGGGGGGAGTCGTTGACGCCTTTCATCAAGGTGTATTCGAACGTTATCGTGCTGCGCGGCTTGCTGGCGGCGTAACGCGCACAGGCCTCCAGTAGTTCGGCAATCGGCCAGCGCTTGTTGAGCGGGACGAGCTGCGTGCGCAACTCGTCGACCGGTGCGTGCAGCGAAACCGCCAGCGATACGTCGGCGACTTCGCGCAGCCGGTCGATCATCGGCACCATTCCGGCGGTCGACAAGGTCACGCGCTTGGAGGCGAGGCCAAAGCCCAGGTCGTCGCGCATCAGGTTCATCGCGCGCACGACGTTGTCGAAATTCAGGAGTGGTTCGCCCATCCCCATCATCACGACGTTGGTCAGGTGCCGCTCGCGATGGGGAACGTGGCCGAGTGATTTCGCCGCGACCCACACCTGACCGATGATCTCGGCCGTCGCGAGGTTGCGGTTGAATCCCTGCGCGCCGGTTGCGCAGAACGCACAATTGAGCCCGCACCCCACTTGCGAGGAGACACACAGCGTCCCGCGGGACGGTTCAGGAATGAAGACCATCTCGACGGCGTTGCCGGCATCCATGCCAAGCAACCATTTGCGGCAGCCGTCGACCGAATCGTGCACCGCAATCGCCTGCGGTGGCTGGACCATCGCGATGTCCGCGAGCTTGGTCCTCAGCGCCTGACCGAGATCGGTCATCGCCGCGAAGTCAGGTTCCAGCCGGTGATAGATCCATTTCATCACCTGGTCGGCGCGATACGGTTTTTCGCCAATGCCGGCGAAGAATCCGCGCAGGCCATCCCGGTCGAAGTCAAGCAGGTTGGCCTTGCCGTTGGCGTGGAGGTCGGTCATGTGCCGGATGGGTTCGACTGCGGTCGCGTTCAACGTGGACAGATTTCGGTCTGCGCGAAGAAGTAGCCGATCTCGAAGCGGGCGGTATCGGGTCCGTCCGAACCGTGCACCGCATTGGCATCGATGCTCTTCGCGAAGTCCGCGCGGATGGTTCCGGGTGCGGCATCCTTCGGATTCGTCGCTCCCATCAACTCGCGGTTCTTCGCGATTGCATCGTCGCCCTCGAGGACCTGGATCATCACCGGGCCGGACACCATGAAGTCGACCAGCGGTTTGAAGAACGGCCGTTCGCGATGCACTGCGTAGAAACCTTCCGCCTCGGCACGCGACAAGTGCTTCATCTTCGCGGCGACGATATGCAGTCCGGCGTCCTCGAAACGGGCGTAGATCCGGCCAACCACGTTGCCGGCCACGGCGTCGGGTTTGACAATCGACAGGGTGCGCTCGAGCGCCATTGCGAGTCCTTTGCTGCGAGGGGATTCGGAACCTGGCCGCCAAGGGTTCATGGTAACGTCCCAAACCCGCTGCATTCCATGGGCTTAGGCCACAATTCCACGCGTGATTCTAACTAATCGGCGCGGTGGTTTGTACCCCTGACCCGCATAGATTGACCGGCCCGGGGAACGCTCCTAGCATGCGGGTGCTGCATCGCACCGAATCCCAGCCGGGCGCTGGCAAGTCCAGAAGCCGCTCGGGCCGCAAGTTCCCCGGTTGTCAAAAGCAGCGCGCGGTCGTATCTGCGCGATGACGTTCGCGTCATGCGAGGCAGTGGCGCCGGGAGCCCGGAACGTTCACCCGATGGCGTTCCGGCGGACACCGATCGAATTCGATGGAGACCCTTGATGACCGCCATGACGTTGCGTATCCGGAAGGCCGCCGTACTCGGTGCCGGCGTGATGGGCGCGCAAATCGCTGCCCATTTCGCCAATGCCGGTATCGAGACCGTATTGTTCGACCTCGCCGCGGCAGATGGCGCGAAGAACGGCATTGCCGTCAAGGCCATCCAGCACCTCGGCAAGATTTCGCCCGCGCCGCTGGCCACGGCTGGCAGTGCGGACGCCATCATCCCGGCCGACTACGACGAAAACCTCGATCTCCTGCGCGGGTGCGACTTCGTCATCGAGGCCATCGCCGAGCGCATGGACCTCAAGCTCGCGCTCTACGGCAAGATCGCTGCATATCTATCTGATTCATCAATACTCGCGAGCAACACTTCCGGGCTTTCCATCAACCAGCTTGCCGCTGCGCTGCCGGCCGGGCTCCGCCATCGCTTTTGCGGCGTGCACTTCTTCAACCCGCCGCGCTACATGCATCTGGTCGAGGTGATTCCGGGCGCAGACACCGATCGCCACCTGCTGGACGGGCTGGAAGCGTTCCTCACCTCGACGCTCGGCAAGGGCGTCGTGTTCGCAAGGGACACGCCGAACTTCATCGGCAACCGCATCGGCGTGTTCTCGATGTTGTCCACGATGCACCACACGACGCAGTTCGGCCTCGGCTTCGACGTTGTCGACGCGCTGACCGGCCCGGCAATCGGGCGCCCGAAGTCGGCGACGTACCGGACCGCGGATGTCGTCGGACTCGACACCATGGCGCACGTCATCCAGACGATGGCCGACACCCTGCCCGATGATCCATGGCATGCCCACTTCAAGGCACCCGCGTGGCTCACCACGCTGATCGGGAACGGGGCGCTGGGCGCCAAGACCGGCACCGGCTTCTATCGCAAGACCGGCAAGGAAATCCAGGTCCTGGACCTGGCGAAGAAGGACTACCGCGCCGCCGCGCAAAAGGCTTCGGACGAAGTCGCCGCGATCCTTGCCAACAAGGATCCCGCGGAGAAATTCGCGCAGTTGCGCGGCTCGGGGGATGCACAGGCGCAGTTCCTCTGGGCGTGCTTCCGCGACTTGTTCCACTACGCGGCCTATCACCTCGAGGCAATTGCCGGCACGGCGCGTGACGTCGACTTCGCGATCCGTTGGGGCTACGGCTGGAAGCTCGGGCCATTCGAAACGTGGCAGGCTTCCGGTTGGCAGCAGGTCACCGAGTGGATTGCGGGCGACATCGCCGCGGGAAGGGCGATGAGCCGCGCCCCGCTGCCGGCGTGGGTGACCGATGGCCGCCGGGGCGTGCACCACGCCGACGGTTCGTACTCCCCGCGCACGGCGAAGGATGTACCGCGCTCGGCCGCGCTCGTGTACAGGCGCCAGCTTTTCCCCGACGCGCTGATCGGCGAGAAGTTCGACAACGGGACGACGGTCTGGGAGAACGACGGCCTGCGCCTGTGGACGCTCGGCAACGACGACGTCGGCATCGTCAGCTTCAAGACCAAGATGTGCACGTTCGACGACCAGGTGCTGGACGGTATCCAGCACGCCGTCGGACTCGCGGAGCAAAACCTGAAGGCTCTCGTCGTGTGGCAGCCCGGAACGGTGTTTTCGGCGGGCGCCAACCTGAAGGGCGTGCTGGCGTTGCTGAAGGAGGGCAAGGTGTCGCAACTGGAAGCGATGATCGCCAACTTCCAGCGCGCGACGATGCGCGTACAGCACGCGCTCGTCCCGACGGTGGCCGCAGTGCGTGGCCTTTGCCTCGGCGGCGGGTGCGAATTGCAGATGCACAGCGCGCGCACGGTCGCCGCGCTGGAGAGCTACATCGGGCTCGTCGAAGCCGGCGTGGGGTTGCTCCCGGCTGGCGGTGGCCTGAAGGAAATCGCCGAACGCTGCGCACGCACCACCGCCGGCGACGACCCATTCGAATGTGTCAAGCGCCATTTCGAGACGGTCGCAATGGCCAAGGCGTCCGGCAGCGCGCTGGAAGCCCGGCAGCTCGGACTGCTGCGTGATTCCGACGTCGTGGTGTTCCATGCCGACGAACTGCTGTACGTCGCGAAGGACATTGCAGCGTCCCTCGCGGAATCGGGCTGGCGCCCACCGTTGCCGCAGGCAACGCACGTTGCCGGCGACGTCGGCACCGCCACCATCAAGGCGCAACTCGTCAACATGCTGGCCGGACATTTCATATCCGAACACGACATGGAGATCGCGACGCGCATCGCCGACACCCTGTGCGGCGGCAACGTCGAGCGCGGCAGCACCGTCGATGCCACGTGGCTGCTCGACCTGGAACGCCGCCACTTCATCGAACTCGCACAAATGGAAAAGACCCAGGCGCGCATCGCGCACACGATGACCACCGGCAAGCCGCTGCGCAATTGAGGAACACGACCATGACCCGACAAGTCCAGGATGCGTACATCGTCGCCACCAGGCGCACGCCGGTCGGCAAGGCGCCACGCGGGGTGTTCCGGCATACGCGACCCGACGACATGCTCGCGCACGTCATCCGCGAGACGCTTGACGAATGCGCCGGCATCGACGTCGCACGAATCAGCGACGTCGTGATCGGCTGCGCGATGCCGGAAGCGGAGCAAGGCATGAACGTCGCACGCATCGGCGCGCTGCTCGCAGGCCTGCCGGATTCGGTTCCCGGCATGACCGTCAACCGGTTCTGCTCGTCCGGCCTGCAGTCGGTGGCCATTGCGGCCAACACGATCCGCCTCGGTGAATCCGACCTCGTGCTCGCGGGGGGGACCGAATCGATGAGCATGGTGCCGATGATGGGGTTCAAGCCGGTGATGAACCCCGCGATCTTCAACGACGAGAACATCGGCATCGCCTACGGCATGGGCATTACCGCCGAGAACATCGCCACCCGGTGGAAGATCAGCCGCGAGGAACAGGACGCCTTTGCCCTGCGCAGCCATCAGCGCGCAGTCGCCGCCCAGGACGCGGGGAACTTCAAGGCGGAGATCGCGCCCTACCCGCTCGACGATCGTTACCCGGACCTCGCCACCCGCGGCATTCGCGTAGATCGCCGCGTGATCGAGAACGACGAAGGCCCGCGCCGCGACACCAGCGCCGAGGTCCTTGCCAAACTGCGCACGGTGTTCAAGCGCGACGGCAGCGTGACCGCGGGCAACTCCTCGCAAATGTCGGATGGCGCCGCGGCGGTGCTGCTCGCCAGCGAGCAGGCCATCAAGGACCACGGCCTCACGCCGCTCGCGCGTTTCGTCGGTTTTGCGGTCGCCGGCGTGCCACCGGAAATCATGGGCATCGGCCCCAGGGAGGCGATCCCGAAAGCGCTGAAAACCACGGGGATGAAGCAGGACGACATGGAGTGGATCGAACTGAATGAAGCCTTTGCCGCGCAGTCACTCGCGGTCATCAAGGACCTTCGCCTCGATCCGGACAAGGTCAATCCGGAGGGCGGGGCCATCGCGCTCGGCCACCCGCTCGGCGCCACGGGTTCGATCCGCATCGCGACGCTGGTGCACGGCATGCGCCGACGTCACCAGAAATTCGGCATGGTCACGATGTGCATCGGCACGGGCATGGGCGCGGCGGGGATTTTCGAGATGGTCTGACCCGACTCGACGCGATGTCCGCTTTGCGCCGGAAATCCGGAGTCAGTTCCGGGAACCCGGCGCGGCCGCGAGGAGGTCTCGTTCACGCAAGCCGATCTGCAGCCAACCGAGGTTGAGTCCGATGCGTGGCGCATCGGGGCTGGCAAATGCATAGGCGTAGACCTGGTCCGTCGCATCTTCGACGACCGCGAGCCTCAGCACCGGCGCATCGCCGGCATGAAGGCCCACCCGAGCCAACTCGATCGACCAGCCCGACGGCGCTCCGTCGCGCCAGCGGATCGGGACGCGCTCGCCTTCGCTGCCGACCTCGAGTCCACGGTCGATGTGCCAGTCGTTGTTTCCAGCCGTCGCTTTCGGTCCGCCGCCGTTGATCACGACCTGTCCCGTGTACCAACGCACACGGCGGGCATCGATCGCGGCATCCGGTCCACGGGCCTGGTCGCCGTAGAAGCGAAGACGCAAGCCGTCCGCCGTCGAATCGATCGCGATGGGAAGCAGCGCCGCAGCGATGCCGAGTTCCGCCGTCAACGGCGCGCACAGTGCGGCATTGGCACGCAACTCCCCGCCCGCCGGGTGCGACGCCTCATGCAACGCGCAGGCATCGAGGGCAGTCCATTGGCCGGCATCGAAAGCCGTATCGGGCTTCGCGACGTTCGCGCGATACGGCACCATCGAACCGCCGCCGGATCCATCGGGCTGCCAATGCATCGCCCATTGAGCGAGGACCGGTGATCGGCCGCCGAGCTGAACCGTCCACAGCGTCCAATCGGCTTCCCCTGTGGACGCGATCGTCATGTGCACGTGTGGAACGGTTCCGTTCGCCGGCGCGGACTGCGCGTGGTTGTCGTACGTTCCCGGAGCCGGTGCCGTCATCGAGACGGCAGCCGAAGGCGCGGAGGACGGCCGGATTGCCTGGCACGCAACCAGGAACGCGCAAATTCCGAGGGTCAACCAGCGCCAACGGGCCATGGCGGCATGATAGCGGCAGCCACGTGACGGCGGGCTCCCGGCCGGCCCGGCTGGAATGCGCCGCCCGTCACCTCGGCGCAGGTTGTGCTGCGATAGGATCAGCCATGTCATCCAGACGCGCGAACCCAGCACCCGGCCCGATGAATCGAGACGCCGCCCCAACACCCGCCAATGCCCCGGATTCCGTCGCTGACGCCGTTGTCCGCGCCGACCCGATCATCCGGCTTGTCGCGGTGGCCACATTCGCGTTGGCGGTAGCCATCGCGATCGGCGCAGTGTCCGGGTACCACGCCTGGCTTGGGCACGCCGGCCGGTCGATCGGATCGCCGGAGTTCATCGTGTTGCTGCGGCGCTCGATCAGCATGACCGCCTTGGCCTGCGCGTTTTGCCTGTTGCTGCTCGCTGCCTGGGCCGCCGTTCGCGGACGCCAGGTACGAGAACAGCGGCGCTGGCCGCTCCGCGGCGCGCGAGTACTGCGCGATACGCGAGTGACGGTCGGTGACGCGGCCTGCAAGATCGGACGTAGGCTGACGGGAGGTGCCTTGGTGCTCCTGGGCTGCGCCATCGCCGTGGCCGCAGTGAGCTGGTCCATACTGCCCTAGCCAGCCGCTCAATCCGCCGACGCAAGCCCCCCCTGCGACAGGAACTCGCGCGTCGCGGCGCCAATCTCCGGATCGTCGATCGCCATGCGGAGCGTCGCCTTGACGACGCCGAGCTTGCTGCCGCAATCGAACCGGACGCCTTCGAACCGGTAGGCCAGTACCGGCCGCTCCCGCAGCAGCAGCGCGATGGCGTCGGTGATCTGGATCTCGCCGCCGGCGCCGGGCGGCGTCACGTTCAGGAGTTCCATGATCCTTGCCGGCAACACGTAGCGGCCGACGATCGCGAGGTTCGAGGGCGCCACTTCAGGCTTCGGCTTCTCGACGACCGAGCGGATGCGCGTACTGCGTCCCTGCCCCGGTTCGGCGTCCACGATGCCGTACTTGCCCGTCTGGCTGTGCGGCACTTCCTCGACGGCCAGCACGCCGGCGCCATCATTGCCCGCGGCTTCCGCCATCTGGCGAAGCGCTCCCCCCAACGTGCCGTGACGGTTCAGGATCAGGTCGTCGGGAAGGATCACGCCGAACGGTTCGTCCCCGATGACGGGCTGCGCGCACAACACGGCGTGGCCGAGGCCGCGGGCCTCGGGTTGCGTCACATAGACGCAACGCACGCCTCGCGGCAATGTGCCGCGGACCCGGGCCAGCAGGTCGATCTTGCCGGAGGCCTCGAGCCGTGATTCGAGTTCGTGGGCGACGTCGAAATAATCCGCGATGGCGTGCTTGTAGCGATTGATGACGAAGATCAGGGTGTCCGCACCGGCATCGACGGCCTCGTCCACGGCGTACTGGATCAGCGGGCGATCGAGCACCGGCAGCATTTCCTTCGCGATCACCTTCGTCGCGGGCAGGAAGCGGGTGCCGAGGCCAGCAACCGGAAACACGACTTTGCGGATACGCTGTGACATGGGGCTCTTCCGTTTTCGACCGGTTCCGGTGCGCGATCCCGTCAGTCGACGGGGTGGTGGCTAGACTTGGCGGACACCGAGTGCGACGACATCGGCTGCCGGCGGCGCCGCTGCGCCGCCGAACTCGGGCAGCAACTGGTTGACGATGCGGCGCAAGGCATCTTCGTCGAACTTCTCGACGGCACTCTCGGCCGCGCGCAGCTGCGCCAGCAACAGGTCCCACGACAACGGGCGTGGCCGGGCCAGCAGGATCTTCTCGTGCGCCGTCGTGGTGTAGTGCTCCTGGGGATGGAACAATTCCTCGAACAGTTTTTCGCCGGGCCTCAAACCCGTGTAGACGATTTCCACTTCGCGGCCGGGCGCCTTGCCGGCCAGCCGGATCATCTGCTCGGCAAGGTCGCGGATCCGGATCGGCTCGCCCATGTCGAGGGCGAAAATTTCCCCGCCATGCCCGAGCACGGACGCCTGCAGGATCAACTGGCAGGCCTCCGGAATGGTCATGAAGTACCGCCGGACCTCCGGGTGCGTCACCGTCACCGGCCCGCCCTGCCGGATCTGTTCGCGGAACAGGGGCACCACCGATCCCGCCGAGTCCAGCACGTTGCCGAAACGGACGGTGACGAATCGCGTCGTACTCTGGCGCGCGAAGTTCTGGCACCAGATTTCCGCAATCCGCTTGGTCGCACCCATGATGCTGCTCGGATTGACGGCCTTGTCGGTCGAGATCAGGACGAAGCAGCGGGAACCGTGTCGAGCCGCCGCTTCGGCGGCGACACGGGTACCGAGCACGTTGTTGCGGAACGCCTCACGCAGTTGCCGTTCGAGCAGCGGCACCTGCTTGAAGGCCGCCGCGTGGAAAACCACTTCCGGCCGCGCCCTGGCGAACACCCGGTCGCAGGCCGCCGCGTCGCCGCAATCGCCGAGTGCGGGCTCGAAAACGAGGTCGGGAAACTCGCCGCGCAACTCCTGTTCAATGGTGTAGAGGTTGAGTTCGGAGCGTTCCAGGACCGTCAGCGACTGCGCGCCGAGCCGCGCGACTTGCCGGCACAGCTCGGAACCGATCGAGCCGCCCCCTCCCGTGACGAGTACACGCCGATTCGCCAGCTGCGTTCGCACGGCGGTCCAGTCGAGCTGAACCGGCCGCCGCCCCAACAAATCCTCGATCGCGACTTCCTTGAGTTCGTTGAAGCTCGACCGTCCGGCGACGACGTCCTCGAGCCGCGGCACGGTCCGGAACGGCAGCTGGCTCGCTTCGCAGAATGCGACGGCGCGACGCATCTCCTCGCCGCTCGCCACCGGCATCGCGATGACCACCATCTGCGCACCGGTTTCGCGTGCGCGCTGCGGCAGTGCCTCGAGCTTGCCGAGTACCGGGATCCCGTGCACCCGCGTCCCGCGCAGCTTGGGATCGTCGTCGAGGAAACCCACCGGCAGGTAACGGTTCTCGCGCAACAGGTCCCGCACCAATGCCTCGCCGGCCTTACCGGCGCCCAGGACGAGCACGCGCCGGCTCGGTACCCGGGCCCGAAAATCGATCCGGCTGTCCTTCCAGTAGCGGTACAGCAACCGCGGGGTCCCGAGCAGGACCGACAGCAACAGCGGGTAGACGACCAGTACCGTGCGCGGAACCGTCGCCAGCCGGTTGTACAGGAACAACGTGACCGCGATCGCGAGCGCACCAATCACGCTCGCCTTGACGATGTTCCAGAGGTCCGGAACGCTGGCGAAGCGCCACAAGCCCTTGTACAACCCCGTCCACCAGAACACCGCGCCCTGCGCCAGAAGGACAAGCGCCACTTCGCGGGGGAACAGGTGGATCGGCGGTGGACTCGGCACCAGCGACCAGCGCAACATGCTGATGGCGGTCCAGGCGACCCACACCATCACCAGGTCGTGCAGGACCACCGCGAGCCGTGGGTGCACCAAGGCGATCAGGTCACGAGATCGCACGGTCTTTCCCCGGCGAGTGTCGCGCTTCGGCGAGACACCATCGCTTGCCGGCCAGCCAGGCCACCACCGACAGCGCGATCAGCAACAGCGCCGGTACCGTTCCCGGGCTTGCGCGCGCTGCGTCGGAACGGTTCATCCACAGGGCCACGGGAAGGACGGCGGCGAGATTCCAGATCATGTACACCGCGACGACACGGCGATGGGAAAAACCCCGCCGCACCAGCCATTGGTACAGGTGTTCGCGGTGCGCACTATACCAACGACGGCGCGTCAGAATGCGCCTCCCCAGCGTGCAACTCGCGTCGACCAGGAACGCCGACGCCAGCACGACGCCTGTCCAGGATGCGATTCCGGACCCTCGCCATTGCCACAGGATGGCCTGGGCAACCAGGAGCCCGAGCACGCCGCTGCCGGCATCGCCGAGGAAAACCCGCGCCCGCGGGAAATTGAACGGGATGAATCCGATGATCGCCGCGGCCCACACGATGAGGTGGGCTGGCTTCGCGGACTGCATGTCGGCCGCCATGAGCACGATCAGGGCGAAGAACACGAACAACGCCTGCATCGACAGCAGCCCGTCGATGCCATCCATGAAATTGTGGAGGTTGATCGACCAGGCGACTCCCGTGACGACCATCAGCGCCAGTGCCGCGGCAATGGTATCCGGATGCGGGGTGAGGAGGCCGGCGCCGGCGGCAAGGCAGGTTCCCGCGACGACATGGGCCAGCAGCCGAAGGCGGCGGGATGTTTCGCGATGGTCTTCCCGCCACCCGACCAGCGCGACGATCGCGATTGCCGCGACGAGCCAGCGGGAGCCTGCGGCGTCCCTCGGCAACATCGCCATGCGCCAGCACTCCCACGCGAGCACGACGATCGCAATCGCCAGCCCGCCACCGCGCGGGGTCGGCAGGCGATGCGAACGTCGCCGGCCCGGGGAGTCGACGATGCCTCGCCATCGCGAGTAGACCGTCAGTAGCGCGGTCAGTACGGCCGACGAGAGTACGGCTCCCAGGACGACGCCGAGTGTGGATACCAGACCGCCCGCGCCGATTCCGTTCACTCGCCGGCCACGCCGTGGATCGGTCGCAGGGTGCCCCAAGCCTTGCAGCTCGGGCACTGCCAGTGATGGGCCTTGGCACCGAACCCGCAACGGTTGCACCGGTAGGCCGCCTGTCCGTCGAGCAGCTTGCGCGCAAGATCCCGCAGCATGAGGAAGCTCTCGCGCGTTTCGCCCGACACCGTTTCGAGGTTGACGTCGATCAACGCCATGAGGCCACGAACGGATGGCCGTTGGCGCAGCACCTGCTTCAGGAACTCGGCCGCGGCGGGTTCGCCGCGCGTGCGGCGATAGAGCGCGGCAAGCGCCAGCGCGGGCAGGACGCCCTGGTAGCGTTCGATCGAGTGGCGCAGGAACGTTTCGGCTTGCTCCATCTGGCCATCCCGCGCATAGCAGTCCAGCAGCGGCGCCAGGATTTCGGCCAGGTAATCCGGATCCTTCTCGGCCACGCTTTCGAACGCCTTGATTGCCGCATCGAGGTTGCCGGCGGCCGCTTCGATGTAACCCTCCACCATGCCTGCGCGCACCGAATCCGGGTCTGCGTCGCGCGCATCCGCGAGGCGCTCGCGCGCCGCATCGAAGTCACCGTGCGCGCGCGCCTGCTCGGCCAGTTCACACTGGAACTGGGCAATCAAGGCGCCCTGTGATTCGCCCGTGGCGCTTTCGAGCCGGCGTGCGTGGTCGATCGCCTTCGCCCAGTCCCGTTCGTGCTGGTAGACGCCAATCAGGTGCTTCAGCGCCGACGGGGCCTGCGCATCCATGACGACGAGATCGGTGAACAAGGTCTCTGCCCGATCGAGCAATCCGGCGCGCATGTAGTCTTCACCCAACTCGAGCAACGCGACGGTCTTTTCTTCCCGGGTCAGGTTGGGCCGGGCGATCAGATGCTGGTGGACGCGGATCGCCCGGTCCACTTCACCACGGCGCCGGAAGAGATTGCCGAGCGCAAGGTGGGTTTCGATCGTGTCGCGGTTGACTTCGGCCAGCTTGAGGAATACCTCGATGGCCTTGTCCTGTTGTTCGTTGAGCAGGTAATTGAGGCCACGGAAATAGCTCGTCGAAAGCTCGCTGAACTTCTCGCCGGACGTGCGTTCACTGCCGCGGCGCGCGACATACCAGCCGGACAGGGCTGCCACCGGCAACAGCAGGAAGAGGAGCGGCAGTTCGGTCAAGGCCCGGACACGGTTCTGGCTGCCGCATCGGGATCAGCCGGACGGCATGCACGTCCTGGCGTTGCAGCGCCTGCGCGGACGGCAACCACGAGGGCGATGCCGATGCACCAACCGGCACCCATCGTGCCGGGAAGTCGCTGCCGGCCAGTCCTGGAATCGCGATACCGGACGGCAGTCACGGCCTTGGTCCTCGTGGCATCTTGTCTCCGGTGATCCTGCCCGTGACCGGGTCACGCGCCTTCCGGGACGCCGTGGGTGGATGCAGTGCCGCGACGGCGGCGATCCCCGGTCAGGTGCGGGTCGATCCGGCAGGAACCGCGCCCTTGTTGACCCGTTCCCGCAGTTCCTTGCCGGGCTTGAAGTGCGGAACGTACTTGCCGGGCAGCGCGACGGAGTCGCCCGTCTTCGGGTTGCGACCGAGCCGTGGTGGGCGGAAATGGAGCGAGAAGCTGCCGAAGCCGCGGATCTCGATGCGTTCCCCGGATGCCAGGGCCTGGCTCATCCGCTCCAGCACGTTCTTGACCGCGAGTTCGACGTCGGCGCCCGCGAGGTGTTTCTGGCGCGCCGCCAGCGCTTCAATCAGTTCCGACTTCGTCATCGCGTTCCCGACGCTCGATTGAGTCCATCGCCCGCGGCCGGATGGCGGCGCGGGCACACTGGTCACGACAGGCCTGTCCGGCGGCATCAGCGGTTGAGCTGCTCCTTCAGCAGCGCGCCGAGCGTGGTGGTGGCACGGCCGGTGTTCTGGTAATCCTCGAGTGCCTGCTGCAATTCGTCCTCGTCCTTCGCGCGAATGGACAATTGCAGGCTGCGCCCCTTGCGGTCCATGCCGATGAACTTCGCCTCGACCTTGTCGCCAACGGCGAAATGCTTCGTCGCATCGTCCACGCGGTCCTTCGCAATGTCGCCCGCACGCAGGTAGCCTTCCACGCCATCGCCGAGATCGATCGTCGCGCCGCGCGCATCGACCTCCCGCACCGTCCCGGTCACGATGCTGCCGCGCGGGTGCGCCGCCATGAACTGGCCGAACGGATCCTGTTCGAGTTGCTTGATCCCGAGCGAAATCCGCTCGCGTTCCGGATCGACGGCCAGCACGACGGCTTCGACGTCCTCACCCTTCTTGAAGTTGCGCACCAGCTCCTCGCTCGAACCCTGCCACGAGATGTCGGACAGGTGCACCAATCCGTCGATGCCCCCGTCGAGCCCGATGAAAATGCCGAAATCGGTGATCGACTTGATCGACCCGGTGACGCGATCGCCCTTCTTGTGGATTGCCGCGAACGCTTCCCACGGGTTGGCGCGCGTCTGCTTGATGCCAAGCGAGATCCGGCGCCGTTCCTCGTCGACGTCGAGCACCATGACCTCGATCTCGTCGCCGACCTGGACCAGCTTCGACGGGTTGACGTTCTTGTTGGTCCAGTCCATTTCCGAGACGTGGACCAGACCTTCGACTCCCGGCTCGAGTTCGACGAAGCAACCGTAGTCCGTGACGTTCGACACCTTGCCGAACAGCCGGGTGCCGGTCGGGTAGCGGCGCGCAATGTTGACCCACGGATCTTCGCCGAGCTGCTTGAGTCCCAGCGACACGCGGTTGCGCTCGCGGTCGAATTTCAGCACGCGCACGTCGAGCTCGTCGCCGACGTTGACCACTTCGGACGGATGCCGCACGCGCTTCCACGCCATGTCGGTGATGTGCAACAGGCCGTCGATGCCACCGAGGTCGACGAACGCGCCGTAATCGGTGAGGTTCTTGACCACGCCCTTGATCGTCGCGCCCTCGGTGAGGCGTTCGAGCAGCTTCTCGCGCTCTTCGGAGAACTCGCTTTCGACCACCGCACGCCGCGACACGACGACGTTGTTCCGCTTGCGGTCGAGCTTGATGATCTTGAACTCGAGTTCCTTGCCTTCGAGGTAGGACGGATCGCGCACCGGCCGCACATCGACCAGCGAACCGGGCAGGAACGCCCGCACGTCCCGGATGTCGACGGTGAAGCCGCCCTTGACCTTGCCGGAAATGCGTCCGGTGACCGTTGCGTTGGCGTTTTGCACTTCCTCGAGTTCGTCCCAGACCATCGAACGCTTGGCCTTCTCACGCGACAGCTTGGTCTCGCCGAACCCATCCTCGATGGCATCGAGCGCGACCTTGACCTCGTCGCCGACGTGGATCTCGAGTTCCCCGTTGTCACTCCTGAACTGCTCGATCGGAATGATGCCTTCGGACTTCAGGCCCGCATTGACGACGACGACGTCGGGACGGATTTCGACGACGATTCCGGAAACGATGGCGCCGGAACGCAACTTGGCGAGCGATT
Organism: Lysobacterales bacterium; assembly: GCA_046347015.1. Taxonomy (GTDB): domain Bacteria; phylum Pseudomonadota; class Gammaproteobacteria; order Xanthomonadales; family Rhodanobacteraceae; genus Dokdonella_A. Next base: position 132,842 of record JAXMHA010000004.1, on the reverse strand, counting down.
GGCTCTGTTCGAACAGTTCGGCGAAGCTTTCGGTCATGATGGATTCCAGAGGAAGGAAAAGCCGTTCCGGAAATTCCGGGCTTCGAACCCGGTTCGACCGGAACGACCGGCCTGCAGGGGTGCCGAGGGCACCGTGGTCAATCCGGCAATTAAGCCGGGCCTTTTGGTTCAAATACTTGTGACACGTTTCTTGCGACGACTTCGAGAACTGCATCGACGACCAATTCGACCGGAACACCGGTCGTGTCGATGACGACGGCATCATCGGCCGGCCGCAACGGCGCCACCGACCGCGCGGCATCTCGGGCGTCGCGGGCCTCGATCTCGCGCAAGAGACCGGCAAGTGTAACGTCGATTCCCTTTTCCTTCAACTGCTTATGGCGCCGTTCGGCGCGTTCAGCCGCGCTGGCCGTCAGGAATACCTTGGCCTTGGCATCCGGGAAAATCACTGTCCCCATGTCGCGGCCATCGGCAACCAGCCCCGGCGCCTGCCGGAATGCCAGTTGCTTGTCCACCAAGGCCCGCCGGACCTCGGGCAGAGCCGCGATCGCCGATGCCGCGGCTCCGGCGGTTTCGGTGCGCAATTCGTCGGTCGCGTCGTAACCGTCCACCAGGATGCGGCTGTCCGTTCCCGCCACGCTCCTGAATTCGATGCGGATCGACGCTGCATGGCGCGCCACGGCGGCAGCTTTCGACAGGTCAAGGCCGGCGGCTCCCGCCACATAGCCGACCGCGCGGTAAAGCGCGCCCGAATCCAGCAAGTGCCATCCGAGCCGATCGGCGACGGCGCGGCTGATCGTCCCCTTCCCCGACCCCGAAGGGCCGTCGATCGTCAATACGGGAACGTCCGCGGAATCAGGATCGGTAGGCATTGCGATGGCCTGCGCAGCGGGGAGCGCAGCGTAGCAGGCCGGCCGCATTCAACGATTGATGGCCGGCGGCGATGGAACTCCGGACCCCGCCATCTCCGTGAGCACCATTCCGCATTCCCGGGACAGCGCGACGAACTCCGGGAAAGACGTCGCCACGTTGGTGCAGTCGGCAATGTGCACCGGTGCGCGTGCCACTGCGCCGGCGACCGCCAGACTCATGGCGATGCGATGGTCGCCCGCGCATTCGACGGACCCACCTTGCAGCACGCTCCCGTTGATCTCCGCGCCATCGGGCCTCTCGGCAACTTCGATGCCGAGCTGTCGCAGCCCGCGCGCCATCGTCGCGATCCGGTCCGACTCCTTGACCCGCAATTCGCCGGCGCCACGGATCGTCGTGACTCCCTCGGCCGCAGCGGCGGCAACAAACAGGATCGGAAACTCGTCGATCATGTCGACGACCTCGTGGATCGGAACCTCGACGCCACGCAGCGCCGCGTGGCGCACGCGCAAGTCCGCCGACCACTCCTCCCCCAGCAGTCGGCGGTCCCGTTCCTCGATGTCTGCGCCCATCGCGCGCAGCACGTTCAGCAGCCCCGTCCGGCGGGGATTGGTGCCGACGCCCCGCAACAAGACGTCCGATCCCGGAACCAGCGTGGCCGCGGTGATGAAAAACGCGGCGGACGAGAAGTCACCGGGGATGCCGACATCCGCCGCCTGCAGGCGGTGGCCGCCTTCCAGCGACGCGTGACCGGGCCCAAAGACGACCGGCCAGTGAAACGCGGCGAGCAACCGTTCCGTGTGATCGCGGGTCGGAACGGGCTCGTCCACCGTGGTCCCGCCACGCGCACGGAGCCCGGCCAGCAAGAGGGTGGACTTGACTTGCGCACTCGCGACCGGCGACAGGTAATCGATCCCGTGCAAGGTTCGGCCGCCGTGGACGCGCAGCGGTGGCGTGCCGTCGCCTCCGCAATCGATCCAGGCTCCCATCCGCGTGAGGGGATCCACGATGCGGCGCATCGGCCGGCGCGACAAAGAAGCATCACCGGTCAACGTGGAATCGAACGCCTGTCCGGCGAGCAGGCCGGCGAGGAGCCGCATGCCCGTACCCGAGTTGCCGCAGTCGAGCGGCCCCGGTGGTGGCACGAGTCGTTGCATCCCCACGCCCTGCACCACGCGTTCGCCCGCGGTGGGCGCATCGATCCGCACGCCCATCTGCGCGAGCCCGCGGGCCGTCGTGCGGACATCCGTGCCCTCCGGAACCCCGCCGATCCGCGAAGTGCCGTCGGCCAGAGCCGCGAGCATCAGCGCGCGATGCGCGATCGACTTGTCACCGGGTACCCGAATCTCGCCCCGCAGGGCACCACCCGGCGTGCTGATCCAATCCGTCACGGCAGTGCCGCCAGCAGGCGCTCGTTGTCGGCGCGGGTCCCGATGCTGATGCGAAGGCACCGAGCGAGGCCATAACCGCCCATTGGCCGCACTGCGACGCCACGATCGCAAAGGTGGCGCTCGACGCCATCGGCGCCTTCCGGAAACTCGACGAGGACGAAATTGGTCTGCGACGGCATCACCCGCAGCCCACGTGCGCGCAAGCGCTGCACGAGCCAGTCACGTTCGCGACGGTTCCACTCCCGCACGCGGTCGAGGTGCGAGGCATCCTGCAGCGCCGCTTCGGCCGCGGCAAGCGCGATCGAGTTGACGTTGAACGATTCCCGCAACCGTTCGAGCACCGCGACGACACTTGCATCGGCAACGAGATATCCGATCCGCAACCCCGCCAAACCCCATGCCTTCGAAAACGTCCGCGTGACGACGAGGTTCGCAAAGCGCGCCTGCAACCGCAACGCGGACGAAAGATGGGGGGCGTCGACATATTCCTGGTAGGCCTCGTCGACGACGACCAGGGTGGTCTCCGGAACACGCTCGAGCAATCGCGCCAGCGCTTCGTCGTCGATCCACGTGCCGGTCGGATTGTTCGGATTGGCGACGAAGAGGAGCCGCGTGCCGCCGTCGACTGCGCGAGCGAGTCCTTCCGGGTCGTGGCCAAACGGCATTTCCGGATGGTCGCGCGGCAACGCCGGAACCGCGATGGCCCGGGCCCCGCTCGCGGCCGTCGCAATCGGAAACACCGCGAAACCGAACTGTGAGTAGGCAACGGAATGATCGGCATCCGCGAAGCACTGCGCAAGCAGCATCAGGAGTTCGTGCGAACCGTTGCCGAGCGCGATCGACTCCGGCCCGACGCCGAACCGCCGCGCCAGGGCATCCTTCAAGGCGCCTCCGCGTGGGTCGGGATATCGATGGGCGCATGCCGCCGCCGCGCGCATCGCGGCAACGGCACCCGCGGGCGGGCCGAGTGGATTCTCGTTTGAACCGAGTTCGGCGAGGCTGGCCCCGAACCGGGTGCGCAGAGCCGGCAGGTCGAGGCCAGGATCGTACGCTCGCAACGATGCGGTCACGCGATTGGCGAGGCGGGCGGCGTCGAAACTCACGCTGATGCGGCCGGTGTGGGCATCAGCCACGGTCAGGCGTCGATCGCGCGGACCGACAGGATGCCGTCGATCCCGGCGATCGAGCCGGTGAGGCCGTCAGGCAACCGCGAATCCACGTCGATCAGCGTGTACGCAATCTCGCCGCGCGATGCATTGCGCATCTGCGCGATGTTGAGCCCGGCCTCGCCGACGACGTGCGACAGCGCGCCGATCATGTTCGGGCGGTTCCGGTTCGCGATGCAAAGGCGTGCCTTGCCGGCGCGCGCCATCCGGATTGCGGGGAAGTTGACCGCATTGCGGACGTTGCCGTTCTCGAGGAAGTCGCGCAACTGGTCGACGACCATGACGGCGCAGTTGTCTTCCGCTTCTCCGGTCGAAGCCCCGAGGTGCGGCAACGCGATCACTCCCGGGTCGGCAAGGAGTTCAGGGTTCGGAAAATCCGAGACGTAGTTGCGGATCCGTCCGTCGGCCAGCCCCGCCCGGATCGCCGAGACATCGACGATGCCTTCGCGGGCGAAGTTGAGCACGACGACACCTCGCCGCACGACAGCGAGCGCGTCTTGGCCGAACGATCCGCGGGTGCGCTCGTTGAGCGGCACGTGGAATGTCAGGTAGTCCGCCGCGGCAAACACTTCGTTCAAGGAACCTGCGTTGGCGACATCACTCGAAAGCTGCCATGCCCCATCGACCGTCATGTGCGGATCGAAACCGATGACACGCATTCCGAGCGCCAGTCCGGCGTTCGCGACCTTGATGCCGATTGCCCCGAGCCCGATCACTCCGAGCGTCCGGCCGGTGATCTCCGAGCCGATGAAGCGCTTCTTTTCCGCCTCGACGCGGCGCTCGAGGTTTTCCCCCTGCGGCAGGTCGCGCACGAAGGCGAGCGCGTTGCCGAGGTTGCGCGCGGCGATCAGCATGCCGGCGACGACGAGTTCCTTGACCGCATTCGCGTTGGCCCCGGGAGCGTTGAACACCGGCACCCCGCGTTCGGTCAAGGCAGCCACCGGAATGTTGTTGACGCCGCTGCCCGCACGCGCGACGGCCTTCAGCGATCCGGGCAACGGCATGGCCTGCAGGTCGGCTGACCGGACGAGGATTGCATCCGGGGCATCGATTTCCCCGGCGACCTGGTAGCGATCGGTCGGCAGGCGATCGAGGCCGTGGCGGGAAATCGCATTGAAGGTCCGGATTCGGAACATGGCTTGCTCCTGCGCGTTGACGGGCCGGACCGCAACGCGTTCATGATGCGGCGCGAACCGGTCAGCCGTGTCGTCGCGCGAAGTCGCGCATGAAGTCGACCAGCGCGCGCACGCCCTCGATCGGCATTGCGTTGTAGAGCGACGCCCTCATGCCACCGACGGCCCGGTGGCCCTTGAGGGCGAGCAGGCCCGCGACCTTCGATTCCTCGAGGAACACCGGATCGAGCGCCGGATCCGGCAGCACGAACGGAACGTTCATTCGCGATCGTGCGGCGGGCTCGACGGGATTCCGGTACCAGCCGGAACCGTCGATGCAGTCGTACAACAGGCTGGCCTTGGCCTGGTTGCGGATTTCCATTGCCGCGAGCCCGCCTTCTGCCTTCAGCCAGCGGAACACCAGTCCGGCGAGGTACCAGCCGAACGTATTCGGCGTGTTGAGCATCGACTTGTGCGCCGCGAGTTCGGCATAACTGAAGATCTTCGGCAGATCGTCCGGGCAGCGCGCGAGCAGGTCCTGGCGCACGATCATGACGACGAGGCCAGACGGCCCGATGTTCTTTTGCGCTCCGGCGTAAATCGCCCCGAAGCGCGACACGTCAATTGGCCGGGACAGGATGTCCGATGACATGTCGGCGATGAGCGGCACGTCGCCGACGTCCGGGACGTCACGGAACTCGACGCCGCGGATCGTTTCGTTCGACGTGACGTGGACGTAGGCGGCATCCGGCGCGAGATCCCACGAGCCTCGCGGCGGAATCCGGTCGAACCCGCTGGCGGCCGAACTCGCGGCGATGCGCACGCCCGTCAGGGGCCGCGCTTCACGCAAGGCTTTCTCGCCCCAGTCGCCGGTGAGCACGTAGTCGGCACTGCCATCGCGGCCCGCGAAGTTCATCGCGATCTGCGCGAAATGCCAGGTCGCCCCGCCCTGCAGGAACAGCACCGCGTAATCTTCCGGCACGCCGAGCAATTCCCTGAGGTCCGCCTCGGCCTGCTCCGCGAGCGCGATGAACTCCTTCGACCGGTGGCTGATCTCGATGACGGACGCCCGCGTGCCGTTCCATTCGAGCCATTCGGACTGCGCCACGCGCATGACCGGCTCGGGCAACATGGCGGGGCCGGCGCTGAAGTTGAAGGCGCGTGTCACTGCGTACTCTCCCTCGAGGACGCGGAATTATGCCGCAACGCAGCACCCTGGCAAGGCCACCGCTGCAATCCGCGCTGCTCCGCCACGGTCTTCCGTGGCGGACCGTGGAACCTGGGAGTGCCCGCCGTGCGGATTTCTTCACTGGACATCACGCCCGAAGCCGTCGTGCTGAAGCGGCGCGAGATCCTGCGACTGCTCGCGTCGGGGCTGCCACTGGCATTCGTGGGGTGCTCGGCGTCGGGCCCGGACCCGGCGAGCGCCGCACTCGAATCCAGTTTGCCGGAATTGACGCCCAGCGTGCGAGGACGCTGGTCGTCCGACGAGGAACGCACCCGCTTCGAGGACGCCACGCACTACAACAACTACTACGAGTTCGGTGGCGGCAAGCGCGACCCTGCGCGACTGTCGGCGGGTTTCCATCCCCGTCCATGGAACGTCGAGATCGCCGGCCATGCGGAACGCACGGGAAGCGTGCCGCTCGAATCCCTGCTGGCCGGAATCCCGGTGGAGGAACGCGTCTACCGGATGCGCTGCGTCGAGGCCTGGTCGATGGTCATCCCCTGGCTCGGCGTTCCGCTCGGGGACGTGCTGGCGCGCTTTCGTCCCACCTCGCGCGCGAAATTCGTCGCCTTCACGTCGCTGCTGCGCCCGGCGGAGATGCCGGGCCAGTCCTCCGGTGTCCTCGACTGGCCGTATCGGGAGGGCCTGCGCATCGACGAAGCGATGCATCCGCTCACCTTGCTCGCGATCGGCATGTACGGGCACGAACTGCCGAACCAGAACGGCGCGCCGCTGCGGCTCGTCGTGCCGTGGAAATACGGGTTCAAGGGAATCAAGGCCATTGCACGGATCGAGTTCACCGAAACGCAACCGCCGACATCGTGGAATCTCGCGGGTCCGCGCGAATACGGCTTCTACGCGAACGTCAATCCGGCCGTCGACCACCCGCGGTGGAGCCAGGCGAGTGAGCGGCGCATTTCCGGAGGCGGCTACAGCCTGCTGGGCCGGCGCCTCGCGACCTTGCCATTCAACGGCTATGCCGGGGAAGTTTCGGCGCTCTATGCCGGCATGGATCTCGTGCGGAACTACTGACCGTGACGGCCCGAACGCCGCGAATGCCCGTCAATGCGTGGAAGGTCCCGCTGTTCGTCGTTCTGCTGGTGCCGTTCGCGATGATTCTGTCCGATGCCCTGCTCGGGACGCTCGGCGCCGACCCGGTGGCGCGGCTCGAGCAGCGGACCGGCGACTGGGCGCTGCGCGTGCTGCTCGTGACGCTCGCGGTCACGCCGGTGCGCCGAATCAGCGGCTGGACCTGGCCCCTGCGTTGCCGGCGCATGTTGGGGCTGTTCGCGTTCTTCTATGCGACCGTCCATGTCGCGGTCTACTTCGCGATCGACCTCGGAGCCTTCTGGACGTCGTTCTTCGCGGCGATGCTCGACAAGCCGTGGATTTCCGCCGGAGCCATCGCCTGGCTGCTGATGATGCCGCTTGCGCTGACGGCACCGAAGGGTATGCAGGCGCGTCTCGGCCGGCGCTGGCAGACCCTGCACCGCCTGGTGTATGCCGTCGGCCTGCTGGCCGTTCTGCATTTCATCTGGCAAGTCAAGCATGGCAACGAAATCGCCGTGCGCGAGCCGCTGGTGTACGGCGCCATCTTCAGTGTCCTGATGGCGTTCAGGATTCCGATCCTGGCCGCATTCTTCCGCCGGAATCAGAAACCCCGCAACAGGCTCAACGCCAGCACGAAACCGATCAGCGCCGCGGCGCCGATCAGCCACCAGATGCCGCCCCTCGAAGACTCTTCACGACGGGTGGTTTCATCGTTACCGGCGGTTGAAGTTCCCGATTCCATCTTCCCACCGGACTCGCGCGGGTCCATGCCGGGAGCTTCGACCAGGAATCGCTGCGTGCCGAAAGCGAGCTGATCGTCGTGGCGGAGCACCGCATCCCGTACCGGAATCCCGTTGACGCGGGTGATCGCACCGGCGTTGGACCCGCACAGGGCCAAGTGGTCGCCACGATATCCGATCACGGCATGCCGCGCGGAAATCGACGATCCGGCCACCACCAGGACGCAGTCGGGCGCGCTGCCGACGGAGATGTCGCCACGGATCGGAATCGACCGGCCGAAGTAGGCTCCCGACAGTCCCCGCAGGACGACTTCCGGAGTCGGTGGCGTCGACCGGTCGGCGCGATTGCCGAGCACGGGGATCGCGACCTCCGAGTCGTGGTCCGGCTTCAGTTCCATCGCCACGCTGCCGAGGTGCACGGTGTCACCCGCCCGCAGCAACGCCCTTTCGCGGACCGGCCGGCAATTGACATGCGTGCGGGACGAGCCGTCGACCACCTCCAGCACCAGCCGGCGCTCTCCGGCTGTCAGGCGTGCGTGCAGCGGCGCCACGTCGTGCCCCGGGATCACGATCGTGTTGCGGTCGGAAGTACCGAGGCTCGCCGTACCGGAACGGATCAACGCGTCGGCATGCTCGCCGTTCGGGAAACTGAGTCGCATCGCAACGGGTCTGCCTGAGGCCGCGGCACTCTAGCACACGGCCCATTCCGTCATGCGCACATGGATGCTGCAATCGTCCCCTGGGCTTCCGGGCTTGGCGACACCGGGCTCCGGCCCCACAATGCGGGTTCTCATCCGCCCGCGGGAAGCACGCCAATGCCGACGATCGATATCCGCCGTGATCATGCATTGTCCCTGAAAGCGGCGCGGGCAGTGGTCGAACGCGTCGCCATCGTCATCGGCGAGGAGTACGGGATCGACCACCATTGGGATGGGCATACGCTGCACTTCGAGCGCTCCGGCGTCGATGGCCACATCGCCATTGCGAAGCGGGAAATCCACGTCCATGCACGGCTCGGCCTGTTGATGGGAATGATGACGCCGGTGATCGAGCGGGAAATCGAAAGGCGCCTCGACGCGGAACTCGGCTGAAGGCCCCGGGAACGTTTGTTTTTAGTGTGTGTGCTCGAATACCCTGCACGATCATGCTGCCCACGGCGGCAGTGGTGCCGCGACTGCAGGACCCCGATCCATGAACAAGCCCACCCTCAAGTCACGTTCCACTTCCCGTCCCGCGACCGCGGGCGGCCTCGGCAAAACCGTGGCGGATTCCGCGCAACAGATCTGGCTGGCCGGGCTCGGCGCGTTCGCCAAGGCCCAGAAGGAAGGCGGCAAGCTGTTCGAGTCGCTGGTCAAGGAAGGCATGGCCATCGATGCCCGCACCCGCAAGCTGACTGAAACGAAGGTCGATGCGATGCGCGGCGCCGCCGAACAGATGCGCGAGCGCAGCCAGGAGACCTGGGACAAGCTCGAGCAGGTGTTCGAGAAGCGCGTGTCGGGCGCGTTGAGCCGGCTCGGGGTTCCGAACCACGCCGAAATCAAGGCATTGTCGGCGAAGGTCGAGGAACTGGCACGCGAGGTGCGCAAGCAGGGTGGCGCTGCTTCCCGCAAGCGCGTGGCGGGCGCCCGCAAGCGCGGCTGATCGTTTCCCGATACGGTGTCCCCGCCGGTCCTCGCCGGCGGGGACAGTCCGTCACCAGTGGATGCCCCGCATCAGCGAAGCAAATGCAATTTGCTCGCTGGTCGGCATTGCCGCGGCGGCATCCGCCTGCGCCGGTTGCTTCGACTTGCCGTCCGCCGTCGCCGAATCCGGAAACAGGCGGAACGCGGAGTTCATGATGATCTCGTATGCGCGTGGCATCAGCGCGTAGAAGACCTGCGCAAACGTGCCGAGTCGCGTCGCGACCCGCACCGGACGCTCGATGATCGCCTGCGTGACCAGGTCCGCCGCCTCGTCCGGCGACAACGTCGGTACCGACTCGTAAATCTTGGTCGGCGCAATCATCGGGGTCTTCACCAACGGCATGTTGATGGTCGTGAAGTTGACGCCGTTGTCGGAGAACTCGGCCTGCGCGCAGCGGGAAAACGCGTCGAGCGCCGCCTTCGACGCGACATACGCGGAAAACCGCGGTGAGTTCGTCAGCACGCCGATCGACGAAATGTTGACGATGTGGCCGGTGTGCCGTTCCGCCATCGAGGGCAGAAATCCCAGGATCACCCGCAGCGCGCCGAAATAGTTGAGCTGCATCGTCCGTTCGAAATCGTGGAACCGGTCGTAGCTCGCGGCGATCGCGCGGCGGATCGACCGGCCGGCATTGTTGACGAGGACGTCGACGTGCCCGTGGTCGGCCAGCACCGCGCGCACGAAGCCGTCGCAGGAAGCGGGCTCGGCGAGATCCGCGACGTAGGTGTGGCATACGCCGCCCGCGGCCTCGATGGCCCGCCGCGTCGCATCCAGTTCCTCCGCATTGCGTGCACAGATGACGGTCTTCGCCCCGGCGGCGGCGACCTTCGTCGCGGTCGCGAGGCCGATGCCCGACGTTCCACCCGTGACGACCACCACGCGACCCTTCACCCGACCGGACAGGGAATGGTCCACGAACAGGTCGGGATCGAGGTGGCGCTCCCAATAGTCCCACAACCGCCAGGCATAGGTTTCGAGGTCCGGCAGGCGGATCTTCGAGCCCCGCAGGGCGCGCTCGGTCTCGCGGCTGTCGAAGCGCGTCGGATAGTTGATGAACCGCAGCACTTCGGACGGTATGCCGAGGTCGCGCAACACCGCCGCGATCATGCGCCGGACCGGCGGCAGCCGACCGATTGCCGACTTGATGCTGCCCGGCACGAACGCGAACACGCGCGCATCGATCCGCATGGCCATTTCCGGGGCGTGGCCGGCCCGCGCGAACAGGTTCAAAACCTCGCCGATCCGGCGCGGGGCCGGGTCGGTGAGATGGAAACAATGACCGTCGAGCCCCGGCTTGTGCGCGATGTGATCCATCGCCGCCGCCACCCAATCGACCGGCACCAGGTTCACGCGCCCGCCTTCAAGGCCGACGGTGGGCATCCACGGCGGCAAGGCCGCGCGCATTTTCTTGATCAGCCGGAAGAAGTAGTACGGCCCGTCGATCTTGTCCGTTTCGCCATTGCGGGAATCGCCGATGACGATGCCCGGACGGTAGATCCGGAACGGTCGCGTGCTCGCCTCGCGCACCAGCCGCTCGGACTCGTGCTTGGTCCGGAAGTACGCGAGATCGAGATCCTCCGCCTCGCCGAACATGTCTTCGCGGAACACGCCGGCGTAGAACCCGGCAACCGCGATCGAGCTCACGTGGTGGAAGATTCCGGCGGCGATTGCGTCCGCGAACGCGAGCGCATGCCGCGTGCCTTCGACGTTCGCCTCGACTTGCGCCGCTTCCGGGGCGCCGATGTCATACAGCGCCGCGAGGTGGAAGAAGTGCCGGATCTTGCCCCGCAACGCGCGTGCCTTTGCCGGCGGGACGCCGAGCCCCGGCTTCCCGAGGTCGCCGACAATCGCGACGAGGCGCTTCGGATCGGCGCCGAGGCGCTCGCGCAACGCCTCGAAGCGCGGCAGCGAGTCCTTGCGCACGAGGCAGTGAATGGTGCCGCGCCTGGCGAGCAGGCGCTCGACCAGGTTCCTTCCGATGAATCCGGTCGCGCCCGTCACGAAATACGTCATGCTCCGCCTCCGTCCGCCCCACGCGCCAGGGCGCCAAGCATACCCGGCGCCGCAGGGCTCGCACCACGCGTCGTTGGCCACGCGCCGGCCGTGATGTAAGCTCGCCCGCGTTCCGGCATGTTGCCGCAGGGGAAGATCGATGTCCGACCTCACGGATCGTTTCGGGAAAGCCGCCGAGGACGCGAAGAAACTTCCGGAGCGGCCCGACAACGACACGCTGCTCAAACTTTATGCGCTGTACAAGCAGGGCTCCGACGGCGACGTATCCGGGCCGAAACCGGGGTTCTTCGACTTCGTCGGCACCGCGAAGTACGAGGCCTGGTCGAAGCTCAAGGGCATGAAGGCCGACGATGCGATGAAGAAGTACATCGACCTCGTGAAGTCGCTCGCCAAGGGCAAGTGATCGAGGTGTCCATTGCCCGGGACGGGACGCGCTGCCGGCGCCCGGCTCGACCACGATGAGCCGCCCGCGCGCCGACCGCAAGCCGCCGTCGCCGACGGCGCGCGCCACCCGCGAGCGGATCCTGGCCGCGAGTTTGGCGTTGTTCAACGCGGAGGGCGAACCGAACGTCGGCACCAACGATATCGCCGACGAGACTGGCATCAGCCCGGGCAACCTCTACTACCACTTCCGCAACAAGGCAGGCATCGTCGAGGAGCTTTACGCGCGCTTCGAAGCCGAGATCGACGAGATCCTGCCGCTGCCGGCGCAACGCATGCCGGATTTCGAAGACCTCTGGCTGTTGCTCCACCTCGCTTTCGAACGCATGGTGCGCTATCGGTTCCTGTACCGCGATCCGGTGGACATCATGGCCAGGCATGATCGTGTGCGTCGGCGCTTCGTGCGGCTGCTCGCCCGTGCGCACGCCTCCGCATCCGGTCTGCTCGATTCGTTGCGCAAGGGGGGGTCGCTGGCGGCGACCGTGGAAGAAGCCGAAGAACTGGTCGACCAGATGTTGCTGACGATGACCTTCTGGCAAGGATGGCGTGCGGTTCACCCACCGCCCACGCAATCCGCGGCAGACATCCCCGCCAGCGGAATCGTGCGCATCATGCAACTGCTCGCGCCGCGGCTCGATGCGCCCAGCCGCATTCATCTCGAAACGTTGATCCGCCGCTACACCGTTTGAAGCCGATCGCCGCGCGACCGGGCAATGGACTCCCGGGCGCGCTGGCGCGAGGCGGCTATGAGCCAGGTTGGATCCGCCGCCGTTCCTGTCGCCGATCCCATTCGCGAAGGTCGTCGCGCATGTGCGCGACCCGCTGGCGACCGAGCGCGTTGTGTCCGTCGTCGAGCACCTGTGCGCCGAGGAGCTCCGCCAGCCGCTGCGCGGTCGGCAGCATCATGTCCCAGGCGTCGAGCGCCGGCAGCGGCCCGGGCAGCGTCATGAACAACGAAAGTCCCGGACTGCGCAGCGCTTCCAGCCGCGCCATGTCGAAGCTGCCGGGCTTGACCATGTTGGCGAGGCTGAACACGGGCCCCGATGATGCGTTGCCCGGGATCACACGATGGAAAATGCCGCGATCCCCGAATTCGAGCCCTGCCTTCTCGGCCGCGACGACGATGTCGGTACCGGACAGCGTTTCGCCGGCCGGGGCGGCGACGTACAACGTGACGATTTTCTCGATGCCCTGTGACGGGCGCGTTCCGATTACCGGCCGTGCAACCCGGGCCGTCGTCGACACCGCACGGCCCAACCGGTCGAGTTCGGCTTTGACCGGGTCGTCCACGGCATCGGCACCGGCGGGTTCCCCGGTGCCGAGACGCGGCTCGATCCGCGTGGCGGCGGTCGCTTTCCTTTGGCCGGGTTTGGTCTTGCGGCTGCCGATGTAGATCACCGCCAGCACGACGATGCCGATCAGGATCAGCGGGATCCCGACCGCCGGATTCCATGAGTCCATGGCCTGCCCCCTTTGCCTCAGGCCGCGCCGGCAAGCCGTTCGGCTTCGGCCAGGTCGACCTGCACCAAGCGCGAAACGCCAGGCTCGCGCATCGTCACGCCGCATAACTGCATCGCGGCTTCCATCGTCGCCTTGTTGTGCGTGACGAAAATGAACTGCACCTTCTCGCTCAACTCGGTCACCAGCGCCGAGAAGCGGCCGATGCTCACCTCGTCGAGCGGCGCGTCGACCTCGTCCAGCAGGCAGAACGGCGCCGGATTCAGCCTGAAGATCGCGAACACGATCGCCACCGCGGTCATGGCCTTCTCGCCGCCGGACAGCAGCGAGATCGAGCTGACGCGCTTGCCCGGAGGCCGCGCCATGATCGTCACTCCGGCTGTCAGGAGGTCATCGCCCGTCAGCTCGAGGTAGGCGTGTCCGCCGCCGAACAGGCGTGGGAACAGCTCCTGCAGCCCCGCGTTGACGCGCTCGAACGTTTCCCGGAAACGCTGCCGCGTCTCCTTGTCGATCTTGCGGATCGCGCCCTCGAGTGTCTCGAGCGCAGCGCCGAGGTCGGCCATCTGCGCGTCGAGATATGCCTTGCGCTGCTCGAGTTCGTCGTGCTCCCGGATCGCGGCGAGGTTGACCGGCTCGAGCCGCTGCATTTTCGCCGCCAGCTCGTCGAGTTCGTGCTGGCGTTCCCCTCCCGACAGGTCGGCAGGCAACGCCTCGAGCAACTCGTCGATCCGGAATCCGGCAGCCGTGATCTCGGCCGCCAACGCCTCGGCGTGCAATCGGTGCTCCTGCTCACGCAAGCGGAGCTCGCCCAGCGCGTCGCGCCGCTCCGTCAACACTTGTTCGGTCCGGTGCCGCTCCTGCTCCAGCCGGCGAACGTCGGCGTCGACGGTTCCGTGCGCCTGGCGCGCGGTGACCAAAGCCTGGTCCGCGGCAAGACGCTGTCCGAGCAAGGCCTGCCGCTCGGCTTCGTGGCGTTCGGCGGGATCCCCGCTCGCCGCAAGTCGCGCAGCGATGTCGGCCCGCCGCGCCTCGAGGTCGGTCATGCGCGCCCGGCTTCGCTGCAAGGATTCCTCCAAACCGGCGGCCGCGGCACGCCGGGTTTCGAGTGAAACCGTCATGCGATGCACCGCATCGTGGGCTTCGCGTGCCGTCGCGCGGGCTTCCTCGCGCGACTCGAGCAGGTCGCGCCGGCGCGCGTCGAGCGCCCGCCGGTCATTCTCCAGTTCGCCCATGCGGCCAACGGCGGCGTCGAGGCGGTTGCGCGCCGCCTTGATTTCGGTTCCACCGTCATCGAGAGTGGCCGCGAGGGCCGCGAGCTCCGCGGTGATCCGGCCGATCCGGTCGTTGGCGGCATCGAGGCGGCTTTGGTGCCCCTGCAGTTGGCCGTCGAGGCCGGCGAATGCCCGGCGGTGGCCCTGCAAGGCGTCATTCGCTTCACCGACTCGCCGATGGGCCAGTTCCCGCGCCATGCGCGCCGCGCCGAGTTCGGCCTCCGCTGCAGCAGTCGCCCGGTCGAGGTCCTCGGCGCGCGCGACCAAGGCCCGCAATTCACGTTCACGGGCGAGGATGCCGGACTCGGCCGGAGTCCCATGCCGTACCCGCACGAAGCCCTCCCCGAACCATTCGCCCGTGCGGGCCACGACCGACGCCCCGCGCCCCAGCGTCCCGAGGAGGGCGCGGGCCGCATCGTTCGAATCGGCGGCATGCACGTTCGCGAGCAACGCCATCACCGCAGCCGGTCCGCGAACGTGCGCGGCGAGCGAAGTCGGTGCGTGTCCGGCGATCGATCCGCCGTCCGCCAGCAGGTCGATGTCGACGTCGTCGAACTGCGGAAAACGGCCCGCGAGCGCCGTCGGATTCCCGACCAGGACGGCGCCAAGCCACGCGTCGAGCACGGTTTCGACTGCCGCGTCCCAGCCGGCATCGACGTCGAGTGCCTCACCGAGCCGGCGCGGGCTGTCGACACCGGCCTGCTGCAGCCAGTCGCGCAGCCGCGAATCCCGTTCGCCGGGCGTCGTGTGCTGCAGCGCTTCCAGCGCCTCCCTGCGCCCGGCGATATTGGCGCGCTCCGCACGCAGGGCCGACAACGCTGCTTCGGCCGATCGCTCGCGGGCGTTGGCGTTCTCGGCCTCGGCCATGTGGTCCGTCAACCGGCTTTCGTGCGATGCGATCGTCGCCGCGAGCGACGCGTGTTCTGCCGCCATGTCCCGGATGGCTGCGGACAAGGCTTCCGTGTCGATTGCCGTCCGTTCCGCGACCAGCGCATCGCGTCGTTCGCCGGACTGGCGGCACTGTGCTTCGAGCAGGCCGATGCGGGTTCGATCGATCTCGGCCTCGCGGGAGGCGGCCGCAACGGCACCGGAGTTCCGATCCCACTGCTCCTGCCACTCCGCGAGGGCGTTCTCGGCAGCCTGCAACGCGGCCGACGCATCGGCATCGCGCGCGGTCAACTCGGCGAAGCCCGGCGCATCGTCGCCGAGTTCGGCCTTGAGTGTGCGCAGGCGTTCCCCGTCGACCTCGAGCTGCGCCGCCAGCGTTGCATGCGTGCGATCCGATTCCTCGGCGGCACGCTGCAACTCGGCAACCAATTCGCGATGGTGGCGGATCTGCTGTTCGATCCGCGCGATCTCGCTGCCGATCCGGTAGACCTCGGCCTGTGCGGCACCCACGGCCTCGCCCGCGCTCTCGTAGCGCGCCCGCGCAGCCTCGAGTTCGGATTCTCCGTGCCGCTGGCCGGCAATCATTTCCTCGAGTGCCAGCTCCGCCTGCCGGCGACTCGTCGTCTGCTCGTCCAGGGCGCCGCGCGCGTCCCGCAGGTTCAGCGCGGAGAGTTCCGCCCGCTTGCGCTTGTGCTCCGCATCGAGCTTCTGCCAGCGCTCGGCGGCCCGCGCTTGCCGTGCGAGGTGCGCCAGTTGCTTCGCCACTTCCTCACCGACGTCGCGGACGCGATCGAGGTTCTCGCGCGTCGCCTTCATGCGGCTCTCGGTTTCCTTGCGGCGCTCGCGGTAGCGCGAGATGCCGGCGGCTTCCTCGAGGTGTCCGCGCATCGATTCGGGATCGGATTCGACGATCTCGGTGATCGTCCCCTGTTCGATGATCGAGTAGCTGCGCGGCCCGAGGCCGGTGCCAAGGAACAGGTCGGTTATGTCGCGCCGCCGGCACTGCACGCCGTTCAACGCGTAAAGGGAGTGACCGTCGCGCCCGACCGTGCGCTTGACCGAAATCTCCGCATAGTTGGCGTACTCGCCGCCAATGGCGCCATCCGAGTTGTCGAACAGCAGCTCGACGGAGGCGGTGCCGACCGGCTTGCGCCCGCTCGATCCGGAGAAGATCACGTCGGTCAGCGCATCGCCGCGCAAGCGGCTCGCCGCGCTCTCGCCCATTACCCACCGCACGGCGTCGATGATGTTCGACTTGCCGCAACCATTCGGACCGACGATGCCGGACAGGTTGGTCGAAAGATGGAGCTGGGTCGGGTCGACGAATGACTTGAAGCCGGCCAGCTTGATCGAACTCAACCGCATCGCGCATTTTCTCCTGGTGCGAACGCCCGGATGGCCAAGGCGTGGATGTCCGTCTGCATGAGGGGGCCGAGCGCATCGTAGACCGCGCGGTGGCGGGCCAGCGGGGCAAGGTCCCGGAACGCCTCGCTGGTGATCGTCACGGTGAAATGCCCTCGCCCGTCACGGGCGCCCTCATGCCCCGCGTGCCGCGCACTGTCATCGACGATCACCAGTTCCGCCGGCGCGAACCGAAGTTCCAGCGCCGCGCGGATCTTCCCGACTCGCTCCGTCACGGCAGCGTCCTTCGGAACGGGTACACCTCGACGGTCCGATAGACGCCGGACGTGCGGTACGGATCGTCTTCGGCCCAGGCGGTCGCCGCGGCAAGATCATCGAACTCCGCGACGATCAGGCTGCCGGTGAAACCCGCCGGCCCGGGATCCTCACTGTCGATCGCCGGCAACGGTCCCGCGAGCAGCAAACGCCCCGAGTCCCGGAGTTCCTGCAGGCGGGCGAGGTGTCGCGGCCGGGCGCTGCGGCGTCGATCGAGAACGCCCACGCCGTCGCGCCCGATGATCACGTACCACATCGAACCGCTTCCGCGAAAACGCGTATGGTAGCCGATCGCCTGCGCGGCCGGGACTGGACGCACAACGGCTTTGCGCGTAATCTAGCCGGCGTCCCATCGGCTTCGATTCGCCACCGTCCCGATTGTCGGCGCAGGCGGGAAATTCGCCGGGTGGTTCCACGAACGATGGGTTTGCCGGCTCCCGATCACCGGTCTTCGGCGATTGAACGTTGTGGGGTCGAGTTTGCCGGGTGCGCAGTCCGCGCATCCCGGTCCGATATTCTGGAAGACGAGAGTCCAGCATGGCCGCGCCGTGAGGCGCCAGGCCTGCGTTGCATCAGGCATGAGCGAGCAGACCAGCCACCCCGCCGCGACCGTGCGTCAACCCGCGCCGCCCCCGCGCCAGCAGGAAATGTCGCTGGGCATGGTCCACGGCATGCCGGTGCTCGACGTACCGCAGGACCTCTACATTCCGCCCGACGCACTCGAGGTCATCCTCGACGCGTTCGAAGGCCCGCTCGACCTGCTGCTGTACCTGATCCGGCGCCAGAACCTCGACATCCTCGACATCCCGATCGCGGAGATCACGCGCCAATACGTCGAGTACATCGACATGATGCGGGAACTCCGGCTGGAACTCGCGTCCGAGTATCTGGTGATGGCCGCGATCCTCGCCGAGATCAAGTCACGCATGCTGCTGCCGCGACCGCCGCTCGAAGAAGGCCTCGAGTCGGATCCACGAGCCGAACTGGTGCGGCGCCTGCAGGAATACGAACGCTTCCGTGCGGCCGCGGCGGACATCGACCAGTTGCCGCGCCTGGATCGCGACTTCGCGGTGGCCGCCGCATTCGTCGAGGACCGCAGCGTGATCCGGCTGCCGCCGCCGGTCGAATTGCGCGAGCTGTTGCTGGCCATGCGCGACGTCGTGAAGCGAGCCGAACTTTCAGGCCACCACGCGATCCAGCGCGAAGGACTCAGCGTGCGCGAACGCATGACCGACATCCTGCGCACGATCGGAGACTCTGGTTTCCACGCCTTCACGTCGATGTTCCAGCCGGCCGAAGGACGCAACGGCATCGTGGTCACGTTCCTCGCATTGCTGGAACTCGCGCGCCAGAGCCTGATCGAAATCGTGCAGGAACGCCCCCTCGCGCCGATCTACGTGAAATCCCTCACCGCGCCGGCCTGAACCGCGCCCCACGATTCGGACACCCATGCCGGAATCCACCCCGATCAAACCGATCATCGAAGCCGCCTTGCTGGCGGCCGGCCAACCCCTTTCCATCGTCCAGCTCTGCACCTTGTTCGGCGAGGAGGCCGCGCCGCCGCGCGAGGAGGTCGAGCAGGCGCTGGCGGAACTCACGCGCGACTGCGAAGGCCGTGGCGTCGAACTCGTCGAAGTCGCGTCCGGGTTCCGCTACCAGGTCCGTGCGTCCGCTCATCGCGTGGTGGCGCACCTGTGGACCGAACGGCAAACCCGGTATTCCCGCGCGCTGCTCGAAACGCTGGCGCTGATCGCCTACCGGCAGCCGATCACGCGTGCGGAAATCGAGCAGGTGCGCGGCGTCGGCATTGCCTCGAGCATCGTCAAGACACTCGAGGAACGCGACTGGGTGCGCGTGCTGGGCCACCGGGACGTTCCCGGCAAACCGGCCCTGCTCGGCACGACACGGGCCTTCCTCGACTACTTCGGCCTCAAGTCGCTCGACCAATTGCCACCGCTGCACGAAATCGGCGCCATCGACGATCCGCTGCCGGAACTTCCCCTCGAGGACGTACCCGGCGCGATCGAGCCCTTGGCTCCGGCCATGGCCGGGGAACCCGGTGACGGCGGTGATGGCGAAGGGCCCCGCGCATCGCCGGCGGCCTCACGGGAGGCGCTGCAGTGAACACGCCGACCCGTACGCTGCTGACGCTGCGCAAGCCGGACGCCGACGTCGCCCCGGCGCACGAGGAGCGCCTGCACAAGGTTCTCGCGAACGCCGGACTCGGATCGCGGCGCGTGCTCGAGCAACGCATCGAAGCCGGTGACGTACGCGTCAACGGCGCCGTGGCCGGCATCGGCTCCAGTGTCCACGCCGGCGACCGCGTCGATCTCGACGGGCGCCACTTCGTCGTCGTTACCGCCAGTGCCGACGCGCGCATCCTCGCCTACCACAAGCCCGACGGCATCGTGACGACGCGCGAGGATCCCGAGGGCCGGCCCACCGTGTTCGAACAACTGCCGCCCCTGCATGGTGCGCGCTGGATCGCGGTCGGGCGGCTCGACATCAACACGACGGGCCTGCTGCTGCTGACGACGGACGGCGAACTCGCCAATGCGCTGATGCACCCGAGTTCGGCCATCGAACGCGAATACATCTGCCGCGTGCACGGCCAGGTCACCGACGCCATGCTGCAGAAGCTCCGCGACGGCATCGAACTCGACGACGGCCAGGCCCGCTTCGACGTCATCGTCCCGATCAGCCGCGGCCCGACGCACTCGTGGTTCCGTGTCGTGATCCGCGAGGGGCGCAACCGCGAAGTGCGCCGGATGTGGGAAGCCGCCGGCCTCCTCGTCAGCCGCCTCAAGCGCATCCGCTATGGCAACGTCGAGATCCCGCGCGGACTCAAGCGCGGCGATTCGACCGAACTTGATGCAGCCGCCACCAGCCGTCTCCGCGACCTCGCCGGCCTCGCGCACCCGGCGCCCCGGCTCACGCTGGCGCCAATCAACGGCCAACGCCGGGCGTCGCCGACCGAAGTCCGCCCGGTGCGGGCGTCGCCGCAAGCCTGGAGTGGCGCGTACCACGATGAAGCGCGCGAAGTTGCCGCGTTCGACCGCCTGCGCGACGACGGCTGGCAAAAACCCGGCGCCGAGAAGCGCCGTCGCGGCGGCGCGCCGCGCAAGGGCAGGCCGAAAATGCCGGGCGGCCCTTCGCGTCCGGGTAACCCGCGGCAACGCGGTGGACCGCGCGCCGAGGGCGCCGGCAATGCGCGGCAACGACGCGGCGTGCAGGCGGCCGGGCGTCCATTGTTCGCCGCCGAGCCCGGCTTGAATCCCGCCGTGCTGAAAAGCTGGTTCCCGGACGCCAAACCCGCCCGGCGCAACAAGTCACGCCGCAGCGACCCGCGCAATTCGCCGTTCGCCGTCGGCGGCGGCCAGCGGCCACATCGCGAAGTCGACGGCAATCGCGCGGAGCCGCCGGCAAGACGCCAACCGGACGGTCGCCCGGCCGGACCCGGGAATGGAGCGCCGGCAGGCCGCCGCCGTCACCGGCGCGGCAGCCCGAAACCCGGCGGTTGACGCGAGCCCGCCATCCGCGCGCCGATCAGGGTCGACCGGTGATCGGCAGCGCCGACTCCCGGCATCGTGGGCTTCGCTGGGTGCCCGGCCCACACACGTCGAAATGACTTGCGCGTATCAGGGCTACCGCACAGCCGGTGGCGGCGTGTTTGCCTCGGGGCGGATGTACGTGATGCAGAGTACGCTCTCGGGCAATACGATCGAGGCGACCGAACCGGAACAGAACGCGAATGGCGGTGGCGTCGCGGCAAACCCCGTTTTCACGATCGCCGGTTCGACCTTCAGCAGCAACAGCGCCGACGGCGTCGGCGGTGGGGCGATCGGTTCGTTGTCTTCCTACCACCTTCCCGTACCCACCGCACCGAGCGACGCCAGCGGCATCAGTAACAGCACGTTCACCTGGAACAGCGCGGAGCTGGCCGGCGCGTTTGCCGATGCCAACGCCTTGCCTGTCGCCAACAGCACCGTCGCGTTCAACACCAGCCGGTACGGCGGTGCGGTGGCAATACTCGATAGCGGGACGGCGCAGAATGACTACACCCTGTACCTCGACAGCACGATCATCGCCCGCAACTCAATCGACGGACCGGGTGGTCACGCAGCGGATCTGGCGACAAGCCCCCAATTGACGCTGACTGTCATCGGTTCGAACAACCTCGTCGGTTCCGCCGACCCCAACGTCACGCTGCCTCCGGACACCCTCAATTCCGACCCGATGCTGCTGCCGCTTGCCGACAATGGCGGCCCGACGTGGACGATGGCGCTGGCGACAGGAAGCCCGGCGATCAACACCGGATCGAATCCGTGGAACTTCGATACCGACCAGCGCGGCGCCGGCTTTCCCCGCGTCTACGGCTCCGCTGCCGACATCGGCGCGTACGAGGTGCAGTCTTTCCCCGACGAGGTCTTCGCCAGCGGGTTCGACCCGTAGGTCGTATCGAAGACCGGTGTCGCCGTCGTGCAGCCGTGCCCACCCACCTGCCCCGGCAGCGGCGTCCCTCCCCTTGAGGGAGAGGGGTCGAAGGCAAACCTGGTCAGTCGATTCGCCGGAGCGCAGATCGGTACGGCGACCGCCTAGCCGTCGAGCTTGATCGCGTTCTTGTCGCTGTTGCGGCGGCGCTGCTCCTTCGCGTTGTACTCGGCAACGCAACTGTCCTTCTTGACCATCACGCAGTCGAGATAGTCGGTGATCTCGACCAGGGCCGCGCGGATCGCCTTGCCGGCCGGCGTGTTCTGCTCGTGCGCCAAATCGCCGCCAAAACCGCCACGGTACACGCCGATCGACACGCCGCCACCCGAGCTGCGGCCTTCGACGGTACGCGAGAAATCGACCTCGCCCGTCGATGAATTGACGACGCGGACGTCGACCGCAAGGTAGGCCTCGGACGACTTCCCGCCGAGCGAGATGCCGTGGAAGCTCAGTCCGCCGCCCGTGCTCGAGGTGTTTTCCTCATAGGCGGTCACCGTGCCGAACACGAGATAATCGGCACCCGTAACCTGCCCCATCTTGCCTCCCGTCCCCGCGCGGACACGGCCGGACGCGGCGAGATTTTGCTCCTCGAGCACCTTCTCGAGCTTGGCGCGCTCGAGCACGCGAAAATCATTCGTGCTCGCGAGCTCGTTCGACAGCATCCCGGACAATTCCCAACCGACGCCTCCGCGCCACCAGCCGGCGGCGGACTCGTTCTTGAACTCGGCGACGCCGACGGCCGGGCGCTCGCCGGCAGCCAGCGCGTTCCCGGCGTACAGCGCGCCGACGGCCAGACTCAATGCAATGAAGTGGGACCGCGTTTTCATGCCATTCACTCCCGATTCTTCCCCGGATTCGTCCGCCATACCCGCGGTGCAGGTGGCGCGTGGCAAGCGACTTGGCCCCAGCTCGACCGGACCCTCCCGGCACCGGCTGAGGCCACGTCGCAGGTGCGCCGGATTCTAGCAGTCGGCGCCGCACGCGAGCAGCCGATCCAGCCACGTCGCGTGCTGCAGATGCACATTCTGGTCAGCGGAACATCCGCGTCGATCGACGGTCCAACCCCGCGCACCCCACACTGGCCAGGAGGAACCGGGATTTCGCGACCAGGCGAGCCGTTGCGATCGACGGCACCGAAGTTGCGCGCAATGCATCGTCACCCGCAGGAGTCCGTCATGAGCAAACCCACGCTGGCCGATACCTATGTGTTCGGCTATGCCATCCGCCGCATCCGGCAATCGAGCGAAGCCGGCACCCTTGTCGATGAAGTTTATGAAATCCTGTGCCCGGTCACGGGCAGCCGCCTTGCGACCCGCCCCACCCGCCAGCTCGCGGAACGCTTTGTCCTGAACCGGGAGCTCGACGAGTCGAGGACCGCCGTGCGTCCCCGCGGCCAGCGGAATGCGCAACCGACGGCCTGACCCACTCCGATGATCCCGACGATCTACCACAACCCGAAGTGTTCGAAATCGCGCGCGGCGCTTGCCTTGCTGGAGTCCCGCGGCATTCATCCCCGCATCGTGCACTACCTCGACGAGCCGCCGACCGCCACGGAGTTGGCGCGGATCCTCGATGGACTCGGCATCGAACCCCGTGACCTGATGCGGCATGACGAGCCCGAATACGCCGAGCTCAACCTCGACGATCCTGCGTTGGGGCGTGCCGCGCTGATCGCGGCGATGGCGAGCCATCCCCGGCTGATCCAGCGTCCGATCATCATCGCGAACGGCAAGGTCATCGTCGGGCGGCCGCCGGAGCGGGTGCTGGAAATCGTCTGAGTTTCGGGTTTCGACGTCAGTCGGAAAGCTCGAACCGGTCGGCGTCCATCCACGCCGGGAAGCGCTCGCGATGGGCGATGAGCGCGGCTGGATCGAGCGCCACGGTCGCCACCGCTTCCGTCGCGCCGAGTTCGACCAGCGGCTCGCCCAGCGCATCGAGGACGACGCTGTCGCCCGCATACGCAAGCCCGTTGCCGTCGGTGCCGACGCGATTGACGCCGACGCAACACGCGAGGTTTTCGATCGCGCGCGCGCGCAGCAGCGTTCGCCACGCGTGGCGCCGGGCTGCCGGCCAGTTCGCGACAAACAGGATCAGGTCATAGTCGAAGCGCCCGGCCGGTTCGTCGCGGCGATTGCGCAGCCAGACCGGGAACCGAAGGTCGTAGCACACTTGCGGCAAGATCCTCCAACCGGCCAGCTCGACGACGAGGCGACCCCGTCCTGCCGCATACCGCTGGTGCTCGTCGGCATTGCGGAACAGGTGCCGCTTGTCGTAATGCCGCACCCGACCATCCGGAGTTGCAAACAGCAGGCGGTTGAACACGCGTCCGCCATCGCGAAGCTGGACGCTGCCGGTCACCGCGGCGGCGAGTGTGCGCGAGCGCTCGCGCAGCCATTCGACGGTTGCACCCTGCATGTCTTCGGCGGTGGCGATCGCGTCGTTCGAGAAGCCGCTCGTGAACGTCTCTGGCAACAAGACGAGGTCGGTGCTGCCCTGCAACGGATCGGTCAGCGCCGCGTAATAGTCGCGGTTGCCGGCCGGATCGTGCCATCGCGTCGCGCCCTGCACGAGCGATATGCGGAGTGGATTCATCGAGACTCTCCCCGCGCCGGTTCCGCTACAACCGGCACAGCCGTTCGGCGGCGTCGTCGAGCGTCTCGTCGCGCTTGGCGAAGCACAGCCGCACGAGGCGCTGGTCGGCCGGCGGGGCATCGTAGAACGCCGACAACGGGATGGCCGCGACGCCACAGTCGCGAATCAGCGTTTCACAGAACCCGAGGTCGTCGCGATCGGCCAGTGCACTGTAGTCGACCACCTGGAAGTACGACCCAGCCACCGGCCTCGGCTTGAATCTCGAACCCGCGAGCGCCGAGCGGAACCGGTCACGCTTGGCCTGGTAGAACGCCGCCAGGCCCGCAATGTGCCCTGGATCCGATTCGAGGATCTCGGCGAGGCCCCACTGCGCCGGCGTGAACGTGCTGAATGTCAGGTACTGGTGGACCTTGCGGAATTCGTTGGACAGCGGCCGCGGTGCAACGCAGTAACCGACCTTCCACCCGGTGCAATGGAACGTCTTGCCGAACGAGCTGACGACGAAGCTCCGCTCGGCGAGTTCCGGATGCCGGAGCACGCTCTGGTGCAACGCCCCGTCGAAGACGATGTGCTCGTAGACTTCGTCGGACAGCACGAAGATCCCGGTGTCGCGCACCAGTTCGGCGAGCGCGGCGAGATCGTCCGCACCAAACACTGATCCGCAGGGATTGTGCGGCGTGTTGACGATGATCATCCGCGTCGCCGGGGAGACCGCGGCGCGCACCCGCCCCCAGTCGGGAAGGAAGTTGCGCGGGTCGAGCGGAATGTGCACCGCGCGACCGCCATTCAGTGCGATCGCGGGATCGTAACTGTCATAGCACGGGTCGAGGACGATGACCTCGTCGCCGCGCCTGACGACCGCGGCGATCGCCGCCGCGAGGGCCTCGGTCGCGCCCGACGTGACGGTGACTTCGTGGTCCGCGTCGACCTTGCGGCCATATCCGGCGTGCACCTTGCGGGCGATTTGTTCGCGCAAGGCCGGGATTCCGGTCATCGGTGCGTACTGGTTGCGTCCGGCGTTCATGGCGCGCGTCACCGCATCGCGCAGTGCCTGCGGTCCATCGAAGTCGGGGAAACCCTGACCGAGGTTGACGGCGCCGTGCTCGGCCGCCAACTGGCTCATCACGCTGAAGATGGTGGTGCCGACGCGCGGCAGCTTGGTTTCAATGTGCATCGATCCGGCCACGGCCACGAAAGCGCCGGGGATCGTAGCACGCACGCGCGGGGGCGCCGCAGGACACGCGCGTCGCGGATCGGACTCAGCCCGTGCGCCGGCCGTCGAGCAGCGCGCGATTGATCCGCGCGATGAATCCGCCCGGGTCGACCAGGTTGTCGCCGGCGGCAACCCGGGCTTCGTCGAACAGGAGCCAACCGATGTCACTCGCATAGTCGGGATCGGTCTCGTCGGCAAGACGCTGCACCAGCGGGTGATCCGGATTGATCTCGAGCACCGGCGCCACCGCGGGGACGTCGTGGCCCGCTTCGCGCAACAGGCGTTGCATGCGCAGCGACAAGTCGTGTTCGCCGGTGACGAGGCACGACGGCGATCCGGTCAGGCGCGTGCTGACGCGAACTTCCGATACCGCATCTCCCAACCAGCCCTTCAGCTTCTCGACCAGCGGTTTCGCGGCCTCGACCCGTTGCCGGTGCTGCTCGGCGTCGACCGGGCCGTCGCTGTCGCCCTTTGCGGCGTCCCGCAACCTCTTGCCGCCGTACTCGCCGAGATGGCCGGCCATCCACTCGTCGATCCGGTCGGTCAACAGCAGTACCTCGACGCCGCGCCCGACCAGCGCCTCGATGTGCGGGCTGCCCTTCGCCGCGGGATGGGAATCCGCCGTCACGTACCAGATGGCATCCTGCCCGGGCTGCATGCGGCCGACATAGTCGTCGAGCGATACCGTCCGCTCGTTGCTGCCCGAGGCGGTCGAGGCGAACCGCAGCAATTTCGCGATGCGTTCCCGGTGATCGGGGTCATCGACGATGCCTTCCTTCAGCACGTTGCCGAAAGCCGCGTTGAACTTGGCGAATTTTTCAGGCTCGTCCTTCGCCAGCCGATCCAGGAGATCGAGCACGCGCTTGACGCAGGCGGCGCGAATCTGCCCGACCAGCCGGTTGTCCTGCAGCGTCTCGCGGCTGACGTTGAGCGGCAGGTCGTCGGCGTCGACGACCCCGCGCACGAACCGGAGCCAGGCCGGCAGCAACAGTTCGCTCGCATCCATGATCAAGACGCGGCGAATGTAGAGCTTGAGCCCCTTGCGCTCCTCGTGGCCCGTCAGCAAGGTCTCCAGCGGCGGCCGTGACGGAAGGTAAAGCAGCAAGGTGTAATTCTGGCGTCCCTCCACGGCATTGTGCGTCCACGCGAGCGCGTCGCTGAAGTCGTGTGTCAGCGACTTGTAGAACGCCTGGTACTCGGCATCGGTCACCTCGGCGCGTGGCCGCATCCACACGGCATTCGCGCCATTGACCGTCTCGGGCCCTTCACCTTTTGCAGCCGAATCCTCCGCATGGAGCCGGATCGGAAAGGAAACATGCCCGGAATAGCGATGGATCAGGTCGCGCAACCGCGCCGCATCGAGGAACTCCGACTCGTCCTCGCGAAGATGCAACGTCACCGTCGTGCCGCGCGGCGCGTTGCCTGCCGCCTCCAGCGTATATTCGCCGCTGCCGGTGGATTTCCAGCGCACCGCGGAATCGGGCTGCGCGCGCGCGCTGCGGGTCACGATTTCGACGACGTCGGCGACGATGAAGGCCGAGTAGAACCCGACGCCGAACTGGCCGATCAGTTGCGTGTCCTTGCGTGCGTCGCCGGACAGGGCTTCGAGGAAGCGCCGCGTCCCGGAGCGCGCGATCGTGCCGATGTTGTCGATGACTTCCTCGCGCGTCATGCCGATGCCGTTGTCGGTGATCGCGAGCGTCCGCGCCTTGCGGTCGACGCGGACGTCGACGGCGAGATCGGGGTCGCCGGCAAGCAAGTCGGGTTCCGACAGCGCCGCGAAACGCAACTTGTCGCACGCATCGGACGCATTCGAAACCAGTTCGCGCAGGAAGATTTCCTTGTGCGAATAAAGCGAGTGTGTCACCAGGTGCAGGACCTGGGAGACTTCGGCCTCGAATGCCCGGGTTTCCGTCGCAGCAGCCATGCGCGTGTCCTCGTGGGTATCGGGGGCGACATGCGGGCAGGCGCGACGGATTCCAACCGGTCCTTGCCGTCCGGCCGCCATCCCGGTAGCGTGCGGCCATGTCCCTCCCTGCGCGTCGCGGGGCACGGGCTTCCGGGGGCTTCATCGATGAATCGCACCAGAATTGCCGTGGCGGTCTTCGGACTGGCGCTGGCCATGACCGGTTTCGCACAGGGAGTCACGGTACCGCCGCTGCTGCCGCAGGGCGATCTGTCGCACGGCGAGGAGCGTGAAATCCGCGAGCGCATCGACTGGTTCGAGCGGGTTCGCGGTCTGCGCGACATCGCCAACGCGGGGGCAAGGCGCGCGAATGCGCTGGCGCTCCAGCGGGCACGGATGTCGCGGCAACCTCCGGCGCTGTTGGCCAGCCAGAGCTGGCTGCCGATGGGTCCGGCGCCAATGACCATGCTCGGCTGGGACATGGGCAATGTCGCGGGCCGCGTCACGGCCATGGCGGTCGACCCCGCCGACGAAAACCTGATCTACCTCGGCGCGGCGGCCGGCGGCCTGTGGAAATCCACCGATGGCGGCACGAGCTGGACGCAGTTGTTCGACGCGGTTGGCACCGAAAGCATCGGTTCGGTGATGCTCGAGGCCGGCAACCCGGATCATGTCTGGGCCGGCACCGGCGAGATCAACTCGAGCTGCTCCGGGTACTTCGGGCTCGGCCTCTTTTATTCGCCGGATGGCGGCACGACCTGGGAATCCCGCAATGGCAGTGACGCGGCCCCGCTGCCGCTGTCGTTCGTCACCGCGCTCGCGCAGTCGCCGGCCGACCCGGCCATCGTGCTCGCCGGCGGCGCCGGTCACTGCAACCCGGACGGAACGATCAGCGACGGCGGCATTTATCGCACCGCCGACGGCGGACAGGCGTGGACGCTGGTCCTCGCTGGCAGCGATACCCGCGATGTCGTGTTCGATCCGACCGACGCGAACGTCGTCTACACGGAAATCTCGCCGGGCGGGTTGTTCAAGTCGACCGACGCCGGCCAGACCTGGACCCAGCTCGGCGGCGGTGCACCGACCGGCGGCCAGGCGGGTTATACGCGAATCGCGATCGCCGGATCGCAGCCTGCGACCCTGTATTCCCTGTCCGGCAACAGCAATCGCCTGAAGCTTTACCGCAGCGACGACGCCGGCGCGACGTGGACGATCGTCAACACGGACGCCTGTGAAGGACAG
The DNA here is from genome assembly GCA_046347015.1 of Lysobacterales bacterium. GTDB lineage: Bacteria > Pseudomonadota > Gammaproteobacteria > Xanthomonadales > Rhodanobacteraceae > Dokdonella_A. The sequence continues at coordinate 104,410 of JAXMHA010000004.1, read as the reverse complement.
TGCTGGTACAACCTGACGCTCGACGTCGCCGCCGACGATCCCGACCGGGTGCTGGTCGGGACGATCCGGCCCGCGCTGTCGCTTGACGGCGGCCAGACGCTGACGATCCTCACGGCGCAATGGGGTGGCGGACAACAGGTCCACCAGGACACCCACATCGTCCGGTTCTCGGTCAACGACGACAACCGCTTCTGGGTCGGCGGCGATGGCGGCCTCTGGCGCAGCGACGATGGCGGCGGCACCTTCGCCAACCTCAACGCGAACCTCGACATCACGCAGTTCTACGACGTCGCGATCGACCCGGCCGATCCCGACAGGATGTACGGCGGCGCCCAGGACAATTCATCATCGGTTCGGGACGACGGCGACATCTGGGACGTCGCCGAAGTCACCGGCGACGGCTTCATGAACGCGGTCGACGAGACTTCGTCGAACCGGGTGTTCCAGACCAGTTATCCGTCCGGCGGGCCGTCGCTGATCCTGTCGACGCAATCCGGCGCGCCGAACTCCTATGGTTGGGTCAGCCAAAGCGGTACCGACGGCAGGGACCCCTGGCCGTGGGTCACGCCGCTCGTGGCGGGCTCCGGCTACGTGTTCGTCGCGTCCGACCGCATCTACCGCGCGCCGATCGTCGATGATCCGAACGCCTACCAGTGGCAGGCGATTTCGGACGCCGTCACCACCGGTTCGGCTGCCGTCAGCGTGCTGACGCCTCCGGTGACGGTCGATACGCTGACGTTGCCGCTGTTCGCCGGTACCGAGGACGGGCAGATTTTCGCTTGCCCGGACCCGCTGGATCCGGCGCCGCAATGGAACGACATCACCGGCAATTTTCCGCCTGCGACGGTCTCGGACATCGCCGTTGCGGCCGACGGCGTGCACGTCTTCGCGACGCGCAGTGCATTCGATGCGCCGCAACTCCTCGCGTCGGCAAGTGACGGCGACTGGGTGCCGCTGGGGGCCGGACTCCCGGCACTGCCGGCCAACGCGGTCGCGATCGACCCGCTCGATCCCGGCCGCGTGTTCGTCGGCACCGACATCGGCGTTTACGCAAGCACCGACGCAGGCGCGACCTTCACGCCATTCATGGCCGGAATGCCGCTCGGGATGGTCGTCACGGACCTCGAGATCTCGGCGAATCCGCACGTGCTGGTCGCGGCGACCTACGGGCGGGGCGCCTGGAGCATGGCGCTCGAGGTCCCGGTCACCGACCGCATTTTCGCCGACGGTTTCGACGTCACGCCACGGCAACGGCCGTAGCCCTCGGACGAGACGGCGCGAGGCGACCCAGCGGCAGCCGACGCCACCGCGTTCGCGGCGGCAAACGCCCTCAGGCGGCGCTGTCGTCGCCGCCCGATGCGCGTCCGGCGAGATCCTCGCGGATGCGGGCTGCCTTGCCCTCGAGCCCGCGGAGGTAATACAGCTTCGCCCCCCGCACCTTTCCGCGCCGCTTCACGACCACCGAATCGATGGCCGGGCTGTGGGTCTGGAACACGCGCTCGACACCGGTGCCGTGCGAAATCTTGCGCACCGTGAATGCCGAATTGAGGCCCGCGTTCTTGCGCGCGATGCAGACGCCCTCGTAGGCCTGCACGCGCTCGCGATTGCCTTCCTTGACCTTGACGTTGACGACCACGGTGTCGCCCGGGCTGAACGCGGGGAGTTCGCGCTTCATCTGCGCGGCTTCGAACTGCTGGATCAGGTTGGTCATCGTGGTCACCGCTTCGGTTCGTGGTCGGATGCCGGTTGCGCCGCCTCGGAGCGGGCTTCCGGCGCGCCGCTTTCGCGGCGGAATTCGTCGAGCAGGCGCTGCGCCTCCGGGTCGAGCCCGCGCCCGGCCAGGAGGTCCGGCCGGCGCTGCCAGGTTCGACCGAGGGACTGTTTCAGGCGCCAGCGGCGGATGGCCGCGTGGTCGCCCGACAACAGCACGCCGGGAACATCGCCCCACGCGTCGTGCTCCGGACGCGTGTAGTGCGGGCAGTCGAGCAGGCCGTCCTCGAACGAATCCTGCGCGGCCGACCGCGGATCGTGCAACACACCCTCCTGCAACCGCCCGACGGCATCGATCAAGGCCGCCGCGGCCAGCTCGCCTCCGGCCAGCACGAAGTCGCCAACCGAGATCTCCTCGGCGACGGCCGCCTGCAGGAAGCGTTCGTCCACCCCTTCATACCGCCCGCTCAGCAGGACCAGGTGGTCACGCTTCGCGAACGCGGCCACCCTGGCCTGATCGAGCCGCGCACCCTGCGGGCTCAGGTAAATCGCCTTGGCGCCGGGCCGGCCCGAAGCGTCGCGGATGGCCACCAGCGCGCGCCGCAACGGATCGACCATCATCACCATGCCCGGACCACCCCCGTAGGGCCGGTCATCGGCCGAACGGTAGGCATCCGACGCGAAATCCCGCGGATTCCACGTCACCACCTCGATGAGGCCGCGGACACACGCCCGGCCCACCACGCCCAACCCGGCACACGTCCGGATGAAATCCGGGAACAGCGTGATGACGTCGATGCGCACCGCGCGTTCCTCAAAGATCGGATGGCCAGTCCACCTCGATGATACCGGCGTCGAAATCCACCTTGCGGACCCAGGTCCCCGGCACGAACGGGACCAGCCGTTCCCGCGTCCCGTCATTCACGACGAGGACGTCGTTGGCGCCGGTCGCGACCAGATGCGTCACGCGCCCGATCCCGGTTCCATCCGCCAACCGGACCTCGAGGCCTTCGAGGTCGGTCCAGTAAAATCCATCGCCCGGAGCCGGCAACACATCGCGCCGTATCCGGATTCCGCTTCCGACCAGAACCGCCGCCGCATCCCGGTCCCCGATCCCCGGCAGTTCCGCCGTCAGCCGCCGGGGGCCGCCCGGTCCGCGCCGCGCGATGACGTCGCGTTCACCACCGGATGCCTCGATCCGCCACGGCCGGTATTCGAAGATTCGCGCCGATGGTTCGGTGTACGACTCGATCTTCACGCCGCCGCGGACACCGTACACGCCGGTGATCCGGCCCACCGCAACCCACTTTTCCGGCGGCGGCGTCGGCAACCCCGGTCAAGCCGCCTTCGGCTCGCTCCCCGGTACCTGCTTCGAGGCTTCCCGGAACAGCGCGCTGACGCGCTCGGACATCTGGGCGCCGTGCTTCAGCCAGTGCTCCACCCGCGCCGTGTCGAACTGCAACCGGACTTCCTTGCCGGTCGCGATCGGGTTGAAGAACCCGACGCGCTCGATGTTGCGGCCATCGCGCGCATTCCGATGGTCGGTCACGATGATGTGGTAGAACGGGCGCTTCGGAGCACCGCCGCGGGACAGGCGAATCTTGACCATTGCGAGTCTCTGGAAAACCAAGGAAGTCGCGCCAGCCCGGAGAAAGGCGATACCCGCCGGCGCCGAAGGCCGCGGATTGTAGTGCAGAAGGCAAAAAATGGAAAGCGGTGAAGGGCTTGGATGACCCGGGCCAATGCCGCCCGGTCAGTTCGGCGGGCCAAATCCGCCGGGACCGCCGCGCAGCGCACCCCGCATCTGCCGCATCAGGCCCCGCGCGCCGCCACTGCCGAGCTTCGACATCATCTTTTCCATCTGCATGTATTGCTTCAGCAAGCGGTTGACGTCGGCGGGCTGGCGCCCGGAGCCGCGCGCGATGCGCGCCTTGCGCGAGCCCTTCAACAGGTCCGGATGGCGCCGCTCCTGGCGCGTCATCGACTGGATGATCGCGATCATGCGGCGCACCTCGCCATCGTCGACGCGCGATTTGACCTTGTCGGCCAGCCCGGCCGTGCCGGGCAGCTTGTCGATCAACGACGCCATGCCCCCCATGTCCAGCATCTGCTGCAACTGCTCGCGCATGTCGTCGAGGTCGAAGCGCTTGCCCTTGACGACTTTCTCGGCGAGCTTGCGGGCCTTTTCCTGATCGACCTTGCGTTCGACCTCCTCGACCAGGCTCAACACGTCGCCCATGCCGAGGATGCGCTGCGCGACCCGGTCCGGGTGGAAGGCTTCGAGTGCATCGACCTTTTCGCCGGCGCCGACCAGCTTGATCGGCCGGCCGGTGATGTAGCGGACCGACAGCGCCGCGCCACCACGGGCGTCGCCGTCGGTCTTGGTGAGGATGACGCCGGTCAGCGGCAACGCGTCGGCAAACGCCTTGGCCGCGTTCGCCGCGTCCTGCCCGGTCATCGCATCGACGACGAACAGCGTCTCGACGGGATCGAGCGCTGCATGCAGCGCCCGGATCTCGTCCATCATGGAGGCGTCGACGTGCAGCCGGCCCGCGGTATCGACGATGAGCACGTCCGCGAAATTGCGTCGCGCCGCGTCGAGTGCCCCCTTGGCAATGCCGACCGGCGGCTGCCCCGCCTCCGAGGGATGCCACAGCGCGCCGACCTGCCCGGCCAGCACGTGCAACTGCTCGATCGCGGCCGGCCGGTACACGTCGGCGCTGACCAGCATGACCTTCTTCCGGTGCCGCTCGGCGAGGAAGCGCGCGAGCTTGGCCGCGGTCGTCGTCTTGCCGGCGCCCTGCAATCCCGCGAGCAGCACGACCGCCGGCGGCGCGGCGGCGAGGTTCAGGCCGGTGCCGACCGTCCCCATCACCGCGGCAAGTTCGTCGGCGACGACCTTCACCAGCGCCTGACCCGGCGTGAGGCTGCGCAGTACGTCCTGCCCCAGCGCCTTCGCCTGCACGCGCTGGATCAGGGCCTGCACGACCGGCAGCGCCACGTCGGCCTCGAGCAGCGCAATGCGGACTTCGCGCAGGCTCTCGCGGATGTTCGCCTCGGTCAGCCGTCCGCGTCCGCGCAGGCGCTGGATCGTGCCGGACAGGCGCTCGCTGAGGGATTCGAACATGGGTGAGGATCGTTCCCGGAGGGCCGCGGAGTATATCAGCGCGCCTGCGCCACCCGGCGCGTATCCGCGCGAGCTGTGCGACACTGCCACCATGCAGTTCGTCGTCGCCGGAATCGTGGCCATCGCCGACTACTTCGGCGCCGCGCTCCTGCTCGCCCGCCCGTCCGCCGAACGCGGATCGCCGGCGCGGCGGCTCGCGCTCGCGTGCGCCACGCTCGGTACGCTGCTGCACGCGCTGATCCTGCTCGGCATCCATCGCGGCGCGCTCGACCTGCACTTCTTCGCCGCGCTGTCGCTGGTCGGCTTCGGCATTGCCGCGCTGACCCTCATCGTCAACCTGATCCGGCCGGTCGCGGCGCTCGGCGTCATTGTCTTCCCGCTCGCGGCGATCCTGCTCGGCGTCGACGAATTCCTCGCGCCACCGACCATCCCGACTCCGCTCGACTGGCAAATCAAGCTGCACGTCATGGTCGGGCTGATCGGCTTCAGCGTGCTCGCGATCGCGGCGGTGCTCGCGGTGCTGCTGGCGTTGCAGGAGCGTTCACTGCGCGGCCGGCGGCTCGACTCGGTGTGGATCCGCGCCTTGCCGCCGCTCACCCTGACCGAGTCGCTGCTGTTCCGTCTGATCGGCGCCGGGTTCATCCTGCTGACGTTGACGCTGCTGACGGGCATGCTGTTCGTGCAGAACCTGTTCGCGCAGGACCTGGTCGAGAAGACCGTATTGTCGATCATCGCGTGGGCAGTGTTCGGCGCGCTGCTGGCCGGCCGGCGGCTCTGGGGCTGGCGCGGCGCCCGCGCGGTGAACCTGACGCTGATCGGCATGGTCGTGCTGGCGCTGGCGTTCTTCGGTTCGAAGTTCGTGCTGGAACTGGTGCTGCACCGGATTCCGCCCGCGTGACGGCGCCGTGCCTGGCCCGCCTCCGGGAGGCGCGATGCAATTGATCGGCATGCTCGACTCGCCGTACGTCCGGCGCACGGCCATTTCGCTGCGGATGCTCGGCGTCGGCTTCGAACACCGGCCGCTGTCGGTGTTCCGTGACTTCGATGAATTCGCGAAAACCAATCCGCTGGTCAAGGCGCCGACGCTGGTGTGCGACGATGGCACCGTGCTGGTCGATTCCGGCTTGATCATCGCTTACGCGGAATCACTCGCCGGCCGCAGCCTGTGGCCGGTCGATCCGTCGCCGCATCGCCGCTCGCTGCGGTTGACCGGCGTCGCGCTGATCGTCGCCGAAAAAGCCGTCGCGACGCACTACGAGCACCGCCGCGAGCCCGGGCGGCGCGATCCGGACTGGGCGACGCGCGTCGGCGGCCAGCTCGAAGCCGCGTGCTCGGTGCTGGAAGCCGAACTCGCGCAATTTCCGCACGGTGCCTGGACCTGCGGCGCAGCGCCGCTGCAACCCGACATCACGACGGCAGTCGCCTGGCGCTTTGCACAGGACGTCGCGGCAGCCATCGTGCCCGCCTCGAGATTTCCCCGTCTTGCTGCGTTCAGCGCCCGCGCGGAAGCACTGCCGGAGTTCCTCGCCCTGCCGTTCGACTGACGCTCACCCGCAGGCGTCGATCGCCTCGCGCAGCTGCTCGACGCCGATGATCTCGAGATCACCGATCCGGTTGGCCTTCCTTGGCGCGTTCGCGCGCGGCACGACCGCCCGGCGGAAGCCGTGGTGCGCGGCCTCCTTCAGGCGTTCCTCGCCGTTCGGTACCGGGCGGATCTCGCCGGACAAACCGACTTCGCCGAACGCAACGAGCTTGTCCGGCAGCGGCCGGTCACGGAAGGACGACAATACCGCCAGCAACACCGGCAGGTCCGCCGCGGTTTCCTGCACGCGGATGCCGCCGACCACGTTGACGAACACGTCCTGGTCGAACACCGCCGCACCGCCGTGCCGGTGCAGCACCGCCAGCAGCATCGCGAGGCGATTTTGTTCCAGTCCCAACGCGACCCGGCGGGGATTGCCGAGGCTCGACTGATCGACCAGCGCCTGCACTTCGACCAGCAGCGGACGCGTGCCCTCGCGCGTCACCATCACCGCGCTGCCCGAAGTCGGCCCGCTGTGCGCGGACAGGAAGATCGCGGACGGGTTCGGGACCTCGCGCAGGCCCTTGTCGCCCATCGCGAACACGCCGAGTTCGTTGACTGCGCCGAAGCGGTTCTTGAACGCGCGCAGTACCCGGAAGCGCGAGCCCGCCTCGCCTTCGAAGTACAGCACCGCGTCGACCATGTGTTCCAGCACGCGCGGCCCGGCGATGCCGCCTTCCTTGGTCACGTGGCCAACGAGGAATACCGAGGTGCCGCTTTCCTTCGCGTAGCGGACGAGCCGCGCCGCCGATTCGCGCACCTGCGACACCGACCCCGGCGCGGCCGGCAACGATTCGGTCCAGATCGTCTGGATCGAGTCGATCACCAGCACGCGCGGATTCCCGGCAGCCGCGTGCTCGAGGATCCGTTCGACACAGGTTTCCGCCAGCGCATTGATCGGATCGAGCACCAGGCCCAATCGATATCCGCGTGCGGCGATTTGCGCCAGCGATTCCTCGCCACTGACGTACAGGCCCGGCAGCCGGTCGCCGAGCGCCGCCAGGGTCTGCAGCAGCAGCGTCGACTTGCCGATCCCGGGATCGCCGCCGACCAGCACCACCGAACCTTCGACCAGCCCGCCGCCGAGCACGCGATCGAGTTCCCCGATCCGGATGAGATGCCGTCGCTCGACTTCGCCGGCGACGCCGCCGAGCGAGCGCACCTTCGACGCATCGACGCCGGCGTACCCGGAACCGCGAGCGCCGGAACCCGCCCCCTTCACCGCCGGCTGCACGACGAATGCCGACAGTGTGTTCCACGCGCCGCACGCGTCGCACTGTCCCTGCCACTTCGGGTACTCGGCGCCGCAATCGCCGCACACGAAAGCGGTCTTCGCCTTGGCCATCGTCAAGCCTCCGCGAACAGCACGCGTCGCGTGACGCCGCAGGTGAGTTCGTAGGAGATGGTGCCCGCATGCCGCGCGATGACTTCGACCGGGAGACGCGGCCCCCACAACGTCACCGTGTCGCCGACGCGTGCGCGCGGCGCTTGCCGCAGGTCGAGCGTGACGAGGTCCATCGACACGCGGCCGACGATCGCGGCGGGCGCGTCGCCAACGAGGACCGGCGTGCCGGATTTCGCACTGCGCGGGTAGCCGTCGCCGTAACCGATCGCGGCGACGCCGACATCCATGTCCTCCGGGCACTCGTACGTTGCCCCGTAACCAACGCGTTCGCCCCGCGCGACGCGGTTGATCGCAATGAGGCGTGTCGCCAACGTCATCGCCGGCGCGAAACCGAAATCGGCGCCGGTCTTGCCCTCGGCGACCGAAAGACCGTACAGGATTCCACCCGGGCGCACCCAGCCGGTGCGTGCCGCGGGCCAACCCAGCACCGCGGCGGAGTTGGCAAGCGAACGTTCGCCCGGCAGTCCACGCGTCGCCGCATCGAACGCCGCCATCTGCCGCGCGGTCTGATCGTTGTCGAACTCGTCGCTCGACGCGAAATGGGTCATCAGCACGACATCGGGATCGGCGGCGCCGGCTGACTCGAGCCGCGCAAGCAGTTCCGCGGCGCGCGTTGCCGGCAGGCCGAGGCGATGCATGCCCGAGTCGAGCTTCAGCCAGACGCGAAGCGGCGGAGAGCCGCGATCGGCTTCCAGCATCGCGACCTGGGATTCGTGGTGGACCACCGCCTCGAGCTGCAGCCGCCGCAGCTCGGCGAGATCCCCCGGGGTATCGGGGCCGGAAAGCACGACGATGCGCTGGCGATGTCCCGCGGCGCGCAGGCGAAGGCCGTCGGCGATCGACGCGACGCCGAACGCATCGGCGGCATCGAGCGCGCGCGCGGAACGTTCGAGGCCGTGACCGTAGGCGTCGGCCTTGACGACCGCCATGACCCTGGTCCCGGGCGCGAGGGCACGCACGCGCGCGAGGTTCGCGCGCAACGCGCTGAGGTGGATCGTGGCGCAGGTCGAGCGCATCGGGAAGGCGGAGACTACCGCAGCCGCCCGCGCATCGGGACGTGCCTCACTCGAACGAGGCCGCGTAGTGATCCGACGCGAAGTTCTCGAACTTCGTGTACTGGCCGAGGAACGCCAGCGTCACGGTGCCGATCGGGCCGTTGCGCTGCTTGCCGATGATGATTTCCGCGCTGCCCTTCTTCGTCGATTCCTTGTCGTAGACTTCCTCGCGGTAGATGAACAGGATCACGTCGGCATCCTGCTCGATCGCGCCGGATTCCCGCAGGTCGCTCATCACCGGCCGCTTGTCGGTGCGCTGCTCCAGCGAGCGGTTCAACTGCGACAGCGCGACGACCGGAATATCGAGTTCCTTGGCCAGCGCCTTCAGGCACCTCGAAATCTCCGAAATCTCGGTGGCGCGGTTCTCCTTGTTGCCGGGGACCTGCATCAGTTGCAGGTAGTCGACGACGATGAGGCCGAGGTCGTGCTCGCGTTTCAGGCGCCGCGCCCGCGCGCGGAGCTCCGCCGGCGAGAGCGCCGGCGTATCGTCGATGAAGATCTTCGTGTCGGACAGCAGCGCGATCGCATTGCTGACGCGCGGCCACTCCTCTTCGGCGAGCTCGCCGGTCCGCAGGTGCTGCTGGTTGATGCGGCCGAGCGAGGCGATCAGGCGGAACGCGATCTGCGAGGCCGGCATTTCCATCGAGAAGATCGCGACCGCCTTGCGCAACTGCAGCGCGGCGTGCTCGGCCATGTTCACCGCCAGCGCGCTCTTGCCCATGCTGGGACGCGCCGCGACGATGACGAGGTCCGCCGGCTGCAGGCCGGTCGTGTAGCGGTCGAGGTCGTCGAACCCGGTCGCAAGCCCCGTGATTGCGCCCTGGCTCTCGTAGCGGCGTGTCAGGATCTCGAACGCATCGTGGACCGCGTCGCGGACGCCGATGAACCCCTTGCGCCCGCGCGCGCCGGCTTCGGCAATCCGGAACACGCTCTGCTCGGCCGCTTCGAGGATTTCCTGGCTGCTGCGCCCCTCGGGCTGGAACGCGTCGCCGACCATGCCGGTGCCGGCGTCGATGAGCTGGCGCAGGATCGCCTTCTCGCGCACGATGTCGGCGTACGCGACGATGTTCGCCGCGCTCGGCGTCGAGTTCGCGAGTTCCAGCACGTAGCTCGCGCCGCCGACTTCCTCGGCCATGCCGCGCGAGCGGAACCACTCGCCGAGCGTGACGGCATCGTAGGGCAGCGAACGGCCGGACAGCTCGCCGATCCCGCGGAAGATCAGCCGGTGGTCGCGGCGATAGAAATCGTCCTCGACGATGCGGTCGGCAATGCGGTCCCACGATTGCGGCACCAGCATCAAGCCGCCGAGCACGGCCTGTTCGGCTTCGATCGAATGCGGCGGCACCCGCAACATGTCGACGCGCGCAGGCGGCTTGCGTTCGGGCAGCACGGCGCTCATTGCACGCAGGTCGTCGTCGGGATCGGCACGCGACGCATCATACGCAAGCGCGTCGCATCTGTTGAGACAACAACCCTGTGGAAATCCTGTGCGAAGCTTGGCGCGCCGCAACGAAACGTGCCGCGGCGTCGATGCGAACATCCGCGGGTCTCGCCGCAGCGGCAAACGAAAACGGGCGCCGCAGCGCCCGTTCCAATCTGGCCGTCCCCCGCGGGACGCTGGCCTGTGTCACTCCGCCGCGAGCACGTGCACCTTGACCGGGCATTGCACGTCGGCGTGGAGGCGGACCTGCACCTCGAATTCGCCGAGCGCGCGGATCGGCCCTTCGGACATGACGACTTCACTCTTCTCGATCGTCTTGCCGGTCGCGGCCAGCGCCTCGGCGATGTCGCGCGGGCCGACCGAACCGAACAGCTTGCCCTCCGGACTCGCGTTCACGCGCAACGTCACCTCGGCGTTCTCGAAGCCGGCGCGCCGCGCTTCGGCATCGCTCAACTGCCGGCTCGCGAGTGCTTCGTACTCGGCGCGGCGCTGCTCGAATTCGGCGAGGTTGGCCTCGGTCGCCGCCACCGCGCGCCCTTGCGGCACGAGGTAGTTGCGGCCGTAACCGGGACGCACCTTGACCTTGTCGCCGAGGTTGCCGAGGTTCTTCACTTTCTGCAGCAGGATGAGTTCCATCGTGCGGGTCTCCGATTCGTTAGCGCCGCCCCTGGCGACGCAGCGTGGGCTGTCCGAATGTCCGGTCGGGTGGCTTGCTCCGCGCGGCGCGCCGGATGCACGCTCGCCCGGGGCGATTCAACGTGCCGTCAGTGGCTGTCGCAATACGGCAGCAGAGCGAGGAAGCGCGCGCGCTGCACGGCGATGGCCAACTGGCGCTGGTAACGGGCCTTGGTGCCGGTGATGCGGCTCGGCACGATCTTGCCGGTTTCGCCGATGTACTGGCGCAGCATGTTGAGATCCTTGTAATCAATCTCGGTGATGCCTTCGGCGGTGAAACGGCAGAACTTCTTGCGGCGGAAGAATTTCGACATGGGGCGATCCTCGTGGCGATGCGGTTATTCGGCGGACTCGGCGGCTTCGGACTCCACGCGCGGCGCGCGCTCGCGGCGCGGCCGCGGCTCGTCGTCGTCGCCGTTGAAACCGAAGCCCTCGTCGTCGCGCCGGCGGCGCTCGCCCTTGTCGTCCTTGTTCTTCATGATCGGCGACATTTCCGTCGCTGCGTCGTCGCGCTTCATGATCAGGTGCCGCAGCACCGCGTCGTTGAACCGGAAGCCCGCCTGCAGCTCGGTCAGCGTCTTCTGGTCGCACTCGACGTTGAACAACACGTAGTGGGCCTTGGCCAGGTGCTGGATCGGGTAGGCCAACTGGCGCCGGCCCCAGTCCTCGAGGCGATGGACCTTGCCGCCACCGGCCTCGATCAGCGCCTTGTTGCGCTCGATCATGCCGGGCACCTGTTCGCTCTGGTCCGGATGGACCAGGAACACCACTTCATAGTGACGCATCGATGGATCCTCATGGGTGTCGCCGCGGCGCGTGCCGGGCGGGCAGCCTCCCGGCACGGAATCCGGCGGTGAGGCGAGGGCCTTCGGCGGCGTGGCGCCGCGAAGGGTCGCGAAGTCTAGTCGAATCAGGGCCGCGGAACAAGCACGGCCGTGGATTGCGGAGCCGTTCGGGCCGGCAGCGGCGTGATCCGGGAGATCGCGTTGACCGGGATCACGAGGCTCCGGTGGCCAGCCGTGTCGTAGACGAACACGTAGTTGGCCACCGCGCCGAGATACGCCCACTGCCCGGAACCGGTCGCCGGAAGGTCCGCCGGATCGCCGTTGAGTCGAACCGTGACGTGACCGGCGTCACCCCGCCGCACCGCATCCGCGCGTGCGCCGGCATACCAGCCGACGAACAGCCACCCATAGACCAGCACGACGACGACATAGGACAGCTGCAGGACCCAGACCGCGCCAAGGTGCCAGTCCCCGAACCGCAAGCGCCAAGCCTGCCAGCGTGACAGCTCCGGCTTCGCACGGAGGGCGGCGAGGCGCGCCAGCAACCGGCGCCGGCTGCGGGCGTTGATCAGGTCGAACAACCAGCACAGCGGAAAAGTCGACAGCATCAGCGCCAGCGCGACCGGCTGCTGCAAGCCGGCGACCAGGAAATCGCCAACCTGCGACAGGGTCAGCACCGGGATGCCGAAGCCGCGCTCGAAGAACGCATAGTTGTAGAAGATGCCGGCCAGCGCCACCAGCAGATACGCCACCGTCAAGGCCAGCGCGGGCTCACCGCGGAACGTCGCCAGGATGTGGGGAAGCAGCGCCTGCAGCGCGGAGGGTTCCCCGGCAAGCGGCGGCTGCCCTGCCGCTTCGCGGGACGCACCGCCCGCCGGCGCGTGACTCAACTGGCCGCGTCCACGGTGAAACTCTCCCCGCACCCGCACTCGCCGACCGCGTTCGGGTTGTGGAACGCGAACGCCGCGTTCAGGCCGTCGCGCACGTAGTCGATGCGGGTGCCGTCGACGAACGGCAGCGACTTTGCGTCGACGACGACGCGGACCCCGTCGAGATCGAACACGCGGTCGCCGTCGGCAATGGCTTCGGCAAGATCGACCGTGTAGCCGAATCCGGAGCAGCCGGTCCGCTTGATGCCGAAGCGGACGCCTTGCGCGGCGGGATTGCGGGCAAGGAATTCGCGCATGCGGGTCGACGCGGCGGTGGTGAGTTCGATGGCCATGGGGTCGGTAGGTCGGCGAGCCGTGCCGGGTTATTATCGCGCGTTCGGCCCAGCCGATGTGGCAACGATGAAACCGGGTTTCAACCAATGAAGGCCATCTCCGTCCAGCAGGCATTGACCGGCGCCGTGCCACCGGGGTCGCCGGTGGAGGTCCGGGGCTGGGTGCGCACGCGGCGCGACTCCAAGGCCGGCCTGTCGTTCGTGAACCTGTCGGACGGCTCGTGCTTCGGCACGTTGCAGGTCGTCGCGCCGGCCACGCTCGCGAACTACACCGGCGACGTGCAACGCCTGTCCGCCGGTTGCGCCATCATCGTCCGCGGCACGCTGGTGCCCTCGCAAGGCAAGGGCCAGGCCTTCGAGTTGCAAGCCGATTCCATCGAAGTCGTCGGCTACGTCGACGATCCGGAAACCTATCCGATTCAGCCGAAGCCGCACTCGCCGGAGTTCCTGCGCGAAGTCGCGCACCTGCGCCCGCGCACCAACCTGTTCGGCGCGATCTCGCGCGTGCGCCACACCATGATGACGGCGATCCACCGGCACCTCACCGCCGAAGGTTTCTACTGGGTCAACACGCCGATCATCACGACGTCGGATGCCGAGGGCGCCGGCGACATGTTCCGCGTGTCGACTTTGGACCTCGCCAACCTGCCGCGCGACGGCAAGGGCGCGGTCGACTTCAAGCGCGACTTCTTCGCCCGCGAGGCGTTCCTGACGGTGTCGGGCCAGTTGAACGTCGAGGCGTACTGCCTCGCGCTGTCGAAGGTGTACACGTTCGGCCCGACCTTCCGCGCCGAGAACTCCAACACGCCGCGGCACCTCGCCGAGTTCTGGATGATCGAGCCCGAGATCGCGTTCGCCGACCTCGCCGCCGATGCCGACTGCGCCGAGAAGTTCCTCAAGGCGATCTTCAAGGCCGTGCTCGACGAGCGCGCCGACGACATGGCGTTCTTCGTCGAGCGCGTGCAGAAGGATGCGATCACGCGGCTGGAGAAGTTCATCGCCGCGCCGTTCGCGCGCATCGACTACACCGACGCGATCACGGCGTTGCAAAAGTCCGGGCAGAAGTTCGAGTTCCCGGTCGAGTGGGGCGTGGACCTCCAGACGGAACATGAACGTTGGCTCGCCGAAACCCACGTCGGCCGGCCGGTGGTGGTGATGAACTACCCCGAGAAGATCAAGGCGTTCTACATGCGCCTCAACGACGACGGCAAGACCGTCGCCGCGATGGACGTGCTGGCGCCCGGCATCGGCGAAATCATCGGCGGTTCGCAGCGCGAGGAACGCCTCGACCATCTCGACCGCCGCATGGCGCAGTTCGGCATCGACCCCGCGCACTACCAGTGGTACCGCGATCTCCGCCGCTACGGCACCGTGCCGCACGCGGGCTTCGGCCTCGGCTTCGAGCGCCTGCTGGTGTACGTGTGCGGGTTGTCGAACATCCGCGACGCGATCCCGTATCCGCGCACGCCGGGACACGCGGAGTTCTGAGCGATGGAACCGTCACCCCGCGTCGAATGGTGGCTCGTGGTCGTCGGCGACACGCTGAATTGGGCACGCCTGACCGAATTCGACAACGGCCACGCGCATGTCCTCGCCGCCGATGGCGAAGTGCGGCAATTCGTGGACGTCGCGAGCGCCCACGCCGATCTACTGGATGCCGACTTCCGCGCCTTCGACGGCCTCGACGAGGACGACGCGGAGGCCCTGGGCTTCGACCTCGACAGCATCATGCCGCCGGATGCCGACGACGACGAGGAGCTTCCACCGCTGATGTCGCAACGCGTGCTCGGGGCACACTTCCGATGAACCTCGACCTGACTGGCCGGCACGCCCTGGTGACCGGCGCCTCGCAAGGCATCGGGCGCGCGTGCGCGTTCGAGCTCGCGGCGCTCGGCGCCAGTGTCACCGTGCTCGCGCGGCGCGAGGACGTGTTGCAGCAGCTTGTCGCCGAGCTTCCGCAGCGGCATCCGAACCAGCGGCATGAGTTCATCGCCGCGGACCGCGGCGACCTCGACGCGCTGCGGACAACCATCTCTGGCCTCGTCGTACGTCACCCGGTGCACATTTTCGTCAACAACTCCGGCGGACCGCCGCCGGGCCCCGTGCACGGCACCGGCACCGAGGCCTTCGTCGATGCGTTGAACCAGCATCTGCTGGCCGGCCACGCGCTGGCCGAAACCGTCATTCCCGGCATGCAGGCCGCCGCGTACGGGCGCATCGTCAACATCATCTCGACGTCGGTGAAGGAGCCGATCGCGGGCTTGGGCGTGTCGAACACGACGCGCTGGGCCGTCGCGAGCTGGTCCAAGACGCTCGCGAGCGAACTCGCGCCGTTCGGCATCACCGTCAACAACGTGCTGCCGGGTTCGACGAAGACGCCGCGCATCGAGCAGATCGTCGCGACGCGCGCGGCGAAGTCCGGCGCCAGCGTCGACGACATGCAACGCGCGATGGAAGCCGAAGTGCCGATGCGCCGCTTCGCCGATCCGGCCGAGATCGCCGCGGCAGTCGCGTTCCTCGCCTCGCCCGCCGCGTCGTACATCACCGGCATCAACCTGCCGGTGGATGGCGGCCGGACGCGCTCGCTGTGAACGGCGCGGAACAGCTGTTCACGCACATCCGGGTCATCATCGGCGTTGTCCTGGGCCTGGGCCTGACCCACGTCCTGCGCCACCTCGCGCGCATCGTCGAGCATCCGCGCCACGCCCGCATCTGGTGGGTTCACCTCATCTGGGCGTTTTCGACCTTCCTCTACCTCGTGCACTTCTGGTGGTGGGAGTTCCACCTCAACACCATCGGCCACTGGAACTTCGCAGCCTACCTGTTCGTGATCCTGTACGCGGTGCTGCTGTACCTCTTGTGCGCACTGTTGTTTCCGGAAGACCTTTCCGGTTATGACGGATTCCGTGACTACTTCCTGTCCCGCCGGCACTGGTTTTTCGGCGTGCTCGCCATCGCCTACCTGCTGGATTTCGTCGACACCTGGATGAAGGGTACGGCGCACCTCCACGCGCTCGGCGCCGAATACATCGTCCGCGGCGTGGTTTTCGTGGTCCTGTGCCTCGTTGCCATGCGCACCCGGAACGAGCGTTTCCACGGCGCATTCGCAGTGCTTGGCCTCATTTACCAGCTCAGTTTCATCCTCAGGTTGTATTACGTCGAATGACCGCAGGCGGCAAAGCCCGGATCCGCGCGACGAGCGTGGGAGCACGCGGGTACGGGCCCGATCATCGGCAGGCGAACGATCGGCCGGCGGCGGCCGCAGCCGCCCGCTGCAGGGATGCGAACCGCCGCGCCCGGCAGCTGGCGTGCCGGCGGTGCTCGCAAGCCTCATGTACGCCCAAGTACACTCCGCTGGCTGCGCCCCGGCGTCGCGCAACCTGCCTTCGCCCGCGGCGGCCGTTCGCGCAGCTTGATCGCATCGTATCGAGGATGCCTTGAGCAAATCCCCGCAGGCGACATGACGCAACCCTCGACACCGGTCACGATCATCGGCGCAGGCCTCGTCGGTTCGCTGCTGGCGGCGCTGCTCGCGCAGCGCGGCTTCCGCGTCGACGTGTTCGAACGCCGCGCCGATCCGCGCGTCACCGGCTATGCCGGCGGGCGCTCGATCAACCTCGCGCTGGCCGAACGCGGTTTGCACGGCCTGCGCCTCGCCGGCCTCACCGAACCGGTGATGCGGCTCGCGGTGATGATGCGTGGGCGCATGGTCCACCACCGCGACGGGCACTCGGAACTGCTGCGCTACGGCCGCGACGATTCCGAAGTGATCTGGTCGATCAGCCGCGGCCGCCTGAACACGACGCTGATCGAGGCCGCCGAGGCGGCGGGCGCGCGCTTCCACTTCCTGCGCGGCCTCGACCACGCGGAGTTCGACGACGGCGTCACGCTGCACTTCCGCCCGTCCGGCACCGGTGACCCACACGTCCACCACGCCGCCTACGCGATCGGCGCCGACGGCGCCGGCTCGGCATTGCGTACCGCGATGAACGCGCACGCGCCGCTCGGCGAGCGGATCGAGGAACTCGGCCACGGCTACAAGGAACTCGAGATCCCGCCGTTGCCGGAACTCGCGCGGCACGTCCCGTTCGCCATCCCCGAAGACGACGGCGGCAACCTGTTCGCGATCGAACCGAACGCGCTGCACATCTGGCCGCGCGGCAACTACATGTGCATCGCGCTGCCGAACGCGGAGGGCAGTTTCACCGTCACGCTGTTCCTGCCCTCGATGGGCGATCCGAGTTTTGCAACCGTCACGACGCCCGCGGACTGCACCAGGCTGTTCCGGCGCGACTTTGCCGACGCGTTGCCGTTGCTCCCGGACCTCGAAGCCGACTTTGCCGCCAATCCCATCGGGCTCCTCGCGACGCTGTATCTGGACCGCTGGCACCTCGACCACCGCGCGCTGCTGGTCGGCGACGCGGCACACGCCATCGTGCCCTTCCACGGCCAGGGCATGAACTGCGGCTTCGAGGACGCCGTCGAGCTGGCCGGCCTGTTCGCGTCGCATGGCGACGATCGCGCCGCCCTGTTCGCCGAGTTCGAACGCCGCCGCAAACCGAATGCGGCCGCCATCGCGGCAATGGCGATCGAGAATTACACCGAGATGCGCGATTCGGTCGCCGACCCTGCGTTCCTGCTGCGCCGCGAAGTAGGCCGGCTGCTCGCGGCGCGCAATCCGGGACGCTTCGTGCCGCGCTACGCCATGGTGACCTTCACGCGGATGCCGTACGCCGATGCGTTCGCGCGTGGCGCGGTGCAGGACCGGCTGCTGCATGAACTGTGCGACGGCCGGCACGCGGTCGCCGACGTCGACCTCGCCCACGCGGACCGGCTGGTGCGCGAACGCCTGCCCCCGCTCGCCCGGTGAACCGGTCGCCGCCCGTGGAACCCGCGTCCCGCGCGGCCGAGCTGGTCGCGTTCTACCGCGCGACGGTCTATGGCGTCGAACTGCCCGACGGGTCCGTCGCGAACATCCGGATCGGCGCACCCGCACCGGCGCCGCTTCGCGCGTGGATCGGCGCGGCGCCCTGCGCGTGGTACCTCACCGCGTGCAATCCGTTTTCCGAGCCGTTGCCGGAGCGCGCCAACGCCAAACGCATGGCGGCCCTGCGCGATGAACTCGAACGCCGGGGTGCCGGTTCCTTCCCGGCGTCGCGGCGATCCCCAACGCCGCGTGGCGCGAACCGAGTTTCCTCGTCGCCGGCATCGCCGAGTCCGCCGTCGACGACCTGCTGGACCGCTTCGGACAGAATGCCGCGGTCCGCGTCCCGGCCGACGGGCCCGCGCTGCTGCGCGTGCAGCGGCTCGACTGGCGTGGCCGGGTCGATCCCGCCGCCGACCTCGAATGGCGCGTCGGCGACGTGCAACCCGCATGACGCGCAGCCACCTTGCGACCACCCCGCCGCGACTCGTCGCCGAAGCGCTCTGCTTCGCGCGCAACGACGAGCCGGTGTTCGGACCGCTGGATTTCACGCTGGACGCCGGCGAAGCGTTGCTCATCGAAGGCGGCAACGGTTCCGGCAAGACGACGCTGCTGCGGATCGTCGCCGGAATGCTGGTCCCGACTTCGGGATCGCTGCGGCTCGACGGCGAAACGCTGGACGTCGCCGCCCTCGCCGGCCGCACCGCGCTGCTCGGGCACGCCGGCGGCCTGAAGCGCGACCTCACCGTCGCCGAGAACCTGCGCTTCGCGGTCGGCCTCGCCGGACTCGCGCCCGGCACGAGCATCGCGGAGGCGCTCGGCCGGGTCGGACTCGCCGGCTACGGCGACGTCGCGCTGTCGCACCTGTCGGCGGGGCAAGGCAAGCGCGTCGCGCTGGCGCGGCTGGTCCTCACGCCGGCGCGCTTGTGGCTGCTCGACGAGCCGTTCGCGAACCTCGACCTCGACGGCATCCGCCTCGTCAACGCGCTGCTCGACGAACACGTCGCGCGCGGCGGCGCGGCGCTGGTCACGTCGCATGGCGCCTATGCGTTGACGACGCGCTCGCAGCGGCGGCTGCTGCTCGACGGCCCGATGCCCGCCGTCACCGGCGCACCCGGCGTCGCGACCGGATCCGCATCGGTGCCTGCCCGATGACGCGCCCCGGCAGCACCGGCGCCGCCTGCCTCGCGCTGATCCGGCGCGACCTGCTGCTGTTCTGGCGCCGGCGCGGCGACGTCGCCAACCCGATCCTGTTCGCGGTGATCGTCGTCGCGTTGTTTCCGCTGGCACTCGGACCCGAGCCGACGACACTGGCGACGATTGCCGCCGGCGCCATCTTCGTCGCCGTGCTGCTGGCGAGCCTGCTCGCGCTCGACGCGCTGTTCCGCGGCGACTTCGAGGACGGTTCGCTCGAACAACTGCTGCTGGCGCCGCACCCGCTGGCGCTGCTGGTCGCCTGCCGCATCGCGGTGCACTGGCTCGCGACCGCGTTGCCGCTGATCGTCATCGCGCCGCTGCTCGGCGAGCTACTGCACCTGCCGGCGTCGATCCGCGGCACGTTGCTGGTCGCGCTGCTGCTGGCGACTCCGTTGTTCAGTTTGATCGGCGCGGTGTGCGTCGCGCTGACGGTCGGCTTGCGCCGCTCTGGTATGCTGCTGGCGCTGCTGGTGCTGCCGCTGTACGTCCCGGTGCTGATTTTCGGGGCCGGCGCCTGCAATGCCGCCGCGGCAGGGTTGCCACACGCCGCGCCGTTGCTGTGGCTCGGCGCGGCGCTGGTGCTGGCCATCGTGCTGGCGCCGCTCGCGTGCGCCGAGGCGCTGAAGATTTCGCTGTCATGACCGCACTGCCGCTCTGGTTCCATCGACTCGGGTCGCCGCCGACCTTCCACGCGTTCGCCGGAAGGCTGATCCCGTGGCTGTACGGCCTCGCGCTCGCCGCCGGCGCGATCGGCCTCTACGGCGGCCTCGTGCTCGCGCCCGCCGACTACCAGCAGGGCGACGCCTACCGCATCATCTTCATCCACGTGCCGTGCGCGTGGATGAGCCTGTTCGCCTACGCGTTCATGGCCGCCAACGCATTCGTCGCGCTGGTGTGGCACGTCAAGCTCGGCGAGGTGCTGGCGATGGCCAGCGCGCCGGTCGGCGCCGCGTTCACGCTGATCACGCTGGTCACGGGCTCGCTGTGGGGCAAGCCGATGTGGGGCACGTGGTGGACGTGGGACGCGCGCCTCACCTCGGAACTGGTGCTGTTGTTCCTCTACCTCGGCGTGATCGGGCTCGACCACGCGATCGAGGACCGGCGCCGCGCCGCGCGCGCCGCGGGCTTCCTCGCGCTGATCGGAATCGTCAACCTGCCGATCGTGCATTTCTCGGTGACCTGGTGGAACACGCTGCACCAGGGCCAGACCGTGAGCCTGCTGGGCCCGTCGAAAATCGCGGGCTCGATGCTGTGGCCGCTGCTGACGATGGCGCTGGCGACGCACCTCTGGTTCTTCGCCAGCCTCCTCGCCCGCGCGCGCGTGCGGCTGCTCGAACTCGAAGGCGGCAAGGAATGGGTGCGCGTGATCGCGACCGGCGACGCCCCGCGGCCACCACGCCCGGTCCCGGAGCGCGCCGGTGTCTGAGTTCTTCGCGATGGGTGGCTACGCGAGCTACGTCTGGCCGGCGTACGCAGTGTTCTTCCTCGTGCTGGCGTGGGACTGGATCGCGCCGCTCGTACAGCGCCAGCGCGTGCTGCGCGACATCCGCGCGCGGCTGCAACGCCGCGCTGCGCGCGGTGGAGCGGCGCGATGAACCGCACCCGCCGCCGCCGCGTCACGCTGCTGGTGCTGATCGTCGCCGCGGTCGGCATCGCGACGTCGCTGTTCGTGTACGCGCTGCAGCAGAACACGAACTACCTGCTGACGCCAAGCCAGGTACTGGCCGGCCAGGACAAGCCCTACACGACGTTCCGCCTCGGCGGCATGGTCAAGACCGGATCGGTGCAACGCGCGCCGAACTCGATGACCGTCGACTTCGCGGTGACCGACGGCGACCACGACCTGCCGGTCGAATACACCGGCATCCTGCCCGACCTGTTCCGCGAGAACCAGGCGGTGATCGCGACGGGCCACATGGACGGAACCCGTTTCGTCGCGACCGAAGTGCTGGCCAAGCACGACGAAAACTACATGCCGAAGGAACTCGCCGATGCGATGTCGGCGGCGCACAGGAAACATCACGTCGCCGAGCCGGGAACGGCATCGGCCAGCGCCATCGCGGACCCGGCCGCGGAAACGCCGGCGCGGCGGGAGTAGTACGCTACGCAGGCTCCGCGCCTTGCGCTCCACCCTTCGCGCACTTCGATGCTCCCCGAACTCGGCCAATTCGCCCTGATCCTCGCGCTGCTGCTCGCGGCGGCGCAGTGCGTGCTGCCGATCCTCGGCGCGTACCGGCACCAACCCGCGTTGATGGCGGTGGCACGACCGGCCGCCGCCGGGCAAGCCGTGTTCATCGCGCTCGCGTTCGGGATCCTCACCTGGGCGTTCCTCACCGGCGACTTCAGCGTCGCCTATGTCGCGCAGAACTCGAATCTGTCGCTGCCCTGGTACTACCGCGTGACGGCCGTGTGGGGCGCGCACGAGGGCTCGCTGCTGCTGTGGCTGCTGATCCTCAACATCTGGACGGTCGCGGTGGCGGCGTTCAGCCGCAAGCTGCCGGACGAGTTCATGGCGCGCGTGCTCGGCGTGCTCGGTTTCGTCGCGTTCGGCTTCCTCGCTTTCACGATCCTGACCTCGAACCCGTTCGCGCGCTTCCTGCCGGCGCCGCCGAACGGCGCCGACCTCAACCCCGTGTTGCAGGACCCGGGCATGATCGGCCATCCGCCGATGCTGTACACCGGCTACGTCGGGTTCTCGGTCGCGTTCGCGTTCGCGATCGCGGCGCTGCTCGGCGGGCAACTCGACACCCGCTGGGTGCGCTGGGCGCGGCCGTGGACGAACGTCGCCTGGGGTTTCCTGACCCTCGGCATCACGCTCGGCTCGTGGTGGGCGTACTACGAACTCGGCTGGGGGGGATGGTGGTTCTGGGATCCGGTCGAGAACGCGTCGTTCATGCCGTGGCTGGTCGGCACCGCCTTGATCCACTCGCAGGCCGTCACCGAGAAGCGCGGCTCGTTCCGCGCGTGGACGCTGCTGCTCGCGATCTTCGCGTTCTCGCTGTCGCTGCTCGGCACGTTCCTCGTGCGCTCGGGTGTCCTGACCAGCGTGCACGCGTTCGCGAGCGATCCGAGGCGCGGCCTCTTCATCCTGTTGTTCCTCGGCACGGTGGTCGGCGGCTCGCTGGTGATCTACGCGCTGCGCGCACCAAAGGTCGCCGGCGGGAAACCCTTCGCGACGCTGTCGCGCGAGACCCTGGTCCTGGTCAACAACCTGTTGTTCGCGTGCGCGGCGGCAATGGTGCTGCTCGGCACGCTGTATCCGCTCATCGCCGAAGCCCTGAACCTCGGTCGCATCTCGGTCGGCCCGCCGTATTTCGGCACGCTGTTCGTGATCCTGATGGCGCCGGCGATGCTGCTGCTGCCGTTCGGCCCGTTCGTGTTGTGGCGCCAGGGTGACGGGCGCGCCGCGTTGCGCGCACTGGCGCCGGCCGCGGGTCTCGCTGTCCTCGCCGCGATCGCCGCGGCGCTGTTGTCGGGCCACGTGTCGTGGCGCGCGCTGTTCGGCACCGCCGCGTCGATCTGGGTCGGCGCCGGCACCTTGCTGTATGTGTGGTCGCGCTGGCGCAACGCACCGCCCGGCCGACGCTTCACGCCGGAAATGGCCGGCATGCTGTTCGCGCACTTCGGCGTCGCGCTGTTCCTCGCCGGTGCGCTGCTGGTCACCGCGACCGGACTCGAGCGCGATGTCAGCCTCGCGCCCGGCGCGACGGCGACGCTCGGCACGACGAGCTTCAAGTTCGGCGGCGTCACCGATGCGACCGGCCCGAACTACACCGCCAAGCGCGGGACGATCGAAGTGATCCGCGGCGGTGACGTCATCGCGACGCTGCACCCGCAAAAGCGCCAGTATCCGAACAACGCGCCGGTGCAGACCGAATCGGCGATCCGGCCGGGGTTGTTCCGCGACTACTACGTCGCGCTCGGCGAGCCACTCGGCACCGACGGCACCTGGTCGGTGCGCCTGTACATCAAGCCGTTCGTGCGCTGCATCTGGCTCGGTGGCCTGTTCATGCTGCTCGGCGGCCTCACCGCCGCGGCGGACCGGCGCTTCCGCCGCATCGGCGAGACGGCCGAACGGACGCCCGCCACCGCCGTGGCCGGTCCACGACCCGTGGCCGACCCCGCCCACGCATGAGTACGCGCCTGCTGCCGCTCGCCGGCTTCCTCGCCCTGTTCGCGCTGCTCGGTTTCGGCATCTGGTGGAATACCTCGCACGACCCGGAAGCGGTGCCGTCGCCGCTGATCGGCAAACCGGCGCCGGCGTTCTCGCTGCCGCTGCTGGACGATCCGGCCAGACTCGTCGACGCCTCGCGGTTCCGCGGCAAACCGTATCTCATCAACGTGTTCGCGAGCTGGTGCTTCGCGTGCCGCGACGAGCACCCGGTGCTGATGGCGCACAAGGGCCAGTTCGGCGTGCCGCTGGTCGGCTACGACTACAAGGACCAACCCGCCGACGCGAAGCGCTGGCTCGACACCTACGGCGATCCGTACGACCTCGTCATCGCCGACCAGTCCGGTTCGACCGCGATCGACTTCGGCATCTACGGCGCACCGGAAACCTTCCTCGTCGATGGCGACGGCATCATCCGCTACAAGCACATCGGGCCGATGACCGCCGACGACATCGCGCGCGTCATCAAGCCGCGGATCGCGGCGCTCGAGGGTGGCAAGGCGCCATGACAGCGCGCCGCCGTGCGATCTCCGCGTGGCTTGCCGGCTGGCTCCTCGGCGCCATCGTGTTGTGCGCAACGCTGCCCGCCTTCGCCGCGGTCGACCCGCTGCCGTTCAAGGACCGCGCGCAGGAGATCCGCTTCCAGAACCTGACGCGGCAGTTGCGCTGCCTCGTGTGCCAGAACGAGAGCCTCAACGATTCCTCTGCGTTGCTGGCCGCCGACCTGCGACGCGACATCTTCAAGCAGATGCAGGCGGGCAAGAGCGACGACGAGATCAAGGGCTGGCTGACCGCGCGCTACGGCGATTTCGTGCTGTACGACCCGCCGGTCGACCATCGCACCTGGCTCTTGTGGTTCGGGCCGTTTGCCGTACTCGCGATCGGCGCGGGCGCCGTGGCGGCGATTGTCCGGCGACGACGTCGTGGCGTTGCAGTGCCGTCGAACGCGACGGCGCCGAACACGGCGACGACGACCGACGATGGAGAGGAATGGTGATCGCGCTGTTCTTCGTCATCGCCGCGCTGATGATCGCCGCCGCGCTCGCGTTCGTGCTGGTGCCGATGCTGCGCCGTCGCGCGCAGGACCCGAACGCCGAAACGCGCCGCGCCTCGACGCCGCGCGCGCGGCCGGCGTGATCGACGAGGCCGAATACGCCACGAAACTGGCGGACATCGGACCCACCGCACCGGCCGCGCCGACTGTTCCCCGCCAGAATATCGTCGCGACCGCCTCCTTGCCGTCGCGCTGCTGCTGCCCGCGGGTACCTTGCTGCTACCGCGCGCGGTCGGCACGCCGCAGGCGCTGGCGCCGATGGCGGCAGACAGTGGGCGGCGCAGGCGAACACGGCGCGAATGTCGATGCCGCGATCCGCGGGCTCGCCGCACGCCTGCAACAGCAACCCGGCGACGTCGAAGGCTGGACCCTGCTCGCGCGCGCGTACGGCGCGACCGGGCGTCCCGCGCAGGCGCGAGGCGCGTTCGGCAAGGCGCTGCAACTCGCGCCGGACAACGCCGAGCTGCACGTCGAGTACGGCCAGTTCCTCGCCGAGACCGACCCCCAGCACCGCATCGCCGGCGAAGCGCTGGCGCAGATCGAGACGGCGTTGAGCAGGACCCGGACAACCAGCGCGCGCTGTGGCTGCGTGGCGCGAGTCAGTTCCAGACCAACGACTTCGCGGCCGCCGCCGCGACGTGGCGCCACCTCCTGACCGTGCTGAAACCCGATGCCGACGTCGTGCCGGCAATCAGGAAGCAGATCGCCGACGCCGACGCGCGCGAAGGGCGAACCAGTGCCGCCCGAAGTCGCCGCGAATGCCGGTGCGGATTCGGTGGCGTCGACCGGTGCGACGTCGCCCGGGCGATTCCGGCGCCTGCTGCTGCGGGCAATACAGGCGCCACCGCGACGGCGGGTGCATCTTCCGCCGGCAGCGACCGTGCGGTCGTCCGCCGCGAATCCCGGCCTGACCGTGCACGTGTCGCTCGCGCCGTCGCTCGCGCGCGACGTCACGCCCGGCGCGATCCTGTTCGTCTACGCGCGCGCGGTGAGCGGTCCGCCGATGCCGCTCGCGATCAAGCGCCTCGAGGCATCCGACCTGCCCGCCACCGTCACGCTCGCCGACGCCGACGGCGTGATGCCGACGATGCGCCTTTCGTCCGCACATCAGATCGTCGTCGCCGCGCGTGTCTCCGCCAGCGGCAACGCGATGCCGCAATCCGGCGACCTCGAAGGCGAATCCGCGCCGATCGACCTGCCGCACGGTGCCGCCGTCGACGTGACGATCGCGAGGGCGGTGCCGTAGGCATTCAACGACGGGTTACGAGCTGGTCCCTGGTGAAGGGACGACGCAGGGCCCTGCTCATTTTGCGATCCCGAGAAACACGGCAAGGCAACGGTCCACCGCCACCTGTGCGTCGGCATTGATGCAGCCGATGACCGGACCCACCTTGGTACGCCGCACGTTCAACGCCTTGTCGACCACCACCTGGGACTTGCGCTTCAGTCCGTTGCCGGTGTCCGGCGCCAAATCGATCCGCAGCAGCGGCGCGTTGACCAAAGTGTTGGTCACCGGCAACACGGTCAGGCTCTCGTGGACATTGAACGGATTGGCCTGGATCACCAGCGCCGGCCGTGGCTTGCCGAAGTCTCCCTGCACGGCAATTGTCACGAGATCGCCGCGCATCATCCCGTCCAGCTCTCCACGTCCGTCGCGGCTTCATCCATGAGCCGGCGTGTGGCGGCATCGGCCTTGTCGACCGTGGCCACTCGTCGGCACTGACGGCGGCACTCGTTGGCGAAACCCGGGCGTCGCGTGTCCGGCACCCAAATCTGCACGGGACGAAGCCCCGCCTTCCGCAACGCGTCGCGGCGCTTGCGGACGCGTGCATTGACATCGGAGTTCGTCATGACTGGCGCCTCGTCACGTTACATGTAACAGATGCGCCCACTGGTATTCGCCTGCAACATGGCGGCACTGACGTCGGCGCGGTTTGATCAGGGTATCCCTCAGCGGAACGACGTATGAGGCACGCTTCCCTTGAGTGCGCGGCGACAGCCTGACCGGCGTTGCTCGCCCTCTTGCCTCGCTACTCCCGGCCTGTGGCTTCCGTCCTTCTCGCCCCAACCTGCCCGATCTCACCCGCGCGCGGCGGCGGAGATCAACGCGCTTTGTCCTCGCCTCCCTTGCCCAGTCCCCTGGCATTGGTCGGCCGTGTGCGGGGGGGCGTGGCGGGCACATCGTCCCGCGCGGCCAGGCCCGAACCACTTCTTCGCCCACTCCTTTTCGAATTCTTCCCGCGCGGCCTGCAAGTCCGCTTCGGTCAACAACCCCGTCTCCATCAAGGCTTCAGGCAGGGGTTGCTCCGGCACGTCCTCCGCGAACTCGTCGAAATCGAGCCCGCTCGTCGCAGCCTCCTTCCGGAATGCCTCGGCCGCCCTTCTCAACAGCAGCAGTTCCGGGAAGGCGGATCGCATCGCCTCGCGCGGCAATGCGATCAACGTCGACGGATGCCCATCAATGGCACGTTGTAACGCATCCTTCAGCGCCTCGGCCAACGTCGTGCGAAGTTCCTTGTCCACGTAGTCCGCGCTCAGCTTGTGTCACAGCAGGAATGCCCAGTGCAGCGCGCAGGTGGCCTAATCTCCGGGCCTCATCCGCCGCACCGCTTGTTCGTAACGCTTCGCGGGCGCGGCCTTGCGCCGCACCTCATGCAACGACACCACATTGCCATCGCTCATCGTGATTCTCCCGTGGGCAAGCCGCCCAGATCGGCGTGCCGCGAACCGGCAGGCACCTGACCAGCGGCGGGGCGTAATCTTACGATGTCGCTGTCGCAGATCTTGCGATGCCCAAGGAACAACAAACGATAGAGTCAAGACTGGTCTTGTGAGTTGACGCCGACCTCGTGAAGGTCCCAAGAAACGGGACGTCATCGCTAGACCTCGCTATGCTTGGCGAGCTACCCGCGCATGGGGATCTGGGAAACCTCGGCGGAACCCGGACAAGATCGGGTATATACATCAGAGATGTCACGCTTGGAACTGCGTCGCGACGCAGGGGGCTGATGATGAACCAAGGCACAGGCAAGGCGGTTGCGTTTACCGCCGAAGCACTGGATCTTCTGCGCAGTCGTCTGCTGGACCTGACGGGCCGCAACCGCCTGCTCAATTTCCATCATCCGAAAAAGCGCAGCCTCCGTGTCATCGACGAGCTGCCCGATCAGATCGTGTCCACGCTGCTAACTGGCGAGGAGATGCGTTTCCAAGCTGTTCCCGAGCCAACCGTGGAGGAGCTGGTCCGCGCTGGCTACCTGCAGCGCGACGACAAAACGGGCGAAATCATTCGCCTGCGTGACGATCCAAGCGCGAAGGAATGGGCCGAGCACCTCGAGCTGGCCACAAGCTATGAGGTGCCGGTTGCAACCGACAGCGACGGTGCCGGCAAGCACTCCGACAAGGGCATACAAACGCTGTTCTATCCGTACGAGCTGGAGGCCCGGCTCAAGGCACTTGGTCAGGCGAGCGAATCGGCCATCCAGGAGATGGGCACCAACATTCTGTATCTCGCGGTTGGTTTCCTGGAGTGGTATGAGAGCAAGGACAGTGACAACAAGCACATCGCTCCGCTGATGCTCCTGCCGGCCAGTCTTCACAAGGGCCGCTTGAATCTCGAGACCGGCACGTACCAGTACACCATCACCTATTCGGGCGAAGACCTTATTGCCAACCTCTCGCTGCGGGAAAAGCTGCGCGTTGATTTCGGCATGGCGTTGCCGGACATTGACGAAAGCACGATGCCGGAAGTCTACCTCCGACAGGTGCATGACTTGATTGGGGTTTGCCAGCCTCGCTGGTGCGTGCGCCGATACATCACGCTGGCCTTGTTCAACTTCAGCAAGCTGCTGATGTATCTCGATCTGGATCCCAAGAATTGGCCAGACAAATCCAGCATTGACGCTCACCCCGTGGTGTCGCAAATTCTGTCGCGGGTCGGTCAGCAGAACGGCCCGGACGATCCGTCATCGGGGTCGATAGCCTTCGGCGAGGAATACGCGATTGATGACATCGAACAAGTTCACACCAAGTATCCGCTGATCGACGACGCCGACAGTTCTCAACACAGTGCGCTCATCGATGCCATGGATGGCAAGAACCTGGTGATCGAAGGGCCCCCGGGTACCGGCAAATCCCAAACCATCACCAACCTGATTGCTGCGGCGATCGCGCAGGGCAAGACGGTGTTGTTCGTGGCCGAGAAGCTTGCGGCGCTCGAAGTGGGTCGTAGTCGTCTCGGCGCGGCGGGCATTGGTGAATTCTGCCTCGAGCTGCACAGTCACAAGGCGCAGAAGCGCAAGCTGCTCGATGACATCGCTCAGCGCGTCAACAAACACAGGAGCTATCGCCACCCGGAAGACATCGATGCCGACATTGCGCGGCTCGAGGAATTGAAGGACGAGCTCGCGAGCTATTCCGAGAAAATGAACCGGCCGTGGAAGAAAACCGGCAAGACGCTGCATGAGGTGTTCGCGGCCGCGACTCGGTACCGCAATGCGATCTGCGTCGGCCCGGACGTTGTGCGCCCGGACGGCTGCACGGGCGAGAACTATGATGCTGCGGCCCAGCGCCTTAGCAAGGATCGTACGCAGGCCTACCGGAAGGTGTATGAGGCAGTAGCACGGCAGCTTGGTGACGGCATCGCGCTACAACAGCATCCGTGGTTCGGTGTATCCAGTGTCGACCTCCAAATCTTCGATGTTGAGCATGTTGTTGACTACCTCGAAGCATGGCAAGCGACGTTGCAGGCGCTCGCGGAGCAGCGAGAGGCCATTGCGGACGCCCTCGGTTGCGACGCTGCGGACGTCGCTAACGATGTCGATGGAGCGCGGTCGTTCCTGCTGGAGCTTGAGCGTATTCCTCGCCTGCACGGCGATGAACTCCTCGATTCCTTGCCGACTTTGCGCGGCAAGGCGCTTGAAGAGGCGCTGCACCAGCGTGAGTTGTTCGGCGACATCCAGCGGGGATACCGCGCGTTGGAACAAGCGGTAGACGCCGAGGTGCTGCGCGACTTGTCCTTGGCCGAGCATCTCGATACCGCAAGCGAAACCCTTGAAGAGCTTGTTGGCTCGAATGTAACTCTCGGTCGCCTCGCAGGGGCAGCGAACAAATTGGCGTCGGTCAACGCGGACCTTGACGCACTGCGCAAGCCGCTTCAGGCATTGCACGTTACGCTCGGCGGGGCCGCTGACGGCTACCTGACGTTCAGTGGGGCTGGACTGGCTGAATGCAAAACAGCCATCGAACTCATCGCCAGCCTCAGGCCCGATTGCTGGGAGCACCGGAACCCGCTATTTGACAACGACGAGCTCGACACGCTCTTGCCACAGTTGCGCAAGCGGGTGGATAGCTTACACGAGATCGAACGCAGGCTGAGTGACACGTTTTCCATCGAACGGGCTACGGATGAGCGCACACTCCGTGAGCTTAACGACACCCTTTCATCGGGCGGTGGCCTGCGGTGGCTGAAAGGAAGCTGGCGCCGCGCGAAGCGACAATTGTTGAGCTATGCGGCGGGCCCGCGCGTGAGACTCAAGGACCTGAGAGAGTTGTTGCCGGACGCGATCATGCTCGCCACCGACCGTAGCAAGTTCGAAGCGGATGTTGCTTACGCGGAGGCCCTCGGCGATCTGTTTCAAGGACAGCAATCCGACGTCGATTCCATGGAGGCCTTGCGTGGTTGGTACAAGCGCGTCCGCAGGGAATACGGAGCCGGATTTGGCCGTCGTGCCTCGCTTGGCGAGGCCATCCTTGAACTGCCGGCTCGCAGTGCTGGCGCTGTACGGACGCTTGCACGCCGGCGCGTTCCGCAGCAGCTATCCGCTCTTCTGGGAGCCCTGAACGAACTGCGCGCATTGTTCACGCGGAAGGCGCGCGTGCACAGCGACGATGCGCCTTTGACCGGCGAGGAAGGCGCAATCCCTGACTTGTTATCGAAAATGCGCACTGCAATGGATGTGTGCAGCCCGCTCGCAGACGACGATACGCGTTCAGTTGGCGACCTGCGCCAACTGGGGCGTCAGCTTGTGACCTTGCATCAGAAGGTGCGGAGCTGGCAGGAGGCGGATCTGGATAACGCCGCGTTCGGCGGGCGGCTCGGGCTAGAGCTTGGCCCGGACAAGGATAACGATCCGAGCCTGGCCGCACTGGATCACACGCTTGCCATGGCGACCTACTGCGATCACGAGCTGCACAATACGTTGCTGGCTGATTACGTCTACAGGCTGCCCATGGCTGGGACGTTTGCGCGCCTGTCGGAGCAAGCATCGCGCTTGCATACAGCGGTCGATGCAGAGTCAGACGCCCGTAGCGTGTACGCGAAACGGGTTGAACTAAACGAGGTGGCCTGGAGTGCGAATGCCGGCGGCACCCTGGACCGCTTGATCGCCAGAAATCGGCTCGCGTTAAACGATCCCGCGAGCCTGCAAAGCTGGCTGGACTATGTGCGCGTTCGCAATCAGCTGGATGAATCCGGCTTCCGCCGGCTGACCGCCGCAGTCGAAGAATGCGTGCTTCCCATTGACGAGGTGGAGGACGCGTGCCTGGCCGGCACGTTTGACGTGTTGGCTAGGGAGGTGCTGAACGAAGACCGCAGGCTGGCGCGTTTCTCCGGAAAATCCCACAGCGTGCTGCAGGAACAATTTTCCAGGTACGACAACCGTTTGAAGCGGCTGCAACGGCAGAAAATTGCCTGGGCTGCTGACCGAACTAATCCACCGGTCGGCGTCACCAGTGGGCGCGTAAGCGAACTTACCGAGCTGGCGCTTCTGGAGCATGAATGCGCGAAACAGAAGCGCCATATTCCCGTTCGTCAGCTTCTGGCGCGCGCTGGACACGCACTCCTGGCTATCAAACCCTGCTTCATGATGGGACCGATGTCGGTCGCACAGTACCTCGCTCCCGGTAGTGTCAACTTTGATCTGGTCATCATGGATGAGGCATCACAGATCAAGCCGCAGGACGCCATTGGAGCCGTCGCGCGTGGAGGGCAGCTGGTTGTTGTCGGCGATCCGAACCAGCTACCGCCAACCAGCTTCTTCGATCGCCTTGACGACGATGATGACGACGATTCGACTGGCGCTGGGGACGCCGAGAGCATTCTCGACGCGGTTTGGCCGCTGTTTCACCGGCGTCTCCTCCGGTGGCATTACCGGTCACAGCACCCGGACCTGATCGCCTTCTCCAACGAGTTCTTCTACAAGGACCTGGTCTTGTTCCCGTCGCCGTACCGCAAATCAGACCAATATGGAATCCGTTACCACCGGTTGCCGCATGGATGCTTCGCTGGTCGTCGAAACATGGAGGAAGCGCGGATTATCGCTGGCGCCGTGCGGCAGCACTTCCGGGTCAGTCCGGGCGAAACGCTCGGCGTGGCCTGCATGAATGCCGAACAGCGTTTGCAGATCGAAACCGCCATTGAATCGCTCGCAAAGGATGATCCTGCTTTCCAGAGCGCCCTCGACAAAGATGGCGAGCGCCGTGAATCCCTGTTCATCAAGAATCTGGAGAACGTGCAGGGTGATGAGCGGGACGTCGTATTCATCTCGATGACCTACGGCCCTGGGGAACCGGGTGGTAGGGTCATGCAACGGTTTGGCCCGATCAATGCCGACACCGGATGGCGCCGCCTGAACGTGCTGTTCACTCGCGCAAGAAAGGGGATGCATGTCTTCAGTTCGATGGGGTCGGCTGACATCGTGGTCGATCGCTCATCCCGGCGAGGTGTGAAGGCGCTGCACGATTTCCTGAGCTTCTGCGAGACCGGGATGTTGTCTCGCACCACCGGGCCGACAGGTAGACCGCCTGACAGCGACTTCGAGGTCGCCGTGATGGATGCGTTGTTTAAACACGGCTTTGATTGCGTGCCACAGGTCGGCGTTGCAGGCTTCTTCATTGACGCCGCAGTCGTTGACCCCGGAAATCCCGGACGTTACCTGATGGGAATTGAGTGCGATGGGGCGTCCTATCATTCGGCCAAGTCCACACGGGATCGCGACCGCTTGCGCCAATCCATCCTCGAGCGGTTGGGATGGCAGATCCGACGCATCTGGTCGACGGACTGGTACAGGAACCCACAGGCAGCTTTGGCGCCCATTCTGCGCGAGTTGGATGATTTGAAATCCGCAGTGGTCGAGTTGGACGCCACCGGGGACGTACGTGCTGACGTGGAGGACATTCTGGAAGCGGTGGACGCTGACGGAATGAGGTCGCAAGCGATCGCGTACGAGGAAGGTAGTTTGCGTGAAAAGTTGCTGCGGTTTGACGGCGAAGTTGTCCGGAAGGAGCTGCCGGAGACGCCGGACACGAGGCGGCTGCTTCGTCCGGCCATGCTGGAAGCATTGCTTGAGTACCAGCCAACCAGCAGGGCCGAATTTCTGGAGCAGGTGCCGCGGTATCTTCGAGAGGGGACTGAAAGTGCTGAAGGAAAGTATCTAGATCAGGTCTTTGAGATCATTAACGCGTCGCTGGAAGAATCACGAGCATAAGCGGCCGCACATCCACCTGCCGGTACAGCATCCGGATCAACGACCAGTTCCGGATCTGCTTCGTCTGGACTGCCTCGGGTCCGGAGCAGGTGCAGATCGTCGACTACCACTGAGGATGACATCATGTTCAAGAACGGCATGCGGCCGGTTCATCCCGGGAGATTCTCCGGGAAGACTATCTCGCTCCAATGAAGATGAGCGCGAACGCCTTGGCCAAGGCGCTCAAGGTGCCGGCAACGCGCATCAACGACATCGTGCGCGAGCGCCGCGGCGTGACTGCGGACACGGCGCTGCGCCTGGCACGCTATCTCGGCAGTACCCCGCAATCCTGGCTGAACCTGCAGGTCATATGACTTGCGGACGGCGGAGATCGACCACGGCGCCCGCATCAGGCACGAGGTCAAGTCGACTCGCAAGGCCGCTTGACCCTCGCGCACCGTTGAATTTCCGACGTTTGCTCTCGCCCGATCCACCATTTCCCATGCCCGACGCCCGCCGCTGGTTCGACTTGCCATCACCGTTCCGGATGTTCCGCGGCGGTGAACTGACCGGCGCGCGGCTGGCATACGAAACCTGGGGCGAGCTTGCGCCGGCGCGCGACAACGCGGTGTTGATCCTGACCGGGTTGTCGCCGGGCGCGCATGCGGCGGCGAACGCGGCCGATCCTTCGCCCGGCTGGTGGGAGGACATGCTCGGGCCGGGCAAGTACATCGACACCAACCGCTGGTACGTCATCTGCGCGAACTCGCTGGGTTCGTGCAAGGGTTCGACGGGGCCGGCGTCGGTGAATCCCGCGACAGGCGAACCCTACCGGCTGGAATTCCCGGAGCTGACGCTCGAGGACGTCGCGAATTCCAGCTTCGAACTGGTGCGCAGCCTCGGCATCGAGCGGCTCGTTTGCCTCGTCGGCAACTCGATGGGGGGGATGAGCGCCCTCGCCTACCTCGCCCAGCACCCGGGCAGCGCGCGTGGGCACGTCAGCATTTCGACCGCGGCGCAGGCGCAGCCGTTCGCGATCGCGATCCGCTCGCTGCAGCGCGAGGCGATCCGGCTCGACCCGAACTTCAACGGCGGCCGCTACGACGACAACCACTACCCCGAGGCCGGCATGTCGATCGCGCGCAAGCTCGGCGTCATCACCTACCGCTCGGCGATGGAATGGGTCGGGCGCTTCGCGCGGATCAAGCTCGAAGCGCACCAGCGCGACGACGACCCGTTCGGCTTCGAGTTCCAGGTCGAGTCCTACCTCGCCGGCCACGCACGGCGCTTCGTGCGCGACTTCGACCCGAACAGCTACCTGTACCTGTCGCGCGCCAGCGACTGGTTCGACCTTGCCGAGCACGGCGGCAGCCTCGACGCGGCGTTCGCCAGGATCCGCCTCGAACGCGCGCTGGTGATCGGCGTCGAGAGCGACATCCTGTTCCCGCTGCCGCAGCAGGAGGACATCGCCGACCGGCTGCGCGCCGCCGGCGCGGAAGTCGAGCTGGTCGCGCTCGACAGCCTGCAGGGGCACGATGCGTTCCTCGTCGACATCCCGCGTTTCGGCGCGGCGATCGCGGCGTTCCTCGCGACCCTGTAGAATCCGCGGCACGGCGGCGGCCATCATCGTCCGCGAGTACGCAACGCGAACCATGTCGAACGTCGATTTCCCCGGCGCGCAAACCCTGGTCACGGCGATCGACGAGGCCGTCGCCGACCGCAGCGGCAAGGCGCTCGGCGAAGCGTTGCGGCGCGCATTGTGCGGGCTGATGCACGCGCAGTGCGTCCGGTTGCCGGAGTGCATCTTCGAGTCGAACCCCGACCACTACGCGCGGCGCGAGCTGTACCACAGCGCACGGCACGGCTACTGTGTCATCGCGATGACGTGGGGGCCGGGACAAGGCACGCCGGTGCACGACCACGCCGGGCACTGGTGCGTCGAGGGCATCTGGCACGGCGAACTCGAGATCACGCCGTATGAATTGATCGAATCGCACGGCGACCGCTTCCGCTTCGAACCGCGCGGCACGCTCGCGGCCGGCACGGGTTCGGCCGGCTCGCTGATCCCGCCGCACGACTACCACGTGATCTGCAACCCGAGCCGCGACCGCGCGGCGGTGTCGCTGCACGTCTACGGCGCGCCGATGACGGAGTGCTCGGTGTTCAACCCGGAAGCGGACGGCTGGTACACGCGCGAAGTGCGGCACCTGTCGCTGGATGCGTTGAACTGATGTCCACCCGATCGACGCGCTGCCGCGAACCGCGCGGCTGCGTATACTGCGCACCCGGTAAGGCGGTCGAAGGTATCGACGCCGCCGAAACCAAACCCCAGCCGAAGTGGCGGAACTGGTAGACGCGCTGGACTCAAAATCCAGTTGTGGCAACACAGTGTGGGTTCGATTCCCACCTTCGGCACCATTCGATCCTGCCCGGCAGGCCCTTGTGCGACATGGACTTGGGCCACGCCTTTCACGTTCCCCGGCACCCGCGCGCCGGCTCTCGCCGACGTGCCCCGACCGCCGGCGTCACGCCTTGGCGTGGCGCGGATCGAGTGCGGCGGGATACGCGGGCGTCCGCATCGCGATCGGCAACTCGCCGAAGCGTTGCCAGCCGGTGCGATCGAACACGACGACGCGTGGCCAGCCGCGATCGAGTTTCGCGTAGCCGGCGAGCGCGTGGCCGGGATAGCGCTCGCAGGCGAGCGAAACGACCCCGGCCGCGGACTGCACGCGCAGCCGGCCGGCGAGACCGGCGGCGACCGCGGCGGCGTCGCGGGTGCGCGCGAGGCGCGCGAGCGGCAAGCGGAAGCGCAGGAATTCGCCATCGCAAACCGCGACGATCAGGATCGCGTGGTCGGCGTACAGGCGCCGCAGGCGCGGCAGCGGCCAGTCGAGCACGGCGGCGCCGCTTCCGCCCGCCTCGATCGCGCCCGTCCCGCACCGGGCGACCTCGAACGACTCCGGTTCCGCGGCGACAGCGGAGAAGCGCCGGCCACCGAGGCGCATCTGGGTTTCGTGGCAGGCGAGTGCCGCCTGCTTCACCCTCATGGCGACGGGATCGTCCAGCACGAGCCGTGGCCCGTGCGGGTTCCGGCGACCGTGGACCGTATAGGCAAGGCACGCGCAACCGTGGTGCAGGCGTTCGAGCGCCAGTTCCAGCAGGATGTGCAGTGCGCTGTGGTCCGGGTGGCGATCGTCGAGCGACGGCAACGCGACGTGGGTCGGGTCGAACTCCCGGACTTCCGCCGCCAGTACCGCCACCGCGGCGTCGTCGGCCATCAGCCGGGCGGTCAGTTCCTGGTCGTGCCAGCCGAGCGTGCGGACATTGGTTTCCGTCACCCCGAGGTGGCGCAACGCGGCCAGTGCCTCCCCGCGCCGCCGGGCACCCCAGCGACGGCGGGCCGCGGGACCGATGACCAGCCGGCGCTCGATCCAGCGCTGCGGCCACGGGTTGTTGTCGCCGTCGGTCGCATACACCACGCGCACCGCGGCCCCCGCAGCGACGCCGGTGCGGATCAGTTGCCCGGTGGCGAGCGTTTCATCGTCGGGGTGCGGCGCGAACACCAGCAGGCGGTCGCCGCGCGCCGGCGGCATCGGCAATCCGTGCTCCGATCGGACCTCGGTGCTGCGCATGGAACCTGTCCTTCCACGAACCTTGACAGGAGTGCCCAAGGGTACCGCAAGCACGCCGTTTCCGGATCGGACGCCGGCTTGACGAACGCGCCAATCGTTCATGCGGCGTTGGCCGCACCACCGTATACAATCGCGCGTCCCTTCGGAAGCCGACCATGACGCTCGACGTGCGGGCTCCCCTGCTGCCCGATTCCCGGATGACGTTCGACTACCGCGACATGCCGGGCGACCACATGTACCGGGCCGCGATCCTGCTGGCGTTCGGGCTGGTCGTCGCCGCGAGCTGGTACCTGCAGGTCTTCCACGGCGTGATCCACGAGGCGCGCGCCCACCACTGGGGCAGGTTCATCGTCAGCCCGGCCATCCTGTGGGCGGCGATGGGCATGCTGATGCTGCTGTTCCGCACCATGCTGTGGTTCCGCTACCGCACGCCGGCGCTGGCGACGCTGGATGACGCCCCGGCGATGACCGTGATCATCCCCGCGTACAACGAGGGCGCGATGGTCGCGCGGACGATCGAATCGGTCGCGCGCGCGCGCTATCCGGCCGGCCGGCTCGAGGTGTTCGTGGTCGATGATGGCAGCCGCGATGACACCTGGCAGCACATCGAACGCGCGGCCGCGATGTTCCCCGGCATCGTCACCTCGCTGCGGTTCGAACACAACCGCGGCAAGCGCGCGGCGCTCGAGGCCGGGTTCCGCCGGGGCCGCGGCGAAGTCATGGTGACGATCGACTCCGACAGCGTCATCGAGCCCGACACGCTGCTGGCGATGGCGGGCCCGTTCCGCGACCCGAAGGTCGGCGCCGTCGCCGGCAAGGTCAGCGTCTACAACCGCGAGGCGGGCGTGATTCCGCGCATGCTGAAGGTGCGCTTCGCGCTGTCGTTCGACTTCCTGCGCGCGGTGCAGAGCACGTATGGCACCGTGTACTGCTGTCCCGGCGCGCTGGCCGGTTACCGCGCCAGCGTCGTCGCACGGGTGATCGACGGCTGGGTCGGCCAGAAGTTCCTCGGCCGGCGCTGCACGTTCGGCGAGGACCGCGCGCTGACCAACGACATCCTCGACGCGGGTTACGACTGCGTGTACCAGCGCGCCGCGATCGTGCACACGATCGTGCCGACGACGTACAAGCGCCTGTGCAAGATGTTCCTGCGCTGGGACCGCAGCTACGTGCGCGAGGAGCTGCGCTTCGCCCGGCGCATCGTCTGGAAACGCCCGCTCGGCGCGCGGCTGATCTCGCTCGCCGACCTCGTCATCAGCAACCTGCGCTACCCGATCGGCTGGTCGACCCTCGCGTTGCTGGTCGTGATGACGTCGACGCACCCCGACGTGCTGCTGCGGTTCCTGTGCGCACTGCTGCTGATTTCGGCGTTCAACATGCTGTATTACATCCGCGGCGAACGCTGCTGGGATTTCGTGTACGGGATCGGCTACTCGTTCTACTCGGCATTCGCCTTGTTCTGGATCTTCCCGTACGCGGTGTGCACCGCGCGCACGCAAGGCTGGCTCACGCGCTGACGGCGCCGCGACGACGCTGGCGCACGTTGCGCAGACGGAGCTTCCGGCACGCCGCGTGGCGCTACCGGACGCGGGACTACTCGGCGGGGATGATGCTGACCTTGACCCGGATGCGGTCGCCGGGATCGTAGTCGAGGCGCGACGAGTAGACGTCGCCGCGATAGCGGTACTGCACGTCGTAACCCGAGATCCGCCGCTCCTGCACCGGCTCGTAGACCGTGCGGCACTGGCGCTGGCTGCCTTCGTAATAGCCGCCCGAATCGCGGCTCGCGACGCTGTTGCCGATCGCGCCGCCGGCCACGGCACCGGCCACGGTCGCCGCCTTGCGCCCGTCGCCCTTGCCGACCGTGCTGCCGAGCACGCCGCCGACGATGGCGCCGATCACCGTTCCAGCCGCCTTGTTGCCGTTGTCGTACGGCTGCGCGACCGGGACGTCCTCGCACTCCTGGTGCGAATCCTGACGCTGCACCGCGTCGTACACCGGGTCCACGCGCAACACGTCGGCCCACGCATAGCGCACGTTGGCGCTCGGGGCGTCGTCGTAATGCGCGTCCTGGGCCAGCGCGGATGCGCACGCCAACGGCAACGCGAGGAACATCAGGGTCAGGCTTTTCATCATCTCGACTCCACCGGAACGGGCCGCCTCTGCGAACGCTCCGTTCCCGGCACGAAAGCGGGTGCACGCACGCCACACCCCGGATTCCGGACGCGATTAAAGCATTCGCACGCTGAACCGACACCTTCCCGCGCGCGGCCAGCGGCCAGCGGCTTGCAGGCCTGTCGCGAAGCCGTCCGCAGGCCACTGCTATCATGCTGAACATGCCTTCAGGACCGGTCGTGTTGCGCCTCCACAACTCCCTGACCCGCCGCACGGAACCGTTCGAACCGCTCGATCCGGCGCGGGTCACGATGTACGTGTGCGGCCCGACGGTCTACAACCACGTCCACATCGGCAATGCCCGCCCGGCCGTGGTGTTCGGCCTCCTCGCCCGGCTGCTCCGGCGGCATTACCCGCGGGTCGTGTACGCCCGCAACATCACCGACGTCGACGACAAGATCAACGCCGCGGCCGCGGCGGCCGGCGTCCCGATCGACGTGGTGACGCGGCGCTACGCCGACGCGTGGCACCACGACATTGCCGCGCTCGGCGTCGACCCGCCGGACGTCGAGCCCCGCGCGACCGAACACATCCCGGCCATCATCGCGATGTGCCGGAAGCTCCTCGTCGCCGGCCACGCCTACGTCGCCGAGGGACACGTCCTGTTCGATGTCGACAGCTTCCCGAACTACGGCCGGCTGTCCGGCCGCTCGACCGAGGACATGATCGCCGGCGCGCGCGTCGAGGTGGCGCCGTACAAGCGCAACCCGGCCGACTTCGTGCTGTGGAAACCTTCGCCCGCGGAGTTGCCCGGCTGGGACAGCCCGTGGGGCCGCGGCCGTCCCGGTTGGCACATCGAATGCTCGGCGATGAGTGCCGCCCATCTCGGCGAGACGATCGACATCCACGCCGGCGGCAACGACCTGATGTTCCCGCACCACGAGAACGAGATCGCGCAGTCGACCTGCGCGCACGGCGGCCGCACGTTCGCGCGCTTCTGGCTGCACAACGGCATGTTGACGTTCGGCGGGCGCAAGATGTCGAAGTCGCTCGGCAACGTCATCGAACTGCATGCATTGCTGCAACAGTACCCCGCCGAAGTCCTGCGACACATGCTGCTCAAGGCGCACTACCGGCAGCCGCTCGACTGGTCCGACGACTCGCTGGCGCAGTCGCAGGCAACGCTCGACGGCTGGTACGGCGCGCTGCGCGACCTCGCCGGTGTCGACGCCGACGTTGCCGCGGGCCCGCTCGACGCCGACATCGACGCCGCGCTGTGCGACGACCTCAACACGCCGCAGGCGCTGGCCGCATTCGCGCGGCTCGTCGACGCCGCGCGCGCGGCAGGGACGCCAACCGAACGGCGCGCGGCGAAATCCGCGCTGCGGGACGCGGGTGCGTTCCTCGGCCTGCTGCAGGGCGATCCCGAAGCCTGGTTCCAGACCCGGCGCGCGCCGGCGGGCGAAGCGGCGACCGGCAGCGGAGCCTTCGACGGCGACGCCGAGGCCACCGTCATCCGTGGACTCGTGGCCGAGCGGCAGACCGCACGGGCGCAACGCGACTTCCGGCGCGCCGACGCGATTCGCGACCAGCTCACGCGCATGGGCATCGTCGTCGAGGACTCGGCGGACGGGTCGCCGCGCTGGAAATACGCGAACCGATGAACGTGCTCCGCGATGACGCGGCGGTCGATCCGGGACGCGCGGAACAGGACGCGATCGTCGGCGAGTTCGCGCTGTTCGGCGACTGGACCGAACGCTACCAGTACCTGATCGACCTGGGTCGGGCCTTGCCGGAGTTCCCCGCCGAGTGGCGCATCGACGCCAACAAGGTGCAGGGCTGCCAGTCGCAGGTGTGGCTGGTCGCGAGCGGTGACGCGGCGCGACTCGAGTTCCGGGCCATCAGCGATTCGGCGATCGTGTCCGGGCTGATCGCGCTGCTGCTGCGGGTCTACTCGGGGCGACCGGCGCGCGACGTGCTCGCCATCGAGCCCCGCTACATCGAGGCCATCGG
Source organism: Lysobacterales bacterium (assembly GCA_046347015.1). Lineage (GTDB taxonomy): Bacteria > Pseudomonadota > Gammaproteobacteria > Xanthomonadales > Rhodanobacteraceae > Dokdonella_A. The sequence goes on along the minus strand of JAXMHA010000004.1, from coordinate 63,840 downwards.
CTTGTCGAAGCACCTCTCGCCGACCCGCTCGAACGGCCTCGCCGCGATGCTGGCCAGGATCCGCGAGCACGCGGCCCGCGCCCTCGCCGGCTGAACCCCGTCACATCGTGTTGGTGGGCCGCTCCTGCGTCAGGATGCCGGCGAGGATCGATTCGATCTTGGTGCGCGCGGTGTCGCCGTCGTTGCCTTCGATGAACTGCACGCCGATGCCGGCTGGCCGGTTGCCGGCCGCGCCCGGTGGCGTGATCCAGACGACCTTGCCGGCCACCGGCAGGCGTTCGGGCTCGTCCATCAGCGACAGCAGGATGAAGACTTCGTCGCCGAGGTTGTACTTCTTGTTGGTCGGCACGAACAACCCGCCGCCCCGCACGAACGGCATGTAGGCGTTGAACAGCGCGCCCTTGTCCTTGATCGCCAACGGCAGGATGCCTTGCCGGGTGCCATGTGCCATGTCAGGTACTCCCTTGCCGTGGCCATTGCCGCATCACGTCGAGCAGCACGAGATCGGCGCGCACCGTCGTGTCGAGCAGGCGCCGCGCACGCGTCGCCGCGGCGAACCAGGCCGTTAGCTTCTGGATTTCGGTGGCCGCGGTCAAGGCATCGTCGCGCATCGGCGTGGCAGCGAGCCGGCGTGCCTTGCCGGCCGCCTCGACGCAGGCGAACCAAAGCCGCTCCCGGGGCCGGTCGGCGGCCCAGCTTTCCGCGACCGCCATGGCCGAACTCCGGCCTGCCGCGAGTGACGCCAGTTCGGACCGGCAGGCTGCATCGAGCGCCGCCGTCCCGTCCCGGCTCCACTGCAACGCGAGTCCCGGGTTGCCGGCGCTCGCGGCCAGTGCCGCGCGCGCCGAATCGCGGTCGAGTCCGGCGGACTCGAGCCAGTCGAGTGCGACGCCTTCCGGTGGAGCCGCCGCATCGATCCGCTGGCACCGGCTGCGGATCGTTGCCGGCAAGCGCGACGGGTCATCGCTGACCAGCACGATGAGGCTTGGCGCGGACGGTTCCTCCAGTGTCTTCAGCAGCGCGTTGGCGGCCGAGGCATTCATCTTGTCGGCCGGATCCACCACCGCAACCTGCCAGCCGCCGAACTGACTCGCGAGCGCGAGGCGCGCGCACAAGGCGCGCACCTGCTCGACGGTGATCTCGGTGCGCAGCTTCCCGGGTTCGCGTTCCTCGAGCGTGACCCGCGTGAAATCCGGATGCGTGCCCGCCGCCAGCAAGGTGCAGTCGCGGCAGCGGCCGCATGCCGGTGCGTCACCCGCACGCTCGTGGCACAGTGCCGCCGCGGCGAATGCACGTGCGAAATCCCCCTTGCCGGTGCCGGACGGTCCCGCCACCAGCAGTGCCGGATGCTGGCGGTCCTCGGCAAGCGCGAGCGCCAGCCGCCGAAACGCATCGGCAAGCCATGGCATGACGGTCACGCCGTGACCCCACGCCCGGTGAGGAATTGCGCCACCGCGCGCAATACGTCCTCGCGCACCGCTGCGGGCGGGCGGCCCGCGTCGATGACCCGGAAGCGAACGGGGTCGGCGGCGGCCCGCGCGAGGTAGGCGCGGCGAACGCGTTCGAAGAACGCCGGGTCCTCGCGTTCGATGCGATCGGTGCTGCCCCGCCCGAGCGTCCGCTCCCGGCCGGCCGCGACGTCGACGTCGAGCAGCAGGGTCAGGTCGGGTTTGACGCCCGCCGTCACCCAGGCTTCGAGGCCGGCAATGCGTTCCGCCGGCTGTCCGCGCCCGCCACCCTGGTACGCGAAGCTCGCATCGGTAAAGCGATCGGAAAGCACCCAGCGCCCGGCCGCCAGCGCCGGGGCCACGGCTTCACGGACGAGCTGCGCGCGCGCCGCGAACATCAGCAGGAGTTCGCTTTCGGCGCACACGCCGGTGAACTCCGGCGCCAGCACGAGGCGGCGCACGGCCTCGCCGAACGCCGTCCCGCCCGGTTCGCGCGTGACGACGACCTCGAGCCCCCGCGCCGCGAGCAGTTCGCGCACGGCGTCGAGCACCGTGCTCTTGCCGGCACCCTCGCCGCCTTCGATCGTGATGAAGCGTCCGTTCACGGGTTCCTGTGCAACTGGTAGCGGGCGACGGCGCGATTGTGCTCCGCCAGTGTCGCCGAAAACTGGTGGGTCCCGTCACCGCGGGCGACGAAATAGAGCGCGTCGCCACCGGCCGGATGCAACACCGCCTCGATCGCGGCGTCACCCGGCAGGGCGATGGGCGTCGGCGGCAGGCCGCCGCGCGTGTATGTGTTGTAGGGCGTATCGCGTTCGAGGTCGCGCGTGTGGATCCTGCCATCGTAGGCGCTGCCGATCCCGTAGATGACGCTGGGGTCGGTCTGGAGGCGCATCCCGAGCTTCAGGCGCCGCTCGAACACGCCGGCGATTTCGGGGCGTTCCTCGGGCCGCGCGGTTTCCTTCTCCACCAGCGAGGCGAGAATCAGCGCCTCGTACGGCGACTTTACGGCAACGTCGGCATCCCGTCCGGCCCAGAGCCGGTCGAGCACGCGGACCATTGCCGCGTGCGCCTGCCGCAGCAGGTCGAGGTCCGAGTCTCCCTTCACCCACGAATACGTCTCGGGCCGGAACCAGCCCTCGGGCTGACCGCCCGCGATCCCGAGCGCCGTCGCGATGTCGGCGTCGGATTCGGCGTCCAGCGTGTGCTGCAATCCCGCGACGGCCGCGAGCGCGGCGCGGACCTGCGCGAACGTCCAGCCATCGACGATCGTGAAATGGTGCTGCAGCACCTCGCCGCGGATCATGTGGTCGACGAGATCCCGCGGCGTCATGCCGGGGACGAGCGCATATTCGCCCGCATGGAGGCGCTTCGGCGCCTGCGTTTCCCTGCCGAGGATGCGCCACCACAGCGGCGCGGCGCGGCTGATCCCGCGCCGCCGCAACTCGCGCACGACGTCCTTGAACGTGGTCCCGCGCGCGAGTTCGATCGTTTCCGGTTCGGGTCCCGCGGCGATGTTGAGCGGCGTCACCGTGAAATGGCGGTAATGGAGGAAGACCGCGATCCCGATGACCGCGGCCAGAGTCGCCACACCGCCCAGCACCAGCAACACGCCACGTACGCTGCCCGCCGTTCGTGCGGGAGAAGCGAGGCCTTTGCGTTGCGATCGTTTCATGCGACGGGCTGCCCTGCCTGCGGATTGCGCATCGAAGCATCCGGCGTCGTGCGCTGCCCTTGGATGCGCACCGCAACGTGCCCCGGCGCGCCCGCGCCTCAGAGGCGCCGGAACAGCAAAGTGCCGTTGGTGCCGCCGAAGCCGAACGAGTTCGACATCACGACGTCGAGCTTCGCGTCACGCGCCGTGTGCGGCACGAAGTCGAGGTCGCAGCCCTCGCCCGGCGCGTCGAGGTTGATCGTCGGCGGCACGATGCCGTCGCGCATGGCCAGCACCGAGAAGATGGCTTCGACGCCCCCGGCGGCGCCGAGCAGGTGGCCGGTGATCGACTTCGTCGAACTGACCGGCAGCTTGCCCGCGTGCGCACCGAGGCAGGACTTGATCGCGTTCACTTCGGCAATGTCGCCGACCCCGGTCGACGTCGCATGCGCGTTGATGTACCCGATACGGTCGGCCGGTTCGCCGGCGTCCGCCAGCGCCGCCACCATCGCCCGGCGCGCACCATCCCCGTCGTCCGGCGGGGAGGTGATGTGGTAGGCGTCCGCACTCATGCCGAACCCGGCAAGCTCGCAATAGATGCGCGCGCCGCGCCGTTTCGCGTGCTCGTACTCCTCGAGGATCATGACGCCGGCGCCGTCGGACAACACGAAGCCGTCGCGGTCCTTGTCCCACGGACGGCTCGCCTTGCCGGGCTCGTCGTTGCGCGTGGACATTGCGCGCGCCGAACAGAAGCCGCCCACGGCCGTGCCGACCGTCGCGTGCTCGGTGCCGCCGGCGACCATCACGTCGGCATCGCCGTACTGGATCATCCGCATCGCGAGCCCGATGTTGTGCGTCGCGGTCGTGCACGCCGTCACGCACGCGATGTTCGGACCGCGCAAGCCGAGCATGATCGACAGGTTGCCCGACGCCATGTTGACGATCGTGCTCGGCACGAAGAACGGCGAAATCCGCCGCTGCCCCTGTTCGTGGTACGTGATCGCGGTGCGCTCGATCGTCGCGATCCCGCCGATTCCGGCGCCGACCGCGCAACCGATGCGCTCCTCGTCGTGCTCGTGCGGATGCATCCCGGCGTCGGCCAGCGCCTGCACCGACGCCGCGATGCCGTAGTGGATGAACGGGTCCATCTTCCGCGCATCCTTCGCCGGGATGTACTGCGCGGGATCGAAGTCGCGGACTTCGCCGGCGATGCGGGTCGGGAACGTCGATGCGTCGAAGTGCGTGATGGGCCCGATCCCGCTGCGCCCTTCGACGACGGCGCGCCACGCGGTCGCGACGTCGTTGCCGACGGGACTGACGATGCCGAGGCCGGTGATGACGACGCGACGCTTGCTCATGTTCGTGTTACCTCCCGGTCAGGCGCGCGGAGCGGTGCCCGAACCGACGCGACGCGCCCGGTGCGGCGTTCGCCTGCGCCAGAAAAGCAAACTGCGCCACACGGGCGCAGTCGCATGCGGCGCGGGCGGCTTGCCGCTCAGGCCTTGACGTGCGCCTTGATGTAATCGATGGCCTGCTGCACGGTCGTGATCTTCTCGGCTTCCTCGTCCGGAATCTCGCACTCGAACTCTTCTTCCAGCGCCATGACCAGCTCGACCGTGTCCAGCGAATCGGCGCCGAGGTCGTCGACGAACGAGGCGTTCGGCGTAACGGCGTCCTCTTTCACCCCCAATTGCTCGACGACGATCTTCTTGACGCGTTCTTCGATTGTGCTCATGACCTTGTTGTCCTCTCGAGAGGAAGCTCGGGAACCGACCGCGGGCCGCCCTGAACCCCGGCCGGGCGGAAACCGCCGCATTGTAGTGGAACCCCGTGCCGCCCGCCAGCAATCCCGGCCCCGCATCCGCGGGACGGGAACTCACGCCATGTACATGCCGCCGTTGACGTGCAGCGTCTCGCCGGTGATCCACGCGCTGCCCGCAGACACGAGGAAGGCCACCGCGTGCGCAATGTCGTCCGGAGTGCCAAGGCGCCCGAGCGCAATGCGCTCCTCGAGCCCGCGGCGCTGCTCGTCCGTCAGCGCCCGGGTCATGTCGGTGTCGATGAAACCCGGTGCGACGACGTTGACGGTGATGCCGCGCGAACCGACCTCGCGCGCCAGCGACTTCGAGAATGCGATCACGCCCGCTTTCGCCGCGGCATAGTTGGTCTGGCCGGGATTGCCGGTGACGCCGACGACCGACGCGATGTTGACGATGCGCCCGCGCCGCGCCTTCATCATCGTGCGCATGACGGCCTTGCACGTGCGGTACACCGAACCGAGGTCGGTATCGACAATCGCGTTCCAATCGTCGTCCTTCATCCGCATCAGCAACTGGTCGCGCGTGATGCCGGCATTGTTGACGAGGATCGACAACGCGCCGTGCTGCTTCACGATCGCGTCGACGAGGGCCTCGACTCCGGCGCCGTCGGTGACATCCAGCACGTGCCCCTCGCCGCCGTGCCCCGCCAGGCGCTCGCCGATCGCCTGGGCGCCGGCTGCGGAGGTCGCCGTGCCGATGACGCGCGCGCCCATCGCGGCGAGCCGGTCGGCGATCGCGGCGCCGATGCCGCGCGAGGCGCCCGTCACCAGCGCAATCTCGCCATCCAGTGCCGCTTTCGTCGATACCGGGTCCATCGTGCCACCCCCGAACAGGAAGCGCGCACGTTACACGCAATCGGGGCCAAGCTGCACGCTCAGCCGCGGTGGCAGCAACCGGCGTGCCGGCTGGAGCCTTCGTACTCGTCGTGGCGCCGCCACCAGGGCCCTTCCTCGTTGCGTCCGCGCGGTGCGCGGTCCAGCCACGCGTACATGCCCCATAGCGCATCGAGTCCACGCGCATAGGTCGAATACGTGTGGTAGACGATGCCGTCCTCGAGCACGAATGCGCTCATGCCGGGGCGCTCGCGCAGGAACCCGGCGGGATCCGTACCGCACTGCGCGGAGAATTCGACGACGGCGGCCGGAAACGAGGTTTCGACCATCGCCGGCGGGCTGGGGCGGTAGTTGTACTCGATGGCCGCTTCGCCCTGCTGCTGGGCATCCGTGAGGCCAACCGCGAAATCGACATTGAAATCCGAATCCATCGAAGACGCCCACGGGAACGACCAGCCCATCCGCCGCTTGTAAGCCTGCAATTTCGCCAGCGGCGCGCGCGAAACCGCGGTAAACGCGACGTCATGGTGCTCAAGGTGCGCGACGCAACCGTTGAAGCCATCGGCGATCGCGGAACACGACGGGCAGCCTGCCGCAAAGTCGGGACCGAACATGAAGTGATAGACGATGAGCTGCGAGCGACCGTTGAAGAGCTGCGCCAGCGTGGCATCGCCGGCATCGACATGAAAACGATAGGCCTTGTCGATGCGTACCCATGGCAGCGCCATGCGTTGACGCGCGAGTTCATCGCCGCGCCGGGTCAATTCCTTCTCGGAACGCAGCAACTCGAGTCGCTCGGCCCGCCATTGTTCGCGCGTCGCGATCCGGTGGTCCGGGTGCTTGCGAAGCGGTTCACCGTTCACGGTTCACCTCGCTGATGTTCGGATTCCCGACCGCTTGCGGGGCCGGGGGATGCGCATGTTGCCGGGACGGATTGCGCGGTCCGGGATGCAATCGCGTCGCGATGGTCGCGGCCAGTGCACCCGCCGAACCTGCGCTGGCGATCGTCGCCAGCGCCGCGGCGCCGATGCATATCGGGCACACGGCTCAGCCCGCCCCGCCGAGGCGGACGACGAGCGTGTCGAGGAAGTGCGTCCAACCCCCCGTGTGCTTCGTTGCGGACTCTTCATCCGGCAGGCCCTCCTGCGTCAGGCGCAATTCGGTCTGCCTGCCACGGGGCGTGAATTCGATCGTGACCACCGTTTCCTTGCCGCGCGTCGTTTCGCTGACCCACGTGAACTCCAGCAGGCGCGGCGCTTCCACACGCAGGTAGCGACCGTAATGCGGCATGATGTCCCCGTTCCAGAGCATGCCCAGGTAGAACAGCCCATCCGGACGCGGGTCGAGGCTGGCATCGCCACCCATCGCCAGCCATGCCCTGGCACTCTCGGTGTCGGTCCACGCGCGGAACACCCGTTCCGGCGAGGCATCGTAGGTCCGCGGCAGGCTGATCCGGAACGGGCCCATCGCGTTTTCGTTACGGCCTTTCATCGTCGGCATCCTTCTGTTGTTCGAGGAAATCACCCAGCGCGTCGAGGCGCTGGTTCCAGAAACGTTCGTACTGCGCGAGCCACGCGTGGCATCACGCAGCGGCAATGCGCGAAGGCGCAGCCAGTGTTCACGCCCGACGCGTGCCCTCCGCACCAGGCCGGCCCGCTCGAGCGCCTTGACATGCTTGGACACTGCGTTGAGCGACATCGCAAAGGGGTGGGCGAGGTCGGTCACGCGGACTTCGCCCCGCGTCAGCCGCGCCACGATGCGGCGACGGGTCGGATCGGACAGTGCGGCAAAGACGAGGTCGAGACTGGCCATCGCGTGATATATTCAACCGTACGGTTGAATGATACCGGACCTGAAGCGGCTGTCAAGCCTCCCTGATCAGCCACGGGATACCGGCGAATTGCCTGCAGCGATCAGCTGCGGTTGGCCGCGAGGGCAGCCTCGAAATCGACGTCGGTGCCGAGCGCCCGCACCTCTATGGTCTTGTCGATCCGTCGCGTGAGTGCGGTCAGGACCTTGGCCGGGCCACACTCGTACAGGCGCGTCGCGCCGTTCGCGACCATTCGCTCGATGCATTCGCTCCAGCGCACCGGCATGTAGAGCTGGCGCTCCAGCGCGGCACAAATGTATTCAATACTGGCGTGCGCCCGCGCGTCGGCATTCTGCACCACGGGAATCGTCGGCGCGCTCCACGCGATGCCGGCCATCCGTTCGGCGAGGCGTTGCGCGGCCTCGCGCATCAGCACGGTGTGCGACGGCACCGACACGGCAAGCTTCACCGTCTTGCGCACGCCGAGTTCCGTCAGCCGCGCGATGGCCCGGTCGACGGCGCGAACGTGCCCGGCAATGACGAGCTGCCCCGGCGAATTGAAGTTGGCCGGCGCCACCACTTCACCGTCCGCAACTTCCTTGCAGACCTGCGCGATCTGCGCGTCCTCCCCGCCGAGGATCGCTGCCATCGCGCCGACCCCGGCCGGCACCGCATCCTGCATCAGGCGGCCGCGCTCGGCGACGAGGCGCGCCGCGTCGTGCAACGACAACGCTCCGGCACAGACCAACGCGGAATACTCGCCAAGGCTGTGGCCGGCCAGCTGCGCCGGCATCGCACCGCCCTGATCCAGCCACACGCGCCACACCGCGACGCTCGCCGCCAGCAGGGCCGGCTGCGTGTTCTCCGTGCGGTCGAGTTCCTCGGCGGGACCATCCTGCGCCAGCGCCCAAAGGTCGCGCCCGGCACCCTGCGACGCCTCGTCGAATACCGCGCGCACTTGCGGATGCTTCGTCGCAAGGTCGGACAGCATGCCCACCGACTGCGAGCCCTGCCCCGGGAAAACGAAACCGAGATGGGTCTGGGTTGTTGGAGTCATCATCCTTCCGGAACGGTTCGCGGAAAAGGGACTGGACGTGAGGCGCGGGACGAACGACGTATCGCGCCAAGCGTTCCCGGCCTCAAGGGCGCAAGGGCACCTCGACGACGATCGCTGCCTGCGCTCAGTACTTCAACAACGCCGACGCCCAGGTGAAGCCACCGCCGAACGCTTCGAGCAGCAGGGTCTGGCCACGTTGCACCTTGCCGGACCGAACCGCTTCGTCGAGCGCCAGCGGCACCGAGCCCGACGACGTGTTGCCGTGCCGGTCGACGGTGACGATGACCCGCTCCAACGGCAGCTTCAGCCGCTTCGCGGTCGCCTCGATGATGCGCAGGTTCGCCTGGTGCGGGATCAACCAGTCGATGTCGGATTCGTTCATGCCCGCGGCCTCGAGCGTCTCGCCGACGATCCGGTCGAGCGTCTTGACGGCGACCTTGAAGACTTCGTTGCCGGTCATCAGCACGCGCACGCCAGCGCGCGGCTCCCCTTCCTGGAAACCCACCGAAACGCCGACCGGGTTGTACAGCAGGTGCTTGTATCCGCCATCGGCATGCAGGCGTGTCGTGATGATGCCGGGCTCGCTCGCGGGCTCCAGCACGACGGCGCCGGCGCCGTCGCCGAACAGCACGCAGGTCGAACGGTCCTCCCAGTCGAGCATTCGCGTCAGCGTCTCCGAACCGACGATGAGCGCCTTCTTCGACAAGCCGCTGCGGACGAACTGGTCGCCGATCGCGAGCGCATACATGAAACCCGAACACGCCGCGTTGACGTCGAATGCCGCGCAGCCGTTCGCGCCGAGGCGATGCTGCAGCAGGCACGCGGTCGACGGGAAGACGAGGTCGGGCGTCGTCGTCCCGAACACGATCAGGTCGATTTCCGAGCCCTTGATGCCCGCCGCTTCCAGTGCGTGCGTCGCGGCATAGAAACCGAGATCACCGGTGGTCTCGCCGTCGGCAGCCATCCGCCGCTCGCGGATGCCGGTGCGCGAGCGGATCCATTCGTCGCTGGTTTCGACGAACTTCTCGAGGTCGGCGTTGGTGACGACCTTCTCCGGCAAATAACTGCCGGTGCCGGCAATGCGTGAATAAATCAGGTTGGCGGTCCCCGTCCTGGCGGCGTGGATGGAGCGGCTCTGGTCGGCTCGACGGTACTCGCCGGTCCCAAGCCGGCGAGCTGCCATCCGCCCGCGTCGTCAGTCTTCGTCCTTGACGGCCTGGCGCCGATCGACGACGAGCTTGCCGCGATAGTAGCCGTCCTTGGTCACGTGGTGGCGCCGATGCGTCTCGCCGGAAACCGGATCGGTCGACAACTGGTCCTTGCCGAGGGCATCGTGCGCGCGACGCATGCCGCGCCGGGATGGGGACTTTCTTGACTTGGCAACGGCCATGTCGGACTCCGAAGGTTCAGTGATGGTGTTTCAGTCGGGCCAGCGCCGCGAACGGCCCCGCCGTGGATTCCGCGTCGCCATCATCCGTGTGCCACTCGGCCGGTTCACCCGGGCGCAGCGGAACCAGCGGCAACGCCAACAACAATTCATCCTCGATCACGTCGACCGGCCGCACGCAGCCGTCGGTGACGAGCAACATGTCGAGTTCCGGCGGCAAGCTGGCCGCGTCGTCGGCCACCAGCACCAATCGCTGGTCAATCGTGACAGGATACCGGAACACCTCGAAGCTGCGTTGGCAGGTCAGTGCCAGGTCGCCTTCGACCTTGACCGCGAGCGCCGCCAATCCGTCTTCCGAACGCCCGAACTCGAGCGCATAGGCGACGCCGCCCTCCGTGGACGCCAACAGCGCCGCCAGCCGCGGCAATGCCGCAAGGGACAGTTCACCACGCCAGGACTGCCGCCCCTGCACGGCGCGCTCCGCGTCGATCGTTGCGGGCAGCCGGCCTTTCATCGGCGCGCGATGGTAGGTGCGCACCCCGGCGAAGTCAATCCGGCGGGCTTGCGCGGCGCTGCCGCGCACGGCACATTCCAGCCCCCATGGCGACGACTCCCCTCACCGATACCCCGCTCGTGCTCGCCTCGACATCGCCTTACCGGCAGATGCTGCTGGCGCGGCTGACGACGCGATTCAGCGTCCTCGCACCCGCGGTCGACGAGCGCGTGCGCACCGGCGAGTCGCCGCGTGCGATCGCGACGCGGCTCGCGGCGGACAAGGCACTGGCCGTTGCCGGGCGAGCCCCGGGTTCACTGGTGATCGGCAGCGACCAGGTTGCCGAGATCGACGGCCGTCCGGTCGGCAAACCCGGCGACATCGCCACGGCCCGGGCGCAACTTGCCACCGCCTCCGGCCGCGAAGTCGTGTTCCACACGGCGGTTTGCCTTGCCGACGCGCGCACGGAAGCGACCATCCTGCATCAGGCGATCGACACCACCCATGCGGTGTTCAGGACACTGTCCTCCGGAACGATCGACCGCTACCTCGCGCGGGAACCCGCACTCGATTGCGCCGGCGCGTTCAAGGCCGAAGGGCTCGGCATCGCGCTGCTCGTGCGAATCGACAGCGAGGATCCGACCGCGCTGATCGGGCTGCCGTTGATCGCGCTGGCCCGTCTGTTGGGAGAAGCAGGCGTCAGCGTGGTTTGAGCCTGAACCCGTGACCGGGACGCGCGACGGCCATGGTCGAAGCCGCTAAGCTCGGCCCCGACATCCCCCGTCGATAGCAAGAACATCCGATGACCGAACTCGCCGCCCGCCCACTCATCGATCTGGACGCAGCCCTCGCCCGTGCGATCGCACAGGTCGAGGGGGTCGTGCTCGGCAAGCCGCGTGAAGTCCGGCTGGCGTTCGTCTGCCTGCTGGCCCGCGGGCACCTGCTGATCGAGGACGTGCCGGGGGTCGGCAAGACCACGCTGGCGCAGGCGCTGGCACTGACGCTCGGACTCGACTTCCAGCGCGTCCAGTTCACGTCCGACCTGCTGCCATCGGACATCATCGGCATCAGCGTCTACCAGCGTGAATCGGAAACGTTCGTCTTCAATCCGGGGCCCTTGTTTACCCACCTCCTGCTCGCCGACGAAATCAACCGCGCGGCGCCCAAGACGCAGAGCGCGATGCTGGAAGCGATGGCGGAGGGCCAGGTGACCGTCGATGGCACGACCCGCAAGCTGCCGGTTCCGTTCTTCGTCGTCGCGACGCAGAACCCCGTCGACTTCGCCGGAACCTATCCCCTGCCGGATTCCCAGCTCGACCGGTTCATGCTGTGCCTGCACCTCGGTTACCCGGACCCCGAAGCCGAGCGGGAAATGCTCGATGACGGTGACCGCCAGGACCTGCTGGCGGCATTGAAGCCTCGACTCGAGCCGGTGCAACTGCAGGCGCTCCGGCGGCGCAGCCGCGAGGTGTTCGCCGCGCCAGCGCTGATCGACTATTTGCAGGCGTTGCTCGCCGCGAGCCGCCAGCATCCCGGCATCCGGGTGGGGCTGTCGCCGCGCGCGGGCCTCGCGCTGCTGGCGGCGGCGCGCGCGCACGCCCTCGTCAGCGGACGCTCGCACGTGATTCCCGAGGACGTGCAGGCGGTGTTCGAAAGCGTCGCCGCACATCGCCTCGTGCCGGGCGGCGGCGTGGCGTCCGACCGCACGGCACTCGCACGCAGCCTGCTCGCGGATACGCCGGTACGCAGCGGATGAACGCCGTCGCGCCCGCGGCGCCAGGCCTGCCGCGACGGCGACGGCTCATGCGGAACGCGCTGGCGCGGCTGCGGCGCGACATTCCGGAACCCCTGCCGATCACGCTGGACCGGCGCCGGATCTACATCCTGCCGACCGGATTTGGCTTGTCGTTCGCCGCGATCCTGTGCGCGATGGCGGTCGGTGCATTGAATTTCGGCAACAACGCGGCGTTGTTGATGACGAGCCTGCTTGCCGCGGCGTCGGCCGCGAGCCTGTTCATGGCGTTCAGGGCCATGCACCGCGTGACGCTGGCTGGAGTCGACATGGCGCCGTGCCACGCCGGTGAGCCGATCGCGGTCACGTTCCGGTTCGCGCCGCCGGCACGCGGGCACCCCTCGCTGCTGCTCGGCAGGCGCGACGACGCGATCGCTTTCCGCCTTCCGGTGGACCGTGAACAAACGGTCGCTCGGTTGTTTCCAGCTTCACCCCGCGGGTGGTGGCGCACCGGACCCCTCACGCTGGCGACGGAATACCCGCTCGGCCTGTTTCGCGCGTGGAGCCGGTTGAATCCGGATGTCAGGTTCGTGGTCTTCCCGGCCGTCGAAGTCGATGCTCCCCCCTTGCCGGGCGGCCGCCACGGGATCGACGCCACCCCGGTGGCCGGTGTCGGGGACGAACCATCGGGTCTTCGTGCGTACCGTGCCGGTGACCCGCCCCGGCTCATCGCGTGGAAGCCGTCGGCGCGCCACGACAAGCTGTTGGTGCGGGAGGGCGAGCGAACGGCAGAAAGCGACCCGGTGCTCGACTATGCAACGCTCGGCGGACTCGCGCACGAAGCCCGCATCAGCCGGCTCGCCGCGTGGGTCCTCGCGGCGGACGCGAGCGGCCGGAATTACACCCTGGTGCTGCCCGGAGAGCGGTTCGGACCGTCCGGCGGGTTGGCCCACCGGTTGGCGTGCCTGTCGGCGCTGGCCCTGCTGCCGTGACCCGCGACATCGACAAGGGCCAATTCCGGTTCGTCGCGGTCGCGGTCGCCGTGGCGCTGGTGGCGCACCTCAACCACTTGCCCGCCTGGCTGGCGACGGGTTGCACGCTGGTCGTCGGTTTCGCACTGCTGAACCGCTCGGCGCGCCTCGCGCGCCTGGTCGCGTTCATCCGCCTGCCTCTCGCCGGCATGCTGTTGCTCGCCGTACTGGTCGAATACGGCAATTTCTTCGGCCGCGACCCGGGAACCGCGTTCGCCTGCGGCTTGCTGGCGTTGAAACTGCTGGAGACGCGGCGCGTGCGCGATGCCCGCGCCGCGATCGGCTTCGCCGCATTCGTGCTGATGAGCGCACTGTTGTTCCGGCAGTCACTCGCGTTCTCCGCGCTCGTGGGCGCCGGCACGGTGCTGTTGCTTGCCGCGCTAGCGGCGTTGCAACCTGCCACGCAGCGACCGCCGCGCCGGCTGCTACCGTCACTGCGGCAAGCCGTCCTGCTGTTGCTCGCGGGAATTCCACTGGCCGCACTGGCGTTCACGTTCATGCCGCGTCCGGCGCACCCGCTGTGGGGCGACAACCGTTTCGACTCGGCCCAGCACACCGGGCTCGGTGACACGCTCAATCCATCCGGGATCCTCGACCTGCTGCTCGACGACAGCCCGGCGTTCCGGGTCACGTTCGACGGCGCCTTGCCCGCGCCAGCCGACCGCTATTTCCGCACCCTGGTCCTGTGGGATTTCAACGGCAGCGAGTGGTCGCGCGGAACGAACCATTTCCCGCAGCGAGCACCCGCAATCGCGCCGCGATCGCCACCCATCGACTACACGATCACGCTCGAGCCGACCGGCCGCCGCTGGCTGCCCGCACTCGATGTCCCGCTCGACGCGCCGCACGGCGTCTGGCTCACGACCGATCGCACCCTGCTTGCATTCCAGGACATCGACCGCCCCGTCGCGTACCCGTTGTCTTCGGTCGAGCGCTGGGCGCGCCCGGGAACGCTCGATACCCGCGCCCGTTCGCGCGCACTGGCGCTTCCGGACGGATTCGACCCCGAAGCGCGCGCCCTTGCCGAACGCTGGCGATCCGCGTCGAACGGCAGCGACGCGTACGTCGTCGGCAAGGCGCTGTCGCTGTTCCATTCCGAATTCCGGTACACGTTGCAACCGCCACCACTCGGCCGGAACTGGATCGACGACTTCCTGTTCGGCACCCATGCCGGCTTCTGCGAACACTATGCGGCGGCCTTCGTGTTCCTGATGCGCGCAGCCGGCATTCCGGCACGCATCGTCACCGGCTACCAGGGCGGAACGTGGAATCCGACCGGAAGCTACCTGCTGCTGCGCCAGTCCGACGCGCACGCCTGGGCCGAAGTCTGGACCAACGGAACGGGTTGGCAGCGCGTCGACCCGACGGCGGCCGTCAGCCCGGCCCGCATCGATCTCGGCGCCACCGCCGTCGACGACCGGCTTGGCTGGCTCGCGGCCAACGTGTGGCATCCGCTGCGCAACCGGTTCGACATCGTCGATCGGCTGTGGACCGAAGCGGTCGTCCATTTCGATGCGCCCCGCCAACGACGCTTGTTCGAGCGCCTCGACGACGGCGACCACGCCCGGCTGTGGCTCGCGTTCGCCGGCATACTGGTCCTCCTCCTCGCCCTGGCGACGGCGTGGGCACTCGGCGGGAAAGCGGCGTCCCGCCAGGGCGACGCGCTGGATGCCGCCTGGTCGCGGTGGCAACGCCGTCTCGCCGCCGCCGGCATCGAGTCGCGCCCGAGTGAAGGCCCGGTCGATCTTTCGCGCCGCCTCGTGGCGGCGTTCCCCGAATCGGGCGTCGAACTCGAACACCTGGTCGGAACCTACGTCACATTGCGTTATGCGACGGTGCGACCGCCGGTGCGCGAGATCGAACGCTTTGCTGCCGCGGTGCGGCACTGGCGTCCACCAGCACGCCGGACCGGTCGCGCCGCGGGAACCCCGACCCCCGCGTCGAGGTCGGCGGCCCGGGACCGGACGCGTCGCGGATGAATGGCGTGGCAACACCGGCGTCGCGGCGACCTCGGAGCCAGGGCGACGGGAGTACGCTTGCCGACGATGTCGGGTGAGGAAGATCATTCCGGCCACGCTGCGGCTGCAACGAAACGCCATCGGAAAACGTCCCAACGGGTACGGAAAGGAAGATCAACAAGGAAATGGCCATGGGCAGATTCATACGTCGATCCGCACGCCTCGCGCCTGCCGCGGCAGTGACGATCCTGCTCGGCGCCTGCGCGACGATCCCGACGCCGCTGCAGGGCCAATTTGCGGCAATCACGCCCGATGCCGCGGCCCGCGCGGCGCCGACGGCGACCGATGTCCGCTGGGGCGGCAAGATCATCAAGGTCGAGCCGAAAGCCGACTCGACGTGCTTCGAGATCCTCGGTCGTCCGCTCGACTCGAGCGCACGCCCGTCGACCCGTGGCGCGAGCGACGGGCGCTTCATCGCGTGTCGCGACGGATTCTACGATCCGGAAGTTTTCGAGCCCGGCAAGGATGTCACCGTCGTTGGCCGGCTCACCGGCAACCAGCAAGGCAAGGTCGGCGAATTCGAGTACACGTATCCGCATGTCGCCGCGACGGCCATCTACCTCTGGCCGGATCGCCCCACCGTCATCGACATGCGATCGCCCTATGGCCCGTGGTATTCGCCCGACCCGTTCTGGTGGGGCTATCCGGGCTGGTGGGGCTGGGGTCCGTACTTTCCGGGTGTGATCGTCGTGCCGTCGGCAGCGACCCACACCGCTCCCTCCACGACCTCAGCGGGCGGCAAGCACTGAGTCCAGCGGGCGATTCAGCCCGGCGGCCAGTGCATGACGCGGCCGGCGAGGAGGTGCAGGTGCAGGTGGTACACGGTCTGCCCACCGTCGCGGTTGCAATTGATGACGATGCGATAGCCGTCCTCCGAGAACCCTTGGGCCTCGGCCCAGCGCGCGGCGGCAATGACCAGCCGCCCCACCTCTTCCGCATCGGCATCCACCAGATCGTTCAGCGTCGCGATGGCCCGCTTCGGGATGAACAGGACGTGCACGGGCGCCTGCGGGTGGATGTCGCGGAACGCCAGCACGTGTTCGTCCTCGTAGACGATGTCGGCGGGGATTTCGTGGCGGATGATCTTGCCGAACAGCGTGTCGCCCATGTCGTCCTCCTTCCGGTCCGGCACCGGACCATGGTCCCCACCCGGGGCCGTGTTCAATCGAGGGACTGACGGCCGCCGAACGCGTGCGCCAGCGTACCCCGATCAATGTATTCGAGTTCGCCTCCGAGCGGCACGCCATGCGCGAGGCGTGTCGCGCGCACGCCGGCGGCGCGTGCAAGCTGGCCGATGACGTGGGCCGTGGCCTCGCCCTCGACGGTCGGGTTGGTCGCGACGACCAGTTCCTGCACCTGGCCTTCGGCAAGGCGTGCCGCGAGGAGATCCAGCCCGAGTTCGGCCGGACCGATGCCGTCGATCGGCGACAGCCGGCCGAGCAGCACGAAGTAGCGTCCCGAAAATCCCGTCGCCTGTTCGATCGCCATCTGGTCGGCGGGAGATTCGACGACGCACAGCACCGAGTCGTCACGCGAGTTCGAACTGCACAGCGCACAGACCGGCGTTTCACTGAAGGTCCGGCAGCGCGTGCAGTTGCCGACCTTGTCGATGGCCAGCAACAACTGCTCGGCCAGCCGGCGCGCGCCGGCGCGATCCCGTTCGAGGACGTGGAATGCCATGCGTTGCGCGGTCTTCGCACCAACGCCCGGCAGGCAGCGGAAGGCGTCGATCAGGTCGGCCAGGAGCCTCGAACTCGATGACATGGCGGTGGCCGGCTAAGGGATGGGTTGCATTGCCGGGAAACCGGCGGCTCGATCAGGACGCGTGGATGGCTGGCGCGGGCGATGCGGATCACGCGACGCCGTGCACGGCAACGGCATTCTACTTGGCCCGGCGCAAGGATTGCGCGACGGGTCATCCCAGTGGCAGCTTGAATCCCGGCGGCAGGTTCAAACCGGACGTGAGGTTGCCAAGGCGCTGCTCGGCCAGTGCCGCGACCTTGTTCACCGCATCGTTCGTCGCGGCTGCGACGAGGTCCTCGGCCATCTCGGGATCGTCGGCAAAGAGTTTCCTGTCGATCGCGACCCGCCGCACTTCGTGGTGGCCGCTCATCGTCACGCGCACGAGTCCGCCGCCGGCTTCCCCGGTCACTTCGGCGGCAGCGAGTTCTTCCTGCGCACGCCGCATGTCTTCCTGCATCCGCTGCGCCTGTTGCATCAAATTGGCGAGTGGTCCCTTCATCGTTCTCCGCCTCGATTGACGACGTGATGGGCTTCGAGCCTGACCGGACCTCCCGGCGCAATCATTTTCCGTTCTCCGCCACCGGCGGCTGGACGCTGCCCGGCACGATCCGCGCGTCGAAGGCATCGACCATCGCGCGCACCACCGGGTCTTCGCCCAGCGTCGATTCGGCTGCTTCCCGGCGCTCCGCTTCATCCTGGCGACGGCGGGCGGCAGGACTGTCGAGGTCCGACTCGACGCGCTCGAAGCGAACCACCAACCCCTCGCCCAGCAACGGCGCGAGCTTTTGCACCAGCGATGCCGTCAGCGAGGGTTTGACCAGCCGGATGTGGGGTTCGTTCAAACCGAGCCGCAGCAGGCTACGCTCGTGCCCGAGCACGATGGCGTGTGACACGACTTCACGGAGTGGACCACGCAAGCCAGCCGCGTCGATCAATGCGGGCCAATTCTCGGCCGAAGCCACGGTGGCGTCGCGTGGCGCCGATGACGTGGCGGGCGCCTCGGCTCCTGGAGCATCACGTACCCCTGCCGGCAGCGCCGGGGGACTTGCGGCCTTCCCGGCGCGCGCCGTTGCAGTCGCACCCGGCCCGGGTGAGGCCGGGTGCACGGCGCCGGCACTTCCCGCCACGGGCACGAAGGCCAGCATGCGCAGCAACGTCATCTCGAATCCCAGCCGCGGAGTCGGCGCCAACGGCAAGTCGCGCCGGCCGGACACCGCCATCTGGTACCAAAGCTGGACGTCTTCCGGCGCGAGGCGTCCGGCAACCACCTGCAATTCCACATCCTCCGGGCGCGCCGAATCCGGCACCAGTTGCAGGACCTGCACGCGATGCAGCAGTCCCGCGAAATCGTCCAGCACCTCGCCGAAATCCGGCACCAGCAGTGACGACGCATCGATTTCGGACATCAGCGTCGCAGCGTCGCCGCTGGCCAGCGCCTCGAGCAGGCGCCGGACCGCGTTGCGGTCGACCGTGCCGAGCATCGCATCGACATCGGCGGACGCAAGCTTCCCGCCACCGTGCGCAATCGCCTGATCAAGCAGGGACAAGCCGTCGCGCAACGACCCGTCGGCGGCGCGTGCGAGATGGTCGACGGCCTCGGCATCGGCCGCGACGCTTTCACTCGCGAGGATGCGCGTCAGTTGCCCGGCAATCTGTTCCTGCGTCAAGCGCTTCAACGTGAACTTGAGGCAGCGCGACAGCACCGTGATCGGCAGCCGTTGCGGGTCGGTCGTCGCCAGCAGGAACTCGACGTGCGGCGGCGGTTCCTCGAGCGTCTTCAGCAGCGCGTTGAACGCCGCCTTCGACAACATGTGCACCTCGTCGATCAGGTACACCTTGGCGCGGCCGCGCGAGGGCGTGTATTGCGCGTTGTCGATCAGGTCGCGGACATTGTCGATACCGGTGTTGCTGGCGGCATCGATCTCGATCAGGTCGACGAACCGTCCGGCGTCGATGTCGACGCACGCGCTGCATTCCCCGCACGGTTCCGACGTCGGGCCTTTCACGCAATTCAGCGCCTTGGCGAAGATCCGCGCGATCGTCGTCTTGCCGACGCCACGCGTGCCGGTGAACAGCAGCGCATGGTGCAGCCGCCCGCTGTCGAGTGCGTGCGTCAGTGCGCGTACCACGTGCTCCTGCCCGACCAGGTCGGCGAAGCGGCGCGGGCGCCATTTGCGGGCGAGTGCGAGGTAGGACATGGATTCACGCAGCCGAAGCCGGTAATTGTGCCAAAGGCGGAAGCGATGGGCCACGATCCTTCGCCGCGACGTGCGATCGAACGGCCCGATGTGCTAGGTTCGGTCCGCCATCCCGCCGCGGAGCCCACCCCGGGGAACACGCCATGCATCCACGACCCTGCACCAAGCCAACGCGCTTCAACGTCCTCGCCCGCTGCGCCCTGCTGATCCCGGTCCTCGGTTTCTGCGGGACGGCAGCGACTGCGGCACCGCCGCCGCCGGACTGGTACCACTACTCGTGGTCGATCCCGATCGAACCCGGCAACTGGTACTCGCCACTGTCGACGCTCGGCTACGTCACGTTCGGCATCACCGAGGACAGCCGCAGCATCTTCGACGGCACGACCTACTTCTTCGACGACAACGGCGATCCGGTGACGCAGGTGATCGGCAACGGCGTCGTCCAGTTCAACGACGATGGCGTCGTCTCGGACACCGGCGTGATCGCATCGGTCGACTTCCAGAGCGCGAATCGTTCCGACGGCCCGTGCCGCGGGTGTCCCGACCACCCCTACACGACCACGTTCACGACCGACCAGTTGCACATGGAGTGGACCGGTCCCCGCGCCGGCACGCTGACCGTGAACGGCGTGACGCAGGACATGGTGCAGATGTTCACCGGCCTGCCGCTGGTCTATCCGACCGATTTCTCCGGGACCTGGATCATGGTGTGGCGATTCGACGAACTGTATTACGGCGTGACGCCGAACCAGGACATCCACTACGAAAAGGTTGCGGTGGTGAACCTGACCGCCGTCACGGCGCCGCGAACATACACCACGGTCACCGACCCGCTGCAGGGGGTCGCCCCGTACGGATCGGTCGCGCTGCCGCCGGCCGGCGCCTATCTCTACGACGTGACCTGTGCGGCGGCGAGCCCCGGTTGCGACATGCTGACGTCGAGCGGTGACGCATCGGCGAACCAGTGGACGATGTGGTTCGATGACTCCAACGCCGGGCGGTTCATGGACGTGCGCGCGCCGTCGTCATCCAGTGGTACCTACGTCGTCGCCGACAAGGGCCAGGAAGTGACGCGCGTCTACGGCACCGAGGACCGGATCGTTGCCCGCCGGCTCTTCTATCCGAACGTCGCGGCTTATGGCCTCGAGGAGTTCGCGTTCTTCCGAATCGATCCGTCGACGCTGACAGGCGTCTGGCGATACCCGCCGTGCAGTACGAATCCCAATGAGGTCTGCAATCCAAGCAACTGAATTCCCGCGAACTTGTGCGCGTGCGAGGCGTTCGCTATCCTGCGGCGCCCCGCGGTTCGGGTCGCGACTCGCAGCATCGCCGTCGCCATCCGCAACAGCGGGCAGGAATCCGGAGAGGTGTCCGAGCGGTCGAAGGAGCACGCCTGGAAAGTGTGTAAGCGGGTCAAACCGCTTCGCGGGTTCGAATCCCGCCCTCTCCGCCATACACGACGAGGTTTCGAGGAGTTTCGAGGGGGGTGGATGTGAACCCGCGGGTTCGACCAATTCGTCGGGAACGAATTGGGACAACCGCAGGTTGGCCCCGAGCGCAGCGAGGGGTGAGCATCAGGGATGATGCGAGCAATCCCGCCCTCTCCGCCATACACGACGGGGTTTCAACGAGTTTCAACGAAGGCGGGTTTGGTCAACTCGCTTTCAACGACCGGATCCTTCATCGACACCGGATTCGGCGAGTCATGGTGGCCCCGCCGGTCCTCCCGCGACGATAGCCTGCAAACCCCGCCAGGTCCGGAAGGAAGCAACGGTAGCAGGTGATTCGGGTGCCGGGATGTGGCTGGCGGGGCTGCCACCCTCGCAGGCGACTGCGTGCCGCGAGGCGGCACGGTAGCCGCTGCGTCAGCCGGCGGTTTGTTCCGCTGGGCCATCGGCTGCCGTCCCGTCCGGATGCAGCCAGTCCGAATCGCCCTCGACGTAGTGTTCCCGCTTCCAGATCGGCACGCGCCGCTTGATCTCGTCGATGACGAAGCGGCAAGCATCGAACGCGGCACCGCGGTGCCCCGCGCTGACGCCGATCCAGACCGCGATGTCGCCAATCTCGAGCGCGCCCGTCCGGTGCACGGCGCGCGCATCGACGATCCGGAAGCGGGCCATCGCCTCGGCGAGGATTGCGTTGCCCTCATCTTCGGCAAGCGGCGCGTACGCCTGATAGTCAAGCGCTTCCACGGCCCGCCCGTCGTTGTGATTCCGCACGCGTCCATCAAACTCGATCACGGCGCCGGCGCCATCAAGCACCAGCACTCCCCGTTCCGCAGCCACGTCGATCGGCGTACCGCTGAGGCGGAAGCGTTTCATCCTCCCGACACCGGCGGCAGGAACGCGATCTCGTCGCCGTCGGCGACCGGACGGCTCCATTCGGCAAATGCGCCATTGGCGGCGACGCGGATGCGTTCCGCCGGCATCGTGAACCCGTGCGTGGTGGCGACCTCGGCATACAGTGCGGCCAGCGACGACGCGCGGCTGTCGCGATCCTCCTCCCGGCAACCGGCGCGATCCGCGAGACTGGCGAAATACAGCACTCTGACCTTCATGCGACGACCTTGCCGGCGCGCACGCGCCGCCGCCCGCCCGCCTTCTCGACGAGGCGCACCTCGGCGATGACGATCTCGTGCGACAGCGCCTTGCACATGTCATACACGGTCAGCGCCGCGACGGTGGCGCCGGTCAGCGCCTCCATCTCGACTCCGGTGCGGTGCGTGATCGACACGCTGCAGCGGATCTGGAGCCGTGTCGCGGTCCGGAACCGCACCGAGATGGAACAGTTCTCGATGGCCAGCGGGTGACAGAACGGAATCATTTCTCCGGTTCGCTTCGCCGCCATCGTGCCGGCAATGATCGCGGTGTCGACGATCGCACCTTTTGCGGACCGCAGGCCGGCTGCGCGCAACGTCCGCGCGACCGGGGCCGGAAACACGACGGTGGCAACGGCGGTCGCGGTGCGCCGGGTGGGCGGCTTGCCGGCGACGTCGACCATGCCCGGCCGGCCGGCCGGATCAACATGCGTCAAGTGTTGCGGACGGCCTTCCACCGTGCCTCTGGCGGATTTCGTCCGGTGCGCCATCAGCCGCCCATCTCGTACATTTCCTTGCGGCCACCGGACTCCTTTCCCTGTTCGCTGCGCAGTTCGCTGTACCGGTCGCTGCGCACCCGCCACACGGCACCAATGAGCCCCGCGAGGTCGGCGTCGCTGGCGCCGGCGCGAAGCGGTCCGCGCAGGTCATGGCCGACACCGGCGAACAGGCACGTGTAGAGCCGCCCGTCCGCCGACAGGCGCGCGCGCGTGCAGCCACCGCAGAATGGTTCGGTGACCGAACTGATGAAACCAATTTCACCGCTGCCATCGGCGAGCGCCCAGCGACGCGCCACTTCGCCACGGTAATTCGGCGCCAGCGGCACCAACGGCCAGCGTTCCCCGATTCTTGCCCGCAGTTCGCCGCTCGGCACGACCTGCCGGCGGTCCCAGCCGTTGCAGGTGCCGACGTCCATGTATTCGATGAAGCGGACGACGTGGCCGGTGCCACGGAAATGGCCGACGAGGTCGACGACCTGTCCGTCGTTGACGCCGCGGAGGACGACCGCGTTGACCTTGATTCGCGTGAATCCGGCGCGTTCGGCCGCCGCGATCGCGGCCAACACGTCGCCGACTTCGCCGCGGCCACCCGACATCCGGCGGAAGATGGCGGGATCGAGCGCATCGAGGCTCACCGTCAGCCGCATCAAGCCGGAATCGCGCAGCGCCTGTGCCTGTTTCGCGAGCAGGCTGCCGTTCGTCGTCAGCGCGAGATCCTCGACGCCGGGAATCGCAGCGAGGAGACGCACCAGTTCCGGCAGGTCGCGACGCAGCAGCGGTTCGCCACCGGTCAGGCGCAGTTTGCGCACGCCCAGCGACACGAACACCCGCGCGAGGCGCGCAATCTCCTCGAAGCGCAGCCGTTCGGCCTTGGCGAGGAACACGTGATCACGCGGATAACGCTCTTCCGGCATGCAATAGGGGCACCGGAAGTTGCAGCGGTCGAGCACCGAGATGCGCAAGTCCGCGAGCGCGCGGCCCCGCAAATCGCGCGTCGCCGTCGTCGCCTGGTCGAACGCCTCGTAACCCATTACGCGTTCCCCTCGCCCGCGCCGGCGGACCGTGCCGGCCGGGCCAGCGCGAACGCTTCCCCATTGCGTGCCACGCGATATCCGGCGGTCCGCATCGCTTCGGCATCCGCTTCCGTCGCGTAGTGGTACAGCACCAGCCGCTGGCGCAGCTCTTCCGGATACTCGCGCGCAAGATCGTCGAGGCCCGTGTGCGATGGATTGCCGACGAGTGCGCAATCGTGCGCGACGAGTTCCCCCCGCCCCGCGTGCACCGCGAGCATTTCCGGGATCGGCCGCGTGTCGCCCGTCCAGACGAAACTGCCCGGCAACGCAACGCCGAACGACGTCATCGGCGCATGATGGCGTGTGGCGAACACTTCGAACCGCCAGTCCTCGAGCCAGAACGATGAGGATACCGGAACGAGCCTGAATCCGTCCCAGTAATTCACACCGCCTTCGGCGAGGACTTCCGGGTAGTCCGCAACCCGCTGCTGCACCAGGGGCACGAGCGCGGCATGCATGATCAGCCGGACACGGCCGCGCCACTCGGCATCGAACCAGATCCGGTGGAACAGGCGCTCCATCCCACCGACGTGGTCGAGATGGGCATGCGTGACGTAAACCGCCGTCGGGGGCTCGCCGTACTGGCGCAGGTAGGCCTGCAAAGCCTCTGCTCCGCAATCGATCATCAGGATCGGCCGCCCATCGACTTCGATGGCGCCGGATGCCGAGCCGAGTTCCGGCGATTGCGCGCCACCGACGCCGAGGAAGCGCAGCGTCCATGACGTCGTGCCGCCCGTCACGTTCGCATCTCCGCGCCGAATCCGGTGTAGGCCCGGTCGTACGCATCGAGCAGCGCCCGCCACCAACGCTGCTCGAATTCCGGCACGCTGCGGTCGGCTCCGATCTTCGCGAGCGAGCGCCGCAGGCGGTGCAGGTTGGCGCGCCGCCAGCGCTCCTTCGGCTGGCGCTCGCAGCCGCGATCGAAATCGATCAGCCACGTTGCTCCGTCCATGCCCACCAGGATGTTGTGCGCATTGAGGTCGGCGTGGCAGATGCCCGCGGCGTGGAAGCGCGCGACCATCGTGCCGACCTTGGCAGCCAGTTCCGCGTCGACATCGGGGGCCAGCACCTGCGCAGCCAGCGTCGTCGCGCCATCGAGGCGCCGCAGCAGGATGTCGGCGCGATAGCGGAATCCCTGGCGCCGGTAGCGCGCGGCAACCGGCACCGGTGCCGGCAAGCCACCGGCAACGAGGCGCTCGAGCAGGCGCAACTCGCGGAACGATCGTGTCGCCGCCGCGCCCGTCCAGACGTAGCGGTCGGTACTCAGATGCCGCATCAGGCCACCGCGCCGGTAGTGGCGCAGCACGCAGGGTCCGAGCGGCGTGTCGACGAACCACGCGCCGCCACGGCCCGCTCCCGCGGGGCGGGCCAAACCCCGCGCGAGCCAGTGCGCCGGATCGAACCAGTCCCGCTCCGGCGTGACGGCAAGCGGGCCACTGACGATCATGTCGTCGGCGCTGCTGGTGGTTCGAGCATCCATCCCACTCCAAAGCCCGCGTTGCGGGCAAGGACGCGATCCGGGACACTGCCGTCCCCGATGGTGCCAACGAGGTTTGCGTCGCGCCATCCGCAAACCGGCCGGACGAGGAGCCGGGCAGCCGATCATTGCTCCCTAGGGATGCTCTGATCAAACCCGCGCAGGCGTCACCGGTCTGTCTGCCGGCAGATCGCAGGACCGTCGGCGAAGGCAGACTGGCGGTCTGTCGAGACGGCGGGCCGAGGAGATGACGGCAGACTGACCGGCCTCAACCGATTGATTTCAAATGCCGAGGTGATGTCCAGAAGGCCCTCATATTGTCGCGCGCGTCTTGCCCAGACCGCCAGTCTGGGCTGCGCCACGCACGCCAATCTGCAAACCTTCTGGACATCATGCCGCCTACGTGGGTTTGATCAGAGCATCCCCTAGGCATTATGTCCCATTCGCCATCGTCCAGCCCGCCACGATCGATATGCCTGCTGCGGACTTCCGCGATCGGCGATGTCACGCACGTCGTGCCCCTGGTACGTACGCTGCAGCGATCATGGCCGGATACCGCGATCACCTGGATCATCGGCCGGCTCGAGCACCGCCTGCTCGGAGACATCCCGGGAGTCGATTTCATTGCGGTCGGCAAGCGCGGTGGCGGCACCGTATTGCGCAAGGCGCTGCGAGGCCGCACGTTCGACGTGCTGCTGCACATGCAGGTCGCGCTGCGCGCAAGCCTGCTGAGCCGCCATGTGCACGCGCCGATCAAGATCGGCTACGACCACGCGCGATCGAAAGACCTGCAGCGCCTGTTCGTCAATCGCACGATTGCCTCCGGCTGGCGCCAGCACGTCCTCGACGCCATCGGCAGCTTCCTCGAACCACTCGGACTGCGCCAGCAACGGGTAGCTTGGGACATTCCAGTGCCGGACGACGCCGCGGAGTTCGCGGCCCGGCACCTTCCCGATGACGAACCCGTGTTGCTGGTGGCGCCCTGTTCCAGCCACCGCGTCCGCAATTGGCGTCCCGATCGTATCGCCGCGGTCATGGACCATGCCTCGTCGCACCTCGGCTGGCGCGTCGTGCTGACGGGCGGACCGGGTGCGTTCGATCGTGACTTTGCCAACGCAATCCTCGCGTGCACCCGCTCGCGCCCACTCGACCTCACCGGGCGCGACACGCTGAAGAGCCTGTTCGCGATGCTCGGCCGCGCCCGCCTCGTGCTGTGCCCCGATTCCGGGCCGATGCACATGGCCAATGCTGCGGGTACGGCGGTGCTCGGCCTCCACGCGGCAAGCAACCCCGAGCGTTCCGGCCCGTACTCGGATCGGCGCTGGTGCGTCGACCGCTACGACGCCGCGGCGCGCAAGTTCCGCGGCGTTCCGGCCGACGCCCTGCAGTGGGGCACGAAACTCGAATATCCGGGCGTCATGGATCTCGTCGATGTTGATGCCGTGATTGAACGACTGGACGCATTCGCCGCCGCCGGGATGCCGCGGGCCGGAGCGGCTCCATAGCCACGCGCATCGCCCGGCGGGATTCAGCGGTACGGCGCGTAGGACTTCTCTTCAATCAGCGGCGAGCCCAGCTTGTCGTTGATCTCGCGCTTGATCCGTGCGCGATCGTCATTCTTGAAGTAGACCGAACGCGCGAGCGAGATGAACTCTTCGTCGAAATTCTTGCCACGTTCCTTGTCGCGCAGCCGGTCCTCGATGTCCCACAGCGCGACGTTGACGGCACGGAGCTTCGCCGTTTCGGCCCCGATGTCGATACGTGACGCCGGATCGGCCATCCAGCTCGCCTGCAACACCTCGAGTTCATGGGCAACATGCGCCCGGCGCGCTGCATCCGTGACCCGCTCCACCTTGATTTCGAGGATCGTCAGCTTGTCGATCAGCTCGCCATACGAAACCGGTATCCGGATCGGATCCATCGCACACCCCGCAATCGAACGCAAGTCGCAGTCTAGCGCGCGACCGGGCACTGAAAGTTGTGTGCGGGCACCGGGCTTCGTATCATGCGCGCCCCAGCGTCACCGAACTGACGCATCCGCCTCCGGAGAGGTGGCAGAGTGGTCGACCAATTCGCCGGGAGCGAATTGGGACAGCCGCAAGGCTGGCCCCGAGCACCGCGAGGGGCGAGCATCAGGGATGATGCGAGCAATGCGCCGGACGCAACTGTCACGCGCCCGCGCGCTCCGATTGTGGAGAGGTGGCAGAGTGGTCGACAAATTCGTCGGGAACGAATTTGGACAGCCGCAGGCTGGCCCCGAGCATGGCGAGGGGTGAGCATCAGGGATGATGCGAACAATGCGCCGGATGCCGCGGTCACACGCCCGTGCGCTACGGTTTTGGAGAGGTGGCAGAGTGGTCGAATGCGCCGGATTCGAAATCCGGTTTACGGTCTTGCCGTAACGTGGGTTCGAATCCCACCCTCTCCGCCAGAAACGAAGAAGGGCCCGCAGGGGCCCTTCGCCGTTTCAGGGAGAATGGTGGCGTGGACGAACCCACTCGGGTTCGACAAATTTGTCGGGAACAAATTTGGACAGCCGAAGGCTGGCCCCGAGCACCGCGAGGGGTGAGGCTCATGGATGAGCCGAACAATCCCACCCTCTCCGCCAGAAACGAAGAAGGGCCCGCAGGGCCCTTCGCCGTTTCTGGAGATGGGTGGTGTGGACGAACCCACTCGGGTTCGACCAATTCGCCGGGAGCGAATTGGGACAGCCCTTGGGCTGGCCCCGTGCATCGCGAGGGGCGAGCATCAGGGACGATGCGAGCAATCCCACCCTCTCCGCCAGAAACGAAGAGGGGCCCGCGGGGCCCTTCGCCGTTTCTGGAGCTGGGTGGTGTGGACGAACCCACTCGGGTTCGACCAATTCGCCGGGAGCGAGACAGGCACCGGAATCAGCGCGCCCTCCCGATGTCATCATCAATCGAGTCTCAGGTCACGCACGATCTTCCCGAAGCGCGCGTCCCCGCGCACGGTATTCCATTTCGGCTCGACCCGAATCGAGGTCAGACGGACGTCCCGATCGTCCTTCGCGGATTCCAGGCACGCGAATGCGTCATCGACGCGGCCAAGTCCGAGGTACGCAATCGCGAGGTTGTAAGGCGGAACGTACCGCAATCGCGCACGGGCCTCGAGCTCATGCAACGCGGCGTTGCCACCGGCGATATCGCCCGCCACGCCACGCGCGTAGGCCAGCAACGACGGTACTTCGCTGTTTCCGCCTGATCCCTGTCCGGCGATGGCAAGGCTGCGTTCCGTCGCCACGATCTCCCCGCGGGTGATTTGCACCTTGGCAAGTTGCACATTGGCGACCCAGAAACCCGACTCCAGCTCGAGCGCGCGATGCAGGCGTGTGTACGCGGCATCGATGCGGCCCGCGTAGAAGAGGAACATTCCCTCCAGTGCATTGATGCGAAGCGAAAACGGGTCGAGCCCTCGCGCCTGTTCGACCTGTGACAACGCCTCGTCGTGTCGCCCCAGGTGCGAGAGCAGATGCGCGTAGCCGAGTCGCGCCTCGGCGTGCCCCGGATTGATCGCTATCGCGGTTCGCAGCGACCGCTCCGACGCCTCCCAGTCCCAGTCGTACCAGAGCCCGATGAAGCCGGACAGGGTGTGCGCTTCGGCGCACATCGGATCGATGCAAAGCGCCGCCGCGATAGCTTCCTTCGCCTTTGGAAAGACATCGTGCGGGGGTACGTCCCGCGCAATCGGCAGCATGCGCCAGATGTCGGCGAGCCCGACATGTGCCAGCGCGAAGTCCGGGTCGCGTTCGATAGCCTGCTGGAAAAAGCCGAGGGCCGTGTTGATCCCTTCCGGCGAGACCTTGCCGGCGTGATAGCAGCCGCGCAGGTACAGCTCATAAGCCTCGAGGTTCGTCGTCGGCCGGCGCGCCAGCTCCGATTTCGAAGCTGCGGCGAGGTGAGGCGCTACCGCTGTGGCGACGCGCTGCGAAATCCTGTCCTCGACGGCGAGCAGCTCGGTCCATGGTTCGTCGAACGTTTCCGCCCAGAGCTGCCGGCCGCTCGCGCAATGCAGCAGCCGGATTCCAATTCTCACCTGCGTACCCGAGCGTCCTATCGTTCCGGAAAGGATGGCGTCGACGCCGAGCTCTCCTCCGATCTGGCGCGGATCCCCGGCCGTGCTCGCGTACTGGCGAACGGAAGCGAGTGGGCGCACGATCATCTCGGGCAACGCGCTCAGGCGCCGGATCAGCGCATCGGCCATTCCGAATTCGAGCGCACTGTCGCACTGGCTCGCGTCCAGTGATTCAAACGGGAGGATCGCCAGTGTCCTGACCGGGTTGTCTGCGCCAGTTAGTAAATCGACGCCAACATCAGCCACGAAGCAATAGCCGTGCCGCGGCAACGTCGCAATGTAGTGCGGGTTGCCACGCGTATCTCCAAGCACATCGCGCAGCGTGGAAATGTGCTGGTTGAGATTGTTCTCTTCGATGAACTCGTGACCCCAGACGCCACGCATGATTTCCTGTTTCGTCAGCGCCTGACCGTGATGACGAACCAGATAGATCAGGGTCTCGAAAACCTTCGGTCGCAACGGCAGAGCCCGTCCGCCACGCCGGGTCAGGCTGCGATGACCGATGTCCAGCACGAAGTCGCCAAACTTGAAGACCTGCGGCGCGGTAGCGTCCATTGGTCATGCCTCCGGTCAGAAAATATCAGAACCAATCAGCACGCGCTAAGGACTCCCGCACCTGTACCGCTGCAGGATGCATCTGCCAGACCGATCCATGGATCGCCCTCTGGTCCCCCATCCTGAAGGAGACGAACTCATGTTCCGGAACAATCTGAAGCTCGCCGGCGCAACTGCCATTGTTGCCGCAGCCGCCGCGGTCGCGAGCAGCAGCCCGGCTGCGACGCCGGACGCCGCGTACAATCCGCACTGCGTCCTCGCCACCCTGCACGGCTATTACGGGTTTACCTTGTCCGGCAAGCGCCCGGACGGCCAAGTGGTCGGCGTCGCGATGACGTACTTCGACGGTCGCGGTTCCCTGTCGCAAACGGACAACACCAACGCTGACTCGGGAGTCGGGCCACCCGACCGGCCAGCCGACGGCAAGTACACGCTGAATTCCGATTGCACGGGCACGATGACGATCATCCCCGATGTGGGCCCGCCTCTGGACCTGGCGATCGCGGTTGACAACAACGGGACCGAGGTCCGCACTGCCGCCATGACACCCGGCGTGCTGGTCACCAGCACCGGGCATCGCGTTCTCCAGTGGTGACGAGGCAGTGTTTCAATGCCCATCGTGCAGCCTGTATTCCCTGACCGGGCCGCAATCCACCCCCGCTGACCGCGGGGGCTTGCGATCGACGCGATCCGGCACCCGCGTCCACTTCCGGGGACCGGCCGGCGAATCCCCTGGCGCTCGATTTCGCCCACTCCACCCACCTTCCCTGCTTTGGCGCGTTGACTGGAGCCGGGGCTCCCCGCACCGGGCGCGACTCGTTCAGGATCGGTTGCCTCGCTTCCCTACCCTGACGGGGCGTCGCACTCGACGCACGGGTGGCGTTTCGATGGGCACGGATCGTCGACAAACTTCGGCTGCCTTCAGGATTTCACGGGTGGTACGTCCCGGATTCCCAGTTTTGCCGCCGTGCGCTCGGCGGCAGCGCGACTGGCTTCCTGCGGCAACACCGCATCCCGCAGTACTGGCAGCGACTCTTCGAGCAACGCCCGCGCCTCGGTTCGCCTTCCCTGCGCAAGGCGCACTGACGCCAACTCGCTGCGCGCGATCGCGAGGTCGATCGGCAGGGGCGACCCGGCCTGCAGCAACTTGATCGCCGCCAGCAATTTCGTTGCGGCGGCCACGGCGTCTCCTCCCATCATCGCCAGCGTCGCACGGAAGCGCAGTGCCGATGCGTGGATCGGGTGATTCGCCGGTACCAATGCCGAGAATCGGCGATCGGCTTCCTCGAGATCGATGCCGGCGGCCTTGATGCGGCCGCCACGGCGTTCGGCCAATGCGAGCTGCCACGTGACCATCGCGTATTCGAACGAATCGATGCCGTCGAGACGCCCGGCTGCGGATCGCAACCGGGCCAACATCGCGATCGCTTCGTCTGCATGGCCCGCCAGCGCCAGCGTGCGCGCCTCGTTGCGCGCCAGTCGGCGGCGGACGATGGAATCGGCGGAGACCTGGCCGGCATCGAGCAACTCGCGCGCTTTCGCGGAAAGCGCCAGTGCCTGCGGGTAGTCGCCGACGTTCTCGAGGATCGCCGCTCGATTGCCGAGCGTAATCGCGGCACCGGCTTCACCTTCACCGAGGGCAGTGCCCAGCTCACCCGACCGTGACAGGGCCGCGACGGCTTCGCGGTAGCGCCCCAGGTCGTTCAACGCAATGGCAAGGCTGTTGAGCAACAGTGACATCCTGACGCCGCCGGAGCCGATGACGCGTTCCTGGCTCGCGATCGCCGCGTGGATGATGGCCTCGGCTGCCGCCGGCTGCCCGCACGTCGTCAGCGCCTCCGCCTTTGCGTTCAACAAGGGGATGCGCTCCGGGGCGTCCGCGGGCAGGATTGCCGCCTGCGCCAGCCCTTCGTCGGCGGCCTTCACCGCAGCGTCGCAATCACCGCTGTCCGCGAGGAGGCCTGACAATGATTGCGATACCTCGATCATCAAGGGGGGCGCCAGGGGCACCGCGCCGGGCGGGCGCTCGAGCGCACGTCGCATCAACGCAATCGCTCCAGTATCGTCGCCGGCGAAGTGCCGAACGATGGCTTCCGCATTCAAACTGCGGGCGCGTTCGTCGGCATCGTCGGGCGCATAGCGTTGGCGCCAATCCGCCGCTTGCTTGGCGACGGTTCCAGCTCGTTCGAGTTGCCCGTTGCCCGCGAGCAGCCCGGCGTATCGATCGAAGTCGCGCGCCAGCGCCATCGCTTCGATCCGATCGTGGGGTTGCGCGCCGTGCAGGCCCTGTTCGAACAGACCGGTAGCGATGCGCCGCTCGCCAAGGTCCGAATAGAGGTTGGCCAGCAACCGCTGCAACGGCTGCGCGACTGAGGGATCGAGTCCGCGCGCCTGCAACCTCGTCCGTGCCGCATCCAGCAGGTCGCGAACGCTGACGGTGCGGCTGTGCGCCGAACCCGGGCCGGCGGCATTCAACGCGTCGGTCAGGAAACCGAGCGCGGCATGCGCGCGCGCCGCATCGTGACCGGCAGCGGCCAACGCACGCTGCGCCGACTTCTCGGCCGCCAGTGCGCGGATACGTTCGTGCTCGAGACGCCAGACGAACAACGCCAGCACGCAAGCAGCCATCACGCCGAGCGCCACGCCCAGACGATGCCGGGCGACGAACTTGCGCGCCCGGTATCGCCGAGTCATCGCCGCAGCCCGGACCGGGCGCCGTTGTCGATAGCGGTCGAGGTCATCGCGAAACTCGCCGGCGCTGGCGTATCGCCGGGCGGGCTCGAAATCCGTCGCCTTCGCGACGATGCCGGCCAGGTCGGCGTCGAGCGGCAACGATTCGAGCTGGCCGATCGGAGCACCATCGGCACGGCGGGCGGTCAGCAGCTCCCGCAGCAGCACCCCCGTGCTGTAAATGTCGCTCGCGGTGGTCACGGCGCGCCCGGCAATCTGCTCGGGGCTCGCATACCCAGGGCTGTAGATGCGCGTGGAGGTCCCGGTGTCCGCCTGCTCTTCGAGGGTGAGCAGCCGCGCAATGCCGAAATCGAGCAACTTGACCTGGCCCGTCCCGGTCACCAGCACATTGCCGGGCTTGAGGTCACGATGGATGACGAGATGCCGATGTGCATGCGCGACCGCATCGAGCATCGCGTCGAACAACGCAAGTCGTGCCGTCAGCGTTGGCGCATTTCGGGCCGCATGGTCGAACAAGGGCGGACCATCGACGAATTCGAGCGCCAACCACGGTTGGCCATCCGCGGTCTCGCCGCCATCGAGCAGGCGTGCGATGTTGGGATGATCCAGCGCGGCCAGGATCTGACGTTCCTGGCGCAGCCGCCGCAGGCCGTCGGCAGTCGGGAAGCCGCGCAGGATCTTGATCGCCAACTGCTGGGCGAACCCGCCCTCGACACGCTCGGCGAGAAACACGGTGCCCATGCCGCCGGCGCCGAGTTCCCGCACCAGTTGATAGGGACCGAGGCGCTGGCCCTGCGCGAGCCCCACGCGTGCAGCGCCCGCTCCCAGCACGCGTGTCAGCGGATCTTCGGTATCCGCATCGGCCTCGAGCAGGCGCGCCAGCAGCTCGCGATCGGCGGCGGCCAGCGGCAGCGCCACGAGGGCCTCGCGGCGCTGCGGTGGGGGCAACAAGCGCAAACGTTCGAAATCGTCGGCAAGCGGGTCGAGCGAGCGCGGGTTCATGCCTCGAGCGAAACCTTCAGCCATGCACGCGCGAGGCGCAGGTCACGGTCCACCGTGCCCTCGGAAACGTCCAGCGCCGCGGCGACCTCGGTACGGGAGAACCCGCCGAAATAGATGAGCTCGACCGTCCGTGCGCGACGCGGATCACTGGCAGCAAGATCGCGCAACGCGTCATCGATGCGCGTCAATTGCTCGTCCTCATCGGGAGCCGCCACGGCGAGCGCGGCATCGAGGTTGACGTGCACCGCACCGGCACCGCGTTTCCCGGCGAGGCGCTTGCGCGCGGCTTCGACCAGCACCTGTCGCGTCGCCTGTGCGGCGACATGCAGGAAATGGCGTCGGTCGGCCCAGGCCGGCTCGGCACCCAACAGGCGCAACAACGCCTCGTGGGCAACGTCGGTGGTACTGAGCGTCGCCCCTGGCATCGCACGCAGCGACTGGGCGGCGATGGCGCGCACGTTGGCGTAGACCTGCGCGACCAGCGCCTCGCGCGCCCTTGCGTCGCCCCTGCGCCAATCGGCGATGAGCCGCGTGATCTCGTGGTCATGGCCGGACTCGCCCACTGCCCGATTGTATCGCCGGTGCACGGGAAGAGACGGATCCGGTTCGGGTTTTCGCCGCGTTTGTACGTATACGGCGTTGACCCTATGGAAGGAGCGGCACCATGCCTTGTTTCCCCATCATCCTCGCCACCGCACTGGCCCTGGCGCTGCTGCAGGCCGCGACGCCCGCCACTGCCCAGACCCTACCGGGTCCGGTACCGAACCTGATGCCGGAAGTACAGCAATCCGGGCAGTGGTATCCGGGCACCGTGTCCGCCATGTTGCGCCAGCGTGACGGCAAGATCCTGGTGGGTGGCAGCTTCATGCGCGTGGAAGGGGGCGTCCCGCGCGCGAACCTGCTGCGGTTGAATGCGGATGGCACGCTGGACGAGGACTTCGCCCCGCAGATTGGGGGCAGCGGCGGCACCGTGGGTGTGTACGCCCTGGCGGTGTGGCGGGACCGGATTTACGTTGGCGGCCTCCTCACGAACGTCAACGGTGCCAACGGCAACAGCATTGTCCGCCTGCACATGGATGGAACGCCCGACACGACGTGGGTATCCCCCTTCTCGAGCACGACCTACAACCAGATCTGGGCGATCGCCGTCACCCCGGCGGGCGTCTTCGTTGGCGGTGACATCCAGGACCACGATGCGTGGGGGCTCGCGCGGCTCAGTCTCGAGGACGGGCAATTCGACCCGAGCTGGGTGGCGCAAACGCAGGCGAGTCCGACTGCGAACCCGACAGCCGGCAACCGCGGCGCCGTCCATGCCCTTGCGGTTACCGGTGGCGACCTGCTGGTCGGTGGCGGATTCCGGCAGATTGCCGGCGTCGAGCGCGCGGGGGCTGCGCGGCTGAGCCAATCCGCTCCGGCAACGGTAGGTGCATTCGATGGCAACCTGAATTCGGATGCCGTCGTTTACTCGCTGGAACTGGACGGAGACCGCGTTTATCTCGGTGGCTCGATCCACCTCGACAACATCTACTACCTTGCCCGCTTCGACGCCGGCAGTGGCGTCCTGGACAGTGCCTGGCGACCGGCCATCGGCAGCTATGCGTATTCACTCCATCTGGACGTGGACATGCTCTACGTGGGCGGATCGTTCACCAATGCGGTACCCGGCGGCGCACGCCTGCTGCGGATCCCGGTCACGGGTGACGGCACGATCGACACCGGCTGGAATCCGAACGCGTCGAACACCGTGTACGCGATTGCCGACAACGGCTACGGCCTGCTGGTGGCCGGCGGCAGCTTCGTCACGATGAGCGGGGAAGCCCGCAACGGCCTCGCGGGGTTCGGGGTCCCCGAAAACGACATCATCTTCATCGACGGTTTCGACGGCGAGTGAGTGGCGAGCCCTGCGCGGCCGGGTGTCGGTTGCCAACGACGGCGCCGACACCCGCGCCGCCGCACGCTGGTGCCGGCGGCCCGGCTTGCGAGCGGCCTGCCCCGCCACGGCAGCGTGGCCTTTCCTCCCGTTGCCCTCGGCGATCCCGCACGACAAAATGTCGCCGTGCGCGATCGACGTACCTTGCCCGACCGGCAAGGTGCGCCGCTCCGAGAATTCACCCGAGTGCAGCCGAAGGAGCTTCCCGATGTGGACCAAGACGATGTTGATCGTGTCGATCGCCTGCCTGCTCGGCAGTTGCGCCGAACTCGAGCGGATGAACGCCGAGCAGGAAGCGCGGCAGCAGGCCGCCGACCAGAGCCGCTGCACCGGCTTCGGCTTCCAACCCGGCAGCGACGCCTATGCGAACTGCATGATGACGCAGGACCAGAACCGGAACGCACAGCGCGCCGAACAGGCCCAGCGCGACGCCGAGGCCCGGGAGCGCGAAAAGGATCGCCAGGCGGCCCAACGGGCGGCGGACGACCGCGCCAACAAGCAGCACCAAGAAGAAATCCAGCGGGTAATGGAGACCGG
This sequence comes from Lysobacterales bacterium, assembly GCA_046347015.1. GTDB lineage: Bacteria > Pseudomonadota > Gammaproteobacteria > Xanthomonadales > Rhodanobacteraceae > Dokdonella_A. The sequence continues at coordinate 28,163 of JAXMHA010000004.1, read as the reverse complement.
CAACCTGCACCCCGACATGACCATGCCGAAGGACAGCAATTGCACGACGACGACCACGAGCACGCAAAGCGGCAATGCCGGCTCGATGTCGTCGACGACGACCTGCAAGCATTGACTTGGCGTAGCACCGGGCTTCCGCCTTCGAACGGGCGGACCTCGCGCGCCGTCACGCCTCGTCGTCGAGTTCGAGCCTCCGCACGAGGCTGCGCGGGTCTTCCGGATCGCCACCGGCGACACCGACCGGTGCGCGGCCGCGTACCAGCAGCACGACCGCGAATGCGGCAATCCCTTCCTCGCGTCCGCTGAATCCGAGCCGCTCGCTGGTCGTCGCCTTGACGCTGACGGCATCGGCCGGGCAACCGAGGTCGATCGCGAGGTTTGCGCGCATCGCGTCGACGTGCGGGGCAATACGCGGTCGCTCGCACACGACCGTGACGTCCGCATTCGCGAGGATGTAGCCGCGATCGGTCATCAGCGCCGCGCAATGCAGCAGGAAGTGCCGGCTGCCGACATCCTTCCAGCGCGGATCGCTGTCCGGGAAATGGCGACCGATGTCGCCAAGCGCGAGCGCCCCCAGAATCGCGTCGCACATCGCGTGCAACACGACGTCGCCGTCGGAGTGCGCGACGATGCCGCGGTCATGCGGCACGCGAATCCCCGCCAGCATGACATGGTCGCCCGGCCCGAACGCGTGGATGTCGATGCCCTGTCCGATGCGCATGGCTCATTCCACCACGGACGTTCTGTTACCGGGGTCCGCTCGCGTACGCTCCCGCACGAGGACGTCTGCGGCCAGCTCGAGATCGGCAGCGGTCGTCACCTTGATGTTGTCGTCGCGGCCCTCGACCAGCAACGGATGGTGACCGACGCGTTCCATCGCCATCGCCTCGTCGGTGACCTCGATGCCATCCGCGAATGCCCGTTCGAGCGCATCCGTCAACTCGCCGCGACGAAACATCTGCGGCGTCAATGCACGCCACAGCCCGTCGCGCGGCTCGGTCGTGACGATCCGCTGGTCCGCGCCGGCACGCTTGACCGTGTCACGCACGCGGGCCGCCAGTACCGCGCCGCCAGCCGGCGCACCTTCGGCGATCAGGCGGGCAATATCGGACGCGGCGATGCATGGACGGGCCGCATCGTGCACCAGCACGAAGTCGCCGGGGCGAACCTCGTCCGGCAACCCGGCAAGTCCGGCCCGGACCGACCGACTGCGCACCGTACCACCGGCAGCGGTCACGACCGGGATCGCCACGGCGTCCGGGGTTCTCCACGCTTCGCGATCTTCCGCCGCCAGGACCAGCACGATTCCCGCCACATGTCCGGACCCCGCAAGGCGCAGCAGCGTGCACTCGAGCACCGTGCCACCGGCGAGCGGCGCATGCTGCTTGCGCACCCCGACGCCAAACCGCGTGCCACGGCCGGCTGCCGGCACCACGCACCACAGGCGATCAGTGGCCGTCATGGTCATCCGGGGGCGAGGTTTGCGGCGCCGGCTCGACGACCTGGTAGAGCGTCTCGCCGGGCTTGATCAGGCCGAGTTCCGAACGCGCACGTTCCTCGATCGCCTCGCTGCCGTGCTTGAGGTCCTCGACTTCGGCGGCCAACTTCGCGTTGCGCTTGCGCAGGTCGGCGTTTTCCTTCTGCTGTTCGGCCACCCGCTGCTGCAGGCGCCAAACTTCCCGCATGCCGCCAGCGCCGGTCCACAACTTGATCTGCAGCGCGATCAGCAGGACCAGCAGGATCAGCGCGGCGTAGCGCAGCAAATCACGACCCTCGGCGGCCTTGCGGCAGGTGGCGGAATGCGCCGGTGCCCGCGTAGCGGGCCGCGCTCCCGAGTTGCTCTTCGATCCGCAACAACCGGTTGTACTTCGCGATGCGGTCGCTGCGGCAGAGCGACCCGGTCTTGATCTGCGTCGCCGTTGTCGCGACCGCGAGGTCGGCGATGGTCGTGTCCTCGGTTTCACCGGAACGATGCGAGATCACGGCGGCATACCCGGCCGCTTCGGCCATTGCGATCGCTTCCAGCGTTTCCGACAACGTGCCGATCTGGTTCACCTTGATCAGGATTGCATTCGCGATGTGGCCGGCGATGCCCTCGCGGAATATCGCCGGGTTGGTCACGAACAGGTCGTCCCCGACCAACTGGATCGTCTTCCCCAGCCTATCCGTGATCAGTTTCCAGCCGGCCTGATCGCCCTCGGCAAAGCCATCCTCGATGCTGACGATCGGATACTTCGCGCACCATCCCGAATAGAGTTCCACCATCCCGGCGGCGTCGAGCTTGCGTGCCTCGCCTTTCAGGTCGTACACGCCGTCCGCGTAAAACTCCGATGCCGCCGGATCGAGCGCAACCCAAACCTGCTGGCCGGGTTCGTACCCCGCCGCCGTGATCGCTTCGAGGATCACCTCGATCGCTTCCTCGTGGGATCGCAACGCAGGCGCGAAGCCGCCCTCGTCACCGACCGACGTCGACAGGCCCCGTCTTTTCAGTTGCCCCTTCAGCGCGTGGAAAGTCTCGACGCCGGCGCGCAAGGCTTCGGAGTAACGATCGAAGCCCGCCGGCACCAGCATGAACTCCTGCATGTCGAGAGGGTTGTCGGCGTGCACGCCGCCGTTGATGACGTTCATCATCGGCACCGGCAGCACCGGCACGCGTCCCTGCGCAAGATACCGCCACAGCGGCTCCCGGCGCGAGGCTGCCACCGCATGCGCCGCCGCCAGCGACACACCCAGCGTCGCGTTCGCCCCAAGACGCGACTTGTTGCGCGTGCCGTCGAGCGCGACCAGTGCCGCGTCGAGCGCCTTCTGGTCCGCAGCGTCGAATCCGGCAAGGGCCTTCGCGATTTCACCATTGACGTTGGCCACGGCATTGCGCACGCCCTTGCCGAGATAACGGGCCTTGTCACCATCGCGAAGTTCCACCGCTTCGCGGGTTCCGGTCGACGCGCCGCTCGGCACGATCGCGTGGCCGAACGCACCGTCAGCCAGCGTGATCTCGGCTTCCAGCGTGGGGTTGCCGCGCGAGTCCAGGACTTCGCGGGCGTGGATCGACTTGATGGTTGTCGTCATGATGATCGGATTGTCGAGGAAAGGGATTGAACGGTTCGTCCCCAGCCTGCCGAAGGAACGTGGTTGGATCCGCGCATGTGTCTACGGCCATGTCCCGAACTCGTCGAAGGACTTTTCACGGACGGGTTCAGGAAGTGCCTTCAAGGAAACCGGAGCGCTTCGCCACATCGTCGAGTTCCTTCAACGTCACCAGCAGGGGCTCCATCCTGTCGAGCGGCCACGCGTTCGGGCCATCGGACAGGGCACGGCCGGGATCGGGATGGGTTTCCATGAACAAACCGGCCACCCCCACCGCGACGGCCGCCCGCGCCAGCACCGGCACGAACTCGCGCTGGCCACCGGATTTGTTGCCCTGCCCGCCCGGCAACTGCACCGAGTGCGTCGCGTCGAAAACCACCGGACACCCCGTCGCGCGCATCACCGCGAGCGAGCGCATGTCGGACACGAGGTTGTTGTAACCGAAGCTCGCGCCGCGCTCGCACACCATGATCTGGCCGTTGCCTTCGGCGCGCGCCTTGTCGACCACGTTCTGCATATCCCACGGCGACAGGAACTGGCCCTTCTTGATGTTCACCGGTCGACCCTGCCGCGCCACATTGCGGATGAAATCGGTCTGCCGGCAGAGGAAGGCCGGCGTCTGCAGCACGTCGACGACCGCGGCGACGGCATCGAGCGGCGTGTATTCGTGCACGTCGGTCAGCACCGGCACCCCGATCTCCCGCTTCACTGCGCCGAGGATGCGCAAGCCCTCGTCGATGCCGAGCCCGCGATAGCCATCCACCGAAGTGCGGTTGGCCTTGTCAAAAGAGCTCTTGAAAATGAATGGGATACCGAGCCTTTCTGCGATTTCCCTCAACGTGCCGGCCGTGTCCAGGGCGAGTTGTTCCGATTCGATGACGCACGGTCCCGCGATCAGGAACAACGGCCGGTCCAGGCCGACCTCGAATCCGCACAGGTTCATGGCGATTCCGGCTCGCCTTCGGCGCGAGCGCCAGTGCGCCGGCGGAGTGCGTGCCCGTTGACCCGGACCCCCGTCACCCCGCGGCTTCCTTCGCGAAACGCGGCGCCTCGCGCACGGCCTTGAACTCGCTGGCGGCGCGAATGAAGCCGGTGAACAACGGATGGCCATCCCGCGGCGTCGACGTGAACTCCGGATGGAATTGGCAGGCGAGGAACCACGGATGGTCGCGCAGCTCGACGATCTCGACCAGCAGGTCATCCATCGACTTGCCGGAAATGACGAGGCCGAGGTCCTCGAATGCCTGCCGGTAGCGGTTGTTGAACTCGTAGCGGTGGCGGTGCCGCTCGCGGATCACCTCGGTGCCGTACAACTCGCGCGCGAGCGTCCCGGCCTTGAGCCGGCACTCCTGCGCGCCGAGCCGCATCGTCCCGCCCTTGCCGGAGCTTTCGTCCCGCGTCTCGACGTCACCGCTGCTGGTCGTCCACTCGGTGATCAATCCGATCACCGGATCGGCGCAACTGCGATCGTTCTCGGTCGAGTTCGCGCCCGCGAGCCCGGCCACGTTGCGGGCGAAATCGATGACCGCCGCGTGCATGCCGTAGCAAATGCCGAGATACGGAATGCCCTGCTCCCGCGCGAACCGCACCGCGGCGATCTTGCCTTCGAAACCACGCCGCCCGAACCCGCCGGGAACCAGGATCCCGTCCATCGCGGCGAGGCGCTCGGCGCCATGCTGTTCGACCTCTTCCGATTCGACCCAGTGCAGGTTGACCCGCAGGCGTTGCTTGAGGCCGCCGTGGCGCAACGCCTCGCCGAGCGACTTGTAGGCATCCTTGTGCTCGACGTACTTGCCGACGATCGCGATGTCGACGGAGCCCTTCGGGTGCTCGATCGCGTCGACGGTACGCTCCCACTCGGTCATGTCGGCCGGCTTCGCGTCAAGCCCGAGCTGGTCAACGACGATGTCGTCGAGCCCTTGCGAGCGCAGCCACAACGGCAGGCGATAAATGATGTCGACGTCGGGCGCGCTGATGACCGCCTTCTCGGGGACGTTCGTGAACAGCGCGATCTTGCGCCGGTCCGATTGCGGCAATGGTTGTTCGCACCGGCACAGCAGGATGTCCGGCTGGATGCCGATCGAACGCAATTCCTTGACCGAGTGCTGGGTCGGCTTGGTCTTGATCTCGCCGGCGGCCTTGATGAACGGCACCAACGTCAGGTGCATGAACAGCGATGCGGCCGTGCCGTGCTCGATCCGGATCTGCCGGATCGCCTCGAGGAACGGCAGCGACTCGATGTCGCCGACGGTGCCGCCGATCTCGACGAGGCCGACATCGTAGCCGTGCGTCGCGTCGTAGATCTTGTGCTTGATCTCGTCGGTGATGTGCGGAATGACCTGCACCGTTGCGCCGAGGTAGTCGCCCCGCCGCTCCTTCGCGATGACGCTCTCGTAGATCTTGCCGGTGGTGATGGAATTTCGGCCGGTCAGGCGGGTGCGCACGAAGCGCTCGTAGTGGCCGAGGTCGAGATCGGTCTCGGCGCCGTCGTCGGTGACATACACCTCGCCGTGCTGGAACGGGCTCATCGTGCCCGGATCGACGTTGATGTACGGATCGAGCTTCATCAACGTGACGGAAAGGCCACGCGCCTCGAGGATCGACGCGAGCGACGCCGACGCGATGCCCTTGCCGAGCGAGGACACCACGCCGCCGGTGACGAAGATGAGGGGGGTCATGGCCGGACCGGGTGCTGAAAGGCCTATTCTACATGGACCGAACGGTGGTTTCGGCACCGGAGCGTGGCCGGAAACCACCGCGGGGGCCTGCAATCCGGATGTGGCCCGCCGGCAGGCAAATTTCGATCCCGGCTTGGACTCTTGCTAGCATCGCACCATGAATTTCCCCATCCCCGAACGCCTCGCCGCCCTGCGCGGCGTGATGCAGCAACGCGGCGTCGCCGCCTGCATCGTGCCGACCGCCGACCCGCATCTTTCGGAGTACCTGCCGGCGCACTGGCTGGCACGCGAGTGGCTGTCGGGATTCACCGGATCGGCCGGCACGCTCGTCGTCACCGCCGACTTCGCGGGCCTGTGGACCGACTCGCGGTATTTCTCGCAGGCGGAACGACAGCTCGCCGGCAGCGGCATCGAACTGATGAAATTGAATGTCCCACACACCCCTGAGCACATCGGTTGGCTGTGCGCGCACGTTGGTGCGAATGACAAGGTGGCCTGTGCCGCGGACATGCTTTCGCTGGCCTCGGAGCGGTCGCTGCGCGAACATCTTGCACGATCCGGTGCGGAACTGATCGAAGATGACCTGCCCGCCGTGATCTGGGCCGATCGGCCGGGCCTGCCCCACGCGCCCGTTTACGAACATCCGGCCGCGTACGCGATCCACACCCGCGCGGAAAAGTTCGCCAGTGTCCGCGAGGCCATGCACAAGGCTGGCGCGACGCACCACTTCGTGTCGGCGCTGGATGAAATCGCGTGGGTACTGAACCTGCGCGGCAGCGACATCGAGTACAACCCCGTGTTCCTGTCCCACCTGCTGGTCGATCCGGAAGCGGCAACGCTGTTCATCGACGAGACGCGGATCGAATCCGCCCTCAAGGCTGCACTGGCGGGCGACCGCATCATGCTCGCACCGTACCGTTCGGCAGGTGACACGCTCGCAAGCCTTCCCGCGACGGCGCGGCTCCTGCTGTCGCCAGCCCAGGTTTCCGCCGCCATCGCCCACCGGATTCCCGGCCACGTCACGCTCATCGAGACCGCCAGCCCGATCGGCGCTGCCAAGGCCCGCAAGGACGCGAAGGAACTCGACCACGTGCGCGAAGCGATGCGCCGCGACGGCGTCGCGCTCGTGCGCGGCGCGCGCGGGCTCGAACAATCGCTCAAGGATGGCAAGCACCTCACGGAACTCGACGTCGACGGCAAGCTCCGCGAGTTGCGGGCGCAGCAACCCGGTTTCGTCAGCGAGAGCTTCTCGACGATCGCGGGCTACGAGGCCAACGCGGCCCTTCCGCACTATCGCGCGACGCCGGAATCCCACGCGGCCTTGAATCCGCGCGGGATGCTGCTGATCGACTCCGGCGCGCAATACCTCGGCGGCACCACCGACATCACCCGCATGTGGGCCCTCGGCGAGACGACGCCGGAGCAACGCCGCGACGTGACGCTGGTGCTGAAGGGCGTCATCGCGTTGTCACGTGCGAAATTCCCGCGCGGCACGTCGGGGCAACAAATCGACGCGCTGGCTCGGGCCCCGATCTGGGCCGCCGGCGTCGACTACGGTCATGGCACCGGCCATGGCGTCGGCTATTGCCTCAACGTGCACGAAGGCCCGCAGTCGATCCGCCCGCCACGTTCGGCGCAGCACCTCGAACCGATGGACGTCGGGATGATCACGTCGATCGAACCCGGGATCTACAAGCCCGGCCGGCACGGCGTGCGCATCGAGAACCTGGCCGCGACGATCGCGGCGGGTGGCAGTGAGTTCGGCGAGTTCCTCGCGTTCGAAACGTTGACGCTGTGTCCGATCGACACGCGCCTCCTCGAATTGTCGCTCCTCGATGCAGGCGAGACCGCTTGGCTCGACGGCTACCACGCGATGGTGCGTGAGCGGCTGGCGCCGTTGCTCGAGGATCCCGCCGACCGTGCGTGGCTCGATGCGCGTTGCGCACCCGTCGGCGTCGCTGCAGCCGCATGAATCCGCATCCCGGCGTCCGACTCCCCACCGGGCGCCCGGACATGGGCGAATCCTTGCGGTCTCCCCGCAATCACGCCAAGCACTCCGCATGACCACATCGTCGAAATACAACGCTGCCGACATCGAGGTGCTGTCGGGCCTCGACCCGGTCCGTCGACGGCCCGGGATGTACACCGACACGACGCGGCCGAACCACCTCGCGCAGGAAGTCATCGACAACTCGGTCGACGAGGCGCTTGCCGGCCACGCGACGCTGATCGAGGTGGTCGTCCATGTCGACGGTTCGGTCGAAGTGACCGATGACGGCCGCGGCATGCCGGTCGACATCCACCCCGACGAGGGCATCCCGGGAGTCGAGCTGGTCCTCACGCGCCTGCACGCCGGCGGCAAGTTCTCGCATCGCAACTATGGTTTCTCCGGTGGCCTGCACGGCGTCGGCGTATCGGTCGTCAACGCGCTGTCCGAGAAACTCGAAGTCACGGTGCGGCGCGACGGCAAGGTGTGGCAGATGGCGTTCGCACACGGTGAACGCGTCAAGCCGCTGGAGGAAACCGGCAGCGTACCGAAGAAGCAGACCGGCACGACGGTGCGCTTCTGGCCGGACCCGGCGTATTTCGATTCACCGCGGATCGCGCTCGCGCGCCTCGAACACGTGCTCCGCGCGAAAGCGGTGTTGTGCGCAGGACTGACCGTGCGTCTGACGGACGAAGCCAGCGGCAACACGTCGGAGTGGCGCTATGAGGATGGCCTCACCGGTTACCTCGGCGGATTGATCGGTGTCGAGCCGCATTTGCCCGAAGACCTGTTCGCCGCGTCGACCGAACGCGACAGCGGCACGATCGACGCCGCGCTCGCCTGGCTGCCGGGCGGCGATCTGGCGCAGGAGAGCTACGTCAACCTGATTCCGACGGTGCAGGGTGGTACGCATGTCAACGGCTTGCGCACCGGCCTCACCAACGCGCTGCGCGAATTCTGCGAGTTCCGCAACCTGCTGCCGCGCGGCATCAAGCTCGCGCCGGAAGACGTGTGGGATCGGCTTGCCTTCGTGTTGTCGGTGAAGATGCCGGATCCGCAGTTCTCCGGCCAGACCAAGGAACGCCTCTCCTCGCGCGACGCGGCGGCGCTGGTCGAGGGCGCGCTGCACGATGCGTTCTCGCTCTACCTCAACCAGCACATCGACACCGGCGAGGCGATTGCGCGGCTGGCGATCGAACACGCGACCGCGCGCCTCAAGGCCGAAAAGCAGGTCGTCCGCAAGAAGATCACGCAAGGGCCTGCCCTGCCCGGCAAGCTCGCCGACTGCTCGTCGACCGACCTGACGCAGACCGAGCTGTTCCTCGTCGAAGGTGATTCGGCCGGCGGCAGCGCGCGTCAGGCGCGCGACCGCGAGTTCCAGGCGATCCTGCCGCTGCGCGGCAAGATCCTCAATACCTGGGAAGTGGCGTCGGGATCGGTACTGGCATCGCAGGAAGTCCACGACCTCGCCGTCGCGATCGGCTGCGACCCCGGCAAGGACGACATCACGGGCCTGCGCTACGGCCGCATCATCATCCTGGCCGATGCCGACTCCGACGGCCTGCACATCGCGACCTTGCTGGCGGCGTTGTTCCTGCGGCATTTCCCGATGCTGGTGCGCGAAGGGCACGTGTTCGTCGCGATGCCGCCACTGTTCCGGGTCGACGCCGGCAAGCAGGTGTTCTATTGCCTCGACGACGTCGAGCGCGACGCAACGCTGGAACGCATCCGCCGCGACCGCATCAAGGGCGCGGTGTCGGTCACGCGATTCAAGGGTCTCGGCGAGATGAATCCGTCGCAGTTGCGCGAGTCGGCAATGGCGCCGGACACGCGGCGCCTCGTGCAACTGACCGTCGGCGCGAACGACGGCGCCGCGGCGGTGATGGACCTGCTGCTGTCGAAGAAACGCGCGGGCGACCGCAAGGAATGGCTCGAGCAGAAGGGCGACCTCGCGTCGCTGGAAGCCTGACGCCCTGCGCCCGGACCACGCGACGCCCGAGCGTCAGCCCGATCGGCGCTTCGCGGCCAGCCTGGCACGGATCTCGTCGACGCCAAGCGCCTCGCTGCCCGACGGGGGCGGCAATCCCTCATTGCGGCAATAGGCGGCCAAGCGCGGGTCGTCCCGGAACCGAAGCAAGAACGGATCGTGCAACACGTAGTGCGCGGCGTGACTGCCCCGCTTCCGGTCGGTGTCAAGCCACTCGAAAGTCTTGTCGGCATCGCCGCGCAAGGCATGAATTCGCGCGATGCCGTAGGCGTTGTCATCGCTCGGGCTATCCATCTGTTCCAAGCGCCGCAATGCATCGTCCGCGGCCGCCCGGTCACGCCCGATCTGGAGCGCCAGCGTCAGGACTCGATCGCGCCACGGGCCCGGAACCATCGACTCGGCCGCGGCCCGGGCCGCGACCGCATCGCCACGCAAGACGGCGAGGTGCGCCCGCAAGCTGGCGTACATGTCCCGGCTGTCGGGGTTCTTCTGCGCACCGTTGCGCAAGCTCGACTCGGCATCGTCCAGCCGGCCCAGGCTGGCCTCGAACCTCGCCATGTGCACGTAGCCGAAATTCGAGAGAGGATCACCCGACATGAATTTCGATGTCTCTTCGATCGCTTCGTTCATCCGGCCGAGCGTTGCCAGCAACCGACTCATCGCGCCGTGTGATTGGTCGGTTTCCGGCACGAGCGACATGCCGATGCGCATCTCCGCGAGCGCGCCGTTCCAGTCGTGATCGGCCGCGGCCATGAGGTGCGCCTTGGTCGCGTGGGATTCGCCAAACGTTGGATCGAGCCGCAGGGCGGTGTCGACCTCTTCGCGGGCCTTCGCGTAGGCCGTGCGCGCCGCGTCGCCAGCCAATGCAAACCTTGCGTACTCGGTCCTCGTGAAACTCATCCAGGCCCAGGCTTGCGCATAGCCCGGGTCGAGTCTTACCGCCTCGCTGTATTGCTCGAGGGCGCGGGGCGCATCGTTGCGGTACATGAAGTAGGCGCCTTCGAGGAAGGCACTGTAAGCCTTCAGGTTGCCGCTGGCGGGCCGTCCGGCCTTGAACGCGGCTTGCGCGGCGTGCAGCAGTTTGACATGCAGCGCGCCGGCGACCGTCAGCGCGATTTCATCCTGCAGCGCAAAGAGGTCGCTGTACGGCCGGTCGAAGTTTTGCGTCCACTCCACGCTGGCATCGGCGGTCCGGATCAGCTCGATCGTGATGCGTACCTTGTCGCCGGCGCGGTCCACGCTGCCTGCGATCAGGTAGTCGACACCGAGCTTTGCACCAATGGCCTTCCCGTCTTCCTTGCTGTCGCGGAACCGGAACGAGGACCGCGTGCCGACCACGCGCAAGCCCTCGAACTGCGACAGCGTTGAGACCAGGTTTTGCGCAACGCCGTCCGCGAAGAACTGCTGGGTCGGGTCATTGCTTCGGTTGGTGAGCGGCAGCACGGCGATGGAGCGCGGCGCGCCCGCGTCGACGTTGACGGTCGGCGTGGTCGATGGGGGTGACAGCAGGACCCAGGCAACGCCGGCGACGATGATGGCTAGCACGACCGCGGCGATTGCCGCCGGAACCAGCCACCGCGCCTTCGATCGCTCGATCGGCGCGCCACCGGCACTTTCATTCTCGACAGCCGGCGCCGGATTCGAGGGTTCGCTCGACGTCGCATCGTTCAACGGCGCAAGCGTCACCGCCGACTCGGGTAAACCTGCCGATTCGGGGGCCGGCAAGACCGGAAGGTCGAAGCGGTAGCCGACGCCATGGACGGTGTGCAGGTAACGGTGCGATTCGCCCGATTCGCCAAGCGCCTGCCGCAACAGCGTCACGATCCGGTTGAGCACCCCGGGGCTGATGTGCGAATGGCCCCAAACCGCGTCGAGAATCTCATCGCGGGTAAATACGCGGCCCGGATGCTGCACCAGCAGCAGCAGCACCGCGAATGCCTTGCGTTCCAGCGGCACGGCGACGCCATCGACACGCAGGCGATGGCCGTCGCCATCGATCTCGATCGTGTCGAAGCGAATCGGACTGCTGCTGGTCCTGTCCCTGATCTGCATACCGAAATCCGCGCGGAAGCCTCGACCCCGGTGAATCAACGCCTTGCGCGCCGACCCAAGGTTTCCCAAACGCTTTTCCAAGCAATCTCCGCGCTGATCCTACAGCAAGGCGGCGTGCAGCTGGCGAGACTTCCCCACGGTCCGGAAACCGGCGCCAATCCCCGATCAGGAAACAGGAGGGCAAAGCCAATGTGGGCATCCGTTGAATGCGTCCCGAACGCTGCCGAAGCGGCAGTGGCTCGTCACCGGCATCGAACCCGCGGCCCCAGCCGCGGCAGGTCGATACCCGGCGTGCTCCTGTTTCGAGTGATTGCCTGCGCCGCCTTGCTGGCGACGCTGGTTCCCGCGGCACTGGCGCGCGATGAATACGTCACGGCGGCGCCCAAGCGCGCGACCTTGCAGCCAAACCAGATCGCAGCGGTCATCGCGATCGTCACCCGGTCGTGGCCCGAGACGCCCATCTTCGCCGATGGCTTCGACGGGGCGCCGTGACCGCGGCGACGCCGGTTTCGGATCGCGCCGTTGGATCAACGCCCGCTTCGATTCCCTGCAGCAGAGAGCATCAAAGGAAAGAGACCATGACCCACATGCTTCGATTTGCATTGATCCTCACGGTCGCATTGGCAGCCGGAACCGGTACTGCCTTCACCCAGGACTTCGGCCCGTGGGGTGACCCGCAAGCCGTCACCGCGATCAACTCTGCCTCCGCCGAAGGCTGTCCGATCGAGGCGCCAGACGGCTTGGGCCTGTATTTCGCGTCCAGCCGCACCGGTGGCCTCGGCAAGCAGGACGTGTGGCGCGCGCATCGCGCCTCCGTGCAGGACGGCTGGGGGACGCCGGAAGACCTCGCCGCGCCGGTCAATACGCCCGAGTTCGACTACTGCCCGACGCCATTGGGCGGCGGCAACCTGCTGTTCGTCAGCTCGCAGCCGACTGCGGACGATTGCTATCCCGGCGATACCCCGCCGCCGCCGCCGACCGGCGGCCCTTCGGCAGGCGACATCTTCCTGAGTCACGAGGACGCGCCCAACACCTGGTCGACACCGGTCAATCTCGGCTGCTACCCGGACGGACCGAACACGCCGGACGCCGAGTTCGGACCGTCCATGGTCACCACCTCCGCCGGCACGTTCCTGTTCTTCTCCAGCAACGGCTATCCCGACAGCCACGGCCAGGACATCTACATGAGCCCGGTGCTCGATGACGGCACCGTGCTGGCGGGCGTGCGCGTGGCCGAACTCTCCACCGACGCCGACGACCGCATGCCCAACGTGCGCGCGGACGGCCTCGAGGTCGTGTTCAGTTCGAGTCGCGGCGGCAACATGGACATCTACACCGCCACGCGCGCCAACGCCAGCTCGCCATGGTCGGCACCGCAACGCATCGAAAGCGACGCCATCAATACCAGCGGCTCGGAAACGCGCTCGTCGCTGTCGGCGGACGGGACGCGGCTGTACTTCGGCCGCAAGGTGAACAGCGACGATCCGGGCGACGTGTTCGTCGCCACGCGCGCGCCAGGCGGCGCACCGCCTGCCACGGTCGTGCCCACGCCCGCCGTCGGCGCACCAATGCTCGCCTTGCTCGCCGCGTTGCTCGGCGCCGTCGCCTGGATCTCACGGCGCCGCGCCATCGGGGCACCGCAACGCTAAAGGGATGGAACCCTTCCCGGCCCTTCGCCCCGGCCACCGATGGCATCAACCGATTCACGCAAAACCCGACTTGATCCGACACCACCACCAAGGAGTACCGAAAATGATACGCACCCTTCTCGCCATGCTCGCCCTGCTTGCAAGCGGCACTGCGATCGCCCAGTCGTTCACCGACCCCGTGACCATCATCCAGATCCGGACCGGCTGGTTCCAGGACGCCTTCGCCGTCGTCACCCAGGAGCCGGTCATCAATCCGGCCGGCTGTGCGGTCGATGACGGGTACATTTCGTACGGGGCAGAGCCGGGCTACCAGACCTACTACTCGGCCGCGCTGACGGCGTTCGCGCTCGGCGTGCCCGCCGTCGTGACCGTATCCGACACGGACTGCAACAGCGATCGCCCCGTCCTGATTGGCATCAACCCGACGCTGCCTTAGTCCTGACGACACTGCGCCCGCGTCAGTCGGAAGCGCGGCGGCCCGGTGTCCCCAGCACCGCCGGCCGCCGCGCGGACCCTCTTGGAAGACTCGAGGCCGTACTACGTTCGTCCACGTCACCACTCTCCGACAACGACGAAGGGCCCGTTGGGGCCCTTCGTCGTTACTGGCGGAGAGGGTGGGATTGCTCGCATCATCCCTGATGCTCGTCCCTCGCGATGCTCGGGGCCAGCCTTCGGCTGTCCAAATTCGTTCCCGACGAATTTGTCGAACCCGGATTGGCGGAGAGGGAAGGGATTCGAACCCTTGAAAGGCTTGCGCCTTTGCCGGATTTCAAGTCGGTGCTTTAGACCACTCAGCCACCTCTCCCGAGAACCGCAGATGCATTGCTTCGACAGCGCGCAGGTACATCGTACATTCCCCACGTCACGTGATGCGGCTCAGCCCCGTCCATGTACGCTCGTAGCCCATCCGGCACGGTGATCGAACCATCGCCGTTCTGGAAGTTCTCCATCACCGCGATCAACGCGCGACCAACCGCGACGCCGGAGCCGTTCAAGGTGTGCACGAGTTCGGCTTTCCCGTCGCGGGATTGCGCCAGCGCGCCTGCATGCGGCGCGCCTGGAAATCGGTGCAGTTCGAGCACGACGAGATCTCGCGCATAGGCGTCCTGCGACGGCAGCCAGACTTCGAGGTCATAGGTCTTCGCGGCGGCGAAGCCCATGTCGCCGGTGCACAACAACATCCGGCGATACGGCAACCCGAGTTTTTCGAGCACGACTTCGGCGCAGCGCGTCATCCTTTCGTGTTCGTCCGGACTTTGCGATGGTTCCACGACGCTGACCAGCTCGACCTTCTCGAACTGGTGTTGGCGGATCATGCCGCGCACGTCCTTGCCGTAGCTGCCCGCCTCGGCGCGAAAGCACGGCGTATGCGCGGTGACCCGCACTGGCAGGGCACCCGCTTCGACGATCGATTCGCGCACCAGGTTGGTCAACGACACTTCAGCCGTGGGGATCAGGTAACGCCGCGTCTCGCCCACCGTCGTCGAGAACAGGTCCTCCTCGAACTTCGGCAGTTGCCCCGTGCCCTGCATCGTTTCCGGGTTGACCAGCAGCGGCACGTTGCATTCGAGATAGCCGTGCTCGCCGGTATGCAGGTCGAGCATGAACTGCGCGAGCGCGCGGTGCAGCCGCGCAAGCTGTCCGCGCAGCAGCGTGAAGCGGGCGCCGGAAAGTTTCGCGCCGGCCTCGCCATCGAGCCAGCCGTGCCGCTCGCCGAGCTCGACGTGATCCTTCGGCTTGAAGTCGAACTTGCGCGGCGTGCCCCAGCGCGACACCTCGACGTTGTCGTGCTCGTTCTTGCCGACCGGCACCGAACCATCGGGGAGATTCGGGATGCCGAGCGCGATCGACTCGAGGTCCGCCTGCGATTCAGCAAGCTCCGATTCGGCCGCCTTGAGTCGATCGCCGATACCGGCCACTTCGGCCATCAGCGCCGAGGTGTCTTCGCCTTTGGCCTTCGCCGAGCCAATGGCCTTCGAGCGCGTATTGCGCAGGTTCTGCAGTTCCTGTGTCTGCGCCTGGGCCCGCTACGCCGCGCTTCCAGCGCTGCGATCGCACGAGTGTCGAGCACTAATCCACGCGTCGCGAGCCGTCCGGCGGTCGCGTCGAGCTGCCCGCGCAGCAAAGCCGGGTCGAGCATAGTCGAATCCTGGAAAGTCCTGCGGAGGGCGAATTATCGTGGCGCGTGCCCGGCTCACGCAATGCCGGCCGGAAACTCAAGAGCCGGTCCCGACCGGACAGCCCTGCATTAACCAATGCAAGGATGTATCGGCCCGGTGATGCCTTCGTTGGTTCGATCAGAGGATCCCGAGAGTCGACGCCTGACACGGCTACCGAAAGAGTTCGGAATCTCCCCGCACCGAATCGTAGCAGTCACTGGTCACTTGACTGCCTCGTGACCTACAGGTAGAAGGTGCGTCGAAGATACGGAGGTGATATGGACGTCATCGGCTTCTGCATTCGCGCGGCGGTCTATGCCGTGTTCGGTATGGTGGGGATCCCAACGGCATTCGGGCAGGCCAGCGGCCCACCGGCGGTCGCGTATCAGATTGACCCGGCCCATACCGGGACTACCCGGTTTACGCCAGCGTTTTACCCTCGGCTCGAGGAGCAGTGGCGGGTCGATCTCGGCGGCAGCGTCTCCTACCCACTAATCGCGAATGGGTCAGTCTTCGTCACGTTCGCGAACAGCGAGGAGTACGGCACGAACCTCGTTGCCCTCGACGAGACCACCGGTCAGGTACTCTGGGGACCAATCGCGGTTCCCGGAACCTATTCCTGGGCCAATGCAGCCTACGAGGGCGGGCGGGTGTTCGTCGTCAACTTCGATGGCTTGATGAAGGCGTTCGATGCCTCTACCGGAATCCTAGATTGGAGCGTCCAGCTTCCCGGCCAATACGCGTTCACCTCCGCGCCGACGGCAACGTATGGAATCGTATACGTCGGCGGGGCAGGAACCGGCGGCACCGCCTATGCAGTGGACCAAAGCAACGGCGAAGTCCTGTGGACGCAAGCCATGTCATATGGGGGCAGCAGTTCGCCGGCGGTCGCCGGGGATGCGGTGTTCGTATCCTATGCGTGCTCGCAAGTCTACGGATTCGATGCGCAATTCGGTAGTCCGCTGTGGAACTACAGCGGACAATGCGAGGGTGGTGGCGCGGGGACACCTGTGGCCAACAACAGCCGGCTCTACGTGCGAGACTTCGTCAGCACTCCACCCGGTTACATCTTCGACACCGCGTCGGGTGACCTGTTGGGGCGCTTCGATGCCCAGACCACGCCTGCCATTGGCGCGCAAACCGGGTACTTCCTGCAATCCGGCACGCTGCGTGGAATCGAGCTGGATGACAACACCGTCCTGTGGAGCTTTGCTGGCGATGGGCAGCTCTCGTCGGCACCGCTGCTGATCGACGACTTCGTGCTCGTCGGATCGGGTTCCGGCAACCTGTATGTCTTGAACTCGTCCACCGGACACGAAGTCTGGAGCACGCAGGTCGGCGCTCCGATCCTGCCGCCAGGCGAAGGTAATGCACTACTTTTGATAGGATTGGCGGCAGGCGACGGAATCGTTGCCGTTCCTGCGTCGAACTCGCTGGTCGTATACCGTCCACTCGCGGACACCATCCTTTTGGACGGATTCGACGGACCCTGACCCCAGGATCCGGTTACGGATGCCTTACGTCCGAGGCGCGCTGGGCAGAGACAGAGCCGGTCGGTCCGGAGCCGATCGATCGAAACGCTACCACCCGTCGAGGCCTGCCTTGCACGGGATCGAGGCGGCCTGCCGACTCCTGATCACCTCGCGGCCGTGGTCCGCCGTCCGAGCCACCACGCGATCGCGACCCCCGCCAGCAACCAGCCGACACCCTGCTCGATCAGGTTCGCGAACATGAAATCCGCCGGGAGCCGGTACCAGTTCCACATCGGCGCGATGTTCAGCAACCATCCGAACACACCGATTGCGAGCGCGCCGACGATGCGCATTCCGAAGGTCCAAGCCGTCGCCGCCAGTACGAACGCGACCAGCAAGGCACCGAGGAAATTCGTCACGAACTGCTTGCCGAGCTGCGGCAGCATCGTGATCGGGTCGGTGGGGGGCGTGTTGACGACCGCGAACACATAAGGATTCTTTTCCGCCTTTGCACCCCAGGCTTCGAGCGCCGCCCTGTCGCCCATCTTCTCCGGCGCGATGTACGGCAGGTAATAAATCCCGGGCTCACGAAGGGAGGTGGACACGGCCTGCAACACAACGTCTTCGTTCTGCGGAACGCGGAACCCCATCTCGCCGATCGGCAGCACCATGTGCGCGAAGAACTGCCAGACGAACATCACGACGGCCCCGAAGAATGCTGCAGTCGCGATACGCATGATTGCCTCACGTTCGCTGCGGGAGGGGAACGCTACGCGCGGACGATCGTCCGCGCAAGGCACGATGCAGCAGGACGGTCGCCAACGGGTTGACCCGATCTGCCGGACACGCGGGAGGCTGCCATCCGGAGGATTCAACCCCGATGTCCGCGCTCCCGCCGGCGCGCCGCGCGCAGCGCGTCGACCTTGTCCCGGATCTTCGCCTCGACGCCGTTCGCGCTCGGCGCGTAGAACTCGGTGCCGGCCAACGCATTCGGCAGGCACTGCTGGTCGAGCGCGACGCCGCCCTCCACATCGGGATCGTATTGGTAGCCCTTGCCGTAGCCGAGTTCCTTCAGCAGTTTCGTCGGCGCGTTGCGCAGATGCATCGGCACATCCAGCGTGCCGGTCTCCCGTACGGTCTCGCGCGCCGCGCCGAGCGCTCGGTAAGCGGCGTTGCTCTTGGGGGCGACGGCGAGGTACAGCGCGGCTTCCGCCAGCGCGAGTTCACCTTCCGGAGAACCAAGGCGTTCGTAGGTATCCCAGGCGTGCAGCGCCAGTTGCCACGCCCGCGGATCGGCAAGTCCGATGTCCTCGACGGCCATGCGTACCATGCGCCGTGCGAGGTACAGCGGCTCGCAGCCGCCATCCAGCATGCGCACCAGCCAGTACAGCGCCGCATCCGGATCGGACGAGCGCACCGATTTATGCAGCGCGGAGATCTGATCGTAAAACTGCTCGCCGCCCTTGTCGAAGCGCCGGGTCCGGTCTGCCAGGACCTGATGCAGCGTGTCCTCGACGATGCGGCCATCGTGCGCCAGCTCGGCCGCGATCTCGAGGAACGTCAACGCGCGGCGCACGTCGCCATCGGCCGCTTGCGCCATCGACGCCAATGCTTCGTCGGTGACGTGCAGGTGCAGCGACCCGAGGCCGTGCTCCGTGTCCGCCAGCGCGCGCCGCAAGGCAACGGCGATGTCGTCCGCGCCCACCGCGTCCATCACATGCACGCGGCAGCGCGACAGCAGCGCCGAGTTCAGTTCGAACGACGGGTTCTCGGTGGTCGCGCCGACGAACACGATGACGCCGCGTTCGATGTGCGGCAGGAACGCGTCCTGCTGCGCCTTGTTGAACCGGTGCACCTCGTCGACGAACAGCACACTGCGCCGGCCCTGCGCGTGCAGCGCCTCGGCTTCGGCCAGCGCGGCCCGCACGTCGGCGAGACCCGTCAGCACCGCCGAGATCGCGCGGAAGTGCGCGTCGGCGTACTTCGCGACCAGCAGCGCCAGCGTCGTCTTGCCGCAACCGGGCGGACCCCACAACACCATCGAGTGCACGCGCCCGGCTTCGAGCTCGCGGCGCAATGCGGTGCCTTCGCCGAGCAATCGCTGCTGGCCGACGATCTCGTCCAGCGTCTGCGGACGCATGCGTTCGGCCAGCGGTTTCAGCGCGGCGGAGTCGGCGAACATCGACTCCTGCCCGGCCGTCGCGACCGTGGGTGCGCGGGATTGGCGCCGGCCCGTCACTCCGCGTTCCCCGAGAGCCGGTCCGGCACCCCCATCACGGCAATCCCGGCTTCACGGCTTCGACAGCGGAAACGTCTCGGCGCCGGTGCCGGCGCCGCCAATGACGTCGACCCCGGCAGGCGGCGCGAACGTAAACAGGCTCGCCGGCAAGTCCGGGTTGCGCTTCCAGTTCGAAAACCGCACCGTGGTCGTGTCACCGAGCGCGTCGGCGAACGTCATCGCCACGAGCTTCTCGTCGTCGAACCCGAGTGCCGCCTTGTCGATCTGCGCGTCCTTCGCCTTCGGCACCAGTTCGACCCACGAAAGGCCGTCACGCGTCCCACCCTCGCCCACTGCGAAATCCTTGTCGACCAGCGACAGGTCGGTCAGCACCGTCAACGGACTGTGTGCTTCCTCGGCGCCCTGCGCGCGGACGGTGACTTGTTCGAGGTCGGGCTCGTAAATCCATACCCGGCTCCCGTCGGCGACGATCAACTGGCTATACGGCTTGTCGACCTGCCAGCGGAACAGCCGCGGCGCTTCGAGCGCGAGCGTGCCATGGGCCGTGGGCTTGCTGCGTCCATTGGCATCGGTCACGGTCTGGCTGAAGGACGCCGAGACCGAATGCAGGCCATCGGCGAACGCCGCAAGACGCGCTCTGGCGGAGCGACTGTCCACGGCCTGCGAAGGCGTGGCCGCACCAAGCGCGGGGACCGCGGCAAGCAACGCGGCAAGCACCCAGGTTTTCCGAATTGCAACCATCGGCCAGGGAATCCGTCAGGACCACGGTCATTTTAGTGGCGATCGATGAATCGCCGGCATCGCACCGGCGCTGCGGATCAGCGCTCCGGTGGCGGCGGCGCGAGGACTTCGCGGTTGCCGTTGGTTTCCGGCGGGCTGACGACGCCTTCGGCCTCCATCCGTTCGATCAACCGCGCGGCGCGGTTGTAGCCGATCTTGAGCCGCCGCTGCACGCCCGAAATCGACGCACGCCGCGACTCGGTGACGATCGCGACCGCCCGGTCGTACAACTCATCCTGGTCGGTATCGTCGGTCGCGGCGTCTTCCGGCAACCCGGACTGGCCGATCACGCGGCCATCGCCGAGCGGCTGCACGTCCTCGAGCACGCCGGTGACGAATTCCGGCGTACCTTGCGTGCGCAGCCACGCGACGACGTCGTGCACCTCGTGGTCATCGACGAACGCGCCGTGCACGCGCTCGGGCGTCGCGGTTCCGGCCGGCAGGTACAGCATGTCGCCCTGTCCCAGCAGCGTTTCCGCGCCGGACTGGTCGAGGATCGTGCGCGAGTCGACCTTGCTCGACACCTGGAACGCGATCCGCGTCGGGATGTTGGCCTTGATCAGGCCGGTGATCACGTCCACCGACGGCCGTTGCGTCGCGACGATCAGGTGCACACCGGCCGCGCGTGCTTTCTGCGCGAGGCGCGCAATCAATTCCTCGACCTTCTTGCCGACGATCATCATCATGTCGGCGAACTCGTCGATCACGACGACGACGAACGGCAACGGACGCAACGGTTCGGCCGTGCGCTCGGGTTGCGCGGGATCGGCGATGAACAGCGGATCCAGCAGTGGCTGTCCGGACTCGGTCGCGTCGCGAACCTTCTTGTTGAGGCCGGCGAGGTTGCGCACGCCGACGGCCGCCATCAGCTTGTAGCGCCGCTCCATTTCCGCGACGCACCAGCGCAGCGCGTTGGCGGCCTCCTTCATGTCGGTGACCACCGGCGACAGCAGGTGGGGGATTCCCTCATACGCCGACAACTCCAGCATCTTCGGGTCGATCATGATCAGGCGCACGTCGGCGGCGCTGGCCTTGTACAGCAAGCTCAGCACCATCGCGTTCAGTGCCACCGACTTGCCGGATCCGGTCGTGCCGGCCACCAGCAGGTGCGGCATCCGCGCGAGGTCGACCACGACGGGACGCCCGCCGATGTCCTTGCCGAGCGCAAGCGCGACCGGCGACTTCGTGCCGTCGAACTCCTTCGAGCGCAGGATCTCGGAGAGATACACCGTTTCGCGGTTCGTGTTCGGGATTTCGAGTCCGATCACCGATTTGCCGGGGATGACGTCGACCACGCGCACGCTCGGCACCGACAGGCCGCGCGCGATGTCCTTGTCGAGCGCGGAAATCTGGCTGCCCTTGATGCCCGGCGCCGGCTGCAGCTCGAAGCGCGTGATTACCGGCCCGGGATACACGCCGACCACTTGCGCGTCGATGCGGAAGTCCTTGAGCTTCAGCTCGACCTGGCGCGACAGCGCCTCGAGCGTTTCGTCCGAATAACCCTTGACGCGCTGGGCCGGCTCGTCGAGCAATGCGAGCGGCGGCAGTTCGCCGGGCTCGGACGCGCCGGTGAACAGCGGGATCTGCGTTTCGCGCTGCGCCCGCTCGCTCTTCTCGATTGCCGGCACGGTCGGCTCGATGCGGATCGGCTCGCGCGCGGCCTTGCGCACGACATCGGCCTTGCGGCTCGCCTCGCGCCGGGCGCGCGCCGACTGCGCGGCGCTCCAGTCATCGGTGCGTTGCCAGCGCTCGGTAGCCCACGTGAACACCGACACGACGGCCGCACCGATTGCGTCCATGACCCGGAACCACGAGAGGCCCGTCGCCAGCGTCACGGCGGCCAGCAGCAGCGCGAGCAGGAACAGGCTCGCGCCGAGCCCACCGAATCCCCGCGTCAGGCTGCCGCCAACCAGTGCGCCGAGTACGCCACCCTGCCCGGCCGGGAACGACGGCGAATGGCCGAGGCGCAACGCCGCAAGCCCGGACGCGGCGATGAAGAACGTGACGAAGCCGATGAGGCGCAGCGTCGGTTCCAGCGTCGAATGCTCGATGCGCTCGCCACCGCGCAGGATGGCGGCACCCAGCGCCAGCAGCAACAGCGGCAGCGCGTACGCAGACACGCCGATCAGGTACAGCGTCAGGTCAGACATCCAGGCGCCGAATGCACCGCCGAAATTCGCGATGCGGTCGCTGGTCCCGAGATGCGACCAGCCCGGATCGGACGGGCTGTAGCTCAGGAAGCACGCCATCAGGTACACGGCGATCGGCAGCAGCAGCAGGAACGCCGCTTCGCGCAGGCGCTTCTGCCAGTGCTCGCCGGGAGCAGGCGCGGGGTTCGTTCGGGTCACGCGAGCCACCGCGAGAGTCTACCGTAGAAAGGTGGCTCAAGCCATTGAAACGGCGGTCAAACCGACCCCTTCAACGCCGGGTGCACGATCTTGCCGCCGGCGACATTGATGCCGATCTTCAATGCCTCGTTCTGCTTCCAGCCGCTGCCCGACGAGAGTACCTGCACGTACGGCAGGATGGCGGCCGAGATGGCCTGCGACGAAGTCTGTGGCACCGCGCCCGGCATGTTGGTCACGCAGAAATGCGTGACGCCATCGACGAGATAGGTCGGATTCTTGTAGGTCGTCGGCCTGGAGGTCTCGAAGCAGCCGCCCTGGTCGATCGAGATGTCGACCAGCACGCTGCCGGGCGCCATCGACTTGACCATCGCGCGCGTGACGACGTGCGGCGCCTTGGCGCTCGGGATCAACACCGCGCCAATGACGAGATCCGCGTCGCGCACTTCACGCGCGACATATTCGACGTATGGATACAGCGCAGTCACGTTCGATCCGAGCGCCATCATGTGCGCAAGCCGGTCGGGCCGCTTGTCGAAGACGACGACGTTCGCGCCGCCAGCCGCGGCCAGTGCGGCGGAATTGCCACCCGCCGCACCGGCACCGAGCACGACGACCTTGCCGCGATCGGTCGACGGCAGGCCGCCGAGGAGCTTGCCCTTGCCACCCGCGGGCTGGTGCAGCAGGTGGGTGCCGATCTGCACGGCGATGCGGCCGGCGATGATCGACATCGGCGCGAGCAGCGGCAGGCTGCCGTCCTTTTCCTGCACGCTCTCGAACGCGACGCCGGTGAGGCCGATGTCGAGCAAGCGTTTCGTCAGCGCCGGTTCGGCAGCCAGATGCAGGTAACAGAACAGCAGGTGGTCCTTGCGCAGCAGCTTGAGGTCGCCGGCGATCGGCTCCTTGACCTTGACGATCAGTTCGCCGGCCTCGTACAGCTTGCGTGCGCTCGGCTCGACCGTGACGCCGACACGGGCGTACTCGTCGTCCGCAAAGCCGCTGCGCACTCCGGCTCCGGACTGGATGTGGACCTCGTGCCCATGCCGCACCAGGTCGGCGCAGGCCGCCGGAACCAGGGCGACGCGCCCCTCGAGGGTCTTCGTTTCGGACGGAATGCCGATGCGCATGCGGGAATCCTCAGGATGAATGTCGAACGACTCTGCCGCACGGTGGCGATCCACCGGCGGGCCACGGCCGGGAAGGCTTGAATCGGACGCGGCTACCCATCATTGTGCGACTCGTCGGCTGCGGACGGTCCATCTCGCCGACATCGCGGATCCGAAGCCATTGCGGCACCCCGGGTGGTGTCGGGCCGCCGCCGCATCCCTTGCGGAACCGACCACGCAAACGCGCAGGATTATACATGACGACCAGCGGGCACTCGCATCTGCTCATCCTCGGTTCCGGGCCCGCGGGCTACACCGCGGCCATCTACGGAGCGCGCGCAAACCTCAAGCCGACGCTCGTCACCGGGCTTGCCGAAGGCGGCCAGTTGATGACGACGACCGATGTCGACAACTGGCCCGGCGACGCCGAGGGGCTGCAGGGACCGCGGTTGATGGAACGGATGGCCGAGCACGCTGCGCGCTTCGCCGTGAACCGCGTGGCCGACCACATCCACACGGCCGACCTCTCGCAACGCCCGTTCCGGCTCACCGGTGACAATGGCGCGTACACTTGCGACGCCTTGATCATCGCCACCGGCGCCGATGCCAAGTACCTCGGCATCCCATCCGAAACCGCGTTCAAGGGCAAGGGCGTGTCGGCGTGCGCGACCTGCGACGGCTTCTTCTTCCGCAACCAGGACGTTGCCGTGGTCGGCGGCGGCAACACCGCCGTCGAGGAGGCCCTGTACCTCGCGAATCTCTGCCGCAAGGTGACCCTCGTGCATCGCCGCGACAAGCTGCGCGCCGAGAAGATCATGCAGGACAAGTTGTTCGAGAAGGCGGCCGCCGGCAAGGTCGACGTCGTGTGGAACCACACCGTCGACGAGGTCCTTGGCGACGCTTCGGGGGTGACGGGCGTGCGGTTGCGGGGGACGACCGACAACCGGCCCCGTGACCTTGCCGTGACCGGGCTGTTCGTTGCGATCGGGCACACGCCGAACACCGGGATCTTCGAAGGCCAACTCGACATGCGCAACGGCTACATCCGGATCCGCAGTGGCCTCGAAGGCAACGCAACCGCGACCTCGGTGCGCGGCGTGTTCGCCGCGGGCGATGTCGCCGACCAGGTGTACCGGCAAGCCGTCACGTCGGCGGGCTTCGGCTGCATGGCCGCGCTCGATGCCGAGAAGTTCCTCGACTCGGTCGGGGTGACCGGCTGACCCGGGCTGCACGGGGAATGCCGATGGCGCGATGGCCGCGATCCGGATAGTCGCTGCGCTCGATGCAATCGATTCCAGCACGTGGAACGCGCTGGCCGGCGACGACAATCCATTCGTGTCACACGCGTTCCTGTCGGCACTCGAAGCCACCGGGTGCATTCGTCCCGAGTTCGGATGGCAGCCCTCGCACCTGATCCTCGACGAGGACGGCAAGCCGGTGGCCGCGATGCCGCTGTACGTGAAGCACAACTCGCACGGCGAGTTCGTCTTCGACTGGGCCTGGGCGGATGCCTGGGAGCGCGCTGGCGGCGCCTACTACCCGAAACTCCTGTGCGCCGTGCCGTACTCGCCGGTGACGGGCCCGCGCCTGCTGGCGGGCAGCGGGCCACATGCAGGCGAACGCCGCCGGGCGCTCACCCAGGCACTTGCGGCGCTGACCCGTTCCAACGGCTTGTCGTCCGCCCACGTCGACTTCATCGCCGGCGCCGAACTCGACGCGTTCGGCGACGAATGGCTGGAGCGAAGCGACTGGCAGTTCCACTGGCGCAACGACCAAGGCTGGCGCGACATGGCCGATTTCCTGTCCGCCCTCACCCACCGCCGGCGCAAGGCCATCCGCCAGGAACGCGCCCAGGTCGAACGTGCCGGGATCGCCTGCGAGTGGCGGAACGGTGGCAGTCTGTCGGCAGACGAATGGCGGGCGATGCACGCGCTCTACACGCACACGTTCGACGAGAAGGGCAACACGCCAACCCTGAGCGCCCGCTTCTTCCGTACGCTCGGGGAGCGGTTCCCGGCGCACTCACACGTCGCGTTCGCTCGCCGCGGCGAACACATCGTCGCCGGCGCGTTGTTCCTGTCCTCCCGCTCGACCCTCTACGGGCGCTATTGGGGCGCGTTCGAATCCGTGCCGGCACTGCACTTCGAACTCTGCTATTACCAGGGCATCGAACATTGCCTGCGCTCCGGACTGACGGCATTCGAGCCCGGCGCGCAGGGCGCGCACAAGCTGGCGCGCGGATTCCTGCCGGTGGCGACGCACTCGCGTCACTGGATTGCCGATCCGGGATTCCGGGCCGCGGTCCGCCATGCACTTCGGCGCGAAGCCAGCGCGCTCGAGCGGCGTCACCGGGACCTGATGGCCCACTCGCCTTTTGCGCGACACGGGACCACGGCATGATCCGGCTGCCCTGGCTCGATCCGGACGATCCGGCCACATTCCCGCCCGCGGAACACGCATTGCGGAACCCCGACGGGCTGCTTGCCGCCGGCGGCGACCTGTCGATGGCGCGGTTGCTGGCTGCCTACGCGCGTGGAATCTTTCCGTGGTATTCGCCCGGCGAACCGATCCTGTGGTGGTCACCCGATCCGCGCTGCGTGTTCGATACCGCACGCCCGCATGTCTCGCGCCGGATGGACCGGTGGCTGGCGGGCAGCCGGTGGTCGATCACGGCCGATCTGGCGTTCGACGAGGTCATCGACGGCTGCGCTGCGCCGCGGCCCGGATTGCCCGCGGGCACCTGGATCGTCCCGGAAATGCGCGCCGCGTATGGCGAACTTCACCGTGCCGGCCTTGCGCACTCGATCGAAGTCCACGACGACGCGGGACTGGTGGGAGGACTGTATGGCGTTGCCCTCGGCAAGATGTTCTTCGGCGAATCGATGTTCAGCCGGGCGACGAACGGGTCGAAGGTCGCGCTGCTTGCCATGTGCCGCCTCCTCGAATCCCACGGATTCCCCTTGCTCGACGCGCAACTGGTGACGCCGCACCTGCTCCGCGTCGGCGCCCGTGCAATGCCCCGTGGCACGTTCTGCGCGCAGGTGGCGCAGCTCGTCGAACGGCCCTGCCTCGAGGGAAGCTGGGCGGACCTCGCATTCCCCCGCTCGGCGGCGGAACTTCGTCACACCCGCGGCTGAATTGGTCCCTCCGAAGCACCCACCGCGGCCGCTTCGCCTTCACGCCGGGCCCGGATCGTGGCAGAATCGCGCGCCTTTACGGCCCACCGCGCGCACGCCGATCAAGGAATCCCGTGTCGAAAGACGACGTCATCGAAATGGAGGGTTCGATCCTCGAGACCCTCCCGAACACGATGTTCCGGGTAAAGCTCGAGAACGGGCACGTGATCACCGCCCACATCTCGGGGCGGATGCGCAAGAACTACATCCGCATCCTGACCGGCGACAAGGTCAAGGTCGAAATGACGCCATACGACCTGACCAAGGGCCGCATCACCTACCGGATGAAATGACGCCCGGCGCCAGCGCCGCGGCAATCGGGTTTCCCGCGGCGCCGGCGATCGGGCAAACGCGCATCAGCCGAAGCCGTTGGCGAAGATCGTGTCCGTATCGGTTCCGTCGTGCTCGTACGCCCCGATGTCCGCGGAAATGCCGACCACCCGGGCGAAGCCCGTCGACCTCTCGTCGTAGTTGAAGCCCTTCGGATTCGAGCCGCGGTCGATTGCGGGACTCGTCGGCGCCAGCGCCTGCGTCAACGGCGCCAAGGATGAGCCATTGCGCGCGAGCGGCTCGTGTTGCGGGTCCGCGCCGGTGAGCGTGTCTCCGGGGACGGTCGTGCCCGGATTCATGATCAGGTTGTGCGAGCCGGTAGTCGAGTCGCGCGACGCAATGTCGATGATCTAGCTGCTCGATGACGTGTTGGTCGGCACGATCGCACTCTCGGTGTCGAGCGTGCCGCTCACGTAAAAGCAGAGGCCCGCATCCTGGCCAGCCGCCGTCGTGAACGCGATGGTCGATGAGCTTCGGCTGGCAGGAAATCGCCACCGTCGCCATGAGATTTTTCTGGCATTTTTCCTGCCGGGACGCCGACATTGCGCGCCCGAAGAGTCCACCGCGGACACAACGCCAAACCAATGGTGCCGGGGTCCGGCCAAGCCTGCGCGTCAGGAACCGATCCCGGATCCCGACCGGCCGGCTCAGTGCGGCAACGTTGCCGCGACAGTCGGTGCCGCCGGCGGACGAGACTTGCCGTACTCCGCGAGCAATGCCTCGAACTGCTTGTCGTGGCGAATCGGTTCCCAGGCCGGATCGAGCCACAGGAGCACCGGGGAATAGTTGTAGCCGATGCCCGGCATGCCGAGCGACTTGGCCAGCAGCGGAACGGCCAACTCGGGTCGGCCGGCTTCGGCGTACAGCGCGGCGTTGGATTCCATGATCTGTGGGCCGTAAACCCGGTCGCCCAGCTCCGCGACGATGCCCTGGGCCTTGGCGATGGCGTCGAGCCCCTTCGCCACCTGGCCCACCCCCAACTCGGCGTCGGCGATGTACTGCCAGATGAAGGCAAGATTGACGCCCTGCTGGCGTGTCAGGTCGGCGCGGACCTTCGGCAACGCCTCCTCGTACAAGCCACGCGCCTTGGCCGAGTCGCCCGACAGCCGGTAGAGG
>JAXMHA010000039.1:0-6866 GCA_046347015.1 Lysobacterales bacterium | reverse complement strand
CGGATCGAGCACGTCGAAACGGAACCCGGTATCCGCCGGCACGATCGCGCCCCGCCAACGCCGTGGGCGAAACGGGCTGATCGGCGTCATCGCCAGGATCTGTGCGCTGAGCGGCAGGATCGGACCGTGCGCGGACAGGTTATACGCGGTCGATCCGGCCGGCGTCGCGACGAGGATGCCGTCGCAAATCAGCTCCTCGATCTTCGTGATGCCGTTCAGGGACACGCGCAGGTGCGCCGCCTGTTTGGTCTGCCGCAACAGGGAAACCTCGTTGAACGCCAGCGCCCTGACCCGATTGCCCGATTCGCTCGCAGCATCCATGACCAGCGGATGCAGGACTGCCGGCTGTGCGCGATCGAGCCGCTCGACCAGCGCGTCGTCGTGGTACTGGTTCATCAGGAACCCGACTGTGCCGAGTTTCATGCCGTAGACCGGCACGTTTCGGGAGAGGTATCGGTGCAAGGTTCGCAGCATGAACCCGTCACCGCCCAGCGCAACGATGACCTCGGCATGTTCGGGTTCCGTCTTGCCGTAACGCGCAAGGAGTTCGGTCCGCGCTGCCTTGGCCTCGGCGGTTTCACTGGCGACGAAAGCGATGCGCTGGAACATGCGGGCACACCCGGGGAATGACTGCCGAAGTGTCGCCGATTCACGTGCCGCGCGCCAACCGGCGACCTGACACACGCCGCAGCCCGGCAGCGACTGCGCGCAAGGGAACGCGCCGACCAGGTCGCGGAGATTCCCCCGGAATCCCCGCCTTGAAACGCATGCCCTTCAGGCGGTGCGGGCCCCGGCCTGCACCAGTCGCGCGAGCCGCCGCAGGGCGACCGAGGCGATCGGATAGTCGACCGGTTGTGAACGGATGTCCGCAAGCATCGACAGTGTCGAAGCAACCGACGGGTCGTCGCGATCGAACCACGATGCGACGGGATGCGGATCACTCGCCGCGGCCGATGACAGGATCCGCACCGCGAGCGAACGCTGCTGGTGGGCCAGTTCGTCCCGCAGCGAGCCCCGCGCCTGTGCATGCCAACTGTTCTCGACCGGAAGCGATTCGATCTGGGCGCGCAACGCGTCGAGTTCCAGCCGCTGGCCGAGGTCGAAGAACGCCGACGCGACCCGCGTCACCGGCTGCCTGCTCTCCAGTGCAACCTCGACGATGTCGAGCGCCGCAACCAGCACGGGAATCGTCGCCAACTGCCGCGCCAGGGCTTCGGGGATCCCCAGCCCTTGCCACTTCTCGGCATCGACGTCGAGTGCCGCCTGGCCAGTACCCGTCAGTACCTCGAGGATCTTGCCGCGCAATTCGGCGACCTTCGGGTGGTAGCGCTCGACCAACGGCGCGATTTCGAGCGCAATCCCCCCCTCGTTCAGGATCCAGCGGGTGCTGTCGCGCAGCAGGTTCCAGATCTTCAGCAGCGCATCGATCTGCACCGCCGCGGCCACCTTGCCGTCCAGCGCGTCGATGTCGTGCCAGAGCGCGCGCGCATCGAAGATTTCCCGCACGGCGGTGTACGCCTTGGCCACCGCAGCCGGCGGCTTGCCGGTATCTTCCTGCATGCGCATCATGAACGTTGCGCCCATGCGGTTGACCGTCGAGTTGGTCACCGCGGTCGCGATGATCTCGCGTTTCAGCCGGTGACGCTGCATGTGCCCGGCATATTTGCCGTGCAACGGCTCCGGGAAATACCGCACGAGTTCGCGGGAGAGATATGGGTCCTCCGGCACATCGGAAGCCAGCAACTGCTGGAACAAGCGAATCTTGTCGTACGAGAGCAGGATCGCGAGTTCGGGCCGGGTCAGGCCGAGGCCGTGTGCCTTGCGGTCGGCGATTTCCGCGTCCGACGGCAGCGACTCCACCTGACGGTCGAGCAGCCCCTCGCCTTCGAGCGTGCG
Source organism: Lysobacterales bacterium (assembly GCA_046347015.1). Taxonomy (GTDB): domain Bacteria; phylum Pseudomonadota; class Gammaproteobacteria; order Xanthomonadales; family Rhodanobacteraceae; genus Dokdonella_A. Next base: position 4,970 of record JAXMHA010000039.1, on the reverse strand, counting down.
GATGAACTGGCGCATGGAACCGATGCGCTTCACCGCCATATGCTCCATCAACGTGATCGCGACGTTCTGCCGGTAGTTGTCGCGCAGCACGAGCCGAGCCACTTCGTCGGTCATCTCCGCGAGCAGGTGGTTGCGGGCATCGAACGTGAGCTCACCCCGCTTCACCGCATCCCCGAGCAGGATCTTGATGTTGACCTCGTGGTCGGAGGTGTCGACGCCCGCCGAGTTGTCGATGAAGTCCGTGTTCAGCAGGACGCCACGTTGCGCGGCCTCGATCCGCCCTTTCTGCGTGCAGCCGAGGTTGCCGCCCTCCCCGACGATCTTGCAGCGCAGTTCATTGCCGTTGACGCGCAAGGCGTTGTTGGCGCGGTCGCCGGCGTCGGCATGGGTTTCCGCCGAAGACTTGACGTAGGTGCCGATGCCGCCATTCCACAGGAGGTCGACCGGAGCCTTCAGGATCGCGTTGATCAGCTCCGTCGGCGACAGTGTCGGTGCGTCACCGGCGATGCCGAGTGCGCCGCGGACTTCCGGCGAAATCGGAATCGCCTTCAGCGAGCGGGCGTACACGCCGCCGCCACGGGAGATGAGCGACTTGTCGTAGTCGTCCCAGGACGAGCGCGGCACCTTGAACATCCGCTCCCGTTCCCTGAACGCTGCCGCAGTGTCGGGATCCGGATCGAGGAACACGTGCCGATGGTCGAATGCAGCGACCAGGCGGATGTGGCGCGAAAGGAGCATGCCATTGCCGAACACGTCTCCGGACATGTCACCGATGCCGACGCAGGTGAAGTCCTCGGCCTGGCAATCCCGGCCGAGCGCGCGGAAATGACGCTTCACCGACTCCCACGCACCCTTCGCGGTGATGCCCATTCCCTTGTGGTCGTAGCCATGCGAGCCACCCGAGGCGAACGCATCATCGAGCCAATAGTGGTGTTCGGCCGACAGTGCGTTCGCAATGTCCGAGAACGACGCGGTGCCCTTGTCGGCAGCGACGACGAGGTACGGGTCGTCGTCGTCGTGACGCACGACGTCCTCGGGAGGCACGACCTTGCCGTCCACCAGGTTGTCGGTGATGTCGAGGAGGCCATTGATGAAGATCCTGTAACAGGCGATGCCTTCCGCCAGCACGGCGTCGCGTCCACCCTCCGCCGGTGGGTGCTTGACGAAGAAGCCGCCCTTCGATCCGACGGGAACGATGACGGTGTTCTTGACCATTTGCGCCTTGACGAGTCCCAGCACTTCCGTCCGGAAATCCTCGCGCCGGTCCGACCAGCGCAGCCCGCCGCGGGCGACCGGGCCGAAGCGGAGATGGACGCCTTCCACGCGCGGTGAATACACCCAGATCTCGCGGTAGGGAACGGGCTTCGGAGCATCCGGCACGAGGTGCGAGTCGAACTTGAAGCCGATGTACGGCCGCGGCCGGCCATCGGTCTTCTGGAAATAGCCGGTGCGCAGCGTTGCCCGGATCGATTCCATGTAAGCGCGGATGATGCGTTCGTCGTCGAGGCTCGCGACGCCGTCCAGGAGCAGCTTGACCGCTTCCCAGTAGACGTGGATCTGCTCGGCCCGTGGCTTGCCGAGTGCCGCGACCGCCGTGTCGACCAGTTCGGGATGGGCCTGGCGCAACCTGGCGGGCACCAGCGCCTCGAGCTCATGGCGGAGCTGGACCGCGTTGCTTTCCCGCTCGGCCGCGTCCCAAGCCTCGCGGCGCGGGTCGAACTTCGCGTTGAAGAGTTCGATCAGGAGGTTGGAGATCGCGGGGTACCGCGTCAGCGTCTCTTCCATGTAGGCCTGCGAGAACGCGATCCCGATCTGCTGCAGGTATCGGCAGTAGGCGCGCAACACGACGACGTGGCGCCAGTCGAGCAGCGCCCCCAGCACGAGCCGGTTGAATCCGTCGCTTTCGGCATCGCCGCGCCACAACGCCTCGAACGCACGGGTGAAGTGCGCGCGAAGGTCACCGAGGTCGAACGCCAGCGCCGTGCGGGTATCCAGCTCGAAATCATGGATGGTCAGTGGCTTGCCGTTCTTCTCGAGCGTGTAGACGTGTTCGGCGAGCAGCCGCACGCCCATGTTCTCCAGCATCGGCAGCGCTTCGGACAGAGGGATCGGCGCGCCGAAATGCATGACCTTGAAGCGCAGGCTGTCGTCACGCGGGTCACGATACAAACCCATGCGGATGTCATCGTCGCCGTCCAGTGCGTCCAGGGCCCGCACATCCTCGGCGGCAATCTCGGGCGTGACTTCCTCGACATAGCCGGCCGGCAGCGAACGGCCGTAGCGATTGGCGAGCGCCGCCCCGCGGGCCTCGCCCAGTGCGCGCGTCAACTGGTCGCGGAGATCGTCGTTCCAGTCCCGCACGATCGCGCCGAGACTCGACTCCAGCGCCATCGGATCCAGCACCGGCTGGTCACCGGGTTGTGGACGCACGATCACATGCAGTCGCGCGAGGCTCGATTCACCCATCATGACGCTGGAGTCCACCTGGACGCCGCGCAAGGCATTGCGCAGGAGCATCTCGATGCGCTCGCGGACCCGCGTGCTGAAACGGTCCCGCGGCACATAGGCGAGGCATGAAAAGAACCTGCCATAACGATCACGGCGCACGAACAACCACGGGCGATTGCGGTCGCGCAACGCCAGGACGCCAGTCGACAGCGCGTACAGCTCGTCCTCACTCCCCTGGAACAGTTCGTCCCGCGGCAGCGTTTCGAGGACGTGCCGCAACGCCTTGCCGGAATACGCATCGCGCTTGTAGCCGGAGCGCGCCAGCACGGCGTCGCACTTGCCGCGCACCAGCGGCACATCCTGCGGCCGGCACATGTACGCGCTGCTGGTGTAGAGACCGATGAAGCGCTGCTCGGCGACGGGCGTCCCGCTGTCGTCGAATTTCAGCACGCCGACGTAGTCCATGTAGCCCGGCCGGTGCACGTGTGCACGCGCATTCGTCTTGGTCAGGATGACCGCATCGGTCGCCCCCGATTGCGGCAGCTCGGATGCCGCCAGCGTGCGCAGTGAGCGCGGCGCGACCGAGCGCTCGGTTCCGCGCAGGATGCCGAGGCCGGTGCCGTCGACTGCCGACAGCACGGCGTCGGCACCGGCGCCCGTCACGGCGTATTCACGGAAGCCGAGGAACGTGAAGTGGTCGTCGGCGAGCCAACGCAAGAACGCCTGCGCCTCGGCGACACCCGCGGCGCCGATTGGAAGCCGACGGCGCGGCAGGTCGTCCGCGATCTCGATGGCCTTGGCGCGCATGGCGGCCCAGTCATCTACGGCGGCACGCACGTCGGCGAGCGTCGCGGCGACGACCTTGCCGAGGTTGTCCTCGTCCGCCGCCGCCGCCATCCGGTCGACTTCGAAATGCATGACCGATTCGCGCGGACCTGGCGTGCCGTCGTCGCGGAAAATCCCGGTGAGTTCGCCACCGGCATCACGCGCCACGCGGAAAACGGGGTGGATGACATCCCGGACGCCGGTCCCGGCGTCTACCAGCGCCATCGTGACCGAGTCGACGAGGAACGGCATGTCGTCGGTGACGATGTCGACCGTCAGGTGCCCCGCACCGGCGTCACCCGCGGGCGGGTTCGACTTGCCGACCGCCACCTTCGCACCGTGCGTCTCGCGACGCTGCATGAAACGAAAGCCGTCGAGCGCGAGGCGAACCCATGCCTCAGGATTCCTGGCCGCAAGATCCGTCGATGCGATCCGGCGCAGGAATTCACGCGCATAGACCTCGCCCAGCGAGCGAAACTTCGCGCCGGCTGCTTCGCCGACGCGCGCCACGAGAGTCTCGACGTCCGTGCCCGATGCCGCGGCGGCGGCGACGCTGCTGCCTTTCATGGGGGGTTGGAAAATGAGGAAGGATGCGCGGAAGAATACCCGCAGCCCCCAGGGGAATCCAGTTGCCACCGGTGTTCCCGCGGGGCCCGTAACGCTGCAATTCAGGCATCTCCGAGCACGGCGACGCGAGGCATCCTTGAGGTCCTTGCCGACACGCGATGTGAGATTCAATTAGGATAGGCCGACGTGCCGCTTTCCGGCGTCACCAAACCCTTGCCATGAAGATGCCGATGACGGCGCGCCGACCGTACGCCATTCTCGTTGCCTGCCCGGACCCTCGATCATCGCGAATCGCGCTTCGAGCGGCGCGGCTTGTCGCCTACGGAACCGTTGCGTTGATCCTTGCCGCATGCGGGAAGTCCGGCGCACCCGCGGCGGCGGCGCCACCCGAAGTCGGCGTCATCGCGGCCCAACCCCAGGACGTCCCGTTGACCCGCGATTTCGTCGGCCGCCTGTCCGCCTACCGCAGCGCCGACGTGCGGGCGCGGGTGGCGGGCGTCTTGCTGAAGCGCGTGTACGAGGAAGGCAGCGAAGTGAAGCAGGGCCAGGTGCTGTTCGAGATCGATCCGGCCCCGCTCAAGGCGGCGCTGGACGCAGCACGCGGCAGTCTCGCGCAGGCACGCGCCACTTTCGCCAACAACCACGTCGCGGCGGAGCGGGCCCGTGACCTCGCCCCCAAGGGATTCATTTCCAGGGCCGACCTCGACAGCGCCGAAGCCGCCGAACGCACTTCCGCAGCCGCCGTGAAGCAAGCCGAAGCCATGGTCGAGAGTGCGCGGATCAACCTCGGGTATGCCGACGTCGTCGCGCCGATCAGTGGACGCGCCGGGCAACAGCAGGTCACCGAAGGCGCACTGGTCGGCCAAGGCAGTGCAACGCTGCTGACGACGATCGAACAACTCGATCCGGTGTACGTCAACTTCACGATGAGCGTGACCGATTTGCACGCCCTGCAACGCGTGCTCGGATCCAACGGGGCAACGCTCGGCACGGGAGCCGCGACCAAGGTGAAGCTCGCGCTCCCCGACGGGTCGACCTACGGCGAGACCGGGACCATCGATTTCTCCGATGCGCAGGTCGACCCCGCCACCGGCGCGGTGACCCTGCGCGCAGTGGTCCCGAACCCCACG
>JAXMHA010000038.1:0-6928 GCA_046347015.1 Lysobacterales bacterium | reverse complement strand
GAACTCCTGGCCGGCGAAGAACGCCATTGGAATGACTTCGGTCTGGTCGAGGCCGTGCTGCCGGCGCACCAGCACGAGCGCCGGCCCATGCTCACTCGTCGCCGGCTGCATGCGCGCGTGGTAGCGCGGCTGGCCGATTCCGTTTTCACGGGTCATGCGGGCATTCAGGCGCGCAACCCAGGCTTCGGCCACCGCCGCGTCCGATCCACCACCGGCTGGTGGCGGCTCCTCCAGCAACATGTGCAACGGCGCCTCATCGAAACGCGTGCCGAGCCGTCGGATCTGGTCGAGCGCCGCCTGATAGGCCACCAGAAGGCGCTCCAGCCCGGCACCGCGAATCGCCGGCAAATCGGTCCCCGGGACGAGTTCCGCGTCTTCGAGCGCGCTCGCGATCAGATAGGAGTTGAGCGCCGCGTCGTCTTTCAGGTAGACCTCCTGCTTGCCCTGCTTCAGGCGATACAGGGGCGGCAACCCGATGTACACGTATCCGCGCTCGATCAACTCCGGCATGTGCCGGTAGAACAGCGTCAGCAGCAGGGTGCGGATGTGCGAGCCATCGACATCCGCATCCGTCATGATGATGATGTGGTGGTACCGCAGCTTGTCGATGTTGAACTCGTCCTTGCCGATTCCGGTACCGAGCGCCGTGATCAGGTTGGCGACCTCCGCCGACCCGAGCATGCGGTCGAAGCGCGCCCGCTCGACATTGAGGATCTTGCCGCGCAGCGGCAACACCGCCTGGTTGCGCCGGTTGCGTCCCTGCTTCGCCGAGCCACCGGCGGAGTCACCCTCGACGATGAAAAGCTCCGATAGCGCCGGATCCTTTTCCTGGCAATCGGCGAGCTTCCCCGGCAGCCCGGCCACGTCGAGCGCGCCCTTGCGCCGCGTCATCTCGCGCGCCTTGCGCGCGGCCTCGCGCGCGCGCGCCGCGTCGACGATCTTGGCAGAGATCGCCTTCGCATCGAGGGGATTCTCGAGCAGGAATTCCTCGAGCCGGCGGTTGATCACCGACTCGACGACGCCTTTGACCTCGCTCGAAACGAGCTTGTCCTTGGTCTGCGACGAGAACTTCGGATCGTGCATCTTCACCGACAGTACCGCGATCAGGCCCTCCCGCATGTCGTCACCGGACAGGGCCACCTTCGCGGACTTCTGGACGGCTTCGGCTTCGATGTAATTCGACAGCGTTCGAGTCAGTGCCGCGCGAAATCCGGTCTGGTGCGTTCCGCCATCCCGCTGCGGAATGTTGTTCGTGAAGTAGTAGCTGGTTTCCTGGTACGCGTCGGTCCACTGCATCGCGGCATCGACAGTGATTCCGTCTTGCATATCATTGAAATATATGACTTTATTATGAAGGGGTGCTTTTACCTGTGCCAGCAATTCGACGAATGAGCGGATCCCGCCCTCGTACTTGAAGGAATCGTGCCGGTCGGTGCGCTCGTCGATGAGTTCGATCGCCGTTCCGGAATTCAGGAACGAGAGCTCGCGCAGGCGCTTTGCCAGGACGTCGGCGTTGAACTCGGTGTTGGTGAACGTCGCCGAGCTCGGCAGGAACCGCACAGTCGTTCCCCGCGACAGCGAAGGTCCGACCTGTTTCAGGGGGTATTGCGGCTCACCGAGGCGGAACTCCTGCTGGTATTCGTGCCCGTCCCGGAAAATCGTCAGCCACAAGTGCTCGGACAGCGCATTGACGACCGAGACACCGACCCCGTGGAGTCCACCAGAGACCTTGTAGCTGTTGTCGTCGAACTTCGCGCCCGCGTGCAGGACCGTCATGACCACTTCGGCCGCCGATCGCCCCTCTTCGGGAATCATTCCAACCGGGATCCCACGCCCGTTGTCGGCGACCGTCACCGAGCCGTCAACATGCAGCGTCACGACAACCCGGTCGCAATAGCCCGCCAAAGCCTCGTCGATCGAATTGTCGACAACCTCGAACACCATGTGGTGCAGACCGGTGCCGTCGTCGGTGTCACCGATGTACATGCCGGGGCGCTTGCGGACGGCATCGAGCCCCTTCAGCACCTTGATCCGGTTGGAGTCGTAATGGTCCGAGGGACGATCGCTTTCGGTCATGGGCGTTCTTGGGAGAGTTTGGCGGCAGATTCAGACGTGTTCGACGCCATTCCATTATAGCGGTTGACCAGTTGGCCTTGTTCCACGTGGAACACCGACAAGCGGTCGCGTGCGCCCTCCACACCCTGCGGAACATGGGTTCCGGTGATCAGCAGTTGGGCTGGCGTGGTCGCCAGAACCTCGATGACGCGGCGCTGATGGCCGTCGTCGAGCTCGCTGCCCAAGTCATCGATGCAGAGGACTGGCCAGTCCTGCTCCGAACCTGCGACGACTTCGGCTTGCGCGAGCGTACAGGCCAATGCGACCAACTTTTCCTGGCCACGGGACAACTGACGCCACGCCGGTGTCCCCGGCATTTCCAGGCTCCAATCCGCCCGATGTGGCCCGACGCTGGTGTGCCCTCGCTCGAGGTCACGCTCTAGCGCCGCCGACATTGCTTCGAAGAGGCCGTGCTCCGAGGACCACCCTCGATCGAACCGGACTTCAACGGGACTCCGTATCCCCGTCAAGCGCTCGAGATGGCGCGCCACGGGACCGGCAAATCGTTCGAGCCACCTGGACCTGAGGTCCGACAACGACTCCCCGGTAGACGCCAGGTCCTGAGTCCAGCCGTCGATCCCTTCATCCCTGATGGAATCGGCAGCCCGCAACGCCGCGTTTCGCTGGCGCAGCCCGCGTTGATAGCGTCGCCACAGCTCCAGCAGGCCACGTTCCACGTGGAACACACCCCAATCCATGAAACGTCGGCGCTCGTCGGCGGCCCCCGAAACCAGGAGGTGACTGCCAGGCTCGAAGCACAACACTCGCGCCTCGGCGAGCAACACGCCAAGGGCGACCGGGCTCCCGCCCACGTGCGAAACGAGGACTTTCCCGGCCCGCTCGAGACCAACCCGGTGCGAGACACCCGCACCATCGCGAAATTCGCCGAACACCGAGTATCCCGTTGCTCCGTTCCGGGTCAGCGCGGCTCGCGCCCCGGCCCGGAATGACCGTCCATGGGACAGCAGGAACGCGGCCTCGAGCAGACTCGTCTTGCCCGCGCCGTTTGGCCCGAGGATCAGGTTCCAGTTCGGACCGGGCTCGAGGTCGAGCTCCCGGATGCACCGCAGGTCCCGAACGACAAGGCGTTCGAGCCTCACCTCGATTGCCCGCAGGCAGCGGGATCGTGGAGTCGCGTCATTCCGCCTCTGGATGCCGCCGGTTCGCCTGCGCTACAGCCGCAGCGGCATGATCACGTGCCGCACCTCGTCGCTTTCCGGCTTCCTGACCAAACAGCTCGACTGGCCATCCCGGAGGCACATGACGCAGTCTTCGCCATCGAGGGCACCCAATGCATCGAGCAGGTAGTTGACGTTGAACCCGACACTCAACTCTCCCACCCCGGTCCGCGCTTCGAGCTCCTCGACGGCTTCCTCCTGCTCAGGATTGTGCGCCACCATGCGCAAGCGGTTCGGCGAGATTTCGAGTTTCACGCCACGGTATTTCTCGTTCGACAGGATTGCAGCTCGCTGCAAGGCCGCCCGGAACTCTTCGCGAACCATGCGGACCTCCTTGTCCGTGCCGATCGGGATGACGGCCTCGTAGTCCGGGAAGCGGCCGTCGATCAGCTTGGACGTGAAGACGACATCGCCATGCCGGATACGCAGGTGGTTACGTCCGAATTCGAGTTCGACGACACTCTCCGATTCGCCACCATCCAGAAGGCTTTGCAACTCGGTCACGCCTTTGCGCGGCACGATGATCTGGTGGGGCCGCGACACCTTGGTCCCCAGCCGCGCTTCAGCCAGCGCCAGCCGGTGCCCATCCGTGGTCACGCAGCGCAAGGCATCCTCGCGCACGTCGAGCAACATGCCATTGAGGTAATAGCGGACGTCCTGGTTGGCCATCGCGAACGCGGTGCGCTCCATCAGGTTCTTCAAGGTCGCTTCCGGCAGCGTGACGCGTTCGGCAAGCTCGAGGTTCTCGATGTTCGGGAACTCGCTGGCCGGCAGCGTGGCGAGCGTGAACCGGCTGCGCCCGGCACTGACCACGACCCGGTCGCCGTTCTGCTCGATCTTGATCCGGCAGCCGTCCGGCAGTGCCCGGCAGATATCGAAGAGCTTGCGGGCAGGAATCGTCACATCGCCCGCTTCGGCATCCTCAACCGCCGTCGCCGCGACAATCTCGACCTCGAGATCGGTGCCCGTCAGAGACAAGCCGTCCGACGTGGTTCGCACCAGCAGGTTCGCCAAGACGGGCAGGGTCTGGCGCCGTTCGATGACCGAGACCACCTGCTGCAGGCGCTTCAACAAGGCCTCACGCTGGATCGTGAATCGCATATCGCCCCTTCTGCTTCGGTTGCATCCTGAATTGAGAACAGCTGTGGATGTAGGTCTGGGTTTGCTTGGGGAAACTCAATGTAAGTTATTGATTGTGCTGTGTTTGTCTCAGTGAAATCCACCTTGTTTCCCTGCGTGGGCTTGTGTGTCGATTGTGGATAAATACCACGCCGACTCGCCGCTGTTTCTTTTCCACAGGGTTTGCATCGCTTTTCCCCTACCCCGTGAGCGTCCGGACCAACTGGTCCCAGTCTTGGCGCAACCGGGAATCGGCCTCGCGCAAATCCCGGATCGTCCGGCACGCGTGCAGCACTGTCGTATGGTCGCGGCCGCCGAACACATCCCCGATCTCGGGCAGGCTGTGCTCGGTCAACTCCTTGGCCAGGGCCATTGCCATTTGCCGGGGGCGCGACACCGACCGGTTGCGACGCTTCGAGATCAGGTCGGGAACGCGCAGTTGGTAGTAGTCTGCCACGGTCTTCTGGATGTTGGGGATCGTGACGGCGCGTGCGTGCACGGTCAGCAGTTCGCGTAACGTTTCCTGGGCGAAGCTTCCGTCGATCGTGCGTCCCTCGAAGTTCGAGCGGGCGACCAACGTGTTCAACGCCCCTTCCAGGTCCCGTACGTTGCCCCGCATCCTTTTCGCCATCAGCACCGCAACCTCATCCGGCAGCGCGACGCCCTTGGTCTGGGCCTTGGACATCAGGATTGCAGCCCGCGTCTCGAAATCCGGCGGTTCGATCGCGACGCTGAGCCCCCAGCCGAGCCGTGACTTCAACCGCGGCTCGAGGTTCTCGACTTCCTTCGGATAGCGGTCGCAGGTCAGGATGATCTGCTGCTTGCCGTCGAACAGCGCGTTGAACGTGTGGAAAAACTCCTCCTGCGTCGATTCCTTGCCGGCGAAGAACTGGATGTCGTCGATCAACAACGCGTCGACGGCGCGGAAGCGGCGCTTGAAGGCATCCATGCGCTTGGTGCGCAACGCGTCGATCATCTCGTGGACGAACTGTTCGGAACGGATGTAGGCCACCTGTTTCGCCGGGTCCAGGGAACGCATCAAGTTACCCGCTGCGTGCATCAGGTGGGTCTTGCCGAGCCCCGTACCGCCGTACAGCAACAGCGGGTTGTAGGCGCGACCGGGGCTCTGGGCCACCTGCATGGCCGCCGCCTTGCCGAGCTGGTTCGACTTGCCTTCGATGAAATTGTCGAACGTGTAGTACGGGTCGAGCGAATGTTGCGCAGCCGGCCGTTCGACGGACACACGCGGCATCGGCGCCTCGGGTGCGCGCGCAGGCGGCTCGAGCGACCCGACCTTCAGTGCGACCGGGATTTCGCGCGATTCGAGGTGGCCGATGACTGCGCGGATCCGGGGCAGGAAGCGCTCGCGCACGGCGTCGAGCGTGTAGGCGTTCGGTGCCAGGAGGCACAGGCCGCGATCGTCCTCGAGCACCTGCAGCGGGCCGAGGAACATGTGGACGTCTTCGACGCTGAACTCCGCCTCGAGGCGAGAGAGACAGCGCCGCCAGAGTGCATTCATCGGGAACCGGACCGGGCTAGCCGGCATCGCGCCGCTCGCGCTACCGGGACCGTGTAGTCTACCCGCCGCGGCGGTTGCGTTGCCACTTGCGCCTTGACAGTCCGCGCCACTGTCACCTAGCATGCGCGCCCCTGTTGCCTGTGCCACCCAGCCCGAGCGGATCGATTCGAAATGGCCACCAAGCGCACCTACCAGCCGAGCAACATCAAGCGTGCGCGCGACCATGGCTTTCGCGCCCGCATGAAGACCCGCGGCGGCCGCAAGGTCATCAACGCCCGGCGCGCCAAGGGCCGCAAGCGTCTCGCGGTCTGACGCCTGCGCGGAGCATGTCGCGCGCCGATTTTCCGCGCGCCTCGCGCCTCCTGACCGCACGCGATTTCGCGAGCCTGCGCGGTTCCTCGCAGCGCCAGTCGTCACGTCACTTCGTGGTCGAGTCCAGACCCGGCGCAACGCCGGTGGCCCGCCTCGGCCTCGCCGTTTCCCGGCGTGTTTCACCGCACGCGGTCGAGCGCAACCGCATCAAGCGCGTCGTGCGCGAAAGCTTTCGCAACGTACGGAAAGCCTTGCCGCCGATCGATGTCCTCGTGATCGCGAAGTCCCACGCGGCGTCGCGTGACAACCCGGCGCTGCGAGCCGATCTCGACCGAATCTGGAGTGCGTTGCGAGGCGAGAGTCCAGGCGGGCCGTCGGCGGCGCGGACGGAACAACCGGGTACGTGCCGTTGAAGGGGCGCGGCATGCCCGGCACAATGCGCGGTCGTTCGATGACGGTCGAGCCGGTCGTGCAGCGTGAACCGGCGATGCGAGTCATCGCCTTCCCATGTCCAGGGCCGGCTTCGCCCGCGCGACACCAGCCGACCAGGCCCACGATCGAACCATGAACAATCCCCGCACGCTGCTCGTCGTCGCGCTGTTGGCACTGGCCTACCTGCTGTTCCTGGCCTGGCAGGAAGACTATGGCGCGCGTCCTGCGCTGACGACATCGCCAGCGGTCGCCA
>JAXMHA010000037.1:0-7507 GCA_046347015.1 Lysobacterales bacterium | reverse complement strand
ATTTCGTGGTCGCAGGCAACACCGTCCCGACCACCCCGGACCAACGCGCGGAGCTGCTCGAATACCGCAAGCAACTCCTGGCGGTCGCCGCAGAAGGCATCGCGATCGGCAAGCAGGGCGCCGCGCTGGGACTGCATGCGGCCGGCACTGCGCTGGCTGCCGTGCTGTCCGGAAAGTCCGAGCACGAAGTCGAGCAGGACGTCGAGGCGCAGGCATCCGGCATCAAGCAAGCGGCAGCGAAACTGTGCGACCGGTTGCCCGGATTGCGGGCCGAGCAGCAGAAACTCGCGGCCATCCTGCCCGCGTTCAAGCCTTATGCGCGGATGACGCAAGCCGACATCGACGATTGCCGCGATGATGCGTTGAAGAACGACGACGCCGAACGCGCGCAGATCCGGGAATCCATCCGCGACCGGATTCGCAGTGGCATCCGTTCGAGCATCCAGGTTGCGGCACAAGGCACCGGACTGGCGTCGAGCGAAACCAATGATTCCGGATCGGCGGCGGAAGCCGCAAGGACCGGAAAGCATTGAATTGCGTGACGTCCCGACGCGCGGACAGCATTCGCGCAACTTGCCACACGGATCACGATCGGGGATTCGATGACCACGAACGACAAGAACGCGCGCATTGCGGGGTTCGTCTTTCTGTTGCTGGTACTCGTCGCACCCTTCCGCCTCATCTACCTGCCGGACGCGTTGTTCGTGACCGGTGATGCGGCGGCCACCGCCCGCAACATTGCTGCCCACGAGACACTTTTTCGCTTCGGCATCCTCGCCGACCTCGTCGCCGGGACCCTCACGCTTTTCCTCACGTTCACCTTTTATCGCCTGTTCGAGACGGTTGACCGGAGTTTGGCGGTGCTGGTCGTGATCCTGGGTGGCGTGCTGCCCACCGCGATCTACTTCTTCAACGTCCTGAACGATGCGGCGGCGCTGCTGATCGTCCGTGGTCCGGACTTCCTGTCCGTGTTCAGCCAGGAGCAGCGCGATGCGTTGGCCCTGTTTTTCCTGAAACTGCACGGTCAGGAAATCGGCGCCGCAATGGTGTTCTGGGGTCTGTGGTTGTTCCCGCTGGCACTGCTGGTGCTGCGGTCAGGTTTCGCGCCAAAGTTCCTGGGCTGGTGGCTGATCGTCAACGGCTTCGCCTACCTCGCGCAAAGCGTTGCCTGGGCGGTGCTTCCGCGGATCGAGGACACCATTGCCACCATCGCAATGCCACTGCAGTTCGGGGAAGTGGCCCTGATGCTGTGGCTGCTGTTGTTTGGCGCCCGCCGCACGTTGCGCAGCCACCCTGAAACCTTGTCCACCGCGAGTACCTGACATGCCGCCAAGTGAAACTTTGCAAGGATTCAATCCGCCGGTCCAATTGAAGCTCGCGATGCTGTGGGCCTCCGTCGTGTTCTGCTACATCTACGGCGACTATTTCGGCCTGTATGTACCGGGCTCGCTGCAATCCATCCTCGACGGCCGGATGGGACCCTTGGGAGCCACGACCCAGAACGTTGGTAGCTGCTTCCGCGCCGCTGGCCATCCGGTGTCATGGTTTTCCCTGTCACTGGCGCTACTCGTCAGGTTGAACCGTTAACGTCATGCTTGCCACGTTCTACATCGCCAATTATACCGTGACCATGCCGGGCGCATGGTCGTACTACATTCCTTGGTGTCATCGAGATCGCGCTCGAGTGCTCACCATCTGGTATGCGTGGAGGTGTACAAGACAGCAGCAACTTGATGCTGCAGCGCCCCGGATCGTTGCCGGCGCCGTGCGGGATGACGACATGCCTTGACCCGGCCCACCTTCCACCTGATTCGGGTCCGCGGCACCGTCCTCATTTGCCGCCGTGGATACCGCCCTTGGTCAGCTCGACCGGATCGAGGAGCTTCTTCAGTTCCGCCTTCGACAACCCTGCTCGCCTCGAGCGCGACATCGAGGATCGGGCGCTGCTTGTACGCCTGCTTCGCGGTCGCGGCACCTTCTCGTAGCCGATCACCGGATTCAGCGCGGTCACGAGGATCGGGTTCAGCGCGAGCGCCGCGTCGACGTGCCGCTAGCTGACCTTTAGCCGGCGATGGCCATGCTCGGCCAGCAGGCGCGATGCGCTGGCGAGGATCGCATCGACTGCAGCAGGTTGTACGCGATCACCGGCAGCATCACGTTCAACTGGAAGTTGCCGGCCTGCCCGCCGATCGTGATCGTCGCGTCGTTGCCGATCACCTGCGCGCACACCATCGTCATTGCCTCGGGGATCACCGGGTTGACCTTGCCCGGCATGATCGACGAACCCGGCTGCAACGCCGGCAGCTCGATCTCGGCAAGCCCCGCCAGCGGCCCGGAGTTCATCCAGCGCAGGTCGTTGGCAATCTTCATCAGCGCGCACGCGAGGGTCTTCAACTGGCCCGACAGTTCGACCGCCGCGTCCTGCGATGCCATGCCTTCGAAGAAGTTGTCCATCGAGGTGAACTTGACGCCGGAAATCTTCGACAGCTCGGCGCAGAACGCCTTCGCGAACTTCGGATCCGCATTGATCCCGGTCCCCACCGCGGTGCCACCCTGCGGCAACCTCTGCATGCGCTTCAACGCGTCTTCGATGCGCGCGATGCCGGAAGCGACCTGCGCGGACCAGCCCGACAACTCCTGGCCGAACGTCACCGGCATCGCGTCCATCAGGTGCGTGCGGCCGGTCTTGGCGACACCCTTCAACTCCCGCGCGCGCCTGTCGATGGATTTCCGCAGGTGCTGCAGCGCCGGCAGCAGTTGTTCGTGTGCCGCCAGCGACGCGCTGACGTGGATCGCGGTCGGGATCACGTCGTTGGAGCTCTGGCCGTAGTTGACGTGGTCGTTGGGGTGGACCTTCGCCTTCGAATCGCGCACCGCAACGTGCGCGACGACCTCGTTGGCATTCATGTTCGACGAGGTGCCGGAGCCGGTCTGGAAGATGTCGATCGGGAAGTGCGCGTCGAACTCGCCACCGGCGACGCGCTGCGCGGCCTTGCGGATCGCCGCAGCCTGCGCGGGTTTCAGGTGCCCGAGCTTCAGGTTGGCCTCGGCCGCCGCCGCCTTGATCAGCCCCAACGCGCGGATGAACCCTCGCGGCAGGGTCAGCCCCGAGATCGGGAAATTGTCGACCGCGCGCTGCGTCTGCGCGCCCCACAGCGCGTCGGCGGGCACCTTCAGTTCGCCCATGCTGTCGTGTTCGGTGCGGAAGTTCGGCATTGCGGCTGACCCGTGCGGGAAAGGCGTCATTATATCGGCGCACCGCCAGTACAATGGCCGTTTCGCGAGACCCGGAGCTGCCGATGCCGCTCGAGCCGCTTACCGCATTGTCGCCGCTGGACGGCCGCTACGCGTCGAAGGTGGACGCGTTGCGCCCGGTCTTCAGCGAGTTCGGCCTGATGCACCGACGCGTCGCGGTGGAGATCGCGTGGCTGATCGCGCTGTCCGATGAGCCCGGCGTCGGCGAGTTGCCGCCTTTCGCGTCCGTCGCTCGGGCGGCGCTGCAACGGATCGCCGGCGATTTCGAGGTCGCCGACGCCGCGCGCATCAAGGCCATCGAGGCCACGACCAACCACGACGTCAAGGCCGTCGAGTACTACCTCAAGGAACGCATCGGCGACGATCCGCAACTGCAGCGGGCGAAGGAGTTCGTCCATTTCGCCTGCACCTCGGAAGACATCAACAACCTCGCCTACGCGCTGATGCTGCGCGACACGCGCGACGCGGTATTGTTGCCGGCGCTGGACGGCATCGCCGCGAAGCTGCGCGCGTTCGCGCATGCGAATGCGGATGTCGCGATGCTGGCGCGCACGCACGGCCAGCCCGCCTCGCCCACCACGCTCGGCAAGGAACTCGCCAACGTCGTGGCCCGGTTGCAACGCCAACGCGAACGACTCGCGGCGATCGGGATTCCCGGCAAGATCAACGGCGCGGTCGGCAACTTCAATGCACACGCCGTTGCCTATCCCGGTGTCGACTGGCGCGCGTTCTCGCGACGCTTCGTCGCGGCGCTCGGCCTCGAATGGAACGAGTACACGACCCAGATCGAACCGCACGACGGCATTGCCGAGTTCTGCGATTGCACGCGCCGCATCGGCACGATCCTGATCGACTTCGCGCGCGACGCGTGGGGCTACATCGCGCTCGGTTATTTCCGGCAAAAGCTGAAAGCGGGCGAAGTCGGCTCGTCGACGATGCCGCACAAGGTCAACCCGATCGACTTCGAGAACGCGGAAGGCAACTTCGGCATCGCCAACGCCCTGCTCGGGCACTTCAGCGAGAAGCTGCCGGTCAGCCGCTGGCAACGCGACCTCACCGACTCCACCGTGCTGCGCGCACTCGGGGAAGCCTTCGGCCACGCGCTGGTCGGATTCGCCTCGCTGCAACGCGGCCTCGACAAGCTCGAAGTCAACGGCGACCGCATCGCGGCCGACCTCGACGCCAACTGGGAAGTCCTGGCCGAAGCCGTGCAGACGGTCATGCGCCGCCACGGCCTGCCCGAGCCTTACGAACAGTTGAAGGCGCTGACGCGCGGCAAGGGCATCACGCGCGAATCGTTGCGCGAGTTCATCGCCGCACTCGATTTGCCTGCCGGTGCGAAGCAGCGTCTGCTGGACCTCACACCGGCGACCTACACTGGCCTCGCCGCCGACCTTGCCCGCGGCATTTGATCCGGTGGGGAGGATTCCGGTTGCGCCCTTTGTCGCGCGGCTTGCATCACGTTGTGGGCCTCGAAACCAAACGATGCCCACGATGATCCGCCGCTTCCGTACGCCATTTGTGCTCGCGTTGCTGCTGGCCGGTTGCGCCCGCCAAGCCGCCCCACCGCCAGCTCCGGATGCCGGCTGGTCGCATTACGGCGGCGATGCCGGGGGAACGCGATACTCGCCCGCGGCGCAGATCACGCCCGCGAACGTCCAACACCTGCAAGTGGCGTGGACCTTCCACACCGGCGAACACGGCGAGGGCTTTCCCGATGACGCATGGTCCGACCACATGACGTGGGAGGCGACGCCGATCCTGTACGACGGCGCGCTGTATTTCACGACCAGCGAGACCAATGTCGTCGCGATCGATGCCGCGACCGGCGCGCTGCGCTGGCGGCATGAATCGAACGTGCCGAAGATCAACTACTCGGACGCCGCGTCACGGGGCGTGACACTGTGGGTCGATCCGCAGTCCGCGCCGGATGCGGCATGCCACGCGCGCATCTTCGCCCCGACGCTCGACAGCAAGCTGCTTGCGCTCGACGCGCGCACGGGCCAACCCTGCGCGGACTTCGGGGAACACGGCGTACTCGACCTGCTCGACGGGATCCGCTCCACGTGGCAGCCCGGCGACCGCTGGCGCGACTATCTCGTCACGTCGCCGCCGGTCGTCCTCGACGGCAAGGTCATCGTCGGTTCGTCGATCGGCGACAACCGCGGCGTCGAACTGGAACGCGGCACCGTGCGGGCCTACGACGCGCGCACCGGAAGGTTCCTGTGGGGCTGGGATCCGATCCCGCGTGATGCTTCCAATCCGGTGTACGCGCAATGGGACTCGAACGCCGCGCAAGCAACCGGTGCGGCGAATGCATGGGCCCCGCTGTCCGTGGACGCGCAACGCAACCTCGTGTTCGTACCGACCGGATCGGCCAGCCCCGACTTTTTCGGCGGCCTGCGTCCCGGCGACAACCGCTGGGCGGACTCGATCGTCGCGCTGGATGGCAGCACGGGCGCGCTGGTGTGGGGCTACCAACTCGTGCACCACGACCTGTGGGACTACGACAGCGCCGCGCAGCCGTCACTGGTCACGTTGCAACACGATGGCCGCGCGGTGGACGCGGTGATCCAGCCGACCAAGACCGGCCTGCTGTTCACGTTCGAGCGCGCGACCGGCACGCCGGTGTTCCCGATCGTCGAGAAACCGGTGCCGCAAGATGGCGTGCCGGGTGAAGCGTTGTCGAAAACACAGCCATTCCCGTCCGCGCCGGCGCCGCTGGTGCGGCAAGGACCGGTGACTCGCAGCGACCTCGCGGCGGTTGCGCCCGGCTGCGATCCGGATCGCTACCGCTCCGACGGCATCTTCACGCCGCCGAGTGTGCAGGGCAGCATCGAGCAACCGGGTTATGCCGGTGGCGTCGAATGGGGCGGGCTCGCATTCGATCCGCAACGCCAGGTCGCGGTGGTCAACACCAACGACCTGCCGATGCTCGTCGCCCTGGTCCCGCGTGATCGGTACGACGCGCAGCGCGACTCGAAGGAATACGACGGTTGGAACTTCTCGGCCATGCGCGGCGCGCCGTATGGAATGCGACGGAAGGCCTTCCTGTCGTCGCTCGGCACGCCTTGCGTCAAGCCGCCGTGGGGCGAGTTGTCCGCCGTGGACATGCGCACGGGCAAGCAACTGTGGCGGGTGCCACTCGGCAACGCGGTGCTGAACCACTGGAACCTCGGCGTGCCGAACATCGGCGGCCCGATCGTCACCGCGAGCGGCTTGGTCTTCATCGCCGCGACGATGGACGGCGACATCCGCGCGTTCGACATCCGCGACGGCAAATTGCTGTGGCAATACCGGTTGCCGGCCGGCGGTCAGGCCACGCCGATGACCTACGCGATCGGGGGCAGGCAGTACGTCGTGATCGTGGCCGGTGGACACGGCGGACTGGACACCCGGCGCGGCGACACCGTGATCGCTTTTGCGCTGCCGCCTCGATAGATGGAATCCGTTTCGGGACGTCGTCGGGGTTCGTTCCACGCACCGCAGACCTGCGGCGCTCGCGCAGGTTGAGCCGAGCGCATCGATGCCCGACGCCGATGAGTTCCGCATCGGCGCGGCGTCGGGGTTCACCGCATTCACCCCGACCTCCCTTACTGGCCGTGCTGGTGATCGAGGTCGCCTTGCCGCCCGGAAGCGCCGCACATCACGGCGCAATCCAGGATGCGTGTCACTTTCGGGGCGCGTTTATCGTATGGGGAAATAGAGCGACGAATTCTTCTTCGCCGTGACGCGCCCCCGGGAGGCGACCATGAACGAGTTCGTTAGCCGCTGTCAAAAGAACGGGGGAAACGGGGTCAGGTTCAGTTCCTGCCTCATCCACCCGCTCGCCGCCGCGCTCGCTTTGACCCTTGGCGCCAGCGCCGCACACGCGCAAAACCAGCCGCTCAACGACACCGGCGTTACCTTCAGCGCCGATGACACCGGCAATTCCACGATCTGCGAAGACTCCGCTCCCGAGACGCAGGATTGTCACAACGGTCGCGATTTCGAGGCGGCCGCGGGTGTGCTGCCCAAGGTCGGCGCCAGCACGCCGAACAACGGCGTCCCCAACGGCTTCGACTACACCAAGATCTCCAATACCGGCAGTGTGCTGCCGGCCAGCGCCACGCTGGGCACGGGCGCCGGCGATTGGGCCTGCACGCGCGACAACGTCACCGGCCTCCTCTGGGAAGTGAAAACCACCAGCGGCCTTCGCGACATGGACTACACCTACACCTGGTACGACAGCAACAACCCCGACGGCAACCCC
>JAXMHA010000036.1:0-10059 GCA_046347015.1 Lysobacterales bacterium | reverse complement strand
GTGTCGCTGGTCGGCATCTACGACATGCTGCGCGTCGAACGGTGGCCGAACGGGCAGTACAACGTCAGCGAGTACGGCACCGTGAAGGACAAGGCCGGCTTCGACGGGTTGCACGCCTATTCGCCATTGCAGAACGTGCGCAAGGACACGGCCTACCCGGCCGTGCTGCTGATCACCGGCGTCAACGATCCGCGCGTCGCGCCGTGGCAGTCCCGCAAGTTCGCGGCGGCATTGCAGGCCGCGAATACCTCACACCATCCCGTGCTGCTGCTGACCCGGATGAACGAAGGCCACGGCGGCACCGCGTCGTTCAGCCAGCGCGTCGGCAATGCCGCGGCAACGCTCGCGTTCTTCGCGCAGGAACTGGGTCTCGGCCCGGTGCAGGCGGGAAAGGGGCGATGAGCTTGCCCTGCGTCGAGCTTGAAACGGCGCCGAATCCGCGCCACGCGGTGATCTGGCTGCACGGGCTCGGTGCCGATGGCCACGACTTCGAGCCGATCGTGCCGGAACTGGTGCGACCGGGTTGGCCGCCGATCCGCTTCGTGTTTCCGCACGCCCCGGTCCGGCCCGTCTCGGTCAACGCCGGCATGCGCATGCGGGCATGGTTCGACATTGCGAGCCTCGGCAACGAGATCCGGCTCGACGAAGCCGGCATCCGCGCGGCGATCGGCGACCTCGACGCGCTGGTCGCGCGCGAAGCCGGTCGCGACGTTGCACCCGAACGCATCGTGCTCGCCGGCTTCTCGCAAGGCGGCTCGGTCGTGCTGGCCGGCGGGCTGCGTCATCGCGAGCGCCTGGCCGGCATCGCCGCGCTGTCGACCTGGATGCCGCTCGGCACGAGCCTGCCGGCCGAGCGCAGCCCGGCCAACGCCGCGACGCCGGTGTTCCTCGCGCACGGCGAGTTCGACCCGGTCGTCGCACCGCACCTCGGCGCCACGACCCGCGCTGCGCTGACTGCGCTCGGGCAGCCGTGCGAGTGGCATACCTACCCGATGGCGCACCAGGTGTGCGGACCGGAAATCGCCGACCTCGCGCGCTGGCTGGGTGCCCGTTTCTGCTGAGACTGCGAACCCGCGGCCAGCGCACGCGGCGCGCCTGCAGCTACACTCGGGAGCGAGGGATGCCGATGAGCCGATCCGACTCGCCGCAGTGGTTGCCGGAGTTCTGCAGCCTGCCGACCCTGTTCGCGGTCATGGTGGTGGCGGAACTCGTCGCATTGGTCGTCTGCCTCGGGCCGAATCCCGGTGCCGAGCCGTTGCTGCCGCGGCTCGGCGTGCTGACGGTCTACGTGCAGTGGCTCGCGCTCGTCAACGCGGCACTCCTGTGCTCGTTGCGCAAGCCGCTGGAAAAGTTGCCGGTGCCGGCCGGCTACACCGCGGCCTGGGTGGCGAGCGTGCTGCTGACCACCATCGCCAGCGCGGTGATCGCGCGCATCGACCAGGTGTTGATGCTGGGACTGGCCGTCCCGCGCGGCCAGGGGTGGCGGTTCGTGCTCGCCAACGCGACGATCTGCGCGCTGATCGCGGCCGGCCTGCTGCGCTATCTCTTCGTCAGCATCCAGTGGCGCGAGCGCTTCCATGCAGCCGCGAAGGCGCAGGTCGACGCGCTGCAGGCACGCATCCGCCCGCACTTCCTGTTCAACAGCATGAACACGATCGCCGGCCTGATCCGGTCGCAACCGGCCGCGGCGGAACGCGCCGTGGAAAACCTCGCCGAACTGTTCCGTGCGGCGCTCGCAGGCGACGGCGCGCCCGGAACCCTCGGCGACGAGCTGCAGCTCATCGACGATTACCTCGGCATCGAGCAGTTGCGCCTCGGTGACCGGTTGCGCGTCGAACGCAACCTCGACGCGTTGCCCCGGGAACTGCCGGTGCCGCGCCTGTTGCTGCAACCGCTGGTCGAGAACGCGGTTTACCACGGCATCCAGCCATTGCCGGGCGGCGGCACGGTCACGCTGTCCGCCGCGCGCACCGGCAACGCGGTGGAAATCACGATCCGCAATCCGCGACCGGAGGCGGCCGCATCCCGCGGCAACGGCCACGCGCTCGACAACATCCGCGCACGGATCGCCTATCACTACGGCAACCGTGGCCACCTGCGCATCGAGGAACCGCCGGGTGAATTCATCGCGGTGGCGCGCCTGCCGACCGGTGCCGGCTGACGCCGCGTCAGTCGCGCATCAAGGTCGACTTCCCGAACAGGCTCTCGACGAGGTCGACGACGAGTTCCGCCGTGCGGTTGCGTTCGTCGAAGGCGGGATTCAGTTCCACCAGGTCGAGCGATGCCAACCGCCCGGAGTCGGCGATCATCTCCATCGCGAGTTGCGCCTCACGGTAGCCGGGGCCGCCCGGGACGGTCGTGCCGACACCCGGTGCGATCGCCGGGTCGAGGAAGTCGACGTCGAAGCTCACGTGCAGGTGGCTCGATTCGTCGAGCCCGTACAGTGCTTCGGTCATCGCCCGCTTCATGCCGTTTTCGTCGATGTAGCGCATGTCGTAGATGTCGAGACCGACGTCGTGCACGAGCCGCTTCTCCGCAGGGTCGACCGAGCGGATGCCGACCTGCCGGATCACGGAACGGGCCAGTGCGGGCGCCGGACCCGCGAGATCGATGAGGCCTGCGGGCCCATGTCCATGCAGGCACGCCACCGGCATGCCGTGGATGTTGCCGGATGGCGTGATGACGCTGGTATTGAAATCGGCATGCGCATCGAGCCACAACACGCGCAGGTTCCGGCCACGTTCGCGGCAGTGCCGGGCGACCGCGCTGATCGATCCGATCGCGAGGCAATGATCGCCACCCAGCAGGATCGGCAGGTGGCCCGCCGCGAGTTCGCCACCGATGGCCGCGAACACCGAGCGGTTCCATGCGATCACTTCCGGAAGGTGCCGATAGCCGTCGTGCGGCCGCTGCCAGGGATTGAGCGGACCGGCGAGGTTCCCGCGGTCGACGACTTCGACCCCGCGCGCGGCGAGCGCACGGCCGAGGCCGGCGACGCGCAACGCCTCCGGACCCATCGATGCGCCGCGATCGGCGGCGCCAATGTCGGTCGGCGCGCCGATCAAGGCGACCGTCGGGATGTTCTGGATGGGCATGGGGTCGATCCGGACGGGAACGGACGGCGGTCCCGCACGGGACCTGCCGCCAGAATAGCGGGCGACGCGCCGGGCGGCCAGAGCGCCGGGTCGGGCTCAGGCCGTGGCGCGCCGGGCAACGCAATCGCGCAAGGTGCCGATGACCCGCTCGATCGGCTCGTCCTTGCCGAGCACGGCATCGCAGCCGGCCGCAAGCACGAGACGATGCACTGCCGTGCTGGCGTCGCCGGTGCGGCACACCAGGGCCGTCCGCGCAAACATCGACTCCCGGCGAATCGCGGCCGCGAGTTCCGCCGCCGTTTCTCCGCGCAGCCAGTAGTCGAGCACCACGGCGTCGCAAGGCCACGCAACGAGGGCCTGCCACAGCGCGTCGCCGCCGTCCCCGACGCGGACACGGCAGCCACGCGTTTCGAGTTGCCCGGCCAGCAGTGCCGCCTGTGACGGATCGTCGTCCACCACGACGACGCGCAGTTCCCCACGTGGCTTCGCCGGCCGCTGCCGATGACGATCGGCCGCCAAATGCCCGAGGCAATCGAGCAGCACCTGCATCGATCCCTGCAGCTGCGTGATGAATTCGGATGCGAGCTCGCGCGCCGCGGGAAGCAGCCGCGCACGCTGGCCCAACACCCGGTCGACTGCCGCCGCGGCCCCGGCAAGTTCGACGAAGCCATACGCGGACGCCGACCCGGCGAGGCGATGCACCCTGGAGTGCAGGTCGCGCAACGAGCCCTCATCGTCCGGCGCGGCCGCGAGCGCATCCCACGCACGCGCGATCTCGTCCCGCTTGCACGGAATCGAATCGGCGTAGCGTTCACGCAGCGGATCGAATTGCCGCATCACGGCACGGTTGATCCTGGGACAGCAGCCGCCAGCATGGCACTGCGGGAGGCCCGTGGATGGCGATTGACGAAGTTTTACTGCCGCATGCCGCGTCGATTCCAGCCCCGCGGCCGCAATCGCGCGATACTGCGTCGACCGGGACACGATCCGGATGTCCGCACGGAGTCCAACATGCCGAACCTCAACGACAACGTACTGCAGCACCTCGACCCGGCCAGCATCAACGCGATCGCCTCGCAGCTCGGCATCGATCCGGCCAAGGCACAGGCTGCCGTGCAGCAGGCCCTGCCCGTGCTGATCGGCGGCCTCGCGCACAATGCGGCCACGCCGCAGGGCGCCGGCGCCCTGCACAACGCCCTGCAGGACCATGCCGGTGCCGACATCGGTGGCGTGCTCGGCAGCGTGCTCGGAGGAAACTCCGGGATCGGCGGCGCGATCCTCGGTCACATCCTCGGCGGCCAGCAAGGCGCGGCGGCACAAAACATCGGCCAGGCCAGCGGCATCGGCACCCAGAACGCAGGGCAACTGCTCGCGATGCTCGCGCCGATCCTGATGGGCGTCCTCGGCAACATGAGCCAGAAGCAGAACATGAACGCCGGTGGTCTCGGCGACATGCTCGGCCGGGAGGCGCAGAGCCTCGGGCAAGGTGGATTCGGTGGACTGCTCGGCTCGATCTTCAGCCAAGGCGGGCCAGGCGGACTCGCGAGCCTCGGCGGGCTGCTCAAGGCGGGCGAAAGCCTGCTGGGCGGCGGCAAGGAGAATGCCTGAGTCTGGAATGCCGGCAGTCCGATTCGAACGGACGACCTACCGCTTACAAGGCGGTTGCTCTACCGACTGAGCTATGCCGGCCGACCGCGAAGTTTAGTCGCCCCGGCGCCGGCACGCGATCGGCTTTTCACCGATGCCGGCACTTTCTCCGAGCACGCGACGCCAGTCGAACGCCACGGCACCCGGGGACTCGAGGTCGATCCAGTATTCGGGCGCACCCGCATCCCGTGGCGCGAGGATCGCGTCGTAGCCCATGGACTCCAGGTCCGCCTGACGGCGCTCTGCGTTCGCGCGCTCGTGGAACACACCGAGCGAGATCACGTTGCGCCCGTCGGCATCACCCACGACGTAGTAGTCGGTGACACCTTTTGCCGCCAGTTCCCGCGCGGTCGCGAGCGCGGCTTCGCGCGAAGACCCACCCGCCATGTAGACCCAGTAGCCACGGGGTTCGGTGCCGGCCACGGCGCGAACATCGGCCGGTTGGTCTACCGCAGCCAGCGCTCCTGCCGCCGTGCGCGCATCGTTCGGCGTCGCGAACGGCCCGAGTGCAACGCAGGTTCCCGGCACTGCCACCGGAGCGTTGGCCTTGGCGGTCGCGGCGTTCGCGTGGACGAGCTTCAGTTCCGGTACGCCGGGATCGGTGGCCGCCAGCACCGGCCGGGGAGCGAGCGCGGCCCGCGCGATCCAGGCGCCGAATCCGAGGTTGGCCAGCAGCAACAGGATGGCGAGCGTACGTATGAACATCACGACCACCTGATGGCGTTCATCGACCCCGTGGGTTTCCGGATCGGTCCCGCGCACGCAGAATGATGCCCGGAAGCCGCGTCGATTGTCATGCGTGGCGCGGCCGGGGCCGATGGCTTCGGCCAGGATCGCGCGGACCGATCGACGATTGGATTCGGAGCGCATTCGGTGCTCCGAGCCGCCCCATTGGAGTGGATCAAAGGGCCCCGGGGCGTCGCGTGCGACGCGGGCGCGCCCACAGCGCGAGGCCGTCCAGCACCAGGTCGTCCATCCGCTCCGCGTCCGCCAGCAGCGGCGACAGCGCCGGCGCCGCGCCGCCGGTCAACACGAGGCGTGGGCGTGCGCCGAACCGGCGCGCCGCGAGCCGCACGAAACGATTGGCCGCACCCGCGAGCGCCTGCAACGTCCCGCTCCACACGGCGTCCGCCGTGGTATCGGGGAACTCGACGAACTCGCCCGGCGCTTCCCGCAGTTTCGCCGTGCCCCGCGCGAGACTGCGCCGCATCAGTGCCGCGCCCGGAATGATCAGTCCACCGAGGTGGCGCCCGTCGGCCGCCAGCGCATCGAGCGTGAACGCGGTGCCGGCACTCGCCAGCACGAGGGCGTCGTCGATGCGTGCGCGCGCGGCCACGAGGCCGAGGAACCGGTCGATGCCGAGGCGCGCCGGATCCGCGTAGCCGTTGCGCACGCCGAGTGCCGCCACCGGACTGGCGAGGAACTCGACCTCGAGGCCGAAGCGATCGGCAACGACCTCGCGCAGCAACTCTTCGACCGCCGGCGCGGCAACACTCGCCGCCAGGACGCGCCGCACGCCGGCCAGCCCCCCCCAAGCGCCGTCGAGCGCCGGTTGGAAGCCGCGTCCGCCAGCGGCCACGGCACTCCCCGCGACGAAGCGGCCGCGGACTTGCGCCGCCCACTTGACGCGGCTATTGCCGCAATCGAGCAGCAGTTCCATCGTCGATGCCCCGAACGCTGACCTCGCCACTGTCGACCACGAGCGGCCCGTCCGCGGTGACGATCCGCAACGCGCCGTGAGCGTCGATCCCGTCCGCCGTCCCGATGCGCTCGCCACTCGCCGTCAACACACGGACCGTGCGGCCACGCAGCACGTCGCGGCGGGCGTAGGCGTCCGCAAATGCGGTGAAGCCTTCCGCCGCGAACCGGCCAAGGTGCCGCAGCAACGCATCCAGCAGGCATGCGGCGATCCGGTTGCGCGCCGGCACCACCGGAACGAGTCCGGCGAGGTCCGTCCAGGGCTGGTCGATGGCCGAACCCGCCTGCTTGCCGATCCTGACATCGAGGCCGACGCCGATCACCGCGTGACACGGACCGAGCGCATCCCCGCCGAGTTCAACCAGGATCCCGGCGAGCTTGCGGCCGCCGGCCACGACGTCGTTCGGCCACTTGAGCCCGAGTCCGCCGATGCCGCACTGCTCAAGGCCGTCGATGACCGCGATGCCGGCGGCGAGGCTGAGGCCGCCGAGTGCGCCGACACCGCGCTCGAACGGATGCAGCAGCGACAACGCAATGCCGCCGCCGAGCGGCATCTGCCAGGCGCGCCCGCGCCGCCCGCGTCCGGCGGTCTGGAACTCGGCAAGGCAGGCGCGCAGGCGTCCGGGGTCCAGCGCGGCATGCCGCTTCAGCTCGGCGTTGGTCGAATCGATTCGCCAGCGCACGTCGATCGCGCCAAGGGCTGCCCGCGCGGCCCCGGGCATGGCCTCGGCGATGACGCGGGCGTCGAGCAGGTCGATCGGAGCCTCCAGCCGGTACCCGCTGCCCGCACGACCGGAAATCGGGACACCGAGGCGACGCAACTGCGCGACCCGCTTCCAGACGGCCGCACGCGTGATGCCGAACTGGCCGGCCAGGTCGGCGCCCGACCGCGGCCGGCCGTCCGGCAGGGCCTTCAGCATGGCCGCGAGTGCGGCATCGGCGGCGGCTGTGCTGTCCGTGGGTGCAAGGATCGTCAAGCGGAATGGCCGATACACGTCACGCCGCGAGTGTAGCCGCCCCTTGCCGCCGGTCGCCGGGCAGGCCGCGATCCGGAACGTCCGGCCGGCGCTGCTGGCCATCCTCCCGCTGACGTGGGAAAATCTCCGGTCCCTTTCTGCCGTCGGCATGGGGGCTTGCGATGAAAGCCCGGTGGTTGCCGCTGTTCGTCGTCACGGCCGCGTTCGCGGCGCTGACCGCGCACGCGGGGGAATTGTCGATGGCCGCGCCTGCCGCCACCAACGGCGAGTCGGCCGCCGACCACGACGACGGCACCGACGCCACGCCCGCCGCGTCCCGGGCGGCACCGATGGCTGCCGAGCGCGGGCCGTCCCCCGCCTCGCGGTGGACCGGAGCCAGAGCCGCGGACACCGGGTTCGCACGCGCCGAAGTTGACCGTGGGGAACCCGCATCACCTGCATCCCATCCTGCTCCGCGCGCCACTCGCCCCGCGGCGCACAAGCCATCGAAGGCGGCTTCCGGTGGCGCCGCGCCGGCGTATCGCTGGCAATCGCTGGTGCCGGGCGCGATCAAGTGAGGCGTCCTCCCGATTGCCTCCGGTGATGGCGTGGCTCGCACGCTGGCGGGAGCGGACCGCCGCGCGTGCGCCGATCGAAGACGCCGACTGGCAGCAGTTGCTCCGCCGATCGCGATTGTTCGCGCGCATCGCTCCGGATGTGCTGCCAGCCTGGCGCGACCTCACGGCGCGCTTTCTCGCCGACAAGCGCTTCAGCGCCGCCGGCGGGCAGGAATTGACTGCCGACCAGTGCCTCGCGATCGCGGCGCTTGCTTGCCTGCCGGTATTGAACCTCGGTTTCGAGCGGCTTGCCGGTTGGAGCAGCGTCGTGGTTTATCCCGGTGAGTTCCGCGCGCGGCGGGAGCACCACGACGAGGACAGCGGCGTCATCACCGAATTCGACGAGGACCTGATCGGCGAAGCCTGGGAGGCCGGTCCACTGGTCGTCTCCTGGGCCGATGTCGCGACCGACCTCGAGCACCCATTCGACGGTTTCAACGTCGTCGTGCACGAAATCGCGCACAAGCTCGATTTCGGCGACGGCGCGATGAATGGCGTCCCGGACCTGCCGCAGGGGATTTCGCGGCGCGACTGGATTGGCGCGATGCAACCGGCCTACGACGCGCTGGCGACGGCCGTTGCGCGCAATCGCCCCACCCTGATCGACCCCTACGCCGCGGAAAGCGTCGAAGAATTCTTCGCGGTGACGAGCGAGTTGCATTTCTCCGATTCCGCGACGCTTGCGCGCGCGGCGCCAGGCGTTGCCGCGATGCTGGAGCGTTACTACGGCCCGGGCATGGTTGCGACTGGCGCGCGCGGCCGGTAGCCTTGCGGACTGCCCCGCGTTGCGGCCCCCGCGCGCAACCCGAGCCTTCGCCTTCCATGTTGTCCAGACTCGCCCTTCGCCTGCTTCCCGCCTGCTTCGCCGTGCTGCCCGTCAGCGCGCTTGCGTGCAGCGGAAAGCTTCACATCGCGCTCGAGGATGCCGGCGTCTACGCGCTCGACTACGCCGCGATCGTCGCCGCGCAGCCCGGCCTCGGCGATTGCCCCGCCGACCGGTTGGTGCTCACCGAACGCGGCCACGAAGTGCCGATCCGGATCGTCGCAGGCACCCAAGGGGCATTCGGCCCGGGTTCGCGCATCGAGTGGATCGGCCGGCGCCTGCACGGGCCCGAAAGCTGGTACGACATGTACAGCAACGACAACGCGTACCTGCTCGGCGCCGCGCCCGGAACGCACGCGCGCATCGTCGACGCCGGCAGCCACGGCGCCGGAAGCGCGGGGCTCGAACGCACCCTGCATCTCGAGCACGAGAACCTGATGATGCGGCTCGACGAACAGCAGCAGAAGCCGTTCGAGGAACCGGATGTGTTCCAGTGGGCGAAGCTGACCCAGATCGACCCGCAACCGTTCACGACGAAGTTCGACCTGCCCGATTTCGCCGCGGCCGGCAAGGATGTGTCGCTCGCCATCGACTTCCGCGGCTTGTCGACGGCCCCCGTTCCGCCGAAATTCAAGGGTCCGGCGTTCGCGGACCACCACGTCGACATCGAGATCAACGGCCACCGGCTGGACCCGTTGCAGTGGAACGGACGCGACGAGATCAAGCGCGAATTGACGGTACCGGCGGCATGGCTGGCCGCGACGGGCAACACGCTGACGCTGCGCGTGCCGAAGCGCACGCCGCCGTGGGCGAAGGAATCCGCGATCGACGTCGTGATGTTCAACTGGATGACCTGGCGCTATCGCATCCACGGTGACCTCGCGGTGAGCACGCTGCCCTTCGAGTCGGTGGCCGGAACGGAGATTCCGCTGGAGGTCGACGCGCGCGGCAAGGGCACTCCGGTCCTGTTCGGCAGCGATGGCGTGCGGCGACCGGGTCGCGAGGTCGCGCCGGGACGTTTCGCCTTCGCGCCGGCGCCGCCCGGCGTCGAACTGTTCCCGGTGTTCGACGCGACGTTTGCGGCCCCGCTTGCGGAGCATGCCGTCAGCGCGACCGACTGGCACCGGCCGGAACACGGCTACGACTACATCATCGTCACCCACCCGAGCCTGCGCGATGCCGTGCTGCCGCTCGCGAAGTTCCACGCGCGGCAGGGTCACGAG
>JAXMHA010000035.1:0-14578 GCA_046347015.1 Lysobacterales bacterium | reverse complement strand
CCGCCATCAACCTGGCATTGCCGAGTGCGACGTCGCGATTCTCGACGCGACCGCGCACGCCGCGCCCGGTTAGCGACTGGAATCCTTCGACCGCCGGAATGGCAAGACCACGCGCCTGCGCTCCGTTCACGACCGCGCGTGCCAGCGGATGCTCGCTCGGGCGCTCCAGCGCCGCGGCGAACGCCAACGCACGCTCCTCGCCGAGACCGCCGAATGCATGCACCGCTGTCAGCGCCGGCTTGCCTTCGGTCAGGGTTCCGGTCTTGTCGACCACCAGCGTGT
This sequence comes from Lysobacterales bacterium, assembly GCA_046347015.1. Taxonomy (GTDB): domain Bacteria; phylum Pseudomonadota; class Gammaproteobacteria; order Xanthomonadales; family Rhodanobacteraceae; genus Dokdonella_A. The sequence goes on along the minus strand of JAXMHA010000035.1, from coordinate 14,296 downwards.
CGATGTCGCGCAACGCCTCGATCGCAGCCGCATCGCGGAACAGCACGCCGGCCAGCGCGCCGCGGCCCGTCGCAACCATGATCGAGATCGGCGTCGCGAGCCCCAGCGCACAGGGGCAGGCGATGATCAGCACCGACACCGCGGCGATCAACGCGTGCGCCAATTTCGGATCGGGACCGAACACCGCCCAGACAACGAACGCCAACGCGGCGATCGCGACCACTGCCGGCACGAACCAGGCCGCGACACGATCGGCCACGCGTTGCAGCGGCGCCTTGCTGCGTTGCGCCTGCGCGACCAACGCGACGATCTGCGCGAGCAGTGTTTCACCACCGACCTTTTCCGCGCGCATGGTCAGCGCGCCGTCCTGGTTGACGGTGCCGCCGGCCAATTTGTCCCCGCTGCCCTTGGCCACCGGCATTGGCTCGCCGCTCAGCATCGACTCGTCGACATGGCTCGTGCCATCCAGCACCACGCCATCGGTCGGCACCTTTTCGCCGGGCCGCACCCGCAACACGTCGCCAACCCGGACTTCCGCCAGGGCAACATCGTGCTCGCTGCCATCGGCAGCGATGCGGCGCGCGGTCTTCGGCGCGAGACCCAGCAACATTTTCAAGGCGGCACCCGTGCGGCGGCGTGCGCGCAACTCGAGGAAATCGCCGAGCAACACCAGCGTGACGATCACCGCCGCCGCCTCGAAATACACGGCGACATGGCCATCCGCATCACGGAATGCGGCCGGGAACATGCCCGGTGCCGCAAACGCGATCACGCTGTACAGCCATGCAACGCCGGTACCGAGCGCGATCAGCGTGTACATGTTCGGCGACCACGGCTTGAGCGAGCGCCAGCCGCGCGCAAAAAATGCCGCGCCACCCCACACCACGACGGCGCTGCCGAGCAGCGCTTCGGCCCACGCCGCAATCCGACCCCAAGGCGCGGGCAAATGCCAGCCGAACAGGTGCGGGCCCATGGCGATGACGAACACCGGCAAGGTCAGGGCAAGGCACGCGAAGAATCGCCGCGCCAGCGCTCGCAGATCGTTGTCGTCCTCGTCGGGCGTCGGCAACTCCGGCTCCAGCGCCATGCCGCATCTCGGACAATGGCGGGGCCGACCTGGCCGCACTTCCGGATGCATCGGGCAGGTGTAGATCGTTCCAGCAGGCGGTGACGCAGCCACGGCCGTCGATGCAACGAAGGTAGGAGCGGGCCCTCGGCGACGAACTTCGCGCGGCAATGCCCGGAGCAGAAATAGTGCATGCGCCCCGCATGCTCAGCGCGATGTGGCGTGGTGTGCGGATCGACCTGCACAGACCGGATCGGCGACGGCGCGCACCGTCGGTCGGCGCCCGCAACCGGACAGCACGACGCGGCCGTCTTCGACTTGGCGTGTCCACCGCCGCAGCAACCGCCGCCTTGTGCCTTGTCTTCGGTGCCGTGTGCACCGTGATCGTGAGTGTGGTGATTCATGCCGGAGGTTCCTGGCCGAGGGCATTGAGGATCGGACACGCGTGGAGTCGCCGTGTCCGGGGCAGGCGCCGATCAATTGCACGAGCCCGCGGCGCACGCGCTGCAGCTCGCGGATGCGCCGTTCAATCTCGGCCAGGCGCGCCTCGGCGCGCTGCTTGACGCCGCGCACACCGCGCTCGCGATCGACCGACAGGGTGAGCAGGTCGCGGATTTCCTCGAGCGTAAAACCGAGATCCTTGGCGCGGCGGATGAAGCACAGGCGCGCGACCGTGGCGGCGCCGTATTCACGGTAGCCCGACAAGCGCCGTTGCGGCGCCGGCAACAGGCCTTCGCGCTCGTAGTAGCGAATCGTGTCGATGCCAACACCGGCGCGGCGGGCGGCCGCGCCGATGGTCATGTGCTGAGCGGTTTTCGTTTCCATGGGCGCCATCCTAAACCCTGGATCCAGGTCCAGAGTCAAGACTTGCGCCCCGATCGGCGACACAGCCCGCAAGGATCGCACAGGCTTGCTCGCGGTTCCTCAGTCGTCGCCTTCTCCCCGGCAACCGCGCTCCATCGCCAGCTTGATCAGGCGCGCAAACCGCGGGCTGGACTGCATCGCCCGCTGCATGTCGCCCATGCCCGCATTCGTCGCATCGATCATCGCGCGCTGCCTGGGCGCCATCTTCCTTGCCATCTGGTCGCCGACGACACGCTCCTCGGTGGCGATGTGTTGCTGCGCGATGGTCGATGCCACCGGTCCGGCAACGGAAGCGGCTATTTGTTCGGCCGTCGCCTTGGCGGACATGACCGCCGCAGCCGCCTCCTGACGCTTGACCTCCGATTGGAAGTCTTGTGCCGCCGCCTTGCCCTGCGCAAGGTGCTGCGCCGATACCGTGTCCACGCGCAGCGTGCGCATTTCCGCCTCGATGTCCGCGCAACCCATGTTCTCGTCGCCGGGGCGGATGCCGGCGGGGTCGTTCATCGACGACTGTGCGTCCTCTGCCATGTCCAGCATCGCCTTGCACTGTTCCACCGTCATGGCCTGGTACGGACTGTTGGCCAACTGGCTGCAATCGACGTCCGGGATCGGCTGGCTGGCAACAGGCGGTGGATCGTCGGGCCGAACGGGGCCGACACTCACTGCGATCAGACTGCACCCCATCACCACGACAACGATACGCATGTTCGCATCCTCATCGCACGAGCCGGATCATCATCACGCCGCGCCGACCTGGCTGCAAGCATCGCGCGCGGTATCGCCATGCCTGCTTCCCCTTACGCGAGATTGCCGCGATTGCCGTCACGACGTGCTCGCAGCCGCCGTCGCTCGAGCAGCGCGAATGCCGCCGGGATCACCAGCAGCGACAACAACGGCGCGGTCAGCATGCCCCCCACCATCGGCGCCGCGATGCGCTGCATCACTTCGGCACCGGCGCCGCGACCGAGCAGGATGGGCAGCAGGCCCGCCAGCACAACCGCGACCGTCATCGCCTTCGGTCGCACGCGCTGCGCCGCGCCTTCGCGGATGGCGGCGTCGAGGGCCGCGGAATCCGCATGTGGATCATGCGCGCAAGCGCGGTCCCAGGCATGACGCAGGTACAGCAGCATCACCACGCCGAACTCGGCGGCGACACCACCGAGCGCGATGAAGCCGACGACGGTCGCGACCGACACGGCATGCCCCAGCAGCCAAACCAGCCACAGTCCGCCGACCAGGGCGAGCGGCACGCTGAGCATGATCAGCGCCGCCTCGCTGACACGCCGGAACACCGCGAAAATCATCACGAAGATGATGACGAGCGCGAGCAGCACGACAAGCTTCAGGCGTTGCGCGGCGCTCGCCAGGTACTCGAAGTGTCCCGACCACGCCAGCGTGATGCCGGGCGGCAACTGCACCTGATGCGCGATCGCACGCTGCAAGTTCGCAACCACGGCGCCGAGGTCGCGGCCTGCGGTATCCACGTAGACGAAGCTCGCCAGTCGGCCATCTTCGCTGCGCAGCATCGACGGACCGGCGCTGACGCGCACGTCCGCAATCTGTCCGAGGGTCAACTGCGCGCCACCCGACGCGACGATGGGCAAGGCGCGCAAGGCCGCCACCGAATCGCGCTCGGCGCGCGGATAACGCACCAGGATCGGATAACGCTCACGGCCTTCGATGCTCTGGCCGATGGCGTCCCCGCCGACGACGCTCGCAACCAGCACCTGCACGTCTCGTTGCGTCATGCCGTAACGCATCGCCGTGTCGCGATGGACGCTCACGTCCACATAGCGTCCGCCCGCGCCCCGCTCCGCCACGGCGGAGGCCACACCCGGCACCGTGCGCGCCACCGCTTCGATGCGGTCGGCGACTTGCTGCAAGGTCTCCACGTTCGAGCCGAGAACCTTGATGCCGATCGGACTCTTGATGCCCGTGGCGAGCATGTCGATGCGATTGCGGATCGGCGGCACGAACAGGTTGGTCAGACCCGGCACCTGCACCGCGCGGTCGAGTTCGGCCTTCAGCTTCGTCATCGTCATGCCCGGCCGCCACTGCGACTTCGGCTTGAACGTGATCGTGGTCTCGAACATTTCCAGCGGCGCGGGATCGGTTGCGGTGTCGGCGCGGCCGGCCTTGCCGAAGGCGTGTTCGACTTCCGGCACGGTCTTGATCATGCGATCGGTAAGTTGCAGCAGGCGCCCGGCCTCGCCCGCCGACAATCCGGGCAATGCGGTGGGCATGTACAGCAGCGTGCCTTCGTCCATCGGCGGCATGAATTCACTGCCCAGGCGCGCGAGCGGCAACAAGGCGGTCAGCAACAACACGCCGGCAAGACACAGTGTCGCGCGCGGGAAACGCAGCACCGCGTCGAGCACCGGACGGTAGATCGCGATCAGCGCGCGATTGAGCGGATTGTCGCGCTCGGCGCGGATGCGTCCACGCACCAGATACCCCATCAGCACCGGAACCAGCGTGACCGACAAGCCGGCGGCAGCCGCCATCGCGTAGGTCTTGGTGAACGCCAGCGGCTTGAACAGACGCCCTTCCTGGCCTTGCAGAGCGAACACCGGCACGAAGGACAATGCGACGATGAGCAGGCACACGAACAGGGCCGGACCCACCTCGGCCGATGCTTCGGCGACCAGCTTCCAGCGCGCGGCGCCATGCGGTTCCACGCCTGCATTGCGTTCGCGCCAATGCTCCAGGTGCTTGTGCGCGTTCTCGATCATCACCACGGCCGCATCGACCATGGCGCCAATCGCGATCGCGATGCCGCCGAGGGACATCAGGTTCGCGCTCAGGCCCTGCCAATGCATCACGCCGAACGCGGCGAGCACGCCGAGCGGCAGCGCGACGACGGCCACCAGCGCCGAGCGCAGATGCCACAGGAACAATGCACACACCAGCGCGACGACGGCAAACTCCTCGAGCAGCGTCCACCACAGGTTCGACACCGCCGCGTCGATCAATCGTGCGCGATCGTAGGTCGGCACGATCTGCACGCCCGCCGGCAGGCTCTTCGCAAGACCGTCGAGCCTGTGTTTGACGGCCGCGATTGCGGCGCGCGCATTCTTGCCCGAACGCAGGATGACGACCCCGCCAGCAACCTCGCCTTGCCCATCGAGCTCGGAGATGCCACGGCGGAACGCGGGGCCACGCCGCACCGTGGCGACGTCGCGCAGCAGGACCGGCGTGCCGCCTGCATTCGCCGCAATCGGGACCAGTTCGAAGTCCACCGCGTTGCGCAGATAGCCTTCGCTGCGCACCATGAATTCGGCTTCGCCCTGCTCGATCACCGAACCGCCGCCGGCGCCATTCGACGATTGCACGGCAGCAACCAGTTGCTGCACCGTGATGCCGCGCGCGGCGAGCGCACGCGGATCGGGCACGATCTGCCAAGCGCGTTCCATGCCGCCGATGCTGGCGACCTCGGCCACATCCGGCACGGTCTTCAGCTGATAGCGCAGGAACCAGTCCTGCAGCGCGCGTAGCTCGCCCAGGTCATGCTTGCCGCTGCGATCCACCAATGCGTATTCGTAGATCCAGCCCAAACCGGTGGCATCCGGGCCCAGTGCCGGCTGCACGCCCGCCGGCAGGCGTTCGCGCGCCTGGCTCAGATACTCCAGCACGCGCGAGCGCGCCCAGTACAGGTCGGTGCGATCGTCGAACAGCACGTACACGAACGAGTCACCGAAGAAGGAGTAGCCGCGCACCGCCTTTGCGCCAGGCACCGACAGCATCGTCGTAGCGAGCGGATACGTGACCTGATCCTCGACCACCTGCGGCGACTGCCCGGGCCAGGGCGTGCGGATGATCACCTGCGTATCGGACAAGTCCGGCAGCGCGTCGATCGGGGTGCGCGACAAGGCGTACAGGCCCGCCACGGCGAGTGCGATCGAGGCAAACAGCACCGGCAGGCGATGCGCGATCGACCAGCCGATCAGGCGCGCGATCATTGCCGGTGCTCCGTGCGCCCGCCATGCGCATCATGCGTCCCATGGCCCGGCGGCGCAGCTGGCACGATGGGCTCCGCGTGCGCGGCATGCGCGGCTGGCGTTTGCGCAGCACCCGTTTGCAGGCGTTCCAGTGCGCCCGACAGGCTGGCTTCCGAGTCGATCAGGAACTGCCCCGACACGACGATCTGTTCGCCGCCGGACAGCCCCTGCACGATTTCCGTCATGCCGCCGGCCGAGCGCCCGGTGCGCACGCGCACGACGCGGAATCGGCCTTCGCCTTCGGCCAGCGCGACGCGCGAATCATCGCCGGTGGCGATCAGCGCATCGTCCGGTACCAGCGGATGCTCGCCGCCTGCGGTCGCCACGATGTTCACCTGCGCGAACATGCCCGGCGCGAGTTGGTGCCGAGGGTTGTCGAGCACGATGCGCGCGCGCTGCGTGCGCGTGGCGGCATCGACATCGGGAAGCAGGCCTTCAACGCGACCGGCAAACGTCTCACCCGCCAGCGCATCGATACTCGCGGTCACCGGCGTACCCGCCGCGATGCCGGCCACTTCCGCCTGCGGCACTGCCGCCTCGAGCCAGACACGGTCGAGTCCGTTGACGCGCAACATCGGCGCACCGGCCGACACGCGCTCGCCTTCGCGCACGCTCAATTCGACGACGACACCATCCGCCGGCGCGCGCACGATCACGCGCGCATCGCCCGGGCGCAGGCTCGCGATGTCTGCCGTGCTCATGCCGAGCGCCCGCAGGCGTGAACGCGCGGCGTCACGCAAGGCACGGCCATCGGCCGATTGCGCGTCGGCCAGCGCGAAGTACTCGGCCGCCGCGGCGCTCCACTGCGGCGCGAGCAGGGTCAGCAACGGATCGCCCTTGCGCACTGTCGTGAACGGCGTGCGCGCGTACAGCCGATCGAGCACCGCATCCACGCGCGCATTGACCGCATGGGAGTCGCGCAAGTCCCAGGACACGGTGCCGGTCACGCGCCGCGCATGTTCCAGTTGCCCCACGCGCACGAGCTGCGTGCGCACGCCAAGGTTCTGCACCACGGTTGGATCCACGCGCACGGCACCCGCGGCGACCGTTTCATCCGCAAACCTGGGCACGAGGCGCATGTCCATGAACGGCGACTTGCCCGGCTTGTCGAAATGCTGGTCGGGACGCATCGGGTCGTACCAGTACAGCACGGCGCGCCGTGGTGGTTGTTGCGTTGTCGATGCGGCCGCCGGCGCCGAGCGGCGCGTGCCGAGCGTATAGGCTCCCGCAAGCAATGCGCCGAGTCCTGCCAGTGCGGCAACAACGATGACGAAGCGTTTCATGGTGTGGTCTCCTGCGGCAGCAAGTACGCCAGCGATGCCCAAGCCCGTCCCCAGGCGCCCAGGGCTTCGGAAAGCCCGATCCGGACCGACGTTTCGTCGCGGCGTGCGTCGAGCCATTCCTGCAGGTCCGCCCCACCGCCATAGGCGGCCAATGCCGCTCGGGAGCGGTCGTGCGCGAGCGGCAGCAGCTCGTCGCGGAAACGCCGCACCTGGCGCGAAGCGCCTTGCCATAGCGCCAGTGCGCGCTCGACCGCGGCCTTGCGCTCGCGCCGCGCATCTTCGTGCTCCGCCTGTATCGCGTCGCGCTCGGCGAGGCGCGCGCTGATTGCCGGATCCTGGCGGTGGCGCGCAAACAACGGCAGGCTGACGCCGACCTCGAACATCGCCATGTCCGGCAAGCCGGCGGAGCGCGCGCCGTAGCTGACACCGATGCGCCACTCGGGGCGTTTGCCCGCACGCGCAACGTCGAGCGCGGCGACGGACTCACGTTCCCTCGCCGACCAGGCCAGCAAGGGCGTCTGGTGATCGAGCTGAGCCAGCAGCCTGGCCGGTGCAACCGGCAGGGTGTCGAAATCGGGCGGATCTGCCAGCGCCCGTGCGCCATCGTCCCCGAGCCAGCGCGAAAGGCCGGCACGTGCGGCCGATACTTCGGCAACCGCGGCGTCGATGCGATTGTCCAGCGCGGCAAGTTCCGCACGTGCGGCAAGCGCCTCGGCAACTCCGCCGGTGCCGCCGGCCAGCCGTGCGCGGCTGGCTTCGATCGCCGTTTGCGCTTGTTCGCGCAGCGCGCCGAGCAGTGCGTGTCTGCGGCTCGGCTGCCCAGAGCGTGATCCAGGCCGATGCCGCTTCCTCGCGGACGCTCCCCGCGGCGGCGATGCGTTGCGCATCAGCGGCAGCGATGCCGGCCTCGGCCGTGCGCGTTCAGCGTCGCGTGCGGCCCGCGAGGGAATGCGCTGCATCAAGCCCACCGTCCGCATCGTCATCGCGTCCGTGCCGAGCGTGAAGGCGCCAGCACCCTGGATCGGCAGGTTGCCCACGCCGAATGTCAGCTCGGGATCTGGCAGGCGGCCGGCGCGATCGGAGTTCGCGCGCGCAGCCCACGCGCGCGGAACCGGCGTCGAGCGTCGGCGCCGCGCGCACGGCAAGTTCGACTGCAACGGCAAGCGTCAGCGGCGCCTCATCGGCTGCCGCCGGAATGGCCACGACGGCCATGCACGAAGAAACCAGAACTGCGACGCCGCAGCGTCGCCAGAAGATCGGAATGGACATGCCAACCCACGCGCAAAGCGACAAGCGTCGTCCAGCGGACGACGGCCCCGGCAATCGCGTGGAGTTCTAGATCTGCAGCGTGCAGTACAGGATCGTCGCCGGCGGCGGCGATGGATGGGGCTCGACGCACGGTGCCGGCGTCGACGCAGCCGATGCCAACGGGAGCAATACGACCGCATCCGGCGGCAGCGGCGGCAGCATGTCCGGCGGCACGGTCGGCATCCGGACGTCGGGCACGGTGGGAGCCTGCTGTGCGCAATGCCCGTCACACAGGGCGTCACCGCTCCCGGCTGGGGCCGGCATCGACATGCCCTCGCAAGCGTCGACCGAAGGCGCCGTCACCGGCGGCGCTGCCGAATTGCACGCGTGGGCGGCAAGAGCCAACTGCTGCATGAGCAAGACGCACGCCACCAGCAGCGCGAGACGGAGCCGGGTTCGTCGCGGAATGTGCAGGCCGATGGCCATGGCGGCACCATACAGGGTACATGCGCTGCGATACGTGATTCTGGTCAAGGCCCCGGCCAGGCGAACCGGTGACGCCTGCGCGGGTTTGAACAGAGCATCCTTAACGCCGCCATCGATACCCTGCCCGCGTCGCAGCCACCCCTGAGTGCCAGGCGCCGAGGACGTGATCCCCACCGCCCCCGCATGCAGGGGCACGCCATACCGCCCGGGACAGACACAGGCGACAATCCCGTCATGCCGAGAAGCATCCCTTGCGCGATCGTCGGCCTCGTTGCGGCGGCGGCGACTCCAAGCGCCCCGGCGCTCGAGTCGCGCGTCGTCGATTCCGGCGGAGCGGCCTACCGGATCGTCACCCTGGACCTCGCGCACGACCGGCTCGAAGTCCACTGGAAGGACGACGCCGGCCATGCATTCGCCGGCATCGAAGCGCTGCGTGCATGGGGCGAGGCGCACGGCCGGGTCCTGCGCTTCGCCACCAACGCCGGAATCTACGATGCGGACATGCGTCCGCTCGGCCTGTACATCGAGGGCGGCCGCACGCTGCGCCCGCTCAACACGGTGCGCGGCGATCCCGCCGCGGGCAATTTCTCGATTGCGCCGAACGGCGTGTTCTACGTCGACACCGACGGCCACGCAGGGGTCGTGCCGACGAAGGAATGGAAGTCGCGCGCCGTGCAGGCGAGGCTCGCGTCGCAATCGGGGCCGATGCTGGTGATCGATGGCGCGGTGAATCCCGCGTTCATCAAGGACTCCGACAGCCTCAAGTGGCGCAACGGCGTGTGCGCGCCCACGCCCGACCGGGTCGTGTTCGCGGTCAGCGAGGTCCCGGTGAACTTCCACGATTTCGCGCAGCTCTTCCGCGACGAGCTCGGTTGCCGGGATGCGCTCTACCTCGATGGCACGCTGTCGCGCATCTACACCGCGACGGACGGTTACACGGGCGCGCTCGACATGCTGGTCAAGCCCTACGTCGCGATGTTCGCCGTCTTCGATGCGCCGGCCAAGTCCGAGCCGCCGCCGCGCTCGTCGAACTGAGTCCCTCACCCGCACCGAACTCGCCGCGAGGCGCGGGAAGCCATGTCCGGAGCTTCCCGTTCATGGTGAAGGCCCGTCTCCATCGTGATGGTGGCCGGTGGCGCCGTCGTCGCCGGAATGCTCGTCGTGCGACGGCGCGGGCACACCTGTGCCGGCAGGGTTTGACGCCGGCGCCGCGTGCGTAGCCGTTCCAGGCATTGCGCCGCCCATGTGCGAGTGGCCACCGTCACCATGCATGTCCTCGTCCGGTGGCGCCGCATCGACCATCGCCTTGTATTCGGCCGGCGTCAGATCCGGCAGCTTGCGCAGGAACGCGACCATGTCCCAGATCGCATCGTCGTCGTGGGTCGCTCCCCACGCCGGCATGGCCGTCATCTTGATGCCGTGCTTGATGACCCAGAATGCGGTGGCGGGATCGAGGTGGTGCATCTTCGCGAGCTTCGGCGGTCGCGGATAAAGCCCATCGCGCAACTCGGAATCCTCGATGCCCGGGGCAAGGTGGCATCCCGTGCACATGGCCGCGTAGTGCCCGGCGCCTTCCTCGATTCGGCCCGGGACGTCGAGTGGCGGCACCACGATCGTGGCTGCCCGCGAGGCGATCGAATGCCGGCGCAATTCGCCGATCAACCGTTCGGTCAACGCCCAATGCGGGGCGTCGGCCGCGATGTCGTACGCGCCGCTCCGGATCCAGATTCCGGTACCCAGCACGATCAGGATCACCAGCGCCACGATGGTCAGGAGGGTTTTCACGTCCGATGCTCCGCGGGTCTTGGCCACAACCGGGACCGGCGTTCGATGCTGCACCTTCGGGTTCGGCGCCGCAACCCGACTCGCGCAAGGCCCGGCACCGCCCTGTTCAAGCACGCTACAGGATGGCCGGCGCACCGTGGCACTCGCCACGCCGGATCCGGCGCGGCATCCGGCCCGCAACAGGAGTCCCCAATGAAAGCGACCATCCTTGCCACCGCCTGCGCACTCGCACTCGGTTTCTCGGCCCTCGCGGCCGCGCAGGACAATACCGCCGGGCAGGCCTCGTCCGAAACGACGCAGCAGATGCCCCGCGCGCATGAAACGATGGGAAAGCACGCGGGGAAGCATCACCGCATGGGCGCACACTCGATGACGGTGAAAGTCACATCGGTCGACAAGACCACCGGCATCGTGCACGTCGGCGAAGGCGACCACGCGCTGGTGCTGCATTTTCCACCGGCCTCGCTCGCCAACGTCAGCGCCGGCGATTCGATCGTCGTGCACCTGAGCTTCAGCATGGCGAAGTAGTCCCGGTACTCATCGCGGCAGTCACGTGCGCCGGCACGCAACGGGCACCCGTCGGTGCCCCGAGCGCCCTGCAGGCTCAGAACCAGAAGCGCAACCCCGCCACCAGGCGTGGACCGAAAACGGGTTCGCCCGCGCGACGCGCAAGGTCCGCCGTCCTTCCAAACGTGCGCCCGAACTCGACGCCCGCGTACGGTGCGAACTTGCGGGTGAATTCGTAGCGCAGGCGCAAGCCGAATTCGGCATCCGAGAGGCCCGAGCCAATGCCGTGCTGCGGATCGTCGCGACCATACAGGTTCACTTCGAGTCGCGGCTGCAGGATCAGGCGCTGGGTCAGCAACAACTCGTACTCCGACTCGAAGCGGAGTGCGGTCCGCCCCGCTTGCCCGATGTACAGGGTTGCTTCGACTTCGAACCAGTACGGCGCAAGGCCCTGGATCCCGAATGCCGCCCAAGTCCGGTCCGGCCCGACTCCGAAGTCGCGGCGCACACCGGCCTGCGTATCCCAGTAGGCACCAGCCGGGTGCGCCCAAAGCGCTTCGATGCGAAGGTCCTGCAATTGTCCGGTACTGCGTTCACCTTCGGCCTTTACCCAGAACTTGTTCGCATCGGAGCCATACCACCCCTCCGCATCGAGGAACGCACCGTTGCCGTTGCGGCCGTCGAAGGATTCGAGCTGGTCCACCAGCAACATTCCGAAGGCCGCATCGTCCAGCATGTCCATGCCGGTCATCGATCCGTGGGCGGCACCGTCGGAATAGTCGGCACTGCGCGCATCCGGTGGCGCGTTGCCGCCATGCATCGGCATCCCGTGCCCATCCGCTTCCATGGGTGCGAGGTCCAGCCCGAGGACTACCGGGCGGATGCCGATCTGCGAGCCGCTGTCGAGGACTTGCACCGAACCGGTCACGTTGGAAGGCGGTGGTACGGGGGCCATCGCCGTGCCGTGCATCGCGCCCGCGTGGTTCGTGTGCTCCACGTTCGCTCGTTCCGGTGACGCCGGCGACGCCATGCCCGCGCCCGACACCTCGGGCGCGGAGGCCTTCTGCGCCCGGACCTGCCCCGGATGTGGGTGCTTCGCGGCTGCCGGCCCACTCGGCGAAGGTGCGGAATGATGCGTGTGCGGTCCGTCCATGCCGGGCATGGAATCCTGCGCAACGGCCGCCGTTGCGGCCAACACCGCGTACATCGCCAGCAGCCGGATGGATGCGCGCGAGACGTGCGTCACGACACCACCACCTCGCGGAACATGCCCGATTCCATGTGGTAGAGCAGATGGCAGTGGAACGCCCAACGCCCCGGCGCGTCCGCCATCACGCGGCAGGTGACGCGCTGTGCCGGTTGCACGCTGAAGGTGTGCTTGCGCACCTGGAACTCCTGTCCGGGGGACTCGATCTCGCTCCACATTCCGTGCAGGTGGATCGGGTGCGTCATCATCGTGTCGTTGCACAGGACCAGGCGCAGGTGCTCGCCGTAGCGGAAATGCACCGGTGCCGCCTGCGAGAACTTCAGGCCATCGAAGCCCCACACGAAACGATGCATGTTGCCGGTCAGGTGCAATTCGATTTCGCGCGCGACCGGCGCGTGCGGATACAGCGAGCCGCCAATGGTGTGGAGGTCGGCATACGTGAGCACGCGGCGGCCGATGCTGCGCAGGCCGACGCCGGGGTCGTCGAGGTTGGTGCGCGGCATGTCCACGCGCATGTCGACGTTCGGGTTGCCGTACTCGGTGCGTGCGTGGTGCGCGACTTTCATCCCGGCGGGGTCGAGGCCCGTGCCGCCCATGTCCATGCCCGGCATCGAGCCATGATCCATGCCGTGCATGTCGGCCATGCCACCGTGTGCCATCGCCCCCATCATGTCCACCATCGACAGCGTCGGCAGCGGATCGAGATGCGGTACTTCCGCCTCCATGCCGACCCGCGGCGCGAGCGTGCCGCGCGCGTAACCGTCCCGGCCCATCGATTCGGCGAAGAGTGTGTACGCGCGATCCTCGTCGGGCCGCACCATGACGTCGTAGACCTCGGCCGTGCCGATCCTGAGCTCATCCACTTCGACCGGCTCGACGTCCTGGCCGTCGGCCGCCACCACCGTCAGCTTCAGGCCCGGGATGCGGACGTCGAAGAAACTGTTGGCCGATCCGTTGACGATGCGCAGGCGCACCCGCTCGCCCGGCTTGAACAGTCCCGTCCAGTTGCCGGCCGGCGTCGCGCCGTTCATCAGGTAGGTGTAGGCCGCCCCCGTCACGTCGATCAAGTCTCGCGGACTCATCCGCATGTCGTTCCACATGCGGCGTGACGCCAGCGCATCCTTCAGCCCCGTTCGCGATACGTCGGCGAGGAAATCGCGCACCGTGGGTTCGCCGTAGTTGTAGTAGTCGCCCTGCCTCTTGAGGTTCGCGAAGACAGTCATCGGGTCCGCATCGGTCCAGTCATTGAGCATCACCACGTAGTCGCGCTCCGCGCGGATCCGGTCCGACCTCGCCGGGTCGATCACCAGCGCGCCGAACAGGCCGGTCTGCTCCTGGAAGCCGGAGTGGGCGTGGTACCAATACGTTCCGCTTTGCCGGACCGGGAAGCGGTAGGTGAACGTTTCGCCCGGCGCGATGCCCGGAAAGCTGATGCCCGGCACGCCATCCATGTCGAACGGCAGCAGGATGCCATGCCAGTGGATCGAGGTCGGTTCGCGCAGGCGGTTGGTGACAGCCACCGTGACCGTAGTGCCTTCGCGCCAACGCAGCACCGGCCCCGGCAACAGCCCGTTGACGGTCGTCGCACGGCGCACCTTGCCGGTGAAGTCGACGGTCGACTCGGCGACTTCCAGCGCAAACCGGGTCCCCGACAGGACTTCGGATCCGCCGCGGCCCTGCCCGGCATCCTGCAGGGCCCATGCGGGCCTCAGGAACCCGCCCAATAAGGCCGCGGTGCCGCCCAATGCCAGTCCTCGCACGAAGCGTCGGCGTGAAGGCATCGCGGGCGACGGCCCGATCCCGAAAGAGTCGTGTTTCATGGTTGGTTCCCGCGGGCGTGCACGGCACGCCG